>NZ_VYIJ01000010.1:0-53270 GCF_008709555.1 Thermoplasma sp.
CCTAAGTTCAATGTAAAAATTTAATAAATCATATATCGAATAAGAAAATATTATTTATTATATTAAATAAATAATCAATTGATATAAATGATATTATATTTAATATTTTAAAATTCATATATAATATTATTATATAATATAAAGCTTATTTTTGAATAATCTAATTAGAATAAAATTTAACTGAAGGATAAATAGATCCAAAAAAATGTTTCATAAGTAAATCTAATTTAGATTTTCGATGCTCAAATTACCAAGTAATTTATGATATTTTAATAATATTTTTTGATTGTAATATACCGACGAAAATACACATCCTCTCATTGCCAGACAGGGTTCTTGGTTTTCACGAATTTTCCTTCTTGGAGATCCTCGAATGCCTGTACGAGCTCATCATGCGTATTCATAACGATTGGACCATACCAAGCTATGGGTTCATTCAGCGGCTTACCTGCAATAAGTATCAGTCTGGAGCCTGTGTTTGATTCTATCAAAACGTCCATTCCTTCTTTGGATAACACGACAACGTTTTTCTCATTGAATGGAGAGCCATTAATTTTTATTGCCCCTTCTAACACTGCTATCATCGTCCGATAGCCCTCGGGTATCGAGAAGCTTGTCTTCGTATCAGCATCCATTAGTATTTCAATATAATATGGGTCGATCCTGTTCATGAGGTCATACTGGAAATTCTCGTTTAGAGCGCCTGAGACCCTGTTAACAGAGCCGGCAATGATTCTTATTTTGTTTCCATAGTCGTCTGAGATCTGAGGTATCTGATCTGCCTTTATCGATCTGTATGCCGGATCGGACATCTTTGAAGTTGCCGGCATGTTAAGCCAGAGCTGTATGCCAGCGTTTGAATCATCCCTCTGCTGATACCTGCTCTCCTCCCCATAGTATATCGGCTTTGGCATCTCCTGATGGAATATTCCGCTTCCAGCAGTCATCCACTGTATCTCGCCTGGGAATATTACACCACTATGGCCCTCACTGTCTTCGTGGAACGTTTTGCCCTTGATCTGATACGTTATCGTCTCTATGCCTCTGTGAGGGTGCCAGGGAAAGCCATTATCGTAATCCTCCCTGCGATCCGAACCGAACATGTCCATGAGGAGAAATGGATCGGTTATGTATGCTGTTCGCTGAGAACCGAACATTCTCCTCAGTTTCACACCAGCACCGTCGTATGCCACCGATCCCTCGAAGACGTATTCAGGTATCTTCATCTTCAACTCTGCTTCACTTCCACCATTTCTAAAGAAAGTTCCACCTTAACTGTATCGCCAACCATTACGCCGCCGTTGTCTAGCACCATGTTCCAGGTGAGTCCGAACTCCCTGCGGTTTATCGATGTCTCTGCTGAAAAACCGAATCTCTGGTTTCCATACGGATCCCTGAGCTTTCCTCCGAGCTCTCCGTCAAAGACGACTTCCTTGGTTACATTCTTTATTGTGAGATTTCCATGAACCTTGTACCGCTCATCAGATACCTTCTCTATCTTTGTAGATTCAAACGTTATGTAAGGGTATTTCGATACCTCAAAGAAGTTCGAAGACCTGAGATCGTCATCCCTGCCATTTTCGCCCGTGAATATGCTTGCAACCTCTATCTTCGCCGTGGCCTTCCCGTTCTCAAGATCCTCAGGATCACCGTTGAATACTATCTCATACTTCTTGAAGCTTCCTCTTACCTTTGATATCATCATGTGCCTTACAACGAACTCCACGTTGGAATGCGTGGTGTCCGCCATCCATGTCTTCAAAACTTCCATTTTTTCACCTGCTATAATTCCTAAAGTCGATATACAATAAACATTTAAATATTTTAAATAACTCCATGTATATTAACTATACCCATCTTAATAAAGGTGAAGGAATTGGATAAAGGAGAAACATGCCCTATCGTTGAGGCGATCAGAGAAGTTGGAAATGAGAATGACCTGCTTGTTATAAGATTCCTGTCCGATGGGAGCCTTGGCTTCAATGAGATGCTCAGGATGGCAGGGACTATGAGCCCTAAGACGCTTTCTAACACTCTTAAAAGGCTGCAGGAAAAGGGCATAATAGTCAGAAATATTGTTTCTACGCAGCCTTTTCGCGTGGTCTATTCACTCACCCAAAAGGGGATGGATCTTAAGATTGTTCTGAACGATCTGAAGGCCTGGGGATCGAAATGGTTGATGTCGTCAAATCCATATTCTCTGACGGATAACCGGTAATGAAAACAGATATCATTCTTTTCCGACCAAAAAAATCGAGACCCGAATTATTTATTAAGAGCAAAATGAAAATGTAAAAAATGATAGTTTTATTGGTGGTCGTAGGCTTCCATCACGTATTCGGCGAACTGGTCGTCTGGGTATGCGCCTATGAAGGTCACATCGTTGTTTATCACTATGTGCGGGACACTGGAAACGCCGACCTCTTCAGCCTCGTTCTCGAACTCCAGCGCCTCTATCATTTCGCCCTTTATGTTCGGGTTAAGCAGGGCGAACTTGTGCGCTGTACCGACTGCTCTCGGGCAGTACGGGCATGTAGGTGTAACATAGACCTTTATTGTTATCGGCTTGTCTATCTTAGATATGAGCTCTGCAGCCTTCGATGAGACATCAGCTTCACCTATTGACACATTCTTTAGGTCCTCGATGAGCGATCCGAACTCATAACCGGACGGAAGGCCATAATACACGATCCTACCGTCCTCGACTCCTGCCTTTGAAACGATGGTGGCGGGATACTTCTCAACTCCGTACTTCTTGGCCATCTCCTTGTCCTCATCGAAGTTGTAGACCTTGAGATGGATCTTCGGATTTATCTCCGAAACTTCAGTCGCAAGCTGTACGGTCTCCTTGCAGTACCTGCAGTTCTCATCATTTGAAGTGAAAACCACAAGATCAACATCATTCTTCAGATACTTGTCGAACTCGCCCTTAAGGTATTCCCTGTCCTCTTTTCTTATGAGATTCGCCATGAGCAGTCATTTTTTTATTATACTTAAACTTTGCTACACAGATCTGTGTAGCCATGCATGGCAAAGCGTTTAAGGCATGATAACATGCTGTGTACCGTGACCGAAAAACTGTATTACGACGATATGTACCTCAAGGAGTTCGAGGCTGAAATAGTTTCCGTTGACTCGAACAGTGTTGTTCTTGATCGGACTGCCTTCTATCCCACCGGTGGTGGACAGCCAAACGATACCGGCTTTCTGACAAATGGAGACAGGGCTTACAGGGTGATTGACGTGCAGAAGCGGGAAGACGATGTTGTCCATGTCATTGAAAACGCAGAGGAGCTTAAGGCCGGCGACCGTGTGATCGGAAAGATAGACTGGGAGAGGAGGTATGCCCATATGAGATATCATACAGCCATACACATTTTGGACGGTATTGTTTCAGCCAGGCACAATTCAGAGGCCCTGCTCACTGGGGGACAGATATATGAAGATCGATCCCGTATAGATATGAACATAGAGAATTTCACAAAGGAATTCGTCGATCAGATCATAGAGGAGGCCAACGAATTCATAGCTGAGGGCCATCGCGTGTATGCTGAGAACATAAGCAGGGAGGAAGCGTTGAAGAGGCCAAATTTGGCAAGGACAGAGCCTGGAAGAAGACTGATAGAATCATTGCCCGTTGTGAGGATAATAGTCATTGAAGACCTTGACGAGCAGTCAGACGGCGGAACGCATGTTGCAAATACGAAGGAAGTTGGCCGCATAATCCTGAGAAAGATAGAGAATAAGGGAAGGAAAAACAAACGCATAGAATTTGAACTTTCAACCGTATAATGAACTTCATATAAAATTTGCGTTTGTTTCTTTAAATTATAGTTTTTATATTCATATATTTTGATTATTTATATTAAATAATTTAAGCAGTTCGTACAATAAATCTTTAGCCTACCTAGAAAAATCAAGGGTTATCTTACACGCACCTCCATAAATACCGCCTTAGATATTTATATATACCATTTTTTCGTAGAATTATTATGCTCGCGCTGAATGAAACAGAACTTAACAAAAATGCATTGAAATGGATAGAATCTATCAAAAAGTTCACGGATCCTGAAAATGTTGTGGTCTGTGATGGATCAAGAGAAGAATTTACACAGATAGCGGACGAAATGGTTAGATCTGGAGAATTCATTGAGCTGAACAAGGATCACTATCCTAATTCATTCATTTACAGAAGTGATAGGACAGACGTAGCCAGAAGCGAGGAACGTACATTCATTGCCGCCCCAGATAGCAAGATGGTCGGAAATCTCAACAATTATATGTCGCTGGAACAGGTAGGCGATGTGTGGAACAGGTTTTTCAGGAACGCCTATCATGGAAAGACAATGTACGTAATACCATATGCGCTTGGCCCACTAGATTCAAGGTTCACAGACTATGGCATAGAGATCACGGACAGCAAATATGTAGTCCTCAATCTGCACTACATCACCAGAATGGGGAAGCAGATCATGCAGAGAATTCCTGATCGATTTGTCAAGGGAGTTCATGCAACCGGAACCCTCGATCCGAAAAACAAGTACATAATACATCTTCCCTGGGACAAGCCCGAGGGTGTTGATGCGGACATACTCAGCGTCAACACAAACTATGGCGGAAATGCACTGTTAAGCAAAAAATGCCATGCGCTGAGGATAGCGTCAGTAAAGGCCAGAACTGAGGGTTGGCTGGCAGAGCACATGCTGCTGCTTGAGGTGGAGGATCCGCGGGGCAGAAAGATCTATATAACCGGTGCATTTCCCAGTGCAAGCGGAAAGACAAACCTTTCTATGATCAATCCGCCAAAGCATTATGCAGATGCTGGCTGGAAGACAAGGCTTCTCAGCGATGACATATCCTGGATGAAGATAGAGGATGGCAAACTGCATGCGACCAATCCTGAGAACGGATTCTTTGCAGTTGTACCAGGGACTAACCACAAGACAAACAGGAATGCAATGCTGACGTTGACTAAAAACACCATATTCACAAACACGGGGCTAACAAAGACCGGCGAACCATGGTGGGAAGGGCTCGATCCTGTCGATGATGAAATGTACGACTGGAAAGGAATCCTCAGAAAGCCAAATGGAGATCCAATAGCGCATCCGAACTCCAGATTTACCTCTCCCCTGACAAATTATCCATTCCTGTCAGAAAAGATAAACGATCCGGATGGTGTTCCAGTTTCTGCCATTCTGTTCGGCGGCCGCCGGGCTTCCCTCGTTCCGCTTGTATACGAGGCCTTCAACTGGAACCACGGTGTGTTCATGGGAGCCACTATGGGGGTGGAGAGGACCGCTGCGTCTGAGGGAAAAATCGGTGAACTCAGGAGGGATCCCATGGCGATGAGGCCGTTCTGCGGCTACAACATATCGGATTACTTCAGGCACTGGATCGAGATCGGACGGAAGTTGAACAGAAGGCCAAAGATATTCTACGTGAATTGGTTCAGGAGGAGATCCGACGGATCGTTCATATGGCCCGGCTTTTCGGAGAACTTCAGGGTGATTGAGTGGATAATATATCGCCTGGATCACAACGATAATGCCGTAGAAACCCCCATAGGATACATTCCAGAACATATAAACACGGAGGGCCTGAACCTCACAAAGCAGGATATGGATGAGCTGTTCAGTATAGACAGAGAAGGCTGGAGAGAGGAGATGAAGAACATCAGTGAATACTTCAGACAGATAGGAGACATACCGGAGGATCTCGAGGCTGAATTTGAGATGGAGAGGAGAAGGATATCTTAGGATTCAGGCACACTGTCGAGGAACAGGAACTTCTTGATATCCTCCTGCTTATTCTTGAGGCTTGAATTGAGCTGGCCGATCATCCTATCTCTCAGGTACCTATCAATACTGTTCTTCCTCTCCAGCCCTATCAGGACATCGCCGATGGCCACCTGGTATCCGTAGTATATGCTCACGTCGACGCTGCTCTTCCTCCTGATCATCTGCCTGTAGAAGTCTCCAGACAGCATGGTTCCCCCGAGGACAGAATATCGGCCAGAACCGCCAAGAATTCTCGACTTTGCCTTAAGCAGTTCCGCGATGTACGACGAGCTTTCCTCGAAGATTGACATTGCGTATACGTTTCCCGCCCTGGCAATGGCCGATACATGCGGTGCCAGCGCAGCCACTACCCTCTTCGCTATCCTCTCCTTGGATATTGCATAAACCGCTTCGTACAGATCCATGCCGAAGTACCGAGTCACCATCTCTTTGAAACCAGTATCTGCTATGCCATCATATTCCCTCTCTGCTAGAAGTATGGCCTGCTTGGCCATCCAGCTGGCTGAAGCCTCGTCGCCGATAAACCAGCCCCATCCCCCAAATCTCTGCGGATCGCCACCATTCTTTATGAAGCCGACGCTTCCTGTTCCTGGGGCGAATATAACGCCGTCTTCGTTCAGGTTGGCAAACTTGTACGCTCCGAGGCCGTCTGATACGACCTGTGCATCACCTACGATTGATCTGACTATATCCTTTCCCAGTTCTGTTGCCTCCTTGCTGTCTCCTATACCGGCAAGTCCGAATACCTTGGTATCTATGCTCCTCACATCCACTCCTGCCTCCGAACATGCCTTTTTCACGGCATCAGAGATGTTGGCAGTTGACGTCTCCCTCGGAGCATTTGTGAAATTAGATGGCCCTGATACGCCAACCCCGATGATGCTCTCGCTGATCTCATCAAAAACTATGGCAAGCGTCTTAGTAGATCCTCCGTCTACGCCCAGAATCATCATTCCCTCCTCCATCTGGATAGGATGTCCGTAACCTCTTTCCGTGTGAATAGCATGGAAAAATATAATGCCTCTTCCTCCATCGCACGGTCCAGGGGAAGATCCAGTGATGCGTTCACGAGCCGCTTTATGTACTGCAATGTTACGGGGGGTTTTCTGGATATGTCTTCCACGATCCTCATGGCCTGTTCTTCGTCATCCACAACCTCATCCACCAGCCCTGCAGCCTTGGCCTCCTCTGCGCTCATCTTCAGTCCAGTCATGGCCATATACATCGCTCTCCCTGCTCCGACGATCCTTGGCAGTATCACGTTTCCGCCCGCACCTGCATTTATTCCTATGGATATCTCTGGCTGCCCGATCACCGCACCCTTCACCGCTATCCTTATATCGGCAGATTCCGCCAGCTCCAGCCCACCTCCAAGCGAGTACCCCTTAAGTATGGCAACAACTGGTTTCGACATATCACGTATCTTCTTCGAGACTCTGTTCATAGCAATCCTGAATTGATATGCAGATGTGCTGTTGAATGATGCCAGCATATCTATATCGGCGCCTGCAGAGAAATCCCTTCCTCTACCAGATATCACAACGACGCGTATTTCCTCGTCCAGTTCCGAGTCATCAATGACCTTCTCAAGATCGGATATGGTCTCCATATCTATGGCGTTCTTCTTCTCAGGCCTATCAAGATATACATATATCGCAGATCCGATTGTGTTCCTTACAACTGGCATGTGCATCTGGAAAATACACGCAATCGTGCTATTTTTATCTTCTTTTTCATCCCACGCTCATACCGATCCCAAAACGCACAGATCGATTGAGATACCCCGGATCCGATTGCCCACGTATGAAAGATGTTTGATGTTCCCTCAAATTTTTAATGGGGTTCGGCATACCTGTGCGTTATGAAAATAATAGGCCTTCGATCATCTTCAGATCTTGCTGCGAAGGTTGCAAAACAGCTTCACAGCGAACTTGTCATGCCTGAGGAGAGACGGTTTCCCGATGGAGAGCTATACGTGCGCTGCGATTCGGATCTCAGCGGGGAGGATGTCTTCATAATAGGCAATACGCACACAGATGCCGAGATAATAGAGATGATACTCACGCTCTCTGCCGTGAGGGATTACGCTGTAAAGAGCGTCAACATCATAGCGCCTTATTATGGATATGCAAGGCAGCATCAGAGGTACAGGCGGGGAGAGCCCATATCATCGCAGATACTTACCGAGATATTCGCTTCATACAGCAGGAGCATAGCGACCGTTGACATACATGATGAACAGACCCTGAGCTACTCCAAGGTAAAGTTTACTGATCTGCATGCGGACAGATCCATCGTAGATTTTTACCGTCATGTGGATATCGATTACGTCGTTTCCCCTGATGATGGTGGCCTGGATAGGGTTAAGCATGTTGCAGAGGCACTCGGCAAGAAGTATTTCTATATAGAAAAGAAGAGAATCGATGACAGGACCGTTGAGATGAAGGCGCCTGACATAGACCTTAAGGGCAAGAACGTGCTGATCCTCGATGATATAATTTCCACCGGTGGAACGATAGCGAAATCCTCTGCAATACTGAGGCAGAAGGGGGCATCAAGAATATATGTATCTGCCATCCATGGCCTCTTCGTCAACAGCAGCGAGTCCAAGATCCTGGAGAACGCGGATGAGATCCATGTGACCGATACGGTGGCGGGTAAATACTCGGACATATCTGTTTATCAGGTAGTTTGTGATTACATAACCGGTACACATGCCTGAACTCAGAACATGCCACGGCCCATATCGCGGAAAGGAATGCCCCGTCTGCGGGAAACCTGGAAAGATACTGATGAACGAGAGGGAGGTGGACGAGGTCAGCAGGACGCTTGCTGCGATACTGCGGCATGACCCGGAGAGGTACCACATAAGGCTGGACAGCCATGGTTACGCCAGGATAGCTGGCATAGTGAGCGTATTGAGAAAGGCCAAGGGCATGAGGTGGATCACGTTCGACCACATAGTTGCGCTTGCTGAAACCGATCCAAAGGGCAGGTATCAGGTCTCTGGCGTTCTCATAAGGGCAATGTACGGTCACACAATACCCGTTGATCTGAGCGATCTGCCGGACGACAACATACCAGAAACACTGTATTACCAGTCGTCTGCAGCTGAAGCCCCGCTCGTCAAGGAGGCTGGCATATACCCTTCGGACAAGAGCTGGATCCACCTTTCAGGTACGTACAGGAGATCATACGTATCCGGCCTGTACCACATAGACGACCCGTTCATCCTCCGCATCAACGCCCGATCCATGATCGAGGACGGACACGAGATATACAGATCCAGCGATGATATCTACCTGACGAAGGAGATACCGCCGGAATACATCAGCGATGCCGATCATGAAGATGTGACGCTGACGGAAGAGGAAAAAATGGATATAGAGAGGGTGAGAAACAAAAACAGCAGGAAGGATCAGTGAACAGGCTTTTTCATCCTGTTGATTATCTCCTCCCCGAACTCCGAACATTTCAGTGCCTTTACGTTGAGCAGCCTGGCGATGTCCTGAGTGAGTTTCTGATCCTTGTAGGTCTGCATTATGGCTTCATCAAGGATGTCTGCGGCCTCATTCCAGCCAAGGTGCTGCAGCATCATCTCCCCTGAAAGTATTAACGATGTCGGGTTTGCCACGTCCATGCCAGCGTACTTCGGAGCTGTCCCGTGAACCGCCTCGAATATGGCGTAATGATCGCCTATGTTCGCGCCTGGAGCAAGGCCAATGCCTCCGACCTGCGCCGCAAGGGCATCTGACAGGTAGTCACCGTTCAGGTTCGGAGTTGCGATCACATCGTACTCCTGCGTCCTCGTCAGAACCTGCTGGAACATGTTGTCCGTTATTCTATCCTTTATGACTATCTTGGTGGAGTATTTCTCCGGATCCTGAAGGTACTCTGTCTCGGTGACCGTATAATTTCCGAACTCTGTTTTCGCAACCTCATAGCCCCACTCCTTGAACGCGCCCTCCGTGTACTTCATTATGTTTCCCTTATGCACAAGCGTGACGCTCTTTCTCTTGTTGGCTATTGCGTACTGTATCGCCTTCCTTACAAGCCTTGTCGATTTGAACTTGCTTATCGGCTTTATTCCAATACCAGTATCGCTTGTCAGGTTTATGTTGAAGGTCGATGCCAGGAACTCCCTGACCTTTTTTGCACCATCCGAATCGTATCTCCATTCTATGCCTGCATATAGATCCTCGGTGTTTTCCCTGAACACGACCATATTCATGTACTCAGGATGCACAACGGGAGATGGTACGCCTGGGAAGTATCTAACAGGCCTGATGTTAGCGTAAAGATCAAGGTACTGCCTCAGCGTGACGTTCAGGCTCCTGAAGCCCTCACCTATGGGTGTTGTGAGCGGCCCCTTCAGCGATACAACGCACTTCTTCAGTTCGTCAAGCGATGACTGCGGAAGCCTGTCCCCAGTCTTATCGTAGGCTTCATCACCCGCAAGGATCTTCTTCCATTCTATTGATCGCTTTCCACCGTAGGCTATCTCTAGTGCAGCGTTCAGAACGTTTATGGTTGTCTTGGATATGTCCGGGCCAATCCCGTCTCCCTCTATATATCCAATGGTCACTCTATCTGGAATCTGAAGGGTTCCGTCCTCCTTTATCTGAATATATGCCATATGACTTGAATAGCACCATTCTAATTTATACTTATCATATGGCTGCGAAATCAGTCGAAAAGCATCTTTTTGCTTAATGAAAGGGGAAAAAATTTAACGAAAAATCAATAGAAGAGGGATTTAAATGCCTGATAGTAATAGTCAGCAGGTGGCTGGCCATAGGCCGTTGGCCTCTCATTCATGGCGTAGACTATATCAGAAACGTAGTATCCGGCCAGCGCCCTCCAGAACGTCCTTCCCATGGGAATGAATGCCATGGGTTTCTTCCTGCCCTTTCTCACATCGATTATCCTGTTCAGATCGGCCAGAAACTCCTGATCGTCTGAATAGGAACACGCTACCTTGACCATATCCACATCCGAAGCCATCATGGTTTCAAGCGCGTTCATCATGGCTGCAGGATCGGATGTGTGATAGGATCCAATGATCCTTGTCACCGATGGTTTCACGTTTATTTTTCCGATCAGATCCATATCAATATCTACTGCGGGCGCCATCTTCCTTATGGCCGTCTCATAGTATTCCTTTGCATCCTTTCCACGGAATGTGAATATGTAGTCTATGTCCATTTCCCTCAAGGCGGAGATTAACTCCTCCTCATCTGAAACCTCCCTCTCCGTGAACATGTCAAACCGGATTTCGTACAGATTTCTGTCAGATAGCGTCCTGTTCTGGAGTTTCTCAATGAACGTCTCAACATCCTCATAGAAGACCGATGTCACGACTATTGGCATTGGGCTGCCTATCACGAACTTTCCTATGCTGATCCTGTCCCCACTGTACAGCGGCACAGTACATGATGATAGAACAGGTTAAAAACATGCCGTGGATTCATTACCTGATGAGTGATCACGCTTATCGACGATGATTTTCCTCACCATGAATGGTCGATCCGTCAGCTTTCTCGCAATTTGCAGAAAGTGGATATCTTTTGATATTTTCTCCATCATCCTGTATTTAATGCTTGATATTTTTCATAGGCTGGATGATCAAGGCGGACTAGGCTTTACCGTTTCTTATCAGGCTGTTTATGTGCTCCACGTTGTTCCTGTAGTTCTCTATGGCCATCTTTATGTTGATCTCAACCCATGACCAGGCCTTGAGGAGATCGCCTGACCTGAGCCTGTATTTTTTCACCTTTCCATCCTTGATCTCCTCCAGTATGTCGAGGTATTTCAGCTTGTTCAGATGTCTGTAAAGTGTCGATCTGCTTGTGTTCAGGTATGCCATGAGCTCCTCAGGGGTCCAGTATCTCTCGCTGTGTATCAGAAAACACTCCTTGAACAGCCTGAAGTAGACCGATGCCTTTATTGAGTTCATGTCGGTAGATGGGCTTATCCTCGGTATGTAACCTATGTCTGAAAGAAAATAGGCTATGCTCCTGTCAAGATCTGATTCGTCCACCCTTGATGGAACTGACGTTATTGAGATTTTGAACATCCCATGAATATTATCTGCGGAGTAAATAACATTTTTCCCAAAGAGGACTGTGCGGCCAGCGGATCAGTTTTTCGTCCCGAACATGATTTTATGCAAAAAGATCCATGGAATATGACCCATTTTGCATATTTTGCCGTGATTGCCAATGATCATGACTGGTGATGAGGCGGTGATCCTGCATTGGACAGCGTAAGCCGATATAGTATTATTGCCTCAAAGTCGAATACGATCTTCTTGACGACTGTGTACTCGTACCCATTATCCATGAACATGGCTTCGTTATCTGTGAGATCCGTCAGGACGAGATAGACACACCCAGATGGATTCAGATGAAGCTTGGCCTGATGCAGAAATCTGGAAACGACCTCAAGCTTCTCCCCTCCGCTCCAAGAAATGTCTTCGCCCGAAACAGGCAGATACGGGGCGTTGAACAGTATGGTGTCGAATTTCCCATGGACATCTGAGAAGAGATCGGAATGATGGACGTTGAGATGCAGGCCATTTCTCAATGCATTTGCCCTGGCGCATTCCACCGCCAGATCGCTGATATCAACGGCCTCGATCTCGCAGCCCCTTTTCAGGAGGCAGATCGAGACTATACCTGTGCCGCAGCCTATCTCTATTGATCTGCCGGAGCATGTTGCATTCTCGGCAAGAAGAAAAGAATCATCCGACGGCGGATAGACGCCGTCGCATTCCTCTATATGCAGGCCGCAGTACTCCATGCTATCCTTTTTATGTCACCCTGAATATGTAGCCCATCTCCCTGAGCGTGGCAAGGATCCTGTCAAGGTGATCCTGGCCTCTGACATTCACGCTGAATATTACGCTCTGGAACCCTGGAGGCGTTTCCTTCCTTAGGTTGTCTACCTCTGCATGGTATATATTGCCGCCATTCTTCGCAATGGCCTCCGCTATCCTGTGCAGGTTGCCAGGCCTATCCGGTATTATACATTCTATACGCACCAGCTGGCCCAGGTTCTCCAGTTCCTTATATATTATCTTTGACATCAGCAATGGGTTTATGTTTCCGCCGGACACCACTATGGCAACCTTCCTGCCTCTGACGTCCACCTTACCCTCCATTATTGCTGCCAGGCCAACGGCGCCTGATGGCTCAGCCACGATCTTCATCCTCTCGAATAGCCTGTATATGGCCTTTGATACACTCTCCTCGGTCACCGTCACTATGTCATCAACATATTTTCTGGCTATCTCAAATGTCAGATCGCCCGGATACTTCACTGAGATGCCATCGCATATGCTCACGCCGCTCGTGTGGGCGATGATCTTTCCCTCCCTTAGCGAGGCCTTCATGGAGTCAGAAAGTTCTGATTCTATGCCTATTATGCGAACATCCGGGTTCATGTGCTTAGCCGCCAGTGCTATGCCTGATATCAGGCCACCACCTCCCACGGGCACAAGAATCGTATCTATATCAGGCCGGTCCTCCATGATCTCTAGGCCTATTGTTCCCTGCCCAGATATGACCCACCTGTCGTTGAATGCCTCTATGAACAGCCTGTTCTCCTTCATCGCGATCTCATCGGCGTACCTGTGAGCTTCATCGTAATCGAACCCATGAAGTACAACCTCTGCACCGTAACCGGCAACTGCATTGACCTTCTGCGGTATCGTGTATTCCGGCATCACGATCTTTGCATTTATGCCGTTAACCTTGGCCGCGTATGCCACACCCTGGGCATGGTTTCCGGCGCTGGCAGTTATCACTCCCCTCTTCCTGTCCTGATCGCCGATCTTCGAAAATTTGAAGAGTGCACCCCTGGACTTGAATGAACCTGTTTTCTGAAAATTCTCCAGCTTGAAATACATCTCCGCGCCATACTCGTTTCCGAACGTGGTGGACTTTATCAACGGCGTCCTGTTTATGCGGCCTTCAAGATAGGCCTTTGCTGAAAGGATATCCTCGTAAGAAGGTATCACTTCGCTGTCCATGTGGTGTAATCGCTGCCCTGATTATAAATGAGTTGCAGAATGCGAATTGACTCCATATATCGGGGTATCAATGGTACAGCCAGGTCCCATCGCTTCAAAAAATTAGTAATGGAAGATTCATGACGCAAGAATCTTCTTGAGCGAGTATTGCAGGATTCCGCCGCTCCTTATGTAGTCCGACTCAGCTGGTGTGTCCACCCTGAGTCTGACCTTTATGGTGTGCCTCTCCCCGTTCTTGTCCGTATACGTCATCTTTGCCTCCGATCCTGGTTCTATGCTTTCTATGTCAACATCGATTGTTTTGGTATAATCTATGTCCTGCGGATTGAACGCATCGTACTCTATGGGGATTACGCCCATCCCAACAAGGTTGCTGCGGTGGATCCTCTCGTAACTCTTCGCTATGACGGCCTTAACGCCCAGGAGATATGTTCCCTTGGCCGCCCAGTCTCTGGAACTTCCTGTCCCGTATTCCTTTCCTGCTATCACTACAACGGGTATGCCCTTTTCCTTATACTTCATCGCGGCGTCGTAAACTGACATTTCCCTGTTTTCCGGCACGAATATGGTGTATCCTCCTTCCCTCTTGACCATCAGGTTCTTTATCCTGACGTTTGCGAACGTGCCCCTCATCATGACCTCATGGTTTCCGCGCCTTGAACCGTATGAGTTGAAATCCTCCGGCCTGACTCCATTCTCCATGAGGTACTTGGCGGCCGGGCTGTCCTTTGCTATGGATCCGGCAGGTGATATGTGATCCGTCGTTATTGAGTCGCCAAGGACGAGCAGAGGATACGCTCCCTTTATACGGAAGTCGGTGAACTCTTGATCAAGCCTGAAGTTCTCGAAGAATGGCGGGTTCCTTATGTATGTGCTCTTCGGATCCCATGCATATGTTGGTGATGATGGCGCATCTATCTTCTCCCATCTTTCGTTCGTGATGTTTCCGTATCTCCTCTCAAACATATCCTTCTTCACATATTTGTTTACGGCTTCGTTTATCTCCTCGTTGGTTGGCCATATGTCCTTGAGATAGACCTTCCTCCCGTTGACGGTCGCTATCGGATCTTTATTCAGGTTAACAGTTATATTTCCGGCCAGTGCGTATGCAACAACGAGCGGCGGAGACATCAGGTAGTTTGCCTTCACATCCTTGTGTATCCTGGCCTCGAAGTTCCGGTTTCCAGAAAGCACGGATACGACGTTGAGGTTATTGTTTACTATGGCATTGTCAAGGTCCTGATCAAGCGGTCCACTGTTTCCAATGCAGGTCGTGCACCCGTATCCAACTATGTAGAAACCGAGCTTTTCAAGGTAGGAAAGGAGACCTGATTCTGTGAGGTAATCAGTGACGACGCGTGATCCTGGTGCCAGGCTTGTCTTGACCTTTGGATTGACGGTCAGACCGGCTTCCACAGCCTTCTTCGCTACAAGGCCGGCCGCTATCATGACGTAGGGGTTGCTGGTGTTTGTGCAGCTGGTTATCGCGGCTATGACGATATCCCCGTCCGAGAGTTCAACATCTCTGCCCTTCATCTTCAGTGGAACCTTGCGGATCGTTACAAGGCGTTCGTTCCCATTCTGTTCCAGAGTGGACAGGAAGCTTCCGGGCACCTGATCCAGATCCAGCCTCTGCTGCGGCAGTTTCGGCCCAGCGACGCTCGGCTTGACCGTGGAGAGATCAAGTTCTATGACCCTCGTATACCGCAGATCAGATCCCTCTCCGAATAGACCCTGCGCCTCCAGGTACTTCCTTATTAGATCGATGTGATCCTTGGATCTTCCAGTGGTCTCCAGATACTGAAGAGTCTGTTCATCTATGGGGAAGAGCGCACACGTTGCGCCGTACTCAGGGCACATGTTGGAGATCGTGGCTCTCTCAGGAACAGAGAGGTATTTCACCGATGGCCCGAAGAATTCCACGAACTTGTCGACAACGTTAACCTTTCTCAGCATTTCTGTGACGGTGAGAACAACATCGGTAGCCGTCACTCCCGGCTGCATCTTTCCCTTTATGCGGACACCGATGACCTCCGGAAGCGATATGGTTATCGGCTGGCCAAGCAGTGCAGCCTCGGCCTCTATTCCGCCTACGCCCCACCCAAGCACTCCTATACCATTTATCATGGTGGTATGCGAGTCTGTGCCCACGAGAGAATCGAAATATGCATAATCCTTTCCGTCCTCCTTTCCCTCAAACACGACCTCCGCAAGGTACTCCAGGTTGACCTGGTGTATAATGCCGGTACCCGGCGGTATCACCTTGAAGTTTTTGAACGCCTTCTGTGCCCACTTGAGGAACCTGTATCTCTCCATGTTCCTCTCGAACTCCAGCTCCTCGTTCTTCTCCAGTGCGAATGTTTCTCCGTAGTAATCAACCTGAACGGAGTGGTCTATAACCAGATCCACCCTGACCTGCGGGTTTATGAGCTCTGGATCCTTCCCAAGGTTCTTCACGGTATCTCTCATGGAGGCAAGGTCCACCACCGCAGGTACCCCTGTGAAATCCTGCATGACGACGCGTGAAACCTTGAACCTTATCTCTGTATCGGCAACGTTCTCTGGGTTCCAGTTCAGAATCGCATTCACGTCCTCATCGGAAATCGATCTTCCATCCAGGTTCCTCACCATGGATTCCAGTATTATCCTCAGGGATCTTGGCAGGCTGTTGATCCTTTCCCCGAAGATCTTTTTCAGTGGATAATAGTAAAACTTCCTCCCGTTCACCTCAAAAGAATCAGTTTTTATCTCTACCATAGTGAGATATAGCTAGATCAGATTATACCTTTTCGTTTTCCTGTAGTTATATTTACAGCCCGCACTATGCAGGAGATGATCTGCGTTGATATCTCACTACTTCTTGGTCCTGTAGGATCTGGAATGCTCTATGGATCTCATCAGGAAAATTCCGGCGAGCAGTATTATCTCGTAGTAGATGAAGTAGAGTATCGTCACTGAAAGCACGCTGTCCGCCATCCACGTGCTCAGTGGCGTATTAATGGGGCCAGGCGCTGCGAGCGTGTAATTGTAGAACGTGAATGTGTAATTGTATATGCCGAGTGGCAAAGACCCAGAAGGTGCGTCATAGTATACGACCATCTGATCGCCTGAAGTGTAATTCCGAAGCATCCCACTGCTCACGTTGTATTCATAGCCAGGAGAGGCTATTCGCAGGCTGAAATTGAACCTCTTCAGGTCCTTGTAATCGCTTATATCCAGTGAGAAATTGTAGGTGGGAAAACTTCCAGAGAAAGGCTTCACGTTTGCGGTTGCGGTTATAGAACCGACCGGGGTGGTGTACGAAGCTGAGACGGGATGATCCGTTGAATAATACACCTGAGATTCCGCGGATGCTATCAGGAGCGCTGCCAGAAAAACTATAACCACGCCATACAGGAGCCTCTTCTTGAGACCGTAAAGGCCCAGATAGTGCATCAGCACGAGTATGATTATCGGCACTATGAACACGAGAAGGAAAAGGCTCTCGACGTATGATACCAGGTACCCAAGGGCATAGGCAAGCAGAGCTACGATTATCAGTATGAAAACAGCGCTGTATTTCCTCACTGTTGCGTTTAAAGGCATGACGGGGGATTACCGCAAAAGAGCTATTTAAAGTTGAGCGCAGGATCTTCCATGATGCATGATTGCTATTATCCGCGATCCAGGCGCTTATACGATCGTAAATGCCTTGTACCTGGCGTTATGCAGAGGGATCAGATGGTGAATTCCTCTTTATCAGACATTATGAGGTCCATGGCCAGCTCTGCTATATCCGTGCCATAAAGGCCTATTCTCGAGATCTCCTCTGCTATGGAGCTTATAACGGTATCATAGTTCAGTATGCTCAACAGTTCATATTTTCTTGAAATTATCTCTCCCTTCCTGTTTATTATGCCATCTATCTCCTCAAATTTCTTGGCGTAGAATGCCTCCATGGCTCTGTTGTAGACATCCTTTGAATAGATGAGGTTCTCCACCATTTTATCCTTCCCCTTTATGTCCTTTCTGTTCCTTATGACCTGGCATATGTTGACCGCATGGTCCGCTATCCTCTCAAGTATCCTGGACAGGACAAGTATGTAAACGTTTGACCGGTCATCCCTGCACCTGATCTTTACCTCACGGTATATATACCACTGGTACCTGTCGACCTCATCGTCCCTCAGAATTATATTCTCTATGAGGTCATCATCCTCGTCCTGTATGGCCTTGATGGTATCCTCTATCATCGTTGACACGTTGAGCGACATCCTCCTGATAGCCTTCTGAAGCGGGAAAGTGCTTGCGTTCAGCACGTTCTGTAGCACTATGCTCTTTGAGGTTTCTTCTATAACCTCTATGCCCATGACAACCTTGGCGAAGCGCTTTATATCGTCCCTCATCTCCATGGTCATCTTGTCCTTGGACACTACCACCAGCGTATCAAAGCCGGATATGTATGTCGATGTCAGAAGCCTCTGCAGCGGCTTTCCCGTATATGACCCTGGAAGAGTGATCTTCTTCGTTATTTCAGGTTCAGTGCTGTCTGGAGGCGCCACGATGAGATCACCACCCTGATCCATAACATAGACTTCGCTTCCCTTGCCTATGTTATTTCTCTTCACCCACTCTGGTGGCAGTGATATTATATAGGTTGATCCGCCTGTTACCTGGACCTTTCTGGTCACGTGTTCCATGTCTATTTATCATATATATCAATAAAAACTTTTTCTATAGCAATATATACCTTATAATGATCCTCGGCTTTACACCGCACCTTCGCGAGGAGACGGGAAAATTATATATCGATTTTTCCGATGACATCCTGTGATACAATGGCGGACATGCAAACGATCATGAAGGCACAGGCTGAACTTGCATACATAAACGAGAGGCTTCAGCAGATACACCAGAACAGACCACAGCAGGGCTTTGATAAGCATGAGTATGAAGTACTAACACAGAGAAAGGCACAGCTTCTGGCGCTCCTTAATAGAAGGGAATGAGCAGCCACCACTTCCAGCCCATCTCTGTAGTATATAACGCACAGTTGAGACACTAGGATTCGCTTAGAGCGGGCGCTCCAGTTTTGCGTCATTTACATAATATTTTAGGAAGTTCACTCTGGGTTATTGTGTAAAATTATGCAAAATATTTCCATTAACTGTTAAAGCCCTGTGCATGGCATGGTTACAGCGCCTTGGCATCATTGAATTTATAGGAGTTTGTATTTTCCAGTTATCCTGTCCAGCTTTTCTTCATCGTCCGGGCCGAGGCCGATGCACGTTATCGTTCCCGGTTCGACCTGCGTGTATCCCCTATCCTGTACTAATTCGTTTATTATGCCCATGGAATCGGCCATCCTCTTGATCTCCATTATTTCGTCTAGGCCGTTAACCTTCACAACGATCTTGCGCTGTCCCTCATCGTACCATTCGTCAAAGGTGTCTCTGTCCGTTCTCATCGATCTTAAGGCACAGCTGACCGCCGCATGAGCGACCTGGGCCGCTATCTTTCCCTTGCCCATATCCAGATCCTTCCTGACTGCTATGACCATCTTCTTTACCATGGCACATCCTTCTTATGCATCCTGTATCCAATTATATTTACGGCCCTGTGTATAGGGGGCACTATCACCAGTATCACTATCATTGGGAGGTAGACATAATGCAGCATGAAGTATGACCTCTCGAATATGTAAAGGAAAAGAAATGCCATTAGGGCAAAAGGCCACTGATCCAGGAGGCCGCCCTTGCCACCACGGTCTATGCCTATGCGCCTCTTTATGAAGGAACCTGCTATGTCTCCGGTCAGAGAACCTGTAGCCATCACTAGAGGTATCATCAGTGCGCCATAGACGTTTCCATAAGTACCGAGGGCGTAACCGAATGCGCCTGATATGAGATAGATGATGAAACCGGTGATCGTGCCTATCCCTATGCCTCCCAGGTATCCGCTCAGCGTCTTTCCATTCCCGAGTATCCTGCGCCCATCAAAAAACTTCTTCCCCCTGTCTATTACGAAGTGCCCTCCTGTTATGACGGCACCCGAGTTCGCTATGAGTGCCGGTATGAACATTATGATAGACTGTATGACGGCCACTATCTCGTTCAATGCCTGGCTAATCTACGGATATTTAATAAATTTCCTACATGCAGACTGCCGGATATGCCTGGCAACCTAGTACGGACTTTCAGCGTTCCTTCAGGCCATGCCGGCGACAGTCTTCAGAATATCTGCCTTCGTTATTATGCCCACAAGGTTACCGGCTTCTATTACGAGGACAGCATTCGAGTATTTCAGCAGCTGGTATATTATGTTTACAGGCGTGTTCCTGTCAACCTGAGGCAGCACATCGCTCATGACCCTCCTGACGGTCAGCCCTCTCAGCGAGTCCACGCTCATGCCCTTTAGCAGCATGTCGTTGATGTTGTTCTCCGTTATTGTGCCTATGACCTTGTTCTCCTCATTCACAACGGGCAACTGCGAAAAACCCTTGTCTCTCATTATGTTGAGAGCGTTCAGTATGGAATCATCCGATCTGCAGACAACCACGTTCTTCGTCATTATTCTGTCGCATGTAAGGACCATGGTACTTGCCCTCTCGCTTGACTTTGTCAGGTATTCATATATGGCCTTTATCTTGGAATATGTGGGATTTATAGTGCCCTTCTCCAGCCTTGCTATGTAGGACTGACTGACGCCAGTGACCTTCGCCAGATCCTTCTGGCTTATTCCCAGATTCTTCCGCATCTTTCTGAGCTCCTCGATGTTGGGCATCATTTCCATAATGATATATCGCGATTCGATATAATAATATTACCCGAGGTAATAAAAAGATCATTGAATATAATCATATTGAAATGCCGATCCGGATCATAGATCTACCTTCTCGAACGTTGGATTCTCGTAATCACCGTGGAGTACAGCCGCCGGTGTCTCAGGATCATGGTTGAACACACAGACGTAACCTTCCCTTATCGCCTTTCTTATGAGGATCTTCTTCATCTGAACGGTCCTAACGGGATCAAGATCAATGGCGGTCCTGTAGGGTAGTTTGAGATGGAATGTTGATGGGACAAGATCGCCAAGATACATGACCTTGGTGTTCCCGGTATTCACTAATATGACCTGGTGTCCAAACGTATGCCCTCCAGTTTTTATGACTGTGATGTATTTCCCGATCCTTCTCGATCCGTTTAACGCTATCTTCCGCTTTATATCTGAGTAGTTGATGGTGTAGTTGGCCCTTGTCACCGCATTCCTGTACCTGAGATCCCTGAATTCGGTGGACTGAGCGTATGTGTATGCGTTCCTGAAATCATTGTTGTGACCAACATGATCGAAATGCAGGTGCGAATTTATTATCATTGTTATCGAATCCGGATCTCCGTGTTTCTCTATGTATTCAAGCACATCGCTGCTCTTCTCTATCCTGTATATTTTCTGGAATTTCTCGCTGAAGCTCCTACCGATACCACTGTCTATGAGGAAAGAGATGTCGTCACCGTGTGCGTATACTACGTTGGTTGCCAGCCTTATGGTGTTGTCCACATCCTTAACGGTTCTGGACCATATTGCCTTTGGTATCACGCCGAATATGGCACCTGCGTCTAGGTAAAAGTAGCCGTCATTCAGTATCTCCAATGTCAAGCCAGACATGCTGTAATATCGTAGTATTGCATTAAAGGTTTGCCGGAGATCCTATCGCTGATGCATACACCAACTTTTTAAATACGCGTGTTTTCGTGTCACGATGAAGATCAGATCCGCCAGAATGAACCTGGAGATCGAGGAGCCAATCGACATAAGCTATGCAGATGACATAGCTGATCTTGCCAACGACAGAGAACTTGTAAGAAGCATAGGCAGCCATTCCTTTCCATATCCGTACACGCGTGAGGATGCCATATACTTCATAGAATCGCAGAGGTCCTATGGAAGCGAGGTCTTCCGCGTTGATTTCCTGATAAAGTTTGAGGGCAGGCCTGCGGGGGTCATCGGTCTCAGCGAGATCAACCGCACCGACAGCAACGCGCATGTCGGGTACTGGGTCGGAAAAAAGTTCAGGGGTAAAGGTATAGCGACCGAGGCCCTTCATCTTATTGTTAAATATTCAAGGGATATGAAGATACATCGGCTTTACACCTCCGTGGTTGAGTTCAACTTTCCCTCAATGATCGTACTGATGCGCAATGGATTCAGGATCGAAGGGCGAGAGAGTGATGCGATCAGGATAGGTGGAAGATACTACGATTTCATAAAATTCGCAAGGCTGAACATATGATTATACTGAAGATGGGCGGAAGCGTTATCACGGATAAGTCGACATACAGAACGGCTAAGCCCGATGCGATCAGGAAAATCGTTGGTGTTCTCTCCGGCCTGAATGATATCGTCTGCATTGTGCACGGTGGTGGATCCTTTGGCCACATAAAGGCCAGGGAGTACGGCCTGCCAGGACCGAAAACCGAGATGTCGAGCATGGGTTACAGCATCGTGCACAGGGACATGGAGGAGCTTGATCTTATGGTAATAAATTCCATGATAGAGCTGGGCATGCGGCCTGTTTCCGTACCGGTTAGTTCTCTGCGGTACGAGGGTCGATTCGATTATACGCCCATATTGAGGTACATCGATGCTGGCTTTGTTCCGGTTTCCTATGGTGACGTATATATAAAGGATGAGCATTCATATGGTATATATTCTGGAGACGACATAATGGCAGATATGGCTGAACTGCTTAGACCGGATATGGCCATTTTCCTGACGGACGTGGATGGCATCTACGACAGGGACCCAAAGAGGAACAGAGACGCCGTTCTGCTCAGGGAGATCAGCACAAGCCCTGAGTTCGATCAGGTGCAGAACGATGTGACCGGCGGCATAGGGAAGAAATTCGAATCCATGATGAGGATGAAGAAAAACGTGAAGAGAGGAGTTTACCTGATCAATGGCAACCATCCGGAGAGGATCAGAGATATCGGAAGTGGATCATTCATAGGAACGGTGATAAGATGATAGGAAAGAGGAAGGAGGAGCATATAAGGATCGCGGAGAATGATGATGTATCGGCATTCCACAACTTCTGGGACGACATAACACTGATGCATGAGGCCGACCCAGAGGTCAATTACGATGAGATAGACACCTCTGTTGATTTCCTTGGGAAGAAACTTAAGTTCCCAATGATAATCTCGTCCATGACGGGCGGTGCCGAGATAGCCAAGAACATAAACAGAAACCTCGCCATCGCAGCCGAGAAGTTCGGGATAGGCATGGGTGTGGGCAGCATGAGGGCTGCCATACTGGACAGGAGCATAGAGGATACCTATGCAGTCATAAATGAGAGCAACGTACCCCTGAAGATAGCAAACATAGGGGCGCCGCAGCTGGTAAGGCAGGACAAGGAGGCCGTATCCACAAAGGACATAGCCTATATATACGATCTGATAAAGGCCGATTTCCTCGCAGTTCACTTCAACTTCCTGCAGGAGATGGTGCAGCCAGAGGGTGATCGCAATTCGAAGGGTGTTATAGACAGGATAAGGGATCTGGCCGGATCATTCAACATAATAGCGAAAGAAACTGGAAGCGGCTTCAGCCGGAGAACTGCCGAAAGGCTGATAGATGCTGGCGTAAAGGCCATAGAGGTTTCAGGTGTCAGTGGAACGACCTTCGCTGCTGTTGAGTACTACAGGGCGAAGAAGGAGAACAATCTTGAGAAGATGAGGGTAGGCGAGACCTTCTGGAACTGGGGCATTCCTTCCCCCGCCTCTGTTTATTACTGCAGCGATCTGGCACCGGTGATCGGCAGCGGTGGCCTGAGAAATGGCCTTGATCTGGCAAAGGCGATAGCCATGGGCGCGACAGCCGGTGGCTTCGCCAGAAGCCTTCTGAAGGATGCAGACACCGCCCCGGAACAGCTGATGAAAAACATAGAACTAATACAGCGTGAATTCCGTGTCGCGCTGTTTTTGACGGGAAACAAAAATGTTTATGAGCTTAAATTTACTAAAAAGATCGTTGCAGATCCACTGAGATCATGGCTGGAGGCAAAATAGATGGATGTTCCCAGAGAGATCGAAACTGAGATGGAATGCCCGGTATGCGGTTCTAACCTTTACCTTATCACCTATGATACCCAGATACCTTACGAGGGGCGTATTTCCATATACACCTATTTCTGCAAGGAGTGCAGGTACAGGAAAACTGAGGTCTACTCCGATGAGAAGCGTGATCCGAAAAAGATCACAGTGAAGGTCGAGAGCCCTGACGACCTCCGCATAATAGTTTACAGATCTAGAAGGGCAGACGTTTACATACCAGAAATGGAAGCGTCAATAGATTCCGCCGAATATTCCAACGGAGAGATCACGACCATAGAGGGGATAATATACAGGATAGGGGAAAAACTCGATCTACTTGCAGTTGACGATCAAAATAATGAGAAGATAACGGCACTGAGGAAACGCATAGATGGAATAATAAACGGAAAATTTGAATCTTTCACGCTAATAATAATGGATGAATCTGGGAAAAGTGTTGTTCATAGTGATAAGGCCATGGTTGAATCCATGGATTAGTTCTGCTTCAGGCCGTAATAAATCTTCTTCCCACTTTTTTTATTCGTCTCAATCTTAACCAGTTTGCCGCTCTTCACGAGTTCCTGAAGCTTCTTATCAAGATCCTTCAGGCCAGTTACAGAAAGGATCTGCTCCTCTGTGAGGTACACATCCGGGTTCTCATTGAACAATTCCAGTACAGGATCCATAAGCCTCCCAGAATTCGAAAATATTTAAATTTTTTTCATTTCATGTTCCTTCATCTGGCCTTAGAAACCACATGATCCACAATGGAATCAAGAGAAACTGTCTCCTGCTCTCCAGTACGCATATCCCTAAGAGTTACGTTTCCCTTTTCAAGATCACGTTCGCCAAATATCAGCGCATAATCGGCGTTTATGGCAGAGGCGTATTTGAGCTGCGATGAAAGCCCACGTTCCATTATCTCAACGGTCACATCTATCCCGACATCCCTTAGCTTTCTAGAGTACTCGTTCAACGTGCCGGAATTTACCTTTCCGACCCTGCACATGTAAACCGATTTCCTCTGCCTTGGTATTTGAACATTCTCCCTCCTGAGGAGAAGCGATATGACCGCATCGCCCATGCCAAAACCTACGGCAGGAACGGAATCTCCAGACATAAGAGATGCGAGATTGTCATATCTTCCACCACCAAGTATGGCCCTGAACTGACCAGATCTGTCGTAGGCCTCAAATACTATACCCGTGTAGTAGGATAAACCACGCACTATTGAAAAGTCATAGCGCACGTTTCTGACACCGTATGAACCGAGCAGATCCTTCACCAGTCCCATCCTAGTTATCTCATCGCTACCCCTTCCTGTTATCTTCTCTATCTCGTCTATTCCAAGCGTCCCAGAGCAAAGGTCAACTATCATGGATACCCCATCTTCGCCAACACCTGCTGACCTGAGCTGATCGGTGAAATCATCCCTGCTGATCTTGTGGTACCGATCGATGATGGAGAAAATTGAGAATGGATCGGATGATGTAATTCCGCCTATGATTTCCTCCATAATCTTCCTGCTGTTTATCCTTATCTCATACACATTAGAGAGCCCAAGAGCGTCAAGTATGGATGACGCGAGTGCGATGACTTCCGCATCTGCCTCTGGGCTGTCGCTCCCAAATATATCAGCATTGAACTGGTAGTGCTCCCTGTATCTGCCGGCCTGAGGCTCCTCGTAGCGCCATACCTTAGGAAAACTATACCAGCGAAGGGGTTTCGGAAGATCCTTCCTTGAGGTGACCATCCTCACCGTGGATGGCGTTGCCTCAGGTATAAGCGTTACCTCCCTGCCCCCCTTGTCAACGAATGAATACGTCTGCTGAAGAAGTTCCTCCCCTGACTTTAACCTGTAGAGGTCAAGATATTCTAGGCTCGGAAAATCTATCCGCCTGAAACCGAAAGCTTCAGCGACCTCTTCAGCCTTCCTGAATATGAACTTCTCGACATCCATGTCCTCGGGATAAAAATCTCTGAACCCTCGTATCTTTTCTATCTGCAAACGGTACACCTTCTGATAAAATTGTGGGACGGTATATATTTATTTTTATTGCCGCGGATCAGAAAATGATGGGGCGCTATGAAAGGTCGATCGAATCATTCGTATGATCTGTCGTCAAGGTTGTAGTTGTAGAAATCTTTCTGCGATGTGGTATTCTCGGAAGAATATGCCGCAGCCATGCTGCCGTACTCCTTGGTTATCTTCTCCTCTACAGGTACGTAGAGCTTTATGGCTTCCTCAACATCCTCCTTCTCTATAAGCTTGTTGCCCTTGAACACTGCTATATCCCCGGCAGCCCTGATCAGGCCGCCAAGTTCCCTGAGTCTCAGCGTGAGCTCATTGTTCTTCTTGTCTATGATCTTCGCCCTCTTCTTTCCTTCTTCTATTATGAGACCTGCCGCCTCCATGGTCATATGCGGTATCTTTCCATCCATGGTTATTTCCTGAGATATGAACTGCAGATACTTCATCCTGTTTTCCTCCGTATCCTTCATAGTGGTCTTCATAAGTATCTCGTATCCATTCCCAACGATCCTGGATCTCAGAGGGCTGAGTATGTATGGAAGATCATTTATGTTGCATGCAGCTACGAGTATAAAATCGGCTGGTACCTTGTCCACCCTGACGCTTGCCCCTGCACTCTGAGGGTTCCTACCCGTTATGGGAAATGATTTCTCCTGCATCGCAGTCAGTATATAGCGCTGTAAATTCCCAAGATGTGTTATCTCATCTATGAAGAGAACTCCCTGATGCGCCTCATGAACCGATCCCGCTATCACCCTTTCGTAGGGCAGCGTTCCAAGCTGCGGATGCCCGCCGTAAGGGTCATGCCTGACGTCGCCAAGGAGCTCTGTCTCGCTTGCTCCGGTCGCAAGAACAAACGGATTTCTGTCTATCGGTACGATGGTCTTGCTTGGGCTCTTCTTCTCAAGTCTCCTGCGCCTTTCAAGCGTCTTCTCATCAAGAACCCTTATCTTGTCGTTGTATCTCTCGTACACTATTATCTCGTCGTGATCTCCGTTTCTCCTCGTGAGCGTGACCTTGTCCAGATTGTTCTGGACACCGAATGCCGCACCTATTACGTTGAATACGTCACCGAAAGGCCCCTGTGTACCCATCTGCACCTTAGGTGAGTTGCAGTTTGGGCATACCGCATCTGATGGTGAAGAGTAGAAACCGCATTTGCTGCATCTGTATCCAAGGCGCTCAGCGACGCTTGTAGGGGCATCTTTTGGATCTATTATAATACCTGATGTGGATGTCTCCTCTTCGCGTTCAGCCATGACCTCTTCCCTGGTCTTTATCTCAACAAATGGCCTCTCAGGATACTGTGGGTTATGCACCACACGTATCTCCTCAGTTGGCCTCTCGATATAGAAGGACATGGCCTGCGCTATCATCGACTTGCCGACGCCGGGTGGCCCAACCAGCAGAAGATGCCTCCTCTGCTTTGCCGCCACCATGGCTATCTTTACGGCATCATCCTGACCTATAACCCTTTCCAGGGGATTCGTTGGTATCTTTATGTAGGATGTGTCGGGATAATCATTATAAGAGTCTACATAGAACGTTCCCATGCTATCACGTTTATATCAACGGGCTTCTTCGTTATGTGCCCAAGTTTGAGCCCGTATATATTCTTTATTCCCGCATTGTATGAGACGTCTATCAGCCTCTGTGATATTATGCCACCCGTTATGACCGTGTTGCCCCTAGGATCCTGAGATATCCTGTCCACAGCCTCCGAAACAGGAAAGGAAAAGAGCTTCTCGCCGTTTGAATCATAGACCTCGGTCAGCTTGAGCTGCGCAAGCGCCTCTATCCTCTTGGAAACTTCATGCGGGTTAAGAAGATCCAGAAATCCCTCCTTCTGCACGGTTACCTGCTGGGTCTGTTCCTCATGCATCTCCTCTGCCCTTGAAGTCTGTTCTGGAGGTTCCTCCACGACTTCAGCTTTGGCCTCATGGTTGTTGCTGGGCTGAGATCCAAAGACAATATTGTTCCTCTGTGAATATTCCTTGAGCTCGTCGTTCATGCCGTGCATGGACAGGTACTGGTCTATTGGAGTCTTGTACCTGAGGGCCTTGACGATCTGCTTGTAGGTAAGTTCCTCAACCTCAGTCCCCGGTGGGGCCCTTGCAACAAAGTCCACTTCGGCTACCTGAAGCATCTCCTTCAGTATTAGATCGCCGCCCCTGTCTCCGTCCAGAAATACCGTAACTGTTCTCTCCTTTGAAAGCTTTTTAACGGTATCAGGGATGTTTGTACCCTGTACAGCTATGGTATTCTTTATACCATATTTCAGGAGATTCAGTACGTCATTTCTGCCCTCAACGACGATTATCGAATCAGAATCGTTTATCGCCGGACCTGCTGGAAGCTTTTCCTCGCCATAGGATATTATCTCTGACTTTTCTACCTCCTCCCTAACGCTCTTGACAAGGCTTTCGCTGAGATCGTCCCCCTTGCTGTTCATATCCTGATAGATCTTCTTTGCCCTCTCTATTATCTTCTGCCTCTTCTGTACTCTCACGTCTTCAACATTTGCTATCTCAACCTTGGCCTTGCATGGACCTATCCTGTCAATTGTCTCTAGAGCCGCTGCCAGGATGGCTGTTTCAACCTGATCAAGACCAGAAGGAATGAGGGCATAACCCTCGGTTCTGCCCTTTTTGCTGTCTATCTCGACCTCGATCCTCCCGATCTTCCCGCTTTTCTGGAGATCCCTCAGATCCAGATCGTCACCAAGCAAACCCTCAGTCTGACCAAATATTGCTCCAACCACATCTGGTTTTTCAACCACCCCATCGGTATATATCTTCGCCTTGATCATGTATTTTGTTAAGTTTGGATCTACGTTCATCCATATCACCTTTTTGAATGATAATGATATTAACATTACCACCTAAAATCGGCATCAAATTAACAAATGCATAAATGATATATAATGTATTCTATCACGCAACGGACATGGGAAATATAGTTGATCTGTCTGACGGACAGCTTATTTTTGCGCATTGATACGATGATGGTCAGATATTTATAGGTCAATTAAATAGCAATATCAAGGTTATACATGATAAGATTCGGTATTGCTGGAATACCCCTCACAAGCAAGGGAAGGACTTTTATAGATTCGGTTGAAGAAACACATAACCTGGGCCTTAATGCGTTGGAGGTGCAACTTCTCCGTGTCAACGTGCAGGAGAATTCGGCCGAAGAATATACTGGCCTGAGGCCATACGATGTCGAGGATTCAATAATAATAGACGTACTCAGGCAGGATGAAGACGGCAACTACAGGAGTGTTGGCATAGATACCGAAATAGAGGAAGATGACATAGTCCAGGAGCTCTTCTGGAACATGGCAAGGAATTATGACGAACTTGAGACCGGAGGCGAACTTGCCAAGGAACTGGATGTTACACTTTCCATGCATGCACCGTATTATATGGATATGATAGGGTCGCCTGACATAGCTGAGAAATCGATTAACCACCTCAGATGGGCACTCATCCTTGGGAAGTATCTGGGTGCAAGGAGAGTTGTCACCCATTCTGGCTTCTATCATGGAAGCAAGAAGGACAGCCTCAACAAATTTGCTGAGGTCTATTCTGATATACTGAACGAGTTCTCTCCAGATAGTGGTTATCCATACATTGGTGTCGAGACCTCCGGGAAGCATGAGGTCTTCGGTACGACAAAGGAGGTTCTGGAGCTGGCCAGAAGGATAAACATAGAGCCCATACTTAATTTTGCACACGTCCATGCTTTAACTGGAGGTTCCCTCGTTGAGATAAAGGATTTCGAAAGCGTCATAAATGATTTCAAGAAGTATGCGAAATACGATCTCTACACGGAATTTTCCGGCGTGGAATTCGATGGCAATGAGGAACGGAGGCTCACGGCCATAAAACACGGTACGTTGAAGTTTGAAACTCTATCTGAGTATCTGATCGATTATCCAGACGACATGACAATAATCTCTTCATCGCCACTGCTTGAGCACGACGCGCAGTACATGCAGATAATATATGTCAGGTCGTACTTCAAGAAGATGCAGAGAAAAAGGGTCGTAGAAAAACCACTTTCGGGTGATTGAATGCGCGAATATCCTGTCAAGAAGGGTTTTCCAACGGATTATGAATCCATAAGGGCGAAGATATCGGAACTTGGATACAGCGTTAGATCAGAGGGAGATCTTCTAATAGCATCCATTCCGGGCATATCCAGGATAGAGATAAAGCCCGATAAAAAAAAGATCCTTGTCAATACTGGCGATTATGATAGCGGTTCCGACAAACTGGCTGTTGTCAGGGCATACAACGACTTCATAGAGAAGTTGACCGGCTATTCCGCCAAGGAAAGGAAAAAATTGATGACAAAGGATTAGGACGGCATGAAGAACTGGAGGGCCACGGCCAGACCCATTATGATAAGCAGCAGGCCCAGTGTTATGAAAGATGCCATATGAGTTATCCTCCTTATCCTCTTCATCTCATCGTATTTCTTCTCTGCAGCCAGGCGCATTATCAATTTCCCGTGATAGATGTTGTTTGCGTACATCAGAACTATTGTTATCCAGACTATGATCACCTTGTAAAGCAGTATCTCCCCACCCAGCGTCGTCGTCAACAGGGAGAAGTTACCGCCTATGTATTCGTAGCCAAGGTATGCACCGGTCACAAGGAGTATGGCAACCGTGGCGTCTGTCCACCAGCCGAAGTACCGTCCAATGATACCAACTATCTTCGTCCTCTCACTCTCGTCTGATGTGGCCTTGTAAGATGCAGGCCAGACAATGAACCATATGAAGAGCGACCCTCCAATGAAGATCATGGCGGCGAAGACATGTATTATGAGTACTGCAAGCAGTATCCCTACTATGCTCATACGCTTCAATTTTTAAGTTCTATAAATTAATGTTGGCTTGCCTGCGAATTTCGATCGAGATGGCTGCAACATTCCTCATAATCGTATTTTTGTAGAAGTTCATGTCTGACAAGTCCAGTGAAATTGCTTTTAATTTACACCTATATATGTATGATGCCTAATTAGAAATAATATTGATATATGAATAAATATGCTATTTCATCGATGATCCGTGAATAATTAATGATACATTTTTTTATTATAAATTTTGAATATTGGCAGACTACGTCTAAACAATGCTCCAATAAAAACATGATAGAAATATTTTAATACTTCCTATGTTATTATCATACAGGTGGTAAAGAATGGTTGGAATCAGTGAGCTATCCAAGGAGGTAGCAAAGAAGGCAAACACCACCCAGAAAGTGGCAAGAACCGTGATAAAGTCTTTTCTGGATGAGATAGTCGCGCAGGCCAACGGAGGCCAGAAGATAAACCTGGCTGGCTTTGGTATCTTTGAGAGAAGGACGCAGGGCCCGAGGAAAGCAAGGAACCCGCAGACAAAGAAGGTCATTGAAGTACCGTCCAAGAAGAAATTCGTCTTCAGGGCCTCAAGCAAGATCAAATATCAGCAGTAAGCTGATCCATTTTACATCTTTATTTTTATTTCTCCGCTTTTATCTTCTAATGATAAATGAAAGGAAACTCTCAATAAACGTAAAAATGTTATAGATCAGATGTGCGCTTACCTTGCGGACTGCGCAACCCTTTCTATCTCTTCCTTCTTGCTTATCGCGAATGATGAGGGATCGTTCCTTGCTGCAGCCATTATCTCATCGGCGAGGCAGTTTACTATGGACTTCTTGTTCTTGAATGAGGCATTCGTCGCACCGGTTGCAATGTTCCTCAGGGCCTCATCAACCCTCCTGGATGGGGAAACATCAACCGATTTTGGCACAGCTATACCACCGTATTTGAGTCTGGTAACCTCTTCCCTTGGCCCTGCATTCTCTATGGCGTTTATCAGTATCTGCAACGGGTTCTGCTTCGTCTTCTCTGCTATTATCTGAAAAGCCTCCTCTGTTATCTTGTAAGCGCTGTATTTTTTGCCGGTCCATTTCTCGCTCCTCATCAGCTTGTTTATCAATCTTTCTACCACATTCATATTTATTTTTCCAGCATAATAGGACGAGAACCTGCCACCGGTATGCAGGTTCAATGCGGACTTTACGTTGATGTATTTCACCATACCTGGATCGTGGATCTCCACGGTATTGACATCGTATTTGTTGAACAGCATCAGCATTTATCTCACCGTCTTCTCCTTTCTTCCCTTAACAAGTTCCTTGAGCGAGATCCCATTTACTGCCACAACCTTATACCTCACTCCAGGTATATCACCCTTACTTCTGCCCATCCTTCCGCCTATGCCCTCAACGGTGACCTCATCATGCTCATCGATATAGTTGATTGCACCATCACCGACCGCGAAAGCAGTTATCTGTCTTCCGTTCTTTATGAGCTGTACCTTGACGCATTTCCTTATGGCGGAGTTAGGCTGCTTGGCCTCTATACCAACCTTCTCTATGGCTATCCCCTTTGCCTGGGGTGCACCCTCAAGGGGGTCACTCTTCCTCTTGAGCTGAAGAACTCTCCTCTTGTAATCTCTATCGGACCACCTGAATTTCTTCCTCGTCTCGAGTAATTTTCTTCCGGCGTTTATACCATTTCCCATTATATCACCATGATGCCATGAAACTGATCTTACTGTGTGTGATGCATAATACGTATCTGATATTTATATCTGACATTTACCTTTATATTGATATTCATATATAAAATGATCATATCTCCACTATGCCATGAAATCACAACAAAGTTATTATATGAAGTGATACCCACATCATGAGCGAAGTTGAAGGGGGGATCATAAACAGGAAGCTCCAGGGTGAATTCGTAAACACCTTCATCAGGCAGTTGAAATTTCACCGTGAAGATTTCAAGAATATTGGATATATGGGTGGCTTCACATCAATAATAGACATGGGAAATTTTGCCATCACCTTCAACAATGATGGTGTCGGTACCAAGACGATGATAGCTGAGGCGGTTAATAAGTATGATACGCTGGGTATCGACTGTGTTGCTATGAACGTTAACGATGCCATAACCGTTGGATCAGAACCAATTGCGATGGTTGATTACCTTGCAGTTAACAGGATGGACGATGAGATGGCAAAACAGCTGGGAACCGGATTCAACGTGGGTGCCCAGATGGCCAACATAAGCATAGTGGGCGGGGAAACGGCGGTGCTGCCAGATGTGGTCAAGCATATAGATGTATCCGGCGCGGTTATTGGAATCGTGCAGAAGAACCAGATAATAACTGGTTCAAATATAAAGGAAGGCGACATAATAATAGGGCTGGGAAGCAGCGGACTGCATTCCAATGGCTTCACCACCGTCAGGAAGATAATTGAAGATAACAGGATAGATCTTCAGGATCCTTTCCCTGGAGATTCAAAGAAGACCTACGAGGTTCTCCTTGAGCCCACCAGGATATATGTGAGGGAGATACTTGATATAATGGGTATAATAACGATAAAGGGCATGGCGAATATAACAGGCGGAGGCTTCAAGAACATAACAAGGATGAAGGATATGAAGTACATCATAGATGATCCATTCGAACCCCAGAACGTCTTTGTAAGGCTCATGGAGATGGGTGACCTGAATTACGCCCAGATGTTCGAGGTCTTCAACATGGGGACGGGCTTTGTCCTGGTTATAGATGAGGATGAAAAAGTAGATGTGATGAATGCGCTCAAGGGTAAGGTACCGGTTAAGGTTCTGGGCCATGTGGAGAATGGTACTGGCGTTGAGATACCGAAATATGAGGTCTCACTGAAGGGCTATTACTGATCCCCCCCATTTTTAAGTATAGATATATAGGCTTCCTCCAGCCCAGATCCAACGCTGTCGTACCGTATTATCTTTCCGACCCCAACCAGCTTCTGGAGTATCTCGGCGCGTTCCTCATTGCTTCCATCATATGGTATAACGACAGAATTCCGGCCATTTATCTGTGGATCGAGCCCAATGGCTTTGATCGCCGATATGGTTCTCTCATCCACCTGATCGAGGAATTCAACGACGACAGCTTTTGTCCTGAATTCTCTTGATATGTTCGATACCTTATCCTTCGCCAGAATCCTGCCGTGATTTATGAATATGACCTCGTCGCAGACCTCTGAAACCTCGGACAGCAGATGCGAACTCATGAGCACGAGCCTGTCTTCCTTAAGTTTAACAATGAGATCGCGTATTATCTTCATCTCAAATGGATCTAGACCGCTTGTGGGCTCATCCAGCAGAAGAACCTGTGGATCCGGCAACAGTGCAGAGGCGATCACCACTCTCTGCCTCTGGCCCTTGGACAGATCGCCTATCCTCTTATCCAGATCGGGAAGGGCAAGTGCCTTTGAATAATACTCTATCTTATCTCTTGCGTCCTTCCTGTTCATCCTACGTAGTTCCGCAACGAACATAAGGGAATCTTCAACAGTGAAGTACGGAAACGGTGATGGGGACTCTATGACAGACCCCATACTCTTGAAAGCCTCGACCGGATTCCTGTTCACATCTATCCCGTTTATCATGGCTTTCCCGGACGACGGCCTGAGAAGATTAGTGAGTATCTTCAGCGTTGTCGTCTTACCTGCGCCGTTTGGGCCAAGATATCCGATGGCACCGCTGTCCTCATATCTGAATGATACATTTTCGAGTGCCTTGAACTTTCCGAAATACTTCGATACATTGACCAGTTCTATTGACGCCATCTATATCACCCCTTTATCTCCTTCCTGGTGAAAACAAGTATGGATATCAGTGAGAATACTATTATATATCCAAGCATTATAAATATAGCTTCATTTCCTGTCGGATTGAATGTGTATATCGTTCCGAAGTGCGTGTGATTGACTGAATGCACAACGTAGCTCTTTTCAAACACCAGATATATCATTTCTCCAGCATAGGTCACGAACATCCATGGATTGATCCCTGCAAGTGCAGATACTATGCCCTGCACCGCAGGATAGACGAGTATCAGAAAAAGTATGGAGACGACGAGCCCTATGCTTGGAGTCTTGAATATGGCGCTGAAGAGTGTAGCGAATGAGATCAATGCGAGCATGTAAAGCAGGGCGAATCCAAAAGATGGCACTATTAGATCTGTTACATCACCGTAGAGGTAAAGTGAACCGGCCACCCCACCGAGGTATATTATCAGGACGAGCACGGCGGTGGAGAGGAATGCTGCTGTGTATCTCCCGATGTACAGGATGCTGCGTCTTATGGGCTGAACAAGCGTGTAATAGGCGGTATTTGTACCTAGATCCATGGATACCATATCGCCACCAAAGAAAGCTGCAAGTATTGCGAAATAAGCTGTGATATCGCTCGAAAAGTATGCATCAAGGAAAGCCGCTGAGTTTTCGGACTTGTAAAACGAATAATTGTAATGCAGATCGAGAAACAGTATGAGCGCGGTTATGAAAACAGAGAATATCAGAAGTCCAACGAACCTCCGGCTCCTAAAATAGTACGTAAACTGGAATCTCGTACCAACCATATAGCTGTGCAAGTCGTTTGCATTTGCGAAAGCCATATCGGTGTATCGAAATCGATATTAAAATCCTTTCTATATATTTTTATCTTATTTTTTCCGTAGGCCTTTATTGGAGAATTTCCTGATCAATGGGTACTGTTGAGCGTCTGCCATAAATTACCATGGGATATATACTTTTCAAGTGACACCTTTAACCTGTTAACGTTTTTATAAATCCTGTTGATATGTATTCTATGAAGATAAATGAGGCTGTTGAGAGGATCGATGGGGCAACGGCCAATTCGTATCTCCTAAGCATTGAAGGTAAGAAGATTCTCATAGATACTGGGACGGCCGGCGGAGGCAGGAAGATAATAGACCACTTCGATAGGACTGCAGTGAGACCAGATTACGTTATAATAACACACCATCATGCGGATCATGTTGGCGGCCTCAAAGAGATAGCGGATAGGTACAATCCAGAAATATTCGTGCCGGATCTGGAGATGAAGATCATTGGTGGCCAGGAGGAACCACCAAAGCCAAAATCATTCTTCGGAAGAATTGTGACCGGTATGCTGAAGTTTGAGCCGGTCAAGGATGTTAAGCCCGTTTCCAGGGCTAGCATTCCAGGCATAGAGGAGATGGCCACTCCGGGCCATACCATTGGCAGCACCTCCTACATAGTGGAAGATCTGCACATCATTTTCAGCGGAGATGCTGCCGTTGAATCAGGCGGAGAACTGAAGATAAACAAGAGTTTCTCCTACGAAATAAACAGTGCAGAGAAATCGCTTGAGACAATAAAGGGCATGAAAGGCTACCTCGTCCTTCCGGGACACGGGGATCCAGTGCAGCTATGATCGTTCCATGACGCGTTGTTGCCGAATTATCATCGTATCCAATTTTACATCCATTCATTTTCTGATTTGTTTCATGATATTTTCCACGAATACCACAACAGTTTTATGAGGAATGAGACGATATCTCATTCATGAATTCTACCATAAAGAACATTGAGATAATAGAGATGGGAGAGAAATCACGTGAGACTTCTTCCCCGTGGAGCTCAACGATACTGCTGGTAAAGATCACAAGTGCTGATGGGCTCGTTGGATATGGTGAGGCACCCACGACTCTCATGACGCTTCCGGTTCTTGAGAGCATGAAAGAGGTAGCAAGGGTATTCAATGGAAAGGATTTCTTCAATGTTGAACGCAACGTATTCGACTTTTACAGAGATTCCTTCTATCTTCCAGTCTCCATGGAAGCCACCTCGGCGCTTAGCGCATTCGAGATAGCCTCATGGGATCTGATAGGAAAGCAACTGGGAACGCCGGTTTACAAGCTACTGGGCGGTGAAGTGAACCCTAAAATGAGAGCATACGCAAACGGATGGTATAACGACTGTGTCTCCCCCGATGATTTCCTGAAGAAGGCAAAGGAAGTTGTGAAGATGGGGTTCACAGCCATGAAGTTTGATCCGTTCGGAGACAACTATGATTCAATAACGAACGAGGGCCTGGAGAATGCCAGGAACATCGTAGGAACCCTGAGATCCGAGCTTGGGGACAAGGTCGATCTTCTGATAGAGTACCATGGCAGGTTCTCAAAGATAGCTGCGATAAAGGCCGGCATGGCACTGGAGGAATACCATCCGTTCTTCTATGAAGAACCGCTTCACCCTGATCTTGACCATGATCTTCTGGACCTGAAGAACTATTACAGAGTACCGATCGCCCTCGGTGAGAGAGTGCTGAACAAAAAAATATTTGCCCGATTTATATCTCAGAAGCTCGTCGATATAATACAGCCAGATCTCACCAATTCTGGAGGAATACTTGAGGGCAAGAAGATAGCGGCGATAGCTGACGGCTTCGGAATACCGGTTGCACCACACAATGCATTTGGACCAATACAGACCGCTGCTACGCTGAACCTTGACACAACCATCACCAATTTCATTATACAGGAGAGCTTTGAGATGTTCTGGCCGGACTGGAAGAAGAGGCTTGTATCATCGGGATACAAACTGGAAAACGGGTACTTCAGCCTGACTGGCGAACCAGGAGTGTGCAAGGTTAACGAGGACATAGTTTCAAAATACCAGGTTTCTGGCATGGAGCCCTTCGACGACAAGGAACCCCCATGGGTGGTTTCCGGTACCTTCAAGCCATACCGACAAAAATAATTTTTATATCAGTGCATAATCTTTTTTTATATGGCGCCAGATCAGGACGGACTACAGAAGATTGAGAAGGTTTCAACAGGTATAGAGCGCCTTGACGATCTCTTCTATGGTGGTTTCGATCGAAATGACAATGTGGTTGTCAAGGGAAACAATTTCTCACAGAAAAGGAATTTCATCTACAGCTTCATAAGGAACGCTGCAAACAGTGGGATAGGAGTTATCCTCGCTGATTTTGATTTCCCGTCAGAGGGGATAATGGCTGATCTGGCACGCAGCGGCACAAACACCGACATGATACATATACTTGACGGCTTTGCAAAGCCTTTCCAGATATCTGCACCGGCAAATACGGAGATACTGGACGATCCTTCAAACATACCGTCTGTGCTCAAGCAGATAACATCCGCAGTGCAGAGGATGGACGAATATGTCTTTGTTATGATCTCTGCGACAAGGTATCTTATGTCCCAGGATCCGAATACTGACCGCTTCTTCATACAGCTGATAAGCATGAACCGTAAGAGATCCCTCGTATCCATTTACGCCGTTGACGATTTCGTACCGGAAGAAAGGTCAGAATGGTTCGCGTATCTGATGGATTCTGCACTTCATTTTAGAAACGATGGTGACAGAGACTACCTCAGGGTGCTCACCCTGAAGAGGATAAGAACAAAGGAATGGGTGAGAATATACCCTGAAGACGGTACATTCACCCTGGGATCGTTCAACGTCGAACGGATAAAATAATACCCTGTTTGTTCACAGCAATTTGCAAAATGTATTTTAATGAGAATCCGTATCATAGAATATGGCAAGACTTGTACTGCACACGAGGGATCATCCCTACGCGATAAAGGTTGGCGACAAAGAGGTTCATATATGCGGCTGCGGCCTGTCCTCGCATAAACCATACTGCGATGGAACCCACAAAATAACTGCCGATGAGGGCGATCATATATACATATACAATGCAGAGAAGAAGAGAGAAGAATTCCACTCATTCTACGATAACGAGTGATCATTCCATAGCGCTGAAAAATAGATGAAGAAAAGATCTAATGATCACTCAGCCTGCCCGTCTTTCATCATGCATCAGAAAGATGAATTCTCATCACAGTGATCCATTCAATGATGCATTGAGTCTATTTTTCTGTTTCCATCATCATTTCTGATCGCAGTAAAAGTACCTTTTTACTTGTTTCTACGTCGATGATCGGTCAAGGTGCAATCACGCGTTTTCCGTCGATCCTGTATCTACCGGATATGACGATATTCAGGGCCTGCAGCACCGCGGAATGCTCTATGGCATGTATCTTATTTTCAAGCGTTTCTGGCGTGTCCACGTCATCAACCTGTATGGCCCTCTGCAGTATTATAGGGCCACCGTCTATTTCCTCGGTCACGAAATGAACGGTGCATCCAGAGAACTTGGAACCGCTTTTGATGACGGCCTCATGCACCTTCATGCCGTAGAAACCCTTACCGCCGAAGCATGGCAGAAGGCTGGGATGCGTGTTGATTATCCTGTTCCTGAACCTCTGGATTATTGCTGGTTCGAGTATGCTCAGGAAGCCAGCAAGAAGGAAGAAATCTGCATCTGAACTCTCCATCTCCCTCATTAGCTCCGATTGAAAATCATTCCCTCTCTTCACAACAACTGTTGAGATGCCTGCTTTCGTGGCGCGATCGATAGCCATGCACTTCCGATCCGCTATGACTTTTGATATCCTGGCATCCAGTTTTCCCGATCCTATTGCATCAATTACCGCCTGCAGCGTCGTGCCAGCGCCGGAAACAAGGACACATATGCTCCTCATGACATGATCTGTATCTCTGAAGTTGTCTTAACTGTATCCACGTCTTCATTGCCTGATCCGCCGTATCCTTTCAATTATGCTGCCGAAGGCCTCTGATATCATAACGTCCCTATCCTTGCTTCCATCGACCGTCACATCCCATCGGAATTTCCTGTATATCTCTCGAACTCTTCTGAGTTTCTGTTCATCTTCGAATCCAGGGTTCCTCACTCCTCTCATTGAGATGCGATCCATTGCCGTCCGCACGTCGACATCCACATATACCTGGATATCTGGCCTCAGCGTTATTATTTCCGATACCTCCTCCATCCATCTCCACGCCTTATCAGGATCGCCGAAGAAGTCCGTTATCCCATCGAACTGGTATGCAAACGATGATCGTATGTAGCGGTCGCATAACACTATCTCGCCATTGTTGATGTGGTACTCTATCTCTCTCTGATGCGCGTACCTGTTGATGGTGAACTTGAGGAAAAGTTCCACCCCGTCACCGGTATAATTTTCCATGCTGTCTGTTGGTTCTCTTGTGAGATATACAGGGTAGCCCTCTTCAGATAGCAGGTTAAATATTCCTCTTGCCAGGGTTGTCTTACCAGCCCCATCTATGCCCTCAATAGCTATGAACATTCAGGTGGATAGATGCCACATGATAATAAATGTACTGAGCGGTCGAACTTGCAGTGCATTGATGTGCTGAAGAATTTCGCTGTGATCATGAGAATTGCAAATCTTGTTATCCTAAAGTGCCATGCAGATTCATGGTATCCAAGAAGTTTAAGGGTTTCAACACCAGGGCCGTTCAATCTGGAGAGCTAAGAGATCCAAGGTTCGGAAATGTAACCACACCCATATTCGAGACGTCAACGTTCGTTTACCCGAACCCAGAGAGAGAGGCGTACACTGACCATACAAGGAATGAACCTTACATATACACAAGGTGGGGAAATCCGACAATACAGTCATTTGAGGAGAAGTATGCCTCTGTTGAGGGATCGGAATACGCACTTTCCTTTTCATCCGGTATGGGCGCGATAACATCCACCATCACTGGCCTCCTTCGTCCGGGGAGCAGGATGCTCTCCCTGTCTGATCTCTATGGGCAGACCTTCTATTTCTTCAACAAGGTTCTCGCCGATCTCGGTATAAAGGTAGATTACATTGATACGGAGAGGATCAACAGATTGGATTTCGATCCAACTAAATACGACGCGATCTACATGGAGTCAATAACGAACCCAACGCTCAAGGTTCCTGATATCAGATCCGTATCGGAACATGCTGAAAAGCCCCTGATAATAGTCGATGCAACCTTTGCATCTCCCTACAATCAGCATCCTCTCGATCTTGGAGCGGATGTCGTTATACACAGTGCCACAAAATACATAGGAGGGCACAGCGACATAGTCATGGGTGTTGTTGCCACGCATGTTAAGGACATATTCAACAGCCTCGTCATAAGGAGGAAAACATTCGGATCAACCCCAGATCCCCTCCAGGCCTATCTGGCCCTCCGCGGACTCAAGACCCTTGGCCTGAGGATGGAAAAACACAACAGAAACGGGATGGAGATAGCTGAATTCCTGAGGAAAAATGAAGCGATATCGAGGGTCTACTATCCGGACACAGATATCGGAAAAAAGGTTCTCACAGGATTCGGAGGCATGGTGTCATTCGAGATAAGGAGGGGCATGGATGTTCACTCCTTCCTGAAGAAGCTGAGCATCCCAATGGTGGCCGCAAGCCTAGGTGGTGTGGAAAGCCTTATAACGCTTCCAGCTGAAACATCGCATTCATCACTCTCAAGGGAAGAACGTGAGAAGATGGGCATAAGCGACAACCTCGTTAGGTTCTCAATAGGTATAGAGGACACGGAGGACCTGATAGCTGACCTGCAGAATGCTTTGGCATCCTGATGGCATGGACAGGATAGCCATATCTGCGCAGAAACATGGGTTCATTCAGATGCTTCCTGATGCTTCATGGAAACAAAAAACCTATAAGATGCTTCATTTAATAAGGGATCATGGACGGTCTGATCATCCCGCGTAGAGGGTCTCACGGCGGATCAAACGGAAAGTTTCAGTTTGAGGTGTATTCTGATAGGGCTCCGCCAATAGATCACGAGGTGATCATGGAGGGCGGAAGGAGAAAATACATTGTGTTGGCAGATCGGAGGACGGTCAGGGATCTCATGGAATTCTATTCCATATACCCTGGATACGAGGATCTGGCTTCTGCCGCGATATTCAATGCGCTGGATGATAAGCCCGCAATACCGAAGATAATGGGTATAGTGAATGCAACTCCGGATTCATTCTATCCTGGCAGTAGAGTCCTGGGCCACTCGGATCTTGTATTCAGGGTGATAGACGAAAAACCGGATATACTGGACATTGGCGCAGAGAGCACAAGGCCAGGGAGCAGGGGTGTAGATCCAGCAACTGAGCTTGAAAGGCTCATTCCTGTGGTCAAGATGGTCAGGGATTACTCAGATATACCCATATCCATAGATTCAAGGCATCCATCAGTTATCGATGGGCTGACCAAATACGACATAAATTATATAAACGACATATCTGGCTTCACAGATAAGAGGATGATAGAAATAGCGAAAGATTCTGGCCTAAACTGCATAATAATGCACATGCGCGGTACTCCCGAGAACATGCAGAGCCTTACCTCATATGATGACATAATATACGATGTCGCTGGTTTCCTAGCAGACAGGGCCAATGAACTCCTGAGAAATGAGATCGGTTTCGACCGGATAATACTTGATCCTGGAATAGGATTCGCTAAAGATACAAAGGGGAATGTTGAGATCCTGAGGAACATAAAGAGCCTGAATGTCGGATTCCCTATCCTTGTTGGTACTTCCAGGAAGACCTTTATAGGGGCCATAACCGGACAGAAGGTAGAGAACAGGCTCGCAGGAACGATAGGGACAAGCATATATCTTGCGGAGAACAGGGTATCGATCCTAAGGGTGCATGACGTGAAGGAGAACAGGGATGCACTGACAACATACCTGGTTCTGGCATCGCAGGGCATGAACGCCGAAACATAAACGCCAGATGAAAAATCGGATGGGGAGGCGATCTGGCCTTCAGGATGGCGTATCATCCTATGTTCAGAAAGCTCGAATAGAATTCATCTATGGAGGATTCTATCTCGGCCCTGCTGAACCCAACAATTCTGGCATAGGCGTACAGTGCACCCATGCCGACGCCTTCGCGCACATGGCCCTGGTTATAGAACCTCAGACCTGCGTTCTTCATCCTGCTGAAGTCCATAACAGAAACAATGCTGCGATCCTCAAGGCTGAGAATCCTGAAGAGGTCTGATCTGTGCGAGAATACCCATTGCGTGGTCGCGAGAACCGGGTCTGTCCGCCCATTAACATGCCTTATCAGATTGGCCACGTTGGCCATCTGCGTACCTCCGGCAAGTATCATCGATGATCTGCGGACCGCCTCTGCCATCCCAACCATGAACAGCATTAGATTGTCACCGTACTCCGTGGCGGCTTCCAATGGTGATCGGACGAATCGCCTTCTGAAGCTTTCCTCTGCGACATTTCTCTTCAGTTCATCCGGATCGGTGGGCATCGTGCTGCTTGTTCCCGAATCTATGCCCATGGCCTTCAGCACTATATAGGCAGTTGTGGTTCCGCCTGGGAAGCTCTCACCTATTATGATGTTTCTGTAGTTTCCATCGATCATCCTTCCGATGCGACGGCCTGCATCCATGACTTTCTCCGGATCTGCTATGGATCTTTCAATGCCCGGATCCCTGGACGGATCCAGGTATGTCTCTAGAAAGATCGTTTTAGGCCGTACTGAAAAACCACCATTGACTATCATGTGTCTGAGACCAGTGAGGGAGAGGATCGCACGCGACACTATCGCCGGCGTGGGTATGCCCTCCGGAGTCATTGGCGGTTCATCCATGCTCAGGCATCTGCCCTCCCCTATTATCTCAGAATCGACAGTGGGTGTTATCCTGGTTGACTCCGGAGAGGAGCCGGCCGCTGTTATTCCTTGGCGCAGTGATACCTCAGTTGTACCGGCGATCAGGACAAATATGGTGTTATCCCTTGAGATCTCAAGATCATCCGCCATCTTTCCCATTATCACATCATCCACATTCATGCCTCCTCACCACCGAACCTCACAGAATCAATTGCCGGCCTCCTTGACAGGAAGAGTATCGAAACGAAAACCGCTACCAGGACGATGGCGTATATCAGGTCTATCATAACATCTGAAGTTGCGTCGGCTATGATTGAATATGCAAGTGTGATCGTAAGTATGACGAACGATACAGACAGTATGGCCATTGAAAGCCTTTTCCTGTTTGAAAGCATCCATCTGGAAAGTGACGCCGTGGATATCAGATGCACTGTTAAATACATTGATGACACTATGCCGCTTACAACAATAAAACCGTAGAATGACCCAATGGTCAGATAAAGACCCCAGGATATCGCGATGTTCAGCAGGAAGACCAGAGCATAGAACCTGCGCTTCCCCATATAAAGTATATTATCAAGAGACATACGCGCAACAGCGTTCCTGAACGAGTTGAGATAGCCTATGGTGAGATTGAATGAGCTGGACAGCGAAAAAAATATGAAAGCATAATAGACCATAGATCCTGCTGAAGATCTGATGTAATCCACGATTATATAAGGGTTCATTGAATAGGAAAGCATTCTTCCGCCCAGGAATGCCTGGACAGCGTATGCCGAAATTGACATCAGAATGCCGGACGCAAAGAAGGCCAGGATAATTCCAAGCGGTACCGTCTTCTTGCCATTCTTGGTATTCTCCGTTATGAAGAATGCCGATCCGGAACCTGAGAACATGAGCATTCCAAATAGAAGCCCGCTCCAGAGGCCGCCTCCAGTGAAATCTATCCGACTTATTCCCGGAACGGTACCCTCTGGACGGATCAGCATGATCGCGTCGAGCATGATTATGAAAGCGACCTCCGCCAGTCCCAGCATCTTCATGGTGTCAACAGATCTGCCCACTCCCCTCGATATAACGTACAGAGCAAGTGTGGTGTAAGCCACCGGTATGATCATTTCGATGTAGATGCTGTTTAAAAAGAACGATGCGAATGACATCAGAAAAAGCGTTATGGATGGCAATGCGGAGAAACCGTAGATGAGATAGAGATAAGCGGTGGCAACACCGGCCCTTTTCCCGGAGATCGTACCAGTGATGGCATAGTATCCGCCATTAGATCTTATCAGCGATGAGGCCCTGTATGGCATATAGATGTTGAAAGCGGAGAAGCCAAAGGCTATGATCACTATGTAAAATATGGCCTTATAGTCTATAGCCGCAATGATCGAGAAGAGACCAATTATGTTCAGCATAGGCCCTATTGAAGACAGAGATTGGAAGAATGGACCAATAGAACCGGAAATGGAGTTGTTCACGGAAGTTTATTTGACTTCATTATAAGAAATTTTAGTCATTACCTCTGGATGAGGAGATGCTGAAGGACAGATACTGTACGAATATCACATGAGGAAGGCCATTGCGACCAGGAGCGGCAGAATGAATATTATTGTGTACGAATAAACCGCGACGTAGAAGACCCGCATGGAGCGCTCTATATCCCTAACCGATGGTTGGTACCCATCATCGTTAACTATGTATGAACCCTTCTTTTCAAGCCTAAGATTTAGTGCACATGCCATGGTTGAAATTGGCCAGCCAGCATTCACGCTGTCAAACCTGCTGACATACTTGCGCGGGCTTATCACCTTATGCCTGTAGTTCAGCACGTCTGCGGAGAACCCTATGAAGAACCAGGATAGCCTGGCAGGTATGTAATTTATGACGGTATCCATGAAGGCTGAGAACCTTCCGAATTCGAAGTTCTCCCTGTCCTTGTAGCCATACATTGAGTCCATGGTGTTTATTATTCTCGCCACGAAGGCCCCTGGTATGCCAAGGAATATGAAGAAAAAAAGCGGCGTCATATACCCATCAACGAGGCCCTCCGCGATCGTCTCTATGGCTGCAGACGATATCTCATTCTCATTCAGATTAGATGTATCTCTTCTAACGACCCTTGAAAGGTACACCCTTGCATCATTTATGTTTCCGTTCTTGAGGGATTCCACAATTAGCCTTATATGGTCTCCCATTGAAGAGATTGAAAAGGTTGTTTTAAGAACGATCATGGAAACAATGACATATATGACCACAACAAAGCTTGAAAGATATATTGCAAGAAAATACGGTACTGCCGTTATGACAATAACTGATACCGCAAAGACAGAACCCGATATTATCCTGTTGTCGTGATGCCTGAAGTAATTCTCTATCCTCTTTGAGACCCTGCCGGAGAAAACAACCGGGTGTATGTATTCCTTTGGTTCGCCGAATATTATGTCAACTGCGATCGCGCCTATCAGTATTATTATCATTATGATTAGATTATTCATATGTTCACCAGTTTCCCGGCTGCAACCACCTGTTTATATTGTCTTACACGCTGCACTGTGACCAGATCCGGCATGTGGCCACGAATTGCTCCTACTTACCAGAATAATTTGTTATTTATAAAGAAGTTGGAGATTGGAAAGGAAACGCTGGAAGGATCAAACTCAGTATCGAGGTGCTGACGAAAACCATGAGGTATTGTTCTGATGCTAATCATGTGCACATTGCCATCATTCGCATCAGCAATACCATGAACGAACAAATGGATATTGGCCCATGGGGAATGGCTTCATTGGGCACCTGCAGATCGATTATCATCGAAAAGTATGAATATCCAATTGGATAGCATAACGGCCCTCAAAAAGAATTTATCAGTGGTCCTTTCCATCGACATAAGATAGGATATCTTCCAGATCTATGCTGTTCCTAACCACAGTGGCAAACCTATCTATCTCCTTTCTGAGATGCTCTTCGGGATCGCCTATATCACTTCCTGTCATGAACCTGAATACTGATCTGTTCTCAAGTATTCCATGTATATTTGTACCAAAGATCATGCGATCCCTATCCAGGTTTCCTTCCGGACCGTATGTTGTCTCATTCATGTGCTCGTCCCCCAGGTTAGATACCATGCCATAATGGATCTCGTATCCCTCCTCCCATGGGCCATCCATAAGGCTGTTATGGACACGGTACCTTACGGATCTCGTTGTCTTCATTTTCTCATAGTGGGTCTGTGCTCTCAGCAGCCCAAGCCCCTCCACAGACACACCATCCATGGTTATCCTCTGACCCAGCATCTGGTATCCACCGCATATTCCCAGTATCTTTGCCCTCCCGGCGTTTTCAAGGATCTTCATGAAAATCCCGCTTCTCCTCACATATTCAAGGTCGGCGAACACGTTCTTTGATCCTGGAAGTATGATGAGATCCGCCTCCGAAATATCTGATGCATTTTCGGCCGTTACATAATTGTATCCTGTATCCGTGTATATGAGCGGATCGAGATCGCTGTAATTCTCCATGAAAGGGTATCGAATGACCACTATCTTCGAACCCTTTGACCTTGGGTGATCGTAGTCGAACGAGTCCTCACCGGGAAGCCTGTTTTCCGAATACGGAACAACGCCTATCACCTTCTTTCCTGTTAGGTCCTGCAGCTTAACTATTCCTGCATCGAGCATCGAGGCGTCACCACGCATCTTGTTTATGACCAACCAGCGAACAAGATCAGGTCTGGGCATTAGCGATATTGTACCATATATTGACGCGAAGACTCCACCACGCTCTATGTCTCCAACGAGCATCGCAGGAGTATTGTAAATCGATGAAACGTAAATGTTCGCCAGATCCCTGTCCAGCAGGTTTATCTCTGCAGGGGATCCCGCGCCCTCAGCAACGATGACATCGTGTTCGCCAGCCATCCTGTCAATGGCCGACCTTATTGCCCTTCCGCCCTCTTTCTTTATGAACTCGTAATATTCTCCAACTGATTTCTTACCCAGGGACTTTCCGAAAAGTATGACTTGGCTTGCACCCATGCCCTCAGGTTTCAGCAGTATCGGATTCATGAACCTGGTCGGGACGGTATTTGCGGCCTTTGCCTGAAGCCACTGTGCCCTGGCTATCTCATACTCACCCTCAACAATTACTGAGTTTAGCGACATGTTTACGGCCTTAAATGGCGCGACCCTGTATCCCATTCCTGAGAGTATCCTGGTGATCGCCATGGCTATGGTAGTTTTACCTGACCCAGAGGATGTTCCCAGCACCTGAATCATCTTCATGCCACTCGACCATCCACGGATCTCAGGTTCCAAGAAATCTCATTATCCATGGTCTCCTTGGAAGGATATCGCGGGTTTTATACTTTCGTCCAAGCTGCCTGTACATGTCCTCCATCATCGAGTCCATTGTACCTATCCCGTCTATCAGATGGTTCTCCATCGCCATCGACGGGGAAAATATCTGCCCCTGTGCAATATCGTCCATCTTATCTGCCGGGATATTCCTCTCCGACATGACAGAATCCCTGAATTTCATGTACACGTCGTTCAGAACCCTCATGTAGTGTTCGTTCTCCTCTTCGCTTGGCTCCCTGTATGATGATAGCATGTCCTTGTATCTGCCAACCTTATACACCTTCATCTCGACGCCAAGTTTGTCGAGCAGTGGCTTTATGTATGGTATCATAGATATGACTCCTATAGACCCGATGAGTGAAGTTTCAAGCGAATATATCCTCGAGGATCCGGTGGATATCCAGTAGGCACCGGAGGCGCATATACCCTGTATGAAAGAGTATACGGGCTTCTTCTTCCTGATCTTACGGATCATCTCGAACATAAGCTGCGAAGCGACAGCGTCACCGCCACCGGAGTTGAAAACCAAGACCAGGCCAGCAACCGATTTCTTGCTTTCGGCAAAGGATAGTATGGGATAATACGATCTATAAAGCTGTTGAGTTATAGTTCCCTCTATCCTGGTTCTGAGTATGTACACAAATACCTATCAAATATCATCTATTTAGTGTTTTGATCCGCATCTAAACAAGATATCAGGCAAGGCCGATACAGCACCATCCGGATATTTTATGGAAGATCCGCCGCCTTCGCTATTTCAGCGTTGATCGCTTCAGCTGCGGCAAGAGGATCGGCACTCTCATATATCGATCTTCCCACTATGACCAGATCCGCACCGGCTTTTATGGCATCCGCTGCCTTTCCGCCCTGCGATCCTATGCCCGGAGACATTATCATTTTCATGGTACGTTTCCTTATCTTCGAAAGATCCGATAACCTGTTTCCAGGTGCTATGTATCCGTATACGCCAGCCCTCTCAGATATGTCCATGAGCCGCTCATAGTTCCCATTGATGAGGTCTGCCCCGGGATGCGACATGGCTACCACGGAGAATACCTTCATATCACCGGAAGCTTCCACAACCGATCGAAGTGATTCAAGGCCTGTGAATGAATGTGATATTATGCCCCAGGCTCCCTGATCCCTGGCAAATCTAGCTATAATGCTGTTCGTATTTGGTATGTCGGCTATCTTGAAATCGCATACCACCCTGGATATCTTCGCGATATCCCCAATTACAGATCCTGAACCGGCAAGAACCAGCGGCCAGTTGATCTTGATGGCAAATACGTTCTTCCCCAAGGATCTGGCAATTCTGATTGCTCGTTCCCTGTCCGTTATGTCCAGCGCCACCACGAGCCTTGATTCTGACATCTGAAAGGGATTATCAGGTTAAAGAAAATGTTTCCCTGATCATCGATTAAAGGAAGGTTAGGGGTTTGAGGAGATCTACAAGTCTCAACAGCTTCAGCTATGATATACACGGGCTTACTCCAATAGAAAGATCTATTGATAGTTTTTCTATTTTTCTTCACATATCCTTCACGAAGACCAAGTGATGTGATACATAAGTAGGATCGGTACGATCCGAATCAACACCTGTGGAGATAGCAACCTCCTTAAACCTGTTTCCAGACGTAGATCAAAATAGAGTTTCCAACGAAGGGGAACTGCGATATGTTTGTATTGGGATCGAGTTTGGTCGCTGAAGCAGGAAGCTCTGAAACTTTAGCGAGGAGCAGCTCACTCTAATTCACAGAGTCAATCTCGGCCGCATATGATCCTGTAAACATACTCGCCAGCTTTCTGGCGCTCTCAACGTCCTTCACAAGATAGGCAGAGCTTACCCCGGTCATGAATATCAGAACCTTTACATCTTTATCAAGGCTCTTGTCTATCGTAAGACCCCAGATTATGCGGGATCTTGGATTTATTCTCTTCTTTATCTCATCCATGGCCTTTCCAACCTCGCTCACTGTAATGTCCGGCGGTGCAATGATCTTGAAGACGCAGTCCTTGGCAGTGCTAACATCAACGTCTATGAGCCTCGGTTTCATGGCCTCTTCCAGCGCAGTCATTATGCGATCACCGCCTTTCTTTGACTGTCCCATGCCTATCAGAGCTACTCCTCCTGTCTGCATTACTGTTTTTATGTCCGAATAATCTATGTTTATTATGCCCGTCTTCGTTATTATCTCAACTATGGATCTTATCGTATCCGCAAGAACTTTGTCCGCATAGGCGAAGGCCACCTTCATCTCTGCGTTTGGTACCTCGCTGAGGAGCCTCTGGTTCGGTATGGCAACAAGCGTGTCAGAAAACTGCGCCAGCTTTTCTAGACCGATAACGGCGTTGTCCATCCTGAGGGGGCCCTCTGATTCGAATGGCAATGTAACTACCGATATAACTATGGATCCTGCCTCCTTGGCGGCCCTTGCTATGACAGGAGCACAGCCTGTTCCGGTACCGCCTCCTAGACCTGCGGTGACGAAGGTTATGTCCGTGTTCTGCACTATCTTTTTTATTGCCACTATCTCCTCTATTGCAGCCTCTTCTCCAACCTTCGGATCCGCACCTGTCCCCAGGCCCTTGGTGGTCTTCTGGCCGATGAGAAGTTTATGCTTTACCTTCATGGATCTGAGGTGGCTTGCATCCGTGTTTATCGCTATCAGATCGGCGTTCTTCAGCGCATCATCGAACAGCCTGTTTACGGTATTTGATCCGCCACCACCGCATCCGATGACCTTGATCTTGACATTCAGCGTCTTGTAAACATTCTCTATCTCTGCATCCTCTGGCAGACCGGTGGACGCCTGATCATCCCAGTCATCGTATACATCATCGATTGAAACTTTGGAAAGCAGATCCGTTATATCTCCCATACGTCTGACAACGTCATAAAAATATATATACTTTTCTGTATCTTGTCATCCCACATTATAAGGAGAGCTCATTTTATAAAAATTTATGAGAAAATATCAGTAACAATTTAGAAAATACTGGGATTGTGGCGCTCGGAAATCCAAAAATTTTTGCAATTGCCTCCTCATTCTTAATTCGAATTATTGATCGAACATGAATGGTGTCGGGATAATCATAGAAAGGATGGTTGGGTTGCTTCAAAGGATAGATAATGCAAGTCCTTCAATTCAATTATTATAAAGATCATAGTGATCCTGCGGATTTCTGTCGCTTCATTCAGTTGTGCAATCTGCATACTCTGAAAACATGCCATACTCGAGGATATATCCATTATGGGCAGTATTTTAAATTTTTATACTTCTTCCTACAGACATTGAGAACTATGGCTTGCATTATTAATGAGGCCTTCGTAGAACGTCATTGACATAATTCCGTAATTTGTATTGTGAGATATTGTAATTCTGCAAGGTTTTACCGCAATACGATGCGAATAATCGAATATATCATTTATATTCCTGAAATATAATTTAAAAAAGAAAATTATATATATATTGCAGATCATGTTATGATTTGATCGCTTGAAAAAATATGACATCTCCAAATTTATCTTGGCGATCGGTGTTGCAGCATTTGTAATCGCCCCGTCAGTTGCCTTTTCTTTGCCTGCGAGTAATAATTCGGCCCAAGACAATTCCATTGTCACCAACGGCGCAAAGATGATCTTCAATCAGCTCGTACAGTTCTCAGGTAAGGAAAGCACGGTTTACTTCAACTTTTCCGCCTTCATGACGTCAAGCTCTTCTGATTACATTATATATGTGGTAAATACCTATATAACAGCAGATTCAAACAATGGGTACTGGGTTGCGGGAAACGAGCCAAACGGCGGTCAATGGTCAGGTCTAAGCTCCTTCACGAATCCGGAATGGGATATCGTGCCGATAGGAACTGGAGTGACTCCGACAGCGGCTGAATTCAATCAATATTCACCAAACAATGTTATGGAAGAGGGCAGTGCCGGCACCATAACCGTTGGTATCAGCGATACCGCAGCCCAGACAGTGTACGATTCTTCGCTCTCCTCTACATACTCCGTCGAATTCTCCTACAATGTGCCCATGTTCGAATTGACTCAAACATCTATGACAGACAGCAATGCTACGTTTGTGTTCTCCAACGATCTTGCCAGTACAGGGCAACACCCACTGGCAACCTCGTTCATGACGGCAGTATCAGTGGAAGGAAGCGGGCCATATGACTACGTATCATTGACGGAGGGCGGCCATTTTGCTCATTACTGGGGATGGTTAAATGCATTTACCCATTACTATTGGGTTGAAAATGGCTATGTGTATGGGATTCCAACGCAGCAATGATATAATGACAATATTTATATTATAAATTTTATATGGTGGTTATAAAATGGCCAGTCTGAGGAAAATAATAATTGCGGCATTGATAGCGCTGATTGTCCTCGTTTCAGGCATCGTCTATTATCATGACTATGTCAACGAGCATTCGCAGCCGTACATCGGCATAGATGTCAGCGTTAAGCCATTGAATAACGGCTCAGTGGCATTCTATATATCTGCGGTAATAAACTCAACAAACTCCCTGACAAAATTCACATTTCCGGAGACTCAATACATTGAGGGTATACATGTGTATTATGTCGGCCCGAACATAACTGATGCTAAAGATCTCAGCTCCGGAGTAATCCCTCCAGGCATGTCAAACGTTGATCTATCTGCTGTTGTACACTTCTATCTGTCAAACGAACATCCCAAGACCGTTGCATACTGGAATGAAACTGTATACAACTTCACCCCTCCACCATTCATGCCTGCGCCAAATGGATACTACATAATGTATGCAGATATGGTAGTTGGCGCAGGTTCTGGTATTCCAAACCTCTTCTTACCAAGCGATTTCATAGTGGTTGACAACGGCACTGTAAGTCTTGTCAGCTCTGCCAAATAGCGAAAATATGGTGATGTGATGAACGAAGTATTGCTGGAGATGACCAGCGTTGGCAAGAGATACGGAATCAGAAATACCAAAAAGGCCCTGGAAGGGTTCAGCGTATCGCTTCAGAAAGGCATGTGCCTTGCCCTTATCGGAAGGAATGGCGCTGGAAAGAGCACTGCGCTGAAGATAATGGCGAACGTGCTCAAACCCACCGAGGGTAGGGTTGCTGTGCACGGGAGGGTCTCCTACGTCCCCGAGAATATGGGTATATACCCGAATCTAAATGTGGAAGAAAACGTGAAGTTCTTCTCCGATATATCGGAAGGGCATTCTGACTATGAGCGTATACTGTCAAGGCTGAACATTCTGGGCAGTTCCAAGGTTCTGGCATCGCAACTCTCCAAGGGTATGAGGAGGAAGCTGTCGGTGGCCGTAGCGATGGCACAGAATCCTGATGTTGTTATATTTGATGAACCGTTCGATGGGGTCGATCAGACTTCAAGTGAGGAGATCGTCGCCATGATCAGGGATATGAAGAAGCAAAACAAGGCTGTGGTACTTAGTTCCCACAACATATCGTACATAGACGGCATAGCGGATGAGGTGATCGTGATAGACAGCGGGAGAATTGTAAGGAGAATAAAGCTTCCGCTG
>NZ_VYIJ01000010.1:53370-55196 GCF_008709555.1 Thermoplasma sp.
TGAGGTGATCGTGATAGACAGCGGGAGAATTGTAAGGAGAATAAAGCTTCCGCTGAAAGGAATAAAGGTTGCAAGGTTTGCCGCAGCATACGAAGAAGTTGATGATGTGTTGAAATCACTTGGCTTAAAGTACGATATGTCTGGGTTTCCGTATGTTAGGATCAGCACTGGCAGTACGCAGGAAGATCTGAACTCAATACTGGTTCACAGCGGTCTAAGGGTTCTGGAGTTCAGGGACTTGACAATCGCAGAGATATATGGAGATGTATTGAATGACGTTAGCGTTACAGTTCAGAGCTGAAATCAAGAAGCAGTTCATCCTGATGAAACGATCTACGGCAGCACCCATGATGGTACTTGCTACCTTTCTGCTCGCAATGGTTTCAACCGCAGAACTTGCATGGAATACGCCCATATACAGGACTATGCCCCTGCAGTTCTCATTCGCCACCTTTTCAGGTTCCTTCATTTCATTCTTTATACTTTTCATGGTATATCCATCACTAAGCATATCCGAAGAAAAGGAAAACGGAACATACGACGTGATAAGATCCAGTACGCATGATACGACCGGGATAGACGTTGCCCGCCTTATTTTTAATATAATATTTGCCGGCATATTGACGGTCACAGCCGTAGCCGGCTTCATTTTCATGCTCCTGATCCGTTACGGGACGCTATCTAACCATGTGGAGATTGTGGTAGATCATGCGATATACAATTACATCTTCGGATATTCAGGCACACCGAGCTTATTCTTTACCCATACCAGAACCTATATTGATGAAGGTTTCAGCCTGGGCCTGTTCATGACGGATATCGCCATACTGTTTATCTCGATTCTCCCACCGGTTCTACTGGGTCTCATCTTCTCCAGGATTTCGATGAAAAGATCTACCTCGGTAATATCAAGCGTCATCTTTTACCTCGTAATATTTAACGTATACCCATACCTCGTCTCCGTGAACGACGCACTTGCGGTGAGATATCTCTACGCCGGAATCTCAGTGTTATTTCCGGGGATCCCACTATCATTGACGGACACGTATCTGGGCTTCACAACTGTAAGAATTTCCGGTGGAGGCCTCTTTTCACTCCCGAACCAGTACTTTCCGGCGTGGATCTTGGGGGCTCTTTTATCTTATGTAATTATAATCCTTCTCATCTTGTATTTCATGCCCAGCATAGGAGGTGTTATGGATTGGAGAAGAAAATAAAGACACTGCTGTCCATAATAGTGATCATAATTCTTCTGGCGTTGCTCATACACACCTTAAGTAATGATCAAGAGAGCCAGATATCGAATACAAAAACTACCGGCCCAATCCTTACCATAAATACAGGTTCCGCTGGTGGCGACGTGGTGTTTAATGGCACCTTGCCACTGACTGCTGATCAGGCATACTGGTATAATTTCACGGTCAACGCTTCTTCCGATAAGATCGTCTTTGCATTCGAGGACAATTCGAGCGTTGATGTCTTCGGTGAGCAGTATTATCCAAATGACAGACCTGGTGACAAACTCACCATTAGCCCAGGGATAGATATATCAACAATATTCCCTCATGGTCAGTACTTTCCCGCAGGCGCATGGTCCGTTGAGTTATGGACCAATCAAAGCATGAATCTGAGGTTCAAATTGACAGTTTTCTATGCGTAAATGCCCATCAGATACGGTACCAAGATCTGGTCAACTATTTTTCAATGGACTTCTAGGTTATCATAATGCGATATATTTTCTATGTTCATGCAACTTCAGCGTTTCCCATTGCCAAAGCGTGTGATGTCCCCATCAGCCCCTATTTTAATTTGTTTGAATACCGATG
>NZ_VYIJ01000011.1 GCF_008709555.1 Thermoplasma sp.
TGATCCACAAGAATTAGAAAGTCTGAAGGATACACTCTTCAAATTGTTCGAAGAATAACTCCGGGATCTCCTTGGAAGTCAGAATGGGAAGAATGTTAATAAAACCGTATTGGAATTGGTCTCCGTATTATGCAGTCTCTCCAGTGATGACCCTTCCAGTCTCATGAGAAGAGTTTTCGATACCATCATCAAGCAGAGGGAGGCAGGCGAAAAGATAGGCTTAAAAGCCGATCTCTTCATGGATTTGTACAAAGAGAACAAGGAATGCTTCCGCGGAGAACAAATGATAATGGATCTACTGAAAAAATATGTGAAAGATCTGAGGAAAGAGTCTATTGATTCGTACAAGGACTCCATTCTTATGGATAGTTATAAAAAGCAGGCCGACGCTTTAGAATCTATATACAAGGCGCTTACAAAGAACTAGTTAGTAAAGCGCGAAAGGTTGCAATGCATGCCAATGATCTATCTGATGTATGAAATTAATACGGTGTATTTTTCAGATCGAGCGTATACCATCCACCAATGATACAATCATTATGGCTCAGGTTTAAATTAAAAACAATTGATATTAATTACGGAAAGTGTAAAGCATTGAACTTTTAGAAGTATGCCGGGATCGGGGATCGAACCCGAGACCTCCGGATTTCTCAGTTTAACTTATGAGTCCGGCGCTCCTCCAGCTGAGCCACCCCGGCATCGTATTCAGTTCTGGGCTATGGCCTCTCCACCCGGAGCAGGCTCATTCTTCTGCGGTTCCTGCACTCCAGACAGAGAGACAAGCTCTGATTTCCTTATCTCTATCTTTCTGAGCGGATATATGTTCTTGGTCGCCTCTACCATGTCATTGTATGCGTCATCGCCTATAAGATATCTCACGAAATCGGCATAGCTCAGTTGAGATCCCTTTGATACTATGAAGGACGTGAGAGCCTTCCTGATCTCAGACTTCTTTGTATTTGTGAGCTTGCCATCGCTTACGACGACAATCTTAACGGTTATGATACTGCCGTCGGAAGTTTTTACATCTTCTATGATGTCGATTCTCTCCTTTCTGCGTCTCACAAGCCTTCTTATGTAATCATCGCCAATGTAATGGCCGATAAATATCGTCTTGCATTTTGTTCCTTCACAGCCTGTGATCCTGAATAGCGCCTTTTCATTTGATTTTTTAAAGTTCCCCGTGAGATCCGATATGGGAACCTCTACGATCCTATTTACCATTGAATCAGCATCTTCGCCCAGCGCCACGGTTACCTCTTTGGAACCAAGATATGGCGGAGACTCTACCGTATACCATGTTTTCTCCTTCCACTTTTCTTTTCCTTTCTTTTGTGCTTTTTCGCCAGCCATCTAATCCCTCATGCACACTTAACGTGAATAGAAGGGTAATAATTGCACTAAATTAAACCTTTCGTGCCTTGTTGTGATCAGTATGGAAGGATGATTGATTGGTGAGCTTTGAAAAAAGGGAACGCTCGATCACGATACCTGGCTGTAGGCCGGCTTTAGAAGAATCTACTCCACGGAATTTATGCTATCCATCATTTTTGAGAGAACATAATTTGCTGTGTCCAGATCCGATTCTGAAAGACCGGCCAATGATCTCTCTATGAAGTCAAAATGTTTCTTTTTGGCCCCCTCATAGGCTTCTTTTCCATGATCCGTAAGTGATATCTTTATTATCCTTCTGTCTGTTTCTTCCCTCTTCCTCATAACGAGGCCCTTATCTTCCATCTTATCTATCACGCCAGTGACCCATCCTGGAGTGACATTTATGGCACTTGCTATGGTAGCCATTGACATTGGGCCATTATCGGAGAGCTGCCTCATTATTGTAAACTCCGTGACTGAAAGGTTTATGCTGTTTAGGTCCCTCTCCGCCTTTTTGTACCAGAGTTTCCATAGATCAACGTAAAGGCGCCACACCTGGATCGCCTTTGAGTTGCAGGTCTTATCATTCATCCCCATCACTCGATTTCATAGCTTATATTATGCTTTATTACATATATTTTTGTATCTAAAGGATTTTCAAGTAAGTTTTTTTGCATACTGAAATGCAGCTATGAAAGTTCATTTTTTAAACGCCAGCATAGGATCTCTATCCGAAAAGAGCTCGAAAAGTAGATAAAGGTATATATAATACATACGTGCCGATCGCTTGATCCATCCTGTGGAGCAGGCAAAACCTATCCATCTGGATGCGATCCAACATGAATTAGGCGAGGGGGAGCTCCCGACGGGGCTGAGAGGATCCAAGTGGATCGACCCCTGGAACCTGATCCGGGTAATACCGGCGGAGGGAATCGTATGATGAACGAAATGAAGAGAGATGGTGGGAGGCCAGATTCTGGCCGAGGATATAGCCTTAGAAATTTGCTTGTATCTGCTTCTGCTGGAATGTTCATATGGGGAATAATAGCGAGCGTGGCCCCGCTGGCAACACAGTGGCCATTCATATCATCGCTTCCCAGAACTTATGAGGCAGTATTTCTTGCGGTTCCGTCGATATTTCTGCTTATAGGAGATCTGTCTCTTGGCAGGCTATCCGATCTCTTTGGCAGGAAAGTTGTATACATTTCAACAATCGTTCTATATCTCCTTGGTATATTCATAATCTACTTTGCATACTCAGTCGTCCCGCTTATAATCGGCATAGCCCTGGCTGAAATAGGCGTCGGTGGTGAGGAGGTAACAGCACTCTCGCTGATTGCAGAGGATGTTCCTGTGAAGAACCGTGGAAGGTATCTGGTCCTGGTTCCAAACATGAACAATGTGGGAAGCTTCGTAATAGCTTTTCTCTTCCTCTATTTCTACTCATCAAGCATCCATACGCAAAAGATCTATTTCCTCATACTGGCTGTTGCCACGGTCTTTCTGGCAGTATACACAAGGTCTCGCGTGCCTGAATCGTTCAGGTGGCTTAAGGAGAAGGGCAGAGAAGAAGATGCATATGAGATAAGGCGAGAGATCGGCGTCGAAGATGAGGGAATATCGGTGAGGGAGCCAAATTATCTCTTTACGGTCATTTTCCTCGGTATAATAGGTATTTCACAGTATCTTACCTTCGGTTTGATGGCCTACATAATAGGCCCTTACTACTTCTCCAGCGAACCCAATTTCACCAGCGAGATCATAGTTTATGCAATGGCTGGCGCATCAGTGGCCGGATTCATAGCGATGTTTCTTGTCAACATGGGAAGGAAGCGCTATTCCATGCTTTCATATTTTGGTGGAATGGTGACGATGATTCTGATACTGGCCCTGATCAGATACATATCATATCCAACCGTGTTCCTGCCGCTTCTCTTCATGAACATGATGTTTTCCGAGTTCGCATGGGCTTCCAGAACAACACTGGAACCTGAACTGTTCAGAACAGCACATAGGTCTTATTCGATCGGTCTCGTACGTATCTTTCCTATGCTGGCATACATAGCGTCCATATACACGACCGCGTCGTTCTCGCTTGATCAGTACATAATGTTCAATCTTATACTGTGGACGGTTGGATTCATAGCCACCGTCATATGGGCAATCTATGGAATAGAGACGAAAAACATCAGCATGGATTTCAGCAGATGAAAAAGTTCATAGTCAGAATAGAATTAAATAACTATATTAGAATACTGCAATGGTATGAGGTATTGATATGAAGAGTATTGAAGAACTCTATAAGAGGGCCCTTGAGCTGAAAAATAAGGGTATGAGCGATAAGGAAATCTCGACTGAACTTCACCTTTCGGTTAACACTGTCACATGGCTTCTCAGCAAGGAATTCCTCAAGGAAGGTGCGGTGCAGGACGTCAAGATCGGTTGGAGGAGCGTGGGCGTATTTGGATCTAGAATGATAAGCATAGCGGAGATAATGAGTGACATAATAAGAGAGGAGATGAACAAGAATTCATTTGAGGTGGATTCGATACTTGGCATAGCAATAAACGGCATACCCTACGCAACCCTTGTTTCGTATCTCATGGATAAGGAGCTGATAGTTTACAGGCCGCATCCAGCCAGGAAAGAGGGTGTATTCAGCTCGAACTTTGCATCGGTTGAGGGTAAGCGGGTCGTCATAATAGATGATGTTGCCAGCACCGGCGAAACGATGAGACGCACTATAACGGACGTAACAAAGGAGGGAGGAAAGCCTGTTCTATGCGTCCTACTGGCCTCGAAGATGAGCGTCAACGATCTGAACGGTGTACCTGTGAGATCGCTCATAAGGACTCAGGTCATCGGAGGATCCTGAATCTTGAGGAACCTTCCCTGAAAAATACGATCTATATTTTCATTTTTACATTCACCCTCGGCCATCTGATCTGGGGTGCATGAAAGTATTATTTATTGTCTTCTCATTCACAGCCAGTGATAAGGTTGTTCTGGGCAGACGCTTTGGTCAAGGACCTATCTGGGCCCCAGCGGGTCTCTACCGGCATATCCCCATCTGGTCCGATACATATTGGCAACATGCGTGAGATACTCACAGGTGACCTCCTGTACAAGGCCATAGCGAAGAGGGAGCTCGAAGCTGATTTCATATACCTGTGCGATGATATGGATCCCCTTCGCAAGGTCTATCCATTTCTGAGCAGGGAATATGAGAAATATGTTGGATATCCTCTCAAAAATATACCTGCTCCTGAGGGTTCTGGTAAGTATTCAGATTACTATCTCGATCCATTCGTTCGTGTGATGAAGGAGGCCAATATACCAGCACGTGTCATAAAAACCTCGGACCTTTACGACAGTGGGATGCTGGCTCAGGCATGCGACATTGCGATAAATAATAGGGATAAGATAAAGGAAATACTCGAAACAGTATCCGGAAGGAAGATAGAAGGCGATTTCTATCCGTATGAGCCTCTGTGCGAGAAATGCGGCAGAATAAACACAACGACTGTGGTATCCTACAGCTATCCCTATGCAGAGTACGTATGCAAATGCGGGTATCATGGCTTTGCCGATGTGAGAAGGGCTGAGGGAAAGATGCCATGGAGAGTCGAATGGCCTGCGAAATGGTTCGCCCTGAAGGTCACGGTTGAGCCATTCGGCAAAGACCACGGCGCACCCGGGGGTTCGTATGATACAGGAAAGAGAATAGCCAGGGAGGTCTTTGGCATCGATCCACCGGTTCCGCTGATATACGAGCGCATAATACTTAAGGGAAAGGGCGCGATGCATTCATCCACCGGTCTGGCCATAGCGGCGTCCGAGATAATGGAGGTTATACCACCCGATCTTCTCCGCTATATGATCGCCCGTGTAAACCCGGGGAGACACATAGATTTCGACCCAGGGATGGGCATACTGGCGCTGGCAGACGAGCTTGAAAAGCTTCAGGATGCCTACTTTGGAAACAGAAAGGGCCTCGATGAGGATCAGACAGCCATGGTCGAATACTCGCTGGTAAACAGAGACAGAAAACCGTATCCTGTTGACTTCAGGCATCTTGTGACTCTTGTCCAGATATACAGAACTGAGGATGAGATACTCAGAGCCGTCAGGATGAGCGCAACCTCAGATTTCGTGGAGGCAGATTTCAGAAAGGAGATAGAGTATGCAAAGAGATGGCTTGAAAGATACGCACCGGATAGCGTGAAATTCAGGATCCTGCCGGTTGATCATGCTGTAGAAGTGAATGATAATGATCGCGCGATCCTCGCGGAGTTCATGAAGGACATCGATGCCATGCCATGGAACTCAGAGTCTATACATAATAAGGTATACGAGATCGCGGAAAAATTCAAAATTTCTCCGGAATCTGTATTCACGCTCTTTTACAGAATATTCATAGGCAAGGACAGAGGACCAAGGCTTGGCTATTTCCTCTTCAACCTCGGTAGGGATTTCGTTGAAGAGAGGATCAGGAATGTGATATCCGGTCACTGACATTTGAAATCCCGCATGCATTTTTTCAGGGATATTAGAAAATCAATAATATCAGAAATAAATTAAGTGTGAGGTGGTTCAGATCAGGATACTTGTCAACTGCGCACTTCCATATGCAAACGGGCCCCTTCATATAGGTCACATAGCAGGAGCATACCTGGGTGCAGATGTTTTTGTGAGGTACAATAGGCTCATCGGGAATGAAGTCCTGTATGTTTCTGGAAGCGATGAATATGGTACACCGATAACAGTCAGGGCTGAGAAGGAGGGAAGGTCTCCGAAGGAGATAGCAGATATTTACTACGAGGAGCATCTCAGGACGTTTGAGAACCTGAATATAAATTTCGACATCTTCATGAGGACGACATGGCCCGAGCACTCGGAGAACGCTCAGGAATTCTTCCTCAAACTGTTGAACGAGGGATATATCGAGAAGGGAACGATGATAGCTCCATTTTGCAGGAAGATAGGCAGGTTCATGCCTGACCGCTATATCGAAGGAACATGCCCTTACTGCCATTATCCTAAGGCGAGAGGCGATCAGTGCGATAACTGCGGCAGGACGCTTGATCCACAGGATCTTATAGATCCCAAATGCATACTGAGCGGAGAGACGCCGGAGTTCAGGGAGACAGAGCATTTCTTTCTGAGGCTGGATCTTCTCGAAGAGAAGCTCAAGAGCTGGATCTCCACAAAGACCTACTGGAAACCAAACGTACTCGCATACACGCAGAATTTCATCTCCGGCGGGTTGAAAAAACGCCCGATCACCAGGGACATAGACTGGGGCGTCAGGATACCTCTGGATGGATACGATACAAAGAGGATATACGTCTGGTTTGAGGCTCTGATCGGCTACATAACAGGGGCCAGGGAATACTCAAAGAGGATCGGCAATCCGGACCTCTGGAAGGAGTATTATTTCGATCCAGAGGTTAGGAACTACTATTTCATCGGAAAGGATAACATACCCTTCCATGCCTTAATATGGCCAGCGATGCTGATGGGTTATGGTGGATTCAACCTCCCATACGATATACCTGCCAACGAATACCTGACGTTCAAGGGGCAGCAGTTTTCCAAGAGCAGGGGGATAGGTTACAGCGTAGACGATCTGCTGAAAGCCGTTCCTGCAGATTACCTGAGGTATTACGTGGCATCGATACTGCCGGAGACCGGCGATTCAGATTTTTCCCTCGAAGAGCTTGTCAGTACAGTCAATTCGGATCTTATCGATAAATATGGAAACCTGGTGTACCGCATTGTGTCTTTCATAGACAAATACGGGTTGACCCTCGATCCTGTTGATGTCAATGGTGATGAGGAATTCCAATATGCACGAAGATCGTTTGAATCCTGGCTTGACGACCTTTCAGGTGTGCATGTGAAGCGGGCCCTGTCAAGATGGCTGGATCTGGCGATATATGCAAACGGATTTTTCAACAGGTCAGAACCATGGAAAACTGTGAAGAATGACAGGCAGAAGCTCAATCACGATCTTTACCTATCCCTGAAGATAACCGAGTTCCTGACCGTGATGGCGTATCCTTACATACCGTCGTCGGCTATCAAGATATGGGATATACTGGGTATACCGTTCAGTATTGATAGTTCGTACAGCCATCTGTATGAGATGCATGGGTTTTCGGTTCACAGGGGTTCGATCCCGTTCGAGAAGATCGATCTCGAAGCCGTATCTTCAAAATTAAATAATTGATATATTATCTTTATAATTCAACAAGAATAACGCATTCCCATAATATTTCAGTTATGTTTATATAACATGAATGTAATATAGAAACAGGGCCGGCGTCAAAGTTGATTTTTTCGCCGATCCCACTTTGAAGAGGTTAAGAGATGGTGCGTAGAAGAAGTGGACTGAAAAGGAACTCCATAGGCATAATGCAGGGCATCTTTCAGTCGATGGGACAGGTGGATCCTGCTGCTGATATCGCGATACTGCTCGTCGCCACATTCTCCATTGCCGGTTCTAGGACGATACTTTCTGTGATCTTTGGATGGTTCGTCTATGCCATATTTATGGTTACACCGTATCAGTTCTCGAAGTACAAGGCGAATGCGGGAAGTTACTATGCCTTTGCGGCAGGATCCACAGAGGGCGGTAAACTGGGGCCTGTTACCGCGCTGAGCTTCATGTACTATGATATAACGGGAGCAGCTTTCGGTATACTCGGGCTTTAATCATTTATATTTTTCATATCCCCAAGGATAACGGCCATACCATACATCTGGATACTCTTTGCCGGTGCATTCACGGCCTACATAACCATAGTCACATACATTGGGATAAAGCCTTCACTGGGATATAACGCTGTTGCAGGGCTTGCCGAAGTATTGTTCCTTGTGATCGGAGCTGCAATCATAATACTTAAGGTTGGGCCGCACAATTCGATTGTGCCATTCACGCTCCCCAGCAATCTTGGTGTGGGTTTCTCCGCCATAATGTTCGGTGCAGTCTTCTCAATACTGGATTTCACCGGTACAGGCATAGTCACAACGGTGTCGGAAGAGATAAAGGATCCGAAGAAGAACATAGGCAGATCCATACTCTACGCCATGATACTGACGGCCATAGCCATAATACCGGCCACGTACGCCTTGACAGTTGGATGGGGAATAAACAACATCGGATCATTTGCAAGCGCTCCTGATGCGGGAATAATTGTTTTCGGCAAGTATCTGGGCCCAATAGGCGTCATACTTCTGATAATATTCACCGTCAACAGCTATCTCACAAACGGTGTGTCCAAGGCAACAGCGGTTGGCAGATGGTGGTATTCGGCTGCCAGCGATAATGTGATATTTCCAAAGTCACTGGCCAGAGTGCATCCGAAATACAGATCGCCTTATATGGCTATCATAGTCTGGAGCCTCACGTCCTTTGTGCTCGATGTCCTTATGGGGTTGTATTTCGGGCCTAAGATCGCAGCCTTCATACTTGAAGCAGGAACGAGAATATCGATAATCATAGTACATATAATGGCGAACACGTCTCTCACCTATTACACGAAGCGTATCGACAGGTTTGAATTCCTGAAGCATGCGCTGGCACCAGCTGTTGCGACAATCATAGGGCTAATAGTCATATATTTCACGGTGTCAAACATCTGGGCGAAGTGGATAACGAATCCGGATCCAGTTAACGATGCATACTTCGCATCGTTCATAATAACTATACTTTGGGTAGTTGTGGGAGGCTTCATAGTTACTATGTATTATTCAAGAAGGAAGCCAGAGATCCTTAAGAGTGCAGGTGAATTTGACGTGGAAAACGCAAAAGTTTAATTTAAAATTTTTGAAGCTTTTTTAATTGTTATCGGTATGACATTATTTTCGAATTCGAGCATTGCTATGTCAACAGGATCTATTATGTTTTTCGGGACGTCAATGATCACAGGAGCACCCATGGCAATCTGAAGAGCTCTTGCACCAATAATCCTTGCCTTCTCAAATTTTGTATACTTCATAGAAATCTGGTAAAAACTACATTAAAAAGCTCTATAATAGCTTTGCTATCGTATCATCAACATAATGACAAATAAGCGGATCGATATGAACGATACGTCGCAACCATTAACCTATCTTCGCCTTTTGAATGGTTATTTGTATGTGATCGAAACCTGCTTCATCTTGTATCCTTTTGGACAGCTTATCTCCTTTCCTATGGACTTGACCATAACCTTTGAATCGGGTTTGAAATAATGCAGGTTGCATTTTTCTATGTTTGGGCATGTTATGTAGTCACAGTTCATAGATTTGAGTGATATTATTGCACCCTCCTGTATTCTCTTGCTGTCCTGAACGTTCACGTAGTCTTCCAGTTCCTCAACCTCTACAGTATTAACTTTGTCACCGCTGAAAATTATACAGGGATTTACCTGTTCCCTGACCTTCGTCACCCGGTACCTGTGACCCTGCTCAAGGTTGAAGCATACGTTCTTTACCCTGCAGTCAGAGCAGGCCGCCAAAGGACCGGCGAAAACAAATTCAAGACCCTCTTTTGCTATGTTGCTACCTATAAGGCTTATCTTTGGCAGAGTTCTCACCTCATATTATTCCAGTAAGTTCCAGGGCCTTAACAGCTGCATCGTAAGACATATCGCTCTCACCCAGAATTGTGTATCTTTCTGGTCTTATGGAGTGTGCGGTTCTCAACGCGTTTATCACCGTCTCATCATTTATACCGTAGTCTCTGGTTCTTATGGATATCCCTAAAGTATCAAAAGCCTCTTTTATCTGCTGCCAGTTCTCATCGTGCAGATACATGGAAATGACCGTACCCATGGCACACATCTCGCCATGGAGCATGTTTTCTACACCAGCCGCCTCCAGAGCATGGGCAAACAGATGCTCGCTTCCACTCCCAGGTCTAGAATTCCCAGCGATGGCCATGGCCGTCCCGGAGGCCAATATGTTTTTCGTGACAAGCCATACAGAGGATTCCTCGTACTTCTTTATTTCGTTTATCTGGGAAAGAACCTCCTGTGCTGAATACTCTGACATGGCCGCGGCGCTGGAGCTGAACTCCTCGCCCTTGAGCCTGTGTGCCAGCTTCCAGTCCTTGACCGCGCTGAGGTTGGATATGACATCTGCTGCACCAGCTGCCAGGTATCTGTAAGGGGCCTTTATCATAACTGCAGTGTCAGCGATTACTCCTATGGGCATTGCGCCTTCTTCTGAATAGGATACCCCATTTCTCCTGAGCGATGCCCTTGGTGATGCTATGCCATCATGGCTTGGTGCGGTCGGAACGCTCACAAAAGGAAGTTTCCTGTCGAACGCGAGTTTCTTTGCCAGATCTATCTTCGCCCCACCACCAACACCTATCACTATGCCTGCCTGAAAATCGAGTGATTCGGATTCAAGTTTTTCTAAGGTATCATAATTGGCATTTCCTACTAGAAAGGCTCGAACTTCATAGCCATACGTTTCAAGGAGATCATGGACCTTTCTTCCAGCAAGTTCGTAGGTTATATCCCCTGATACGATAATCGCATTTCTATTCCTGCAGTTTTCCCCAACAACGTCAACGATGTGATCGAGCACGTCATGCCCTATATACACATCCCTGGGGAAGTGCATCGTCCTGAACTTCTGGAATTCCATTAGAGGAACAAACTATCAGGGGATATAAATCTTTCAGTGCATAGTACACGCCGGGAGATTTTAGACGATATTCGTAAAATTTATAAAAAATGCGTAATTGGAATATTATTTTTTAGCCGGAATCTTTGCTATCTCCTGGTCTATCTTCCTCTTCTGATCCGGCGTTGGTTCAAGCATCGGTATCCTGTACCCGCCCTTTATATTGTTTATCTTGTAGAAAGCATAATAATAACCTGACGGAAATGTCGCTTCATTTATGGTGTACATCAATGGGTTGACCTGGTTCAACTGTATCTCTTTTGCCTTTCCTGCATTCCCTGCAATGAACTCCCGGTACAGGTCTGTTATGTATGGTGATATATTTGAGAGGCCGCAGACTCCGCCGCTGGCACCTATGGAAAGGGACAGAAACAGCAGATCATCCTGTCCCTGGAATATGTCAAATTTCTGGCTCTTGTGTCGGATTATCCTTGAGAAGAATCGCATGTCGCCGGAGCTGTCCTTTATGCCCTTCACGTTCGAGAACTCTCTTGAAAGTTTTTCCAGGAGGCTCTCGCTGATCCATGATCCAGAGAGCTGCGGTATGTTGTATATGAACAGATCGTTTGATGCAGCCGATATCACGGTGGAAAAGTGCTTGTACATCCAGTCTTCGTCTGGTTTGATATAGTATGTTGGCATCAGCACCCTTACCTTTATGCCTATATCCTCGGTGTATTTCGAAAGCTCTACAGATTCCTGAGTTGATGAGGATCCAACGCCGGCATATACCTCCATCTTCTTAGAATGATCCCTGACAAAACTCAGGAATTTCTTTTTTTCTTCCTTACTGAACATTGGAAACAGGCCGGTCGATCCCATGGGGAAGAGGCCATCAACGCCAAAGCTCGCAAGTTCATCGATGAGAATTTCAGTTGCACTGTAATCTATATCGCCATTGGCGCCCATGGGTGTTATCATGGGCGTTATGATACCCTTGTACATAGCTGCAAATCACCAGAAAGTAGTTAAAGATTGCCAACGTTTCAGGATCCTGCCTTCGTTGTTTCAGTTGACTTATCGCTCTTGGCAACGTAATCAAGCTCTATCGCCCTCTTGAGATTTATCCTGTACCCTATGTAGCCAAGAACGACTACGGATATTACGACAAGGAAAAACGGTAGGCCTATGGTGTCCAGGTTGTGTATCTTGATCCCTGTGATTAACTGGTAATCCCAGAGGGCAGGGAAGATCAGCGTTGCTACTCCAGCTATCACGAAGACCAGACCACCGTATGAGAGCACGAAGTGGCTTATGCCTCTTGCAACATACGCTATGCCCTTCACAGTGAGGTTCTTCTTGTTCGTTAGCCACAGCCCGAATGCCGTCCCTGCCAGGACCTGCATAGTCATGGTTCCAAGGCCGAACATGAGGCCTGGAACGAAGCCGAGGTATATGGGCATGTTGGGAGCTATGACGAAATATATGATGAGCGCGAAGGCTCCGAAACCGAACCCAGCGATGAGGCCATGTACAAAGGCCAGCTTCAACGGAATTGGCCTGTACTCCCCATCTACCTTCGTCATTATGGGATTCTCCATGTGCTCAAGCTCCATCTTCTCCTTCTCCTCGTGGCCCTTGTGTATGCCAAAGAGATGGTAGATAGATTCCTCTATGATGTGTACGTGAGGATACTTGAGTTTGTTTGCTATGTAGAACCCACTCAGAGCCATCACAAGGCCAACCACGATGTAAACTATGCTGTTGAAGTATGGAACGAGCATGAAACTGGCAAGAGCGAGTGCAGCTATCTCGGACATTATTGCCCTCTCAAGGGTGAATCCGGAGGAGAACAGTAGACCGGCTTTGGCACCACCCTTGGTGGAATAGCTCCCAACGGCATAGGAAAATGTTATGGGCCATGTGTGCTCATCAGGGGTTATACCATGAACAATCCCAAGCAGATACGATATCAAGATGGCGGCGTATATTCCTTCGTAGGTTGGGTTCCACAGATTGATTATCATAGTTTAGCATCATACTAAAATATTTAAATATTTTGAATAACGTTTCAATATAATGGAAAAGTTAACTAAATGCTAAATTCTACATATCTGGATCTCGCCCGCCCTCACGCCTTACCCTCACTTCATATTCCATCAGATCCTTACTTTCATAAACATTTTCGAATTCTGTTCTCGCATCCTGAAGGAGAACTGAGGTATCCGTTATACGTGGGCTGTAGTGATATAGAAAGAGCCTTCCGACTCCAGCCTGCTTGGCTATCCTGGCCGCCTGTCTTGACGAGGTGTGCCCAAACTCGTTTACCATGGGCTCGAAGCTGGAATCTGTAGTTGTGTCATGTATCAGGACATCAGCACCTCTGGCGAACTCTACCATTCGATCCATGGGTCTAGTATCACCAGTGTACACTATTCTTCTCCCCTTTCTTATACCGCCGGATATATCGTCTATTCTGTATTCATTCCCCCGGTATGTGTACACTCCATTCTCACGTATTTTCTCAATGATCCTCGATGGTATGTTTTTCTCCTTGGCCTTTTCAGGGTCTATCCTGACAAGATCCTTTTCCTCTATGCTGTATGATATGGCGGGTACGGGATGATCATTGAGCAGGGTCCTTATGACGAATTTTCCCATATCATAGGCCCTGTCTGGTTCAAGTTCATATATCTTGAGTGGGAAGTGAAGGGTGTAATAACCCACGTTCAACGCGTTTGAGAGGATCTTTATGGCCCCCTGCGGTCCAAATACGTTCAGAGGCTTAGATCGATTGTTGAAAGACATGCTCTGCACAAGGCCCATTATGCCTAGAAAATGATCACCATGGAAGTGTGTTATAAATATGTTGTCTATATCCATAAATGAGGTTGAGCTCTTCATTATCTGCCTCTGCGTACCCTCCCCGCAGTCGAAGAGATTCAGAACGTCATCCACCTTCACGCCAACACCAGGCATAGCACGTAATGGTGTTGGCCAGCTGCCACCGGTACCGTAAAAGATTATCCTTATGTTAGAAGCCATCGATCTCCAATTCCAGTATTCTACTATTATTTTTCCATTAAGAAATCGATAATGAATTATCCGGTATAAGCATGCGGATCTATGAAGGTTGGACGATGCAAAGTTGACGGAACAGAGCGGCTATTCACCGTTGATGGAAACGAGATCAGGTTGATAGACGGGATATCCAACATAAATGAGTTCATAGCCTCGTATGGGAAAGATATATCCTCCAGGGGCTATGATGGTGAGATCGTCTATTTACCTGCTGTGAATCCAGGCAAGATTTTCCTTCCCGCGGTGAATTTCCGTTCGCATTCGGAGGAATCAGAGACAAAATTTCCGCCAAAGCCATATTTCTTCACCAAGTTCTCAAATGCGCTTGTTGCTCATAACGGCGCAGTGCACAGGCCAAAGGAGATAGAAAAGCTGGATTATGAAGGCGAGATAGGAATAGTGATCGGAAAAAGAGGCAAGAGAATTTCTGTAGAAGAAGCAGAGGATCACATCTTCGGTTTCACCATAGTTGATGATGTGAGTGCAAGGGATCACCAGTTTCCAGAGATGCATCCATACGGTTACAACTGGGTGCAGGGAAAGGCGTTCGATGATGCCCTTCCTGTAGGTCCGTACATAGTGACGAGGGATGAAGTGAAGTTTCCCCTGAAGATTGAGACCCGAGTCAACGGTGAGCTGCGTCAGTCTGGAACAACGGATGATATGGTATTCAGCGTGGCACAGCTGATATCAACGGTATCGCAAACCATAACGCTGGAACCTGGCGACCTCATAACCACGGGTACACCAGCCGGCGTTGCCGCCTTCACAGCTGCCAGGTATCTTTCAGATGGCGATACGGTATCGATCAGCGTAAGCGGCATCGGAGAACTATCGCACAGAATAGAAGACGAAAAGAACTGATCAAATAAAAGCCAAAAAAGACCACAGGATCAGCATTTATCGCTGATCCTTCAAATTTTTATAGCATTATCCTTGCATCAACCACTATCGCGCCATCCTCACTGACGATCATAGGATTTGCGTCTATGCCCTTTATCTCCGGATGGTCATACGCAAGCCATGAGAACCTCACTATCTGATCGACAACTGCGTCCACATTTAAAGGACCCCTGCCTCTGAACTTCTGCATCATCTTTCCTGCAACCGTGTCCCTTATCATGTCATAGGCTTCCTTTTCGCAGACAGGCGCAACCCTGAACGATACATCTTCAAGAACCTCTACCGCAGTGCCACCCAGCCCGAACATCACGGTGGGTCCAAACGTGGGATCATTTACCGTTCCTATGATGGTCTCCAGATCACCCTTGAACATCTCTTCCACCACGACGCCATCGATCTTTGCCTGTGGGGCGTTTGCCTTCACATTTGATATTATTGTGTCGTATGCCTTGAGAGCCTCGTCATCGCTTTTGACGTTCACTATGACACCACCGACATCGGTCTTGTGTACTATGTCTGGGCTCTGTATCTTCAGTACGACTGGATACTTGAAGTCCTTCAGAAGAGTTTTAAGTTCATCCCTGCTTCTGGCAAGCTCTGTCCTGTTAACCTTTATTCCGTAGGATTCGAATATCTCCTTGGATTCTAGTTCATTCAGGCTCTTTATTCCAGCCTCTGCGTATTTCTTAAGTTTGTCTCCGACTCCGTCACGTTTCAGATCCTTTGGTCTTGCCGGGCCAAGGCAGATGAGATCATTCATCCTCTTGTGGTTTCTTAGTGCAGCCATGGCCTTAACAGCTTTGTCGGGCGAGTCGAACGTGGGTATTCCATTCTTTATAAGGTAAAGCCCAGCATTCTTCGAATGTTCTCCGCCGATAAAACCAGCGACAACAGGTATCTTCCTGTTTGATGACAGAACGCCGTTTATTATGCCCTTTGCGGCGTCAGAAGGATCCAGGTTCGCAACCTCGCAGTATAGCACCACAAGTCCGTCGACGCTCTCATCTTCCATCACGGTTTTTATCGTGTCCGCATAGATCTCAGGGGTAGCCATTGCGCTCATGTCTATGGGATTCTTTGTGCTACCGAACGACGGTATGACCTGCCTTATCTTTGCCTGAAGATCGTCCGATGGAGTCTGCAGCGGTATCCCTGAGAGTTCGGCCTGATCCGTGGCCAGGACCCCAATGCCTCCGCCGTTTGTCACAACCATAAGGTTGTCTCCCGTCATTGATGGCTGCAGTGATAGCGTAAGGGAAAGATCAAACAGCTCCTCTATGGAATTTGCACGGACAACTCCCGCCTGTTTAAGAGCACCATCGTATACACGGTGAGATCCGGCCAGTGATCCCGTGTGGGAAGCTGCTGCAACCGAACCATGCTTGGATATCCCAGACTTAAGCATTACTATTGGCTTCTTTATTGCTCTGGCGGTGTCTATGAATCTCCTGCCTGCCTTGAGGCCCTCTGTATAGAGGGATATGCACGATACATTCTGGTCATCGGCAAGGAATGAGACCAGATCGGAAAAGTCAAGATCCGCCATGTTCCCTATGCTTATTAGGAAACTTGTGCCGGTCTTGTTGCTCCATGTCATCGCATCCAGGCCGACTATCAGTGCACCGCTCTGTGACACCATCCCTATTGTTCCTGGATATGGCAGATATGGTGCAAATGACGCGTTCAGCTTGAGAACATTGTTCATCAGGCCGACCACGTTAGGGCCAAGTAGCCTCATGTTGTATTTTTTGCATACAGCAACGAGATCATCCTCAAGATCCTTCCTTCCAACCTCTGAGAAGCCTGATGCAACGACTATGATACCAAAAACTCCTTTTTTTCCGCATTCTTCTGCCGCTTCAGGTGTGTGTTCTGCAGGTACCGATATTATCGCAAGGTCTACCTTGTCCGGCACATCTCCAATGCTTGGATAAACCGTGTAACCTAAGATGTTTCCGCCCTTACGGTTAACAGGGTAAACCTTACCCTGATATCCGCCTTCCTTGAGATTCCTCACTATCTGATAACCAATCTTCGTCTTATCAGCAGACGCACCAATCACGGCTACTGATTCAGGATAGAACAAGCTTTTAAGATCCATAGATGATAATCGCAACTCTCGGAAAAATGTTTTTATTTTTAATATTTAAGGGTCATCGGACTTTCATGTGGGTCCACCTGGCAATAATGTTGAGATAGCCTCAGATAACAGTGGATATTTAATAAAACGTTTGAAATCCCTGTACTAATCATCCTTGGTTACACTGCCAACATATCTGTAAGGCGTTTTGGCGATGCATCCTGATCGAAAATTACCCACATAAAAGTGTGAAGAACCATATTTAAATTAATCATATTAAACTATATTTATTAGAATTAAAATATTAAATATTTGCAATATCCTATACTTGCGATGATCAATAATCTGATTTTCAATCTTAAAATATGTATTTAAATCAAGATATTTTCAATGATAGATATTATTTATCAATCTCAGAGCTGAAAAGTCCTGTTCCTTATAGCCTCAATGAATTCTTGGTTCAGACCAGCCTTTGAAAGATAGTACCAGCCAGGTATTATAGACCTGTTTATGGCATCCATTATTATATCGTAGATTGGAACATATCTTGATATGTTCTGATATCTTGTGCTGAATACCCACGGTGGTATGTCAAAGTAGTTCTTTATCTTGCCGGGAACAGCCTCACGAAGAGTCTCGTTAAGTATTGACGCCACCTTCTCGTTGTAATACCATTTATTGACAACAGGCCTCTCATAGTACTGTGGTGGCGAATATATTTTCCACAATAGTCCGAACATGGAGATCTCTCCACCGTAAATCGCGTTTCCTCCGAAATCATCGATCATCGTAAGCGGAGCCGTCTCCTCCATACCAGTCTCGACGTTTATGATCTTCACATCCGTTTTCCTGTAGTTGCCCATGTACTTTATAACGATCCTGTCCAGAGATTCGGCCTCAGACTCACTGATATCTCTGTCATTCTGATATTCGTCCATTATATACGGATATTCTCCCACAGAGCTGTTAAGTATCAGCTTCAGGTAATAATCATACCTGTCTATGGACGTCTCCAAACACCTCCTAGACAAGCCCACACATATGCCCCTCGCACATCTCTACCCATACCACAGACAGCTCAGAAATGCATGTATTCATATACTGCATACTCACCTTACTTAATATAACGAATATTCATATATAAATGTTAATGATTAGCAATGAACACAATCTTTAAATAAGAACGGAAGATGTGCAATCACGTCTGCCAGAAACAGATTTCTGGAGCTCATAGAAAAGTATAGAGTAAAGAATATAAGCATTCCCATAGTTGTGGAGGGTCGAAACGATCTGAAATCACTCAGGAGGCTTAGATTCAATGGTGAGATTCTTATTCTTAACAGAGGGACGTCCCTGATAGAGTTCTCTGATACCATAGCCAGAAAGTACAGGAGGATCATACTTCTTACCGATCTCGATACGAAGGGCTGTGATCTCGAACGCAGGATGAATCAATATCTGACTGGTATAGGTGTCGATATAGATGTTTACCTCTGGAATTTCCTCAGGAAGAATGTACCAATAAAAACCATAGAGGAGCTGCCCTCGGAATACGAGCGGCAATATGAGAAGGGGCTACAGGCATAAAATTGCCTGTGTGAATCTGTGTACGCGTGTTCCTATTTTATATTTTTATGCGTGGCCAATATGATCTACATCATTTAACAATGAACTGAATAAAATCTGGATGTATCATACAATCGCCAATTGCCTGTAGAATTAAAGAATCAAGCGCCACTGATTATTTAGAATGTGAGAGAGCATAACCAGAATCTTTAAATAGAGATATGAAATGAGTGGATGGTCTTTCTAGAGACGTTCTAGAGACAGGATAGTAAGTAGTATGGAAGATATAACGAAGATAAAGGATCTAACACCCTCCTCAAGGAGAGTGAATGTGGTTGGAAAGGTTTTGTCTGTTGGAGAACCAAAAACAATACAAACGAAGTTTGGAGACCAGAGATCTGTAACAGAAGTAACCATCGGAGACGATACGGGAAAGGTTATACTGTCCCTTTGGGGCGATCAGGCAAGCCAGGCGAGAACCGGTGAGACCCTAGCCATAGGGAACGGATATGTTTCTCTCGTAAGGGGTCACATAAGGCTCAACGTTGGCAAATACGGTTCATTAAGTGTTTCTGATGAGGAAGTAACAGAAGTGAACGAAGATTTCGACGCAAGCGAAAAGGAATACGAGAACAATTTCCACCGCTCCGGACCACGCAGAGACAACTTCAGGCGTGGCGGCTACGGTCGGTCAAACAGAGACGAAGAAGAAGAGTAATTTTTTAACTCTTCTCCTCCGTTATAGTCTTTTTTTGTTCCTTATACATTTCAAGGATCTCCCTTGATGTTGTTGAATCTTCAGGTTTCTTATCATCGCGCCATTTTCCAGTGAATCTTGGAAATCTCACTGAGAGCCCAGAATCTTTCTCTATTTCACCGTAGGCACAGGTATGTATCGGACTTACCGTTATCTCAGCACCGATAACCTCCATCACCACGGATGGATAGAACCAGACATCAGGCTCAAGGTTGCTTATGACACGTGCAGGCTTCTCCTTTGATACGTAATTTTCGAACCTCTTTGGAAGAGAAAAGAGAACATCGTCGGAGAACCCAGATCCCAACTTGCAGACCGTTTCGAAGGTGTCGTTCTTATCATTGTATGTTGCGAGCAGCAGCGCTCCATAGGTACCCTTTCTCCTTCCGTGTCCATAAAATGCGCCTACAACGGTAAGATCCAGCGTGTCCCATAGCTGTGCCTGATAGTCTCTCTTGAGTTTTATCCATAGCCATCCGCGGGCTCCGGCCTTATAGAAAGAATCGGGAGACGTGCTCTTGGCAACAAGGCCCTCGCATCCATCCTCTATGGCGCTGTTGAAGAAGCGATGCACCTCGGCTGGATCACCCGATTCTATCCTCTTAGCAAGCCTGAAGCTGTCGCTCTCATTGAACAATGACTCGAGCACCCTTCTCCTTTCAGAGTACGGTGTTTTCGACAGATCCTTGCCGTTGAGATAAACTATGTCAAAGAGAAATACAGTTATCGGTATCTCAGACGATACCTTGTCCAGATCGTACTTCCTTCCACGTCTATGTGATATGACCTGAAACGGATAGAGTTCACCGGTATCCGGATCGTATGGCACAGCCTCGCCATCAAGGATTGCGGACTCAACCTTGAAGGTCTCTGAGGCGGCCTTCGTTATGTCCGGAAACTGATCTGTTGTTTCCTCATTTCCCCTGGAGAAGAGTCTCACTTTCCCCTTTTCAATATGAGTTTCTGTCCTCATGCCATCGTATTTGTATTCAAACGCGCACTTACCCCCCATCTTGTCTAGTATCTCTTCAACGGATCTGAGGCGTTCAGCGAGCATCACTTTGAATGGGATCATGGGTGTTGGGCCCAGCTTCAGTATGTCATCTATGTTTCCCTTCTTTAGTTCAGACGCTATGTAGCCCAGGTCCGGATGAAAGTTGAAGGCATTTTCTATATCTTCTGCGTACTTCTCATCAGCGAATGCCTTCACTATGGCATCAAGTATTGTGGCATCAGATATGCCAATTCTGAGCTTACCGGTTATTATCCTGGTTATGTACATTATCTCCTTTGGGGTGCTGTTCAGGAAAAGATCCATGTACGCGTCTATTCTGGCCTTTGTACTCCCAGAACCGGAGGATCTGGCCATCCTCATGAGCGTATCATGTATGTATTTCACCGTGATCTCCTCCTGTACGAGGGGTTTAAGGCTCCTCTTTTCTGCTATTTCTCGAGCTATAGTTCCTATATCTCCGACCTTGGCGTAATCCTTGGATATGTCCTCTTCTGATATGTTGGAAGCCATGGAGAGCGCCTTTATGATGAGCTTATCGGACATCTGTGTTTCAATACCCAGATAATCCGGGCCAAGTTTTCCCTCAACGAGGTATACGAGCAGGGGCAGATCCTCGTCAGCGGATCTTAGCAGGTTCACAAGAAGATCCGTGAGCTCTAGCCGTTTGGTGGTGTTTTCCATCTTTTCAAATGTATCAGCAACAGCAGAAAATAACATGTATAATGATATACCAGTTGATATATAAAGGCTATCAAAGTCATCGAGATCCAATTCACATTTTCTGCATCTCAGAAATTCATGATCAATATATATATCATGAAGACCGATTATGGAATGATCATTAATGCGGATGTACAACACTCTTACGCGCGGCATTGAGGAATTTACGGAGATGCACAAAGGACGCATTAACATGTTTGTGTGTGGCCCAACAGTGCAGGATCATTTCCATATAGGGCATGCAAGGACATACATATTCTTCGATGCAGTAGCCAAATTCCTCAGAAGCCTGGGTTATTCTGTCTTCTATCTCCAGAATATAACGGATATAGATGACAAGATAATCAACAGGGCCAGAGAGATGAATATTGAACCGCATGAGGTTGCGGAGATATATTTCAGAGAATTTCTCGAAGACATGTCAGCGCTTAAGGTCAACTCTGTCAATTACTTCGCAAAGTCAACGCTTTACATACAGGAAATAATATCGCAGATAAACCGCCTCATTGAAGGTGGTTATGCCTACGAAACGGCCGACGGGGTTTACTTTGAGGTGAAGAAGTTCTCAGATTATGGCCAGCTTTCCAATCAGAGCCTTGATCAGATAATACACGGATACAGGGTTGCAGTGAATGAAAACAAGAGAAACCCTGAAGACTTCGTTCTATGGAAGAAGAGGAAACCCGGGGAGCCTTACTGGGATTCACCCTGGGGACCGGGAAGGCCAGGATGGCATATAGAGGATACTGCCATCACCGAGACCTACTTTGGGCCGGAATACGATATCCATGGCGGTGGTTCGGATCTAATCTTTCCGCATCATGAGGCCGAGATAGCACAGATGAGGGCTATAAGCGGAAAGAAATATCTCTCCCATTATTGGATACACACCGGCATGATAAATGTGAATAACGAAAAGATGTCTAAATCCCTGAAAAACTTCATCACCATAAGAGAGGTATTGAAGGAGTACAGGCCGGAGGATCTCCGCTACGCGCTTCTCAACGCAAATTACAGGACACAGCTTGACTTCTCCAAGGAACTCCTCGAGGAATCAAGAAAACAGGTGGAATACCTGAACAGCACGTTCAGAAAACTTGCTGGCGTATCAGGATCATCGAATCTATCGGTGGATCCGTCCTCCATCATAAACAGGATGGTGAATGAGGCATCTGACGACTTTGATTTCAGGTCTGTATTCAGGGACCTTCTTGACTTCGCGGGTGATCTGAACAGAGAGATAGATAATTTGTCTAGGTCAAGTGCGCAGGATGCCATGAGAGTTTTCATGTGGGTGGATGGATTTGCCGGTATACTGTTCCCAGAATCTGCGACTCTCACTGGCATCGTGAACGATCTTATAGAATTCAGGAAGAGGCTCAGGGCCGAAAGGAAGTTTCAGGAGGCAGATCAGATAAGAAACATACTCACGGGAAACGGCATACATATAGAGGATACGGGCGAAAAAACCATATGGTGGTAAATCAACTCTGAAACATCGATAAACTGTGTCCGCATCATCGCCAGATTCCACGCCGTATCTCCATCCATATCTGAGCCGATGAAAACTAACAGCAGGTATAATGAATCGTCAGATCGACGCGTGAGGGGGAGGAACTCTGAGGTAAATATTCATACATATTTAGCATACGATACCATAATTCCATTAAGAAAGATAGATTAGCAGAGATGCACCCATTGGGAAAATGCTATTAACGGCGTGCAGGATGACAGGTACGCCCTGATTGCACCTCTGCCATTGCCGAGCTGGAATGGAAGATGATCAGGTCATGCATAGGGATTGGAGTTGAGATCATGAATGTGTTCAACATAGCAGATGATGAAGATATAAGGAATGGATTGGCCTCTGATGTCTATTTCGAGAGAACCATAGCAGCAATCGGTGAAAGATGCAGGGATCTCAGGGTAGCCATGGAGGCCACTGTATCTGGTCCGCTGGATACATGGATAAACTTCACTGGACTGGACGAGGTCGTAAAGCTCCTTGAAGGGAAAGATGTCGATCTTTATGCAATACCTGAGGGTACGATTCTGTATCCGAGGGACGCAAACGGTATGCCGGTGCCTTTTATAAGGGTGGAGGGCAGGTACTGCGATTTTGGTGCTTATGAGACGGCCATCCTGGGTTTCATATGCCAGGCTTCCGGAATATCTACAAAGGCCTCAAAGGTGAGGCTAGCTGCCGGGAACCTTCCATTCTTCTCTTTTGGGATAAGGAGAATGCATCCTGCGATATCGCCAATGATAGACAGATCAGCTTACATAGGTGGGGCAGACGGCGTTTCAGGCGTCCTCGGGGCTAAGCTCATCGGCCATGAACCCGTTGGAACCATGCCCCATGCGCTCTCCATAATGCTCGGTGATGAGGATGCATGGAGGCTAACTCTGGAGAACACAAAGAATGGCCAAAAATCAGTGCTTCTTATAGATACATACATGGACGAGAAATTTGCCGCGATAAAGGTAGCCGAACTATTCGACAGGGTTGATTATATACGGCTGGACACCCCCTCGTCAAGGAGAGGGAACTTTGAGGCCCTTATAAGGGAGGTAAGATGGGAGCTCGCGCTACGCGGAAGGAAAGATATAAAGATCATGGTATCTGGCGGTCTGGATGAAAACACCGTGAAAAAGTTGAGGGAGGCCGGCGCAGAGGCATTCGGAGTTGGCACTTCTATCTCATCTGCCAGGCCATTCGATTTTGCCATGGACATAGTGGAAGTTAACGGAAAGCCAGAGACGAAGCGGGGAAAGATGTCAGGTAGAAAAAACGTCCTCAGATGCAGCGCATGCCACCGCGTTGAGGTAGTGCCCGCCGACATTCAGGAGAAGAAATGCGTCTGTGGAGGGGAAATGAAAAACCTTCTAGTGAAATACCTTTCTCACGGGAAAAGAACATTTGAATATCCGAAGGCAGATGAAATAAGATCCAGATCTCTGATGGAGCTTGAATTCTTCAGAGATCAGCAATGATCTCTTCAAATTAAAAATACGGTTTTCCAGAATCTTTAGAGTCTTCCGGATCAGCCCACATAAACGATAAAAACGATCAGGACACGTACATACGCTGGTCTTTAATTCAATGACGGCTTCAAAATATCGCCGTAATTTCATCAGAACATTTTCTTTTTTATTGCCGCGGTGACCTTATTTTTCAGGTCTTCGTTTATTTCCGTTATGTTGTGTGCAGTCTTGGCATGTTCCACGATCTTAGGCATCAGTTCATCGATGCTCTTTTCCGAGGCTTCAAAACCACAATTCATACCAATATCGGCGCATTTAAATACATATTTTGCCATGAATTTATAACCTATACAAGTTAATAAAGTTTTTTATCTTGTATATTTTATAGGATTCTTATCAAACTCCACTTTGCAGTGTTCACTGCAAAAATAGTAGTCCTTTCCGTTGTAGGACGATCTGAATTTCGCGTTCTTATCCACCTTCATACCACATACCGGATCTATCATACATCCTAATGTACAGCATACGTTTAAAAATATCCCATGCAAAATGCACAGAATAGCCTTAACTTTACCAAGGCAATTGATCCGCCATGGCGACCGATCCAGTATGTGGAATGTACGTTCCAGAAACCTCAGATCTGTACATAGACAAAGATGGAACCAGGTACTATTTCTGCTCCAAGGCATGCATGGATAAATTCATGGAACCTGAGAAGCAGGGAAGGAATCTTGCAATAAAGCTGGCGATTGCATGGATATTCTCGATCCCCGTGATGGTCCTTACCTATATCTACAGCGGTGTGTTTCATGACATTCTGCTGTTGATCCTGTCCATTCCGGTTGTATTCTATTCAGGCACACAATTCTATCCTGGGGCCATCAGCGCCATACGATCCAGGAGCGGGAACATGGATCTTCTTGTATCTCTGGGTGTTCTAACCGCTTTCTTCTTCTCCGTCTTCGTCTCATTCTTCCCGCATGCCATCCCGCACTCGATGGTTTATTACGATTCATCAGATTTCATCGTTTCTCTCATACTTACTGGATCATACGTGGAGAATTTGACGAAGAAAAAGGCCAGTGATGCAGGAAACAGGATCATATCACTCATCCCTGATAATATGCATCTTGTCCATGATGGTGGTATCCATGATGTCAGATCCTCTGAGATAGTTCCAGGAGACCTCATAGAGGTGCGTCCAGGGGAGGTTGTACCAGCTGATGGTGTCGTGGAACGCGGGTCAGCTGATATAGACGAATCCATGATAACGGGTGAATCCCTGCCTACCCATAGGGGCCCGGGTGATTCAGTTTCATCTGGTATGAAGAACCTGAATGGCAACCTGGTGATAAGGGTGCAGGCTGTCGGTGCCAATTCCACGGTTGGTAAGATTTATTCATTCATAAAGATGGCCTCATCAGGAAGGACGAAGATACAGAGGCTCGCAGACATATTCTCCTCCTACTTTGTTCCCGTGGTTTTGCTGGCGGCAACTATTTCATTTCTCTTCTGGTTTTTCTATCTGAGATCAATAGGTGATCCATACTTCATAGAGGTGGCAATACTTTCCTTCGTGTCGGTCATAGTCATAGCATGTCCATGTGCAATCGGGCTTGCCGGACCTATAACGCTTTTGATAGCTTCGGAGAGTTCCTTCGGTGTGGGTATTCTGGTAAAGAACACAGGCGCAATGGACAGAGCAACGAAGATCAACAGGGTTGTGTTTGATAAGACCGGAACGCTGACCCTGCCTGAGATGTATGTGCTTGAATATTCGGGCGATCCAAAAGCCCTGGAGATGGCCGCAGCCATTGAGTCTCACTCAAACCATCCGGTAGCGAGAGCTATAGTGGAGTATGCAGGTTCAGTTTCGGAGCTTGAAGTCGATCAGGTCATAGAGACCCCTGGATACGGCATAGAGGGTAGATGCAACGGTCATTCGGTATCAGTCGTATCAGATGATAACGGAGATCTTAGGATAAGGGTGGATGGAGTCGATCGCGGTTTAATTGTGGTTGGTAGCAGGATCCGTCCTGAAGCAAGGGAAACGATAGCGGAACTGAAGGCCAGAGGTATGAAAATATCCGTGCTGACTGGAGATAAGAACAGAAGGTCAGTATCGGTCGTGGAATCGGTCGGTCCTGATGAGATATACACGGGGCTGAAGCCAGAGGAAAAGGCCGAAATTATCCGTAGTTACCAAGAAAAAGGAGACTATGTCATGTTTGTTGGGGATGGTATAAACGATGCAGTTGCCATGGAACAGGCTGATGTGGGTGTTGCAATGGGTTCCGGTTCTGATATAACAAGGAACCAGGGAGACTTTGTACTTTTGAGAAACGATCTCAGGGCCATACCCGCCATACTGGATATATCATCCAAGACCATATCGAAGGTGAAGCAGAACATAATATGGGCCATATCATACAACTCAGCGCTGATACCTGTCGCCGCAGGTGTCCTTGTTCCGGTCTTTGGTACAGGCATATACTCATTTCTTCCCATACTGGCTGCATTTGCGATGGGCATGAGCTCAAGCACAGTTGTGCTTAACTCACTTAGATTGAAAGGAAAAATAGAAAAAAACCAGTATTATGCGGGATCCTGAATTCATATACCCGCAATTATTTCCGGTTCTATGTCCAGTTTCTTCAGTATGTTCGGATCGGGCTTGCCGTCCTTGGATAACCCAAGTTGGGTAAGATATTCGTTTCTCAGCGTTTCGTAATCTATCGAAACGCCAGCCGTGGGTCCGGCCTTTAGTGGCGGATATCCCATAACCCTGCCTGGTGGTTTTATCTCGTACTGGTTGATGCCCTGCTTAGCGTTGAAGAGGTGCCTCGCCATCTGTATTCTCCACCCTATGTTTACAAGATCATCCTCGGTCATATCCCATCCGGTTATGGCCTTTATGAGATCCGTGTACGGATAGCTGTTTGGCCATATGTTCGTTGAGAACAGGCACATGCCGGTGGAGTTCAGTATTTCCTGGCCTGCAACAGAGAGCAATTGCCAGTAGGCCTTTCCGTGGTATTCGTACCTAGGTACCTTAGCCCAGCTCTCCTTGTGCTTGAATGGAAGGACAAGCTTGAAGCCCTCGTTGAAGCCGATGCCTCCTGCCGTGTGTCTTCCTGGGGTTGCATCTGATATATACGTGTTTCCAAGGCTTGGCATGAGTCTTGGATCGTGCATTGGAAGGTCCTGGCCGCCGATCTCCATTGCAGATTCCTCGGCACCTTTACCTATAACCTTTGCCGCGTATCTCTGACCCATTCCGAGTATTCTTCCTATACCCTCTCCCTTACCTATGAGCTCGGTCAGCTTGACCTCAGCATCAGGGTTCCCGAAGCCTATCTTGAAACCTATGTCTTTTTCGGTCAGTATCCCACGTTCGTATAGCTCGTTTGCGAAGGCTATGACTGCACCTGTTGTTATTATGTCCAGCCCGTATCTGTTGCACAGTTCAAACGACATGGACATGGCGTCCAGGTCAGCGATCAGGTTCAGGCCACCGAAGGCACCGGTACCCTCGTATTCAAGGCGATGACCTTCGACCGTTCCATATCTTGTCTCTCTCTTGACATGTCCACCGCATGCGAGGGTACACTGTGCACAGCCATAGGATTTCAAGACATCTTTCCTTATCTCTTCACCGCTGATCTTCTTCGCGTTTTCCTCTCCAAAGTCCACTATACCAACGCCAGCCCAGTTTTTTATCGGTGTATCACCGTTGAGATGGGAAGATTCAGTTATCTGTGTGGTACCGAACATATGCCATGGATTCACAAGATTCATAGAGTTTCTGAACTGTATCTGCGCTTTCTTGATGGTCTCCATCAGCATCTTCTCATCATACACCGGTACCTTCTTCGTTCCACGCGCGAACACTCCTTTGAGCTTTTTGGATCCCATGACGGCGGCAAGTCCGGATCTACCCGATGCTCTTCCATACTCGTTCATTATGGCTGCAGCATACAGCATCTTTTCTCCTGGAACCCCAATGACCATGGCCTGCCCTTTGGGGTCGATCTTCTTCAGCTCAGTTTCAGTTTCATAGGCATCCTTGCCCCACAGGCTGCTTGCATCCTCTATGGAGTATTTATCATCAATTATCTTGATGTAAACCGGACGCTTTGCTATTCCTTTCACAAAAAGTGCGTCGAAGCCAGTATTCTTAAGTTCAGGTGCAAACTTCCCACCACAGTTGGAGTCACCCCAAGTTCCTGTCATGGGTGATTTGCCGACTACCTCCAACCTTCCGCCAAGAGGCGCATTATGGCTGTTGAATACGCCTGTGACAAATCCAAGTATATTGTCGGGACCAAGTGCGTCTATCTTGCCCTTTATCTCCCTGTTCAAAATATATGCACCAAGGCCAACGCCTCCAAGATACTTTCTGTATACTTCCTCAGAAATTTCTTCAACCCACATTTTTTCATTAGTAAGGTCAGCCCAGAGGATCTTGCCGTTCATTCCGTACATGCTTCATCATAACGATTTATTCTATTTTAACTTTTAGCGTTCTCACACGAAAAATGCAACGTTAAGGTTAAATTTTTCATGTTCAAATGATCTAATCCTGATCGCTAATTTCTCCCATTGATCATATAATCCAAACACGGTTGCAACACCATCAGTGACCTTTTAGGGCGATCATGCAATTCTGCTTTCTATTCCCAGACAGCAAATATCTTTAAAGACCAATTCATTGGGTGGTCAAGTGAAATTTCGATCAGATGGATGTTCGGGAGAGCCTGTGATGAGCTTTGATATCATTGCAGTCGGATCTGCGTCTACGATCCTGAAGCAAGAGCAGGTATTGGAGGGGTTTCAGAATGGTATTGGATGCTTCATGCGTCTTCTGCAATGAGATAATAAGCAAAAGAAATGCGGCAATTGTGGCAGAGAATGATATGGTTATTGCATTCATGGATAACGCTCCGGTAGAACCTGGGCATATACTTGTTATTCCAAAGGAGCATTTTGAAAACATATTCGATATTGATAACAGGTACTACTTAGAAGTGCAGCTAATGGCCAAAAGGGTGGCAAAAGCGGCCATGAAAGCCATGGGGGCTGATGGTATAAATATAGGGCAAAACAACGGCTGGTGTGCAAATCAGAGAGTCATGCATTTCCACGTGCATGTGATACCCAGATGGTGCGACAAGCCCTTCAAATGGGGAAGGTTGAATGTGTCATTTGAGGAACTTGTTGATACCGCGAAGAAAATTGCAGATGTCTATAAGGATATGGAGAGAAACAAAGATTTCGACTGATCCCATATTATTTTCTGCATACTTTCCTCATCCTGTAGGCATTCCTTGATCCAAGATAATATTCCCTGTAATACCCATTTAGAAACTCTGTTATTTCGAAGCCCATTTTTCTGTAGAACAATATTGCCTCATTGTTTTTCTCGCGAACTTCGAGGATTATACTTTCGTATCTTTCGCAGGCGATCTGCATGAGCATCGACATCATCCTAGTTGCAACTCCAGACCTCTGGAAATCAGGATCCGTTGCGATGCTCTCTATATCTATTGATCCCCCCTCGGCTGGAAGTGCGACCAGATAGCCACATATGGCAGAACCTATCTGTGCGACCAAGCTTATTGCCTCAGGATCCTCAAGCACGATCCGGAGATACCGTTTGGAATATGGGCCCACGGTGAATGCTCTTTTTTCAAGTTCAGCTATCTGATCCAGATCGGATCTTCTGTATCTTCGCAGTATCATTGAACCCCTTATCCATTGTATGGATATAGCAGTATTTTTATGAAGTGTAGCGTAAGGTTTCTGCAATATGATACATATACAGGTGAAACGTTTATCTACAATCTCAAAATAGCGCATCAATGACAAGAGTCATGGCCACGGGCGTCTTTGACATCATACATCTTGGGCATATACATTATCTTAGGGAATCCAAGAAGCTTGGAGATGAGCTTGTCGTGGTTGTCGCCAGGGACTCTACGGCAAGGAAGAATGGCAAGATACCGATATTTGATGAAAACTCAAGACTAAAACTTGTCTCAGAGCTGAAACCTGTAGATCGTGCAATTCTCGGCCATGAGGATGATATGATGAAGACCGTGATAGAGGTTATGCCAGATGTAATAACCCTGGGATACGACCAGAAGTTCAACGAAGCAGATCTCAGAAGAAGACTAGAGCAAATAGGAGTTGATGCGCGTATCATCAGAATATCGAAATACGATGGAAATCTCAACAGTTCTTCAATGGTGAGAAAAAAGATAATGGAACTAATAGGAGAAAGAATATGATGAACTCCTTAATTGGGATCGATAAGCCCAGAGATTTTTCTAAGATCTCCAGCAGTAATTTGTATCTCAGCGTACGCGTTATGTGGATGTATGCTCTCGTCGCTTTCTGAAGAGACCCTTATTTCAGCTTCATCTGGGAGCGGTAGATCCCTAGCAGCCTGATACGCTATTTCCCTAACCACGTCTTCCACAAATTTCGGATTTTTATGCGCCCGATATACCAGATTACCCTCTTCGACTCTTTTGAGTAGAGAATCCAGGGGTTTGCCCTGGACCTTTTCTATGACCCCTGCAATATCCCACATGTCCACTCTTCCGCTCCTATTATCGACTATGATCTTTGTTATGTTTCTTTGGTTGTGAGTTATTGTGGGAATTGATGATAGTGCCTCTGTCAGATTCGGGTTCTCAATGCTTATGAGTGTCCTTGTGGTCTCCATCGCACAGGGACATGCGGTCATGCTTACGTAAGATATACCTATCTCGTTTTTCAAAATCTCCTTTCTGCTCCGTATCGTATTCACGTACATCTGATATTCGAGATACCCTTCCTTATCCTTTTTATAATATCTTATATCAATCTTACAGTGGGCCCTTTCGGAATAATTGAATCTCAACAGCGCTTCTTCGCATATTTCGAGGCCTATATCACCTATTTTATCGGTAGGCGACATGTTATTCAGAACCTTCTGTATCGATTCCACCGCTCGAGACATATCTGCCCCTTTTCTCTCCGGTGGTATATTTACGAACAGGTTAATGGTGAGGAAGGCAAAATCGTCGCCTTTCTTCAATGGAAAATTTATTTTTTTTACCCCTACTTTTTCAATTCCTACTTTTATCTTTGGGGTTTCCTTCTGGACATCTAGGAAATCGATCAACTTGTGGCACCTTTCTTATTCTCCTGATTATAACGCTCACGTATGGCGTTCTGCAACTCCTTATATTTTTCCTCTAGGGATTTCTGCTGTTTCTCTAGCGTCGATATCCTGATCTTTGCAAGTTCTATCTGTTCATCAAGTTCGTCGACTAGTTTCTTCTTGTCCTGTACCTTATATAGAATAGATCCAACAGTACGGTATATGGGTGTGTTATCATCCAGCTTATTGAGTTCATCTAGAGTTTTCTGCATCTCCTTAAGACTAAGATCAAGCTGATATCTCTGTGTAGCCAGTTTTTCAATATTTTCTTCTAATTCCTGCGCCTGTCGCAGCTGGTTCTGCAGATATGCGCTTATATTGGGTTCAACCATTGATCAATCCCTCCACACTATCCATCACATGAAAGAGTCTCGCAATTGAGGACAATGAAGTTCTCAGCGATCCTGTATCAGGTGCTTCTATATAAATGTAAAAATCACCTTCGTTTCTGCCTATTGAAACCTTTGCCCTTCCATATTTTCCTTCGATATCTGGTTTCAGTATTACGTATTGTGTTTCGTTTAGAAATAATTTTACACTTATCAACTGCAGATGGATATTTTCATCGGTTATCTAAATTACGTATATGAAAAAAGAAACGAACAATGAATACTGGAAAAAAATTTCTGCGTTAAGATATCTTATGTCGTATTGCCCCAGATCTTCATTCACCATCCAGAATATGAACATCTGGAGAAGCCACAATACATTGCAACCGATCAGTTTTTTATATGGAGATTTGATTAGAGGTTTCGCTATATGTTTGAAACTGTGGAAAGAAATGAGAACAAATTTGACCTTTCAACGATATTCAAGAGGTATGAGACAGAGATAATACTTGGAATAATCTTTGTCTTCTATCTCTTTATGGCAAACTTCTTTTCCTGGTCGCAGGCCTTTGCTTACCCATTTCTCAACAACTCGGGTGGCAGTGATCCGTATTTCAATTATTATATTATACAATACATATTGACGTATCACACCCAGCTCCTGCATGAGCTGTTCTTGAATTACCCGGTGGGTTCAGGAAACCCAAGGCCGCCATTCTTCCATTGGATGATCGCATTCGTAGCCACGATATTGTCTCCTATATTTGGTGTATATAAGGCGGCATATTATGCGTTTGCTGAATTCGATGCGGTATTTGGAGCCCTTCTAATAATACCTGTGTATCTCATGGCAAAGGAGGCTTTCGGCAAGAAGGCGGGCATAATAGCGGCTTTCCTTTATGCACTAATGCCGGGCAACCTCTCTGCAGGCATACTCACTGATGGAAGGATGCACACACCTGAACTCCTCTTTGCATTTCTCACCATATACTTCTTTGAGATGGCGCTGAAGAACGCCAAGAAAGGAATATTCATAGATAGTCTCCTGAATGTGAGATCGTACCTTCCTTCAATAATTTCATACTACACAAAGAATAAGAAGGCTACAATCTACGCTCTCCTCTCTGGCGCATCCCTTGGCGCATTGATGCTCTCGTGGCAGGGATATGCGTATATACAGGTAATAGTGCTTATATATGTGGTTGTCCAGGCCGTCATTAACCTACTGACAAGAAAGCCAACTGGTTATCTCACATACGCAACCACATTATCTACGTTCCTTGGCCTTGCCATGGGTGCATACTACTATTACGGATCTGGCTTGCTTTCAGGATGGTTCACGCCAGAAGCTGAAATGGCTGTTCTTGGCATAGCTTTCCTGCTCTTGATAAATATCATCGGAAGGAAGCCATGGATAATAACTGTACCATTGACCATAGCGGTGTCTCTGGCAGGATTCTTTGTTCTGCTTAAATTAGAACCATCAACCATGAACACGCTCATCTCTGGAGAAGGCTACTTTATAAAGACAAGAGTTTATACGACCATCGCAGAGGCAGCGCCGCTTCCGCTCGGCGAATATATTAACAGCTTCGGCGTAGCACAATTCGTTTTGGGCATGAGCGGAATTGTATACGTGATATACAAGTATGTCAAGGAGAGAACCGATGTACTGATGTTCATCCTCGTTTTCTCCATAGTCTCAATATACATGAGTTTCGAGGCGGCTAGGTTCAACATCACAGCCGCACCTGCATACGGTATACTCGGTGGAGCAGTTCTGATATATTTCATAGACATGGCAAAACTGACCGAAGTGAGGAAGAGGAATCTCGGCAGTGCCACGCTTAAGAAAACACTAAAGGGAAACATCAACTGGGTCCATGCAAGCTTCGCAGTCATACTGGTGCTGGTGCTCGTCATACCCTCTGGCATAGGCATGGTGAACGCGGCAATTCCAGAGAACAGCGCTTCAACTGTTAATTCACAGATATACAATGAACTTCCTGCCTTCCTCAGGGCGAACAATTCCAGCAACGCGCAGTATTTCGGTTCGTCAGGTTTTTACATAGATAATGCATCTCAGCCCCTGGCCCAGTCATTCGCATGGCTGGCTACACAGAATACAAATGTGCCTATAGACCAGAGGCCTGCTTACGTTAACTGGTGGGACTACGGCTTCCAGGAAGTGGTTGAAGGCCAGCACCCAACCGTTGCAGACGACTTCCAGCAGGGATATGTCCCAGCTGGTCAGATCCTGCTCGCTGGAAACCAAAGCCAGATCCTCGGTGTAATGATAGCTAGGCTGATCAAGGGTTATGAGGTCAACCACCACACCTTTGCCCCTATAAACTCAACGCTAACGCAGTATTTAGGATACGCCGCTGCTAATACCGTATACAGGGCATACACCGATCCGGCTTCATTCACCTCTACGGTTCTTTCGAACACAACCATATACGGTAATTTCATAAATTCATCGACTCCAGATAACATCTACTACGGGTTCCTGAGGGGGTATCTGGCTAGTTCTTTCAGCCTGAACACCCTTAATAGTTTGTACACTGCACTTGAAGACGCAACTGGCTACTCAATCCAGTACATACAGATAGATCACAATCTGTTCCCATTTTCAGGCGATAATCCAGGAATATTCTATGCTCCAGCCTACCTTACGGATCAGGCTACATATACTTATGATGGAGAGATAGTTCCATACACATATTATCAGATATATGCCTCGACCGATCAGGGAACGTATCCACTCAATCAGCTTCCAACAGATGTTACTCCTGTTGGCTTCAACATCACCTATACGCCGGCCTTCTATAATACCTCTATATACCGGTTCCTAGTTGGATATCCCCCATCCGCGGTTGGACAGACGAATGGAATTCCTGGAATATCATACGGGGTTGGTCAATACGAAATAATGCCAGCCTGGAACATGAGTAACTTCGAGCTTGTCTACCTTGGTGTTCCATACAATCCATATAACAATACAACTGCGCATCCAAACGCCTGGAAGATAGTCCCGATACAGGAAGCGTATACCCTTACATCTGAAGGCAAAGGTAAGGCCCAACTCCTTCCGCCGCTATCAGAGATATATAATGGTGCGGACCCGATAGTGGCATATTACCCGGGTGCCTACATCAGCGGCAGGGTCACGACAGAATCAGGCAATGGTGTTGGGGGCGTATATGTCACCATATTTGACCAGTATGGAATACCGCATCAGGAGGTCGTCACCAATTCATCAGGATACTTCAATCTGGTCGGTCTGCCCGGTAATGATACGGTAGTCATAAGTACGGGCACGATCGATCATCTAACCATGATAGGCTCAAATGTTATATCTTACTGGAAGGTTGATGTTACTCAGGCTCAGGCTGAACACATCTCGACATCCTTCAACCTGACAACAGGTTTACCGGATTATTATTTGAGTCATAATTTCGTCATAAATAACACGACTGTAAGCGGAAATATAGGATACAGCTACAGGTCATCTTACAACTCCACTTCGACTGTTCAAGTTAGCAGTGGAACTGTGATACTTCACAATTCAACATACAATTACACGGTAAGCACAAGATCTGCTAACGGTTTCTACGAGTTCAGAGGTATACCTCCTTATGATTACTCGATTTCTGTCATATTAAACGGTCATTACTACGGAAATATACTCACTGCAAACACATCTGTTGGTGGATCATACGTCTACAATGCATATGTGCCCATGAATACTGTTAACCTGACGGTTTTATTGGGCAACGCACCCATGAGCCATTTCTCCATTTATGTCAATGGAACTAAAGACAGCAATGCCACATATAAGGATGGGCATTATTTGATATATCTGCCATCAGGCAATTACACCATATCAGCAAGATCATCCAACGCAACGACAGGGGATATACGGGAGTCACTGCCTGGATGGAATTCCTATGTTAATGTTTCGTTGCCTGCATACATGGCGGTGCGGGTCTCAGGTCACACAACCAACCTGACCAAACTGGAGTTCCTATATGATGGAAACTATGACAACGTAACGGCCTCTCTGAACGTTACGAATGGAAGCTTCAGCGTTATCATACCTTCAGGTTCGTACACATTGTACGGAACAGGAAACGGACATGCATTCCTTGCAACGTACATGTTGACTTCAGATGCCAATATCAATATCACGGGAGTTCCAGCAGAGACTGTGAGTCTAGAATCGAACATAACAAATCTGTCTATAAGTTCAGGTTATTATTCAATTGTCTCTGGAGAGTCTTTCCTGTATTATCAGTACAGTGGCAGTTCCCAGTTCAACCTGAGCCTGCCATCAGGTTACTATTCAATATACTCTGCCAGTGTTATTGCTGGGCAGAGCTATTCCTCAATCCTCAAGCTACCGCTCACAAAGAGCGTTTCATATCAGATGCATCTGGTAAATTCAACTTCGGCTGGTCTTGTGCTCTATAATGCAGGGATCAGCGCTTCATACAGCAGCAACTCATCGGTGAGAAATGGCTATATAATGTTATATTCCTATAATACACCCATAGAGGCTGTACCGATAATCACCTCGGGATATACTGATATTGTTTACTCACTGAACACTGGTAATCCTCAGATAAGGATAGTATCGCCTAACTTCTACAATTATACCGTGACTAACGTATCGTCTGCGATGACCATAGGCCTCACCCCTATTAATGTACCTGTATCCATGACGATCTATAATGCATCCCAGCCGGCTGACTTCAATGGATACGTTGACCTAATGGGCCCATACAGCTATAACCTCTCAATGATTAATGGTGTCATAGTAGGGTCCGTATTCCCCGGCATATACAGCCTAGAGTTCCACAATTCAACAAACATCATAAAATATGGGAATTATCCCATACTGGCATCCAGATCCATATCCCTGCAAGTGGCTATATATGCAAACGTCTCAAGCAAAATAAGCAATTTATATCTCTTCTCGGCCCCTGGCACCATGGTTAAATTTGGAATAATTCCGGTTGGAACATACGAGGAGTATTACTACAGTGGTTCAAATTATTCACTTTCTAATGTTAATATAATGAGGAATACCGAGATAACCAACATATCGACGCAGGCTGGCTATTACCTCAATCTAAGTAACGACCTCGGCATATCTGGAGTCTACAGCGTATATGGAGATGGATTTAGGCTGTCCGGGCTCAGTAATCTCGTGCTTCCTATGGCTAAATACGAGGTATCATTCTCTGGGAGCTTCTCAAACTCTACGGGTTCTTTCTATGCCAACGGCACGGCCAACGTAACACTCAGTTCAAGCATGAATGAAACATTAAACCTTACAGTATCACAGGTCCTAACGAACTTGCATGTGAATACTGGAGTTCCATATTCAAGGGTATACCTGTACTATAACGGATCATTATATAAGTACTCCAATGCAAACGCTACGGGCGTTGCGTTATTCAATGTTCCCACCAGAGATTATACGGTTTATGCACTAAACAGATCAGATAGCAGTGGGTACTTCGGATATGTATCGATCGCTCCCTTCAAGAATTATGAGGAATATAATGCAAGCATGGTAAGGGCCTATATGGTATACATGATGACTGCAGTGGATGGAGTTCAGAGATATCTGAACGTCACGATAACTTCGGGCAATGCATATCTCACCGTGAACAGCTCCATTTCATATGTTTATCTTCCGGTAGGCAACTATACATTCTCATCTCAGATAACTAGCACAGAGTCCTTCCCAACTGAGACGGTCAGCATAACATTTGCAAGCTCTTCGACTGTCTATGTTAATGCGCTTTCATACGTCAATCTCAATCTTGAGAAGGAAAAGGTGTTCTCCTTCTCGGTGAGCCAGATCTCAAAGATAGAAACATTCGGCTACAGCCTGAATAATGGTACAGTAATATACCATCCATTGACCTATAATTTCACGGTGATGAATACAGGAAACTCGATGGTGAACATAACCCTTTCATCAGGCAATTCCAGCAGTTTCGCCATGGTGTTCGCTGCAAAGAATATGACCGGCGGAAAACTGGAGCTTATGCCGGGCCAGGAGGAAAACGTTACAGTAAATATAACTCCACTTAAGATGATGAATTCAGGCCAGATCAAGATACCCGTCAATATAAGCTATACTGGCGGTAATACCACAAAATACCTGTACGCAGAATTTCCATCAGTTACTTCCTTCACCGTATCGTCTGGAAGCAGTGCCGTGAACGGCACGGATCTAGAGCTGCCTATAATAATAAACAATACAGGAAATACCAACATCACAGTCAATCTAACTATACCATCCTCTGAGATAGCTAACATCTCTGAACTCGATTACTCTGTGCACTACCCTGCCAGCATCTCAGTTCCTGCATATTCCTCAAGGGTAGTCAACATAACGCTCGTACCTACTTCACCCACACCGGCCCCGCAGGTGTCGGTGATCGTTAACGTGAGCGGATACGGTTCATTACATAAGGTCACGATCACAGGCACGTATCCCCAGCTATCCAAGGCGAGTGTAACGGCCAGTGGAAATGGTGTAATAAATAATTACACCGCAGATCCATATCTTAGCCTGATCATAGGTCTGATACTCATAGCGGTTACTGTCGTTGCTGGACTTAGCATATCCGCATACAGGGGGAGGCGTAAGAGATGAACAGATACTTCATTATACCGGTCATGATCGCTACGTTCGTGTTGCTGCTGGCCGGTTCAGTGGCCAGTGCACAAACAGCTCCGTTTTACTCATCGCAGGTAAGCTATCCTTCGGATGTTGGCACAGGCCAGCAGTTCAACATAACGATAATTAGCACGGCCGGATTCAGCAATTACAATTTTACCATATATATCGCAGGTACCAATCTTACCGGGATCAGCCCGACGAATACCATACATCAATACTATGCAAGCAAATACAACTATACTGCCACGATCACCGCTCCAGAAACTCCACAGACACTTTATCTGTACATAGTCACATCTGCCGATTTTGACGGCGTCCAGTACAACTATTCTGAGATGATAATGATCTCCGTGATATCACCGATATACTTTCATGTATTCCTAAGTAATCCAACATCATATCTTGTGTATAACGTTACCGCTACATTCTACATCGATGGAGTGCCAGTAATGCAGAAGACCGTTCAGAAAATAATGCCAGGTTCAACTGTTGAGGTCAACGCCACCTATGTCAATCCAAACCTGGGACACGGATCGCATACATTGACTGTAACTCTGAACAACGCAAACATAAAGATAGATGGAAACTCTAACTCCATAAGCACGAGGTTCTACTATGGTACCCCTCCAGACTATAATTGGATATACTACGTATTCGCGTTTGTGCTTGTGTTCATGGTGGTTATGGTTCTAGGATCAGGCAGGGGAAGAAACCAGCCGAAATGGAAGAAATCAAAGAAATGATCAATTTTTATTCTTAAATGAAACTCTCCAAAACTCATTCTCGCATCATTTCCAATTTTCCACAGAATAACGGTTAGAGATAGTTATCAGGTGCTGTTGGTTCCTCTCCTTTCCGCCGCACCTGTACCCTCTATGACATTCTTCAAAGTCACAAATTCCTTCTCATACACGTTCTTTCTGCTGAACTTAACTGGTATCCTCTTGATGGGATAAAGCCCGTTTATCTGTGCTATTCTAGCCGCCGAAAGGGCATTATCATGGATTTTATGGGGGGTGCTCGTGTTTTTTTCGTTCACGACCTCGATGGAGATATCCATATCGGACAGTCTGTTAATTATTATTTCTCGGTTTGGTTTGTCTCCGTTTCCTATCTTGATCACTATATTCTCATAGCTGTAGCTCATGCTTATGGAATCAACGAACTTCCTCACAGAGGACACGGTTGGACATTCAAATGCCTCAAGAAGCACATCATCCCCGAAAACAGCAATTCCTGGCTTCGGTCCGGGATCTATCCCTATGATGAGATCCTTGAACATGGTCTTGTTAAGAAGCCTTGGTATAGCCCTTCTTATGCCATCTATACCATCCTGTGCCTTCACCTGGTCTGGAAGATCGATCTCATCTCTGATCGAACTCAGTATAACAACAACATCGTCTGGGATACTGCCCTTCAGATCAAGGCTGACAAAAGGTATCTTCCACAACCTAAGTTGTTTTATAACATCATGATAGAATCTGAAATCAGACGTTATTATACCAACCCTTGGCATTCATATAATTATCGAATCATCATTTAAATTTTTTGCGGTAAAATTTATATATAAATTTTCAACAATAATATTTCTACCTCGCCTTTACCGTTAACCTACCTATCTGGGATTCGACAACCTTTTCCGCGGCCTCAAGGAACTGTATCTCCTTACCTTTTGGAATCACGGCACCGGCGGCAATATCATGTCCACCACCGGATCCGCCTACGGCTGCACTTGCTTCGCGCATCACAATGGATAGATTCAGCCCCCTGCTCACGAGCTTTCTAGTTCCGCGGGATGACACCTTGGTTTCGTCCTTTCCCACGCTGAAGCCTATTACCGGTTTCGATTGATCAGCCAGATAGAGCATCACTATACCGGATATTGCACCCGCCATCTCTGACTCCGGCGCATAGAAATAGGAGATATGTGCTGTGGTGAACATCTCTCCTAGCGACCTGTAAGTGTAGTCAATTATTTTTGTCTTGAAGAGTTTCCAATTGGTTTCCATCTCCTGCTTGAAATCCTGATAGCCCAGGAAGTAAGCCACCGGAACGGAATTCTTACCCATCTTACCGTTACCATCTATGATCGATGACAGTTGCTTGGATGAATACCCAACGTCAAAGTAATAGAGATCCCCCTCAATATAGGAAAGGGCCTCATAGCCGGCCTTCTGTTCCAGCAGTTTAAGGCCAAGTGCATTTGCAAGAAGTCTCTTCTCGTCTTCAGAAAGATCCTGCGGCCTCTTTTCTGGATCAACACCGATGGATTTTAGGAAGGATTCTGCGCTGTCCGGGAACCCAGTTATGTTCCTGAAGAACGGATCCGTGGAATATGTGAGCGAGTCTTTCAGGGTCGATCCCTCAAGATTCAGGGTATGATCCTTTCTGAACCTCGCCCCATACGATTCCACCAACTTCAGATTCAACCCTGATATACCACCTAGGTCCTGCTTGTCGGCGATAAGTCCACTCATGAAGAACGGAAACAGGTCTGCATTTTTTTCATCTATGACAAGCGCCATTATGTAGGACATGGTCGATCCACAGGCTTCGTGCGTCCCATCTATTCCATGATCCCTTGCGTTTATATTTATGCCCTTCCAGTTATCCTTTGTATAGAAATGATGATCCAGTACAACCACATTTTCCTTGTCAGGTATAAACCTGAGCTGATCGGACCCAGCATCCGCAACTATTGTGGGGTCGTCGGTTATCAGTGACTTGAATCCAGATTCGTTCAATTCCTTGATATAGCTCAGGTGAAACTTCTTGTTTAGTCGCTTGAGCATGTTTGTGAGTATGATCGCTGAGCTGGTACCGTCCCCATCATAATGCACTATTAAGCGCAAAAAATCAGCACCAAGGATCAGATCCCTGGCCTTAGCGTACTTATCAAAAAGATCCTTTGGTAAGAGATCTTCAATCATCTCAGAACCTTACTTAGGTTCCATTTCTCGTCAAGTACTCCGGTTCTCTTGTAGTATTTAACCAGGCGGAGCATCTTGGCCATTATCAGATCCCTTCCCCTCTTGTTGGCCTGATCCTTGGGATTCAGTTCAACGTGTTTAGCAACGTTATTGTATCTCCTTATGAGGTTGCTTAGATCCTCAGGCACTTCGTCCTTCAGGCCCTTTTCTGCCAGTATCTTTCCAAGTTTTGTTCCAAGGACGGCCTTGACAGTCGGTATCCCATATTGATCCCTAAGCCTTATACCTATAACAGAGGGAGGTACACCAGATTTTTTGAGATTGACTATAGTATTTACTATCTCGTCCTTGCTGTACTGTATCCAGGAAGGTTGAACACCGTAAACTTTCTTTGAACCTGATCTTCCTCTCTTCCTTGTATGCATTCTTGCCATTCTTACACCTGATTTTAACGCAATCTATAACCCGTTTATTTACTTTTTCCTTTATGACTGCGCCCGCAAAATATGGAATAAATGAAAATATTATGTTCTCAACTCAGCTTTTCCAGTATTGCTGATAGGTTTGCGTATGTTTCATTCTTGGAAAGCAGTGCAATTAGTTTGATAAGATTATCTCGGTTTACCAGAATCTCCAGCATCGTGTCGCTGGTGAGAAATGAAGCTATGGCTCCTATGGTTCTGTCATCATCGAGAACACCCTCAACGACGTCGAGCAGTCCGAGTTTCTGGAGTTTCTGAGCTATTCTGGAGAGCTTCTGCATTATTTCTATATCCTCAGGCGTAATTTTGCTTAAATTATCCAATTGACTTAACAACGACATATGATCACCAGCTGGTCAGATATTTATCCATTGCAAGGTCGCCCTTGCTCCAGAGAAAATACCTTGTGAACAGAGTCTTCTTGAGATGGTTAGCCGGAGACGGCACCGCCTCAGAGAGATTACCTCCATAGAAGGTGGAATCCGCAACGGCCACGGCATAGTTACCGTATGGGCTATCTGCGACACATACTATCTTTGGATCGTAGATCTCCACTGGTACGGACATACCCATCCTATTAGCTATGTTTGCGGCTACTATTCTCGCTGTTTTCACTGCCAGAAAGGCCATCTTTGGCACTATGAGGGCGTTAACATCACCCACGGCATATACATTGTCGTACTTTACCGATTTCATGTCGGTATCTGTAAGGACAAATCCAACGTCATCCCCAAGCCCAGCATCCTTTACCAGTTTTTGTCCTGTGTATGGGGGCAGAATGAAGCTTATATCGGATGGCAACCTTCTGCCATCTTCGCTTATGACCTCCTTCTCAGTGACCTCTTTCAGCACAAAATTATCTACAAGTTCTATGTTCATGCCCTTGTACATTGCGGCGACGGTGGTCCTGCTTGTCCTTGAAAGATCGCTGAGATATTCCCCAGGCGAGTAAACGGTCATCTTTACCTTGTCTAACATATTCTTTGCCTTAAAGTAATCATAGAGCATTATTGACATCTCAAAAACCGGGCCCTCACATGCGGAATCTGCAATCGGTGCATATCTGTCAGGGGTGCTGGTCGGGCGGTTCTTTGTATCCTGTATGAATTTTGCAGAACCTAGAGTTATATTTCCACCTTTGAAATCCTTGAGTTTCTTCCACATGTTTTCGGCAAGATCCGCCTCGCACACGCTTGATCCATATTTGTCGAAACCTGCTATCATCTCACTTGCAAGATGCGAACCAAGTGCTACCACAAGAAAATCGTACTTTTCCTTGTAACCGCCAGATCCTTCCCGTGAATACTCAACTAGGTTCTTCTCAGGATCTATCTTCGTGACAGTTCCCTGTATGTATCCTATACCCCTGTCCGGTAGAACCTGTGCCAGATCTATACGGAGATCCTCTGCGCGCTCCAGCCCTATCCCAACGTGTGGGAGAGCGGGTCTGAAATAGATGTACCTGTTTTTTTCTATTATTTTGATATCTGCTTTGTTTTTCAGATATCTCTTGAGGTCGTAGGCAGTCTGAAGACCACCAAATCTCCCACCAAGGATAAGAATCTTCACATCAGACATGAATTAACTATCTTTCTTTTTTATTTAAAAATGATTTGTTATCAATTTTAACATAATATATAATAGATGGTATTACTAATTTTTAGTTCCTAGAATTGGCAAATTTCAACTGAATTTCATCATCAGAAACGTTCCCAGAAAAAATCACATTCATGGTAATGGACAAATTCACAATATTTCTATTCTGCTAGATGCATTTTAAGATGAGGATGAATTGTCTTCTAGAAATGGATGTTCAAAGATGATTTGCATATCATTCCACGTTTGAATCAAAAACTTTAGTTTTTATGTTTTCCAACTTCTTGAAAATGAAGTAATTCGACTTGCCCTTTTCATAATGTACTATGGAAAACCCCATGCTGAATAGATGATTAAACGTCTCGGCCGCGGCATTCTTCAATTCTGATCCTGATGCACGGTCTTCAGTGAAATAGGACACACTTGGCGGCACGTAGAAGCCCAGACACCCAGTCTCAGCGGGTATCCGTATATCCGTGTAGCGATCTGCATCGTTGACGAAGACGATATCATTGCATTCTCTATCGATTGGCAGTTTTATCCACCATTCAGCAACTACCCTGTCGGTACGCATTCCCCTGTTTATGCCATCGTTCATGGTTCCGTAAAAATTCTTGATATAGGTACGAGTGATAGCACCCAACTTGGAAATATTGAAGTATGCATTGAGTGGATTGAAAGGATCAAACGTCCATGCTATCAGGTCGTAACCCATAGAACCGGCAAGTTCTCTCTGTTTCATCTTGAGTGAGTAGCCAACATTTGAATACTTCCTTCCCTCAACAACTCCAGCCATGTGGGAGTAAAGATACACTTTGCCATTTCTGAATCCCGGATATCCGAACGACATCCCTATTATCCTGCCATCATCATCGAATGCGCCCAACAAAAGGCCGCCATGGTACCTCATGGAGGCGATCGTATCTCTAAAGGCCCCATCCACGGAATCCGTCTTCCAGGCTGATCTTATGACATTGAGGAAACCATCTATTTGATCTGGATCAACTATTCTTCTGATCTCCACATTCTAGAATGGCTTTGATATATAAATGGTCTTTCAGGCGGATCCTTAGCAAGGTCTGACATAAGCCTGCGAATTTGGCATGAGTATGGATAAGACTTTGAGACGAGAGAATTCTGCGATGAGATATACAAGCTTTTCCTAACGATAGATGGCGTTATGGGGACCAAAATTATGGAGAAGTTATTGGTTATGGATAAGCTGTAAAACCATCCTACAGACTAGAGATACGGGAGTGTCCCCAATGTAAAAATCGATTGACAGCATTCATACCTGTGCCATGATCAGGTGAAGGTTGCCACGGAATCGATGCCTGTAAGTAACTTCGCCTCTACGGTATATGCCCGTATATATAGAATCTTGACTGAAAAATGAAAATCCCTAGTTTGGCTTAGGAGCATCTCATTAGAGGAATACCTGTTAAGATTGTGCGTGCATTATACGAATTTCCCATGGGCAGACCTCATCTGGCAAGGAACTTCCAAATTCAAGACTTGGACTAGCTCAATAAATTACAGAAGCCATTATGATACATCTGATCGTTATAAACAGAGCTCTTCAAAAGCCATAAATCAGTTAGATTAAAATATGTCTGGTTAAAATTATGAAATGGTCGGCCTACTTTTTCAAAATATGGTGGGCTGTCTGATGATCAATCAATCCTCTTCATCCTCTTCACTGCAGTTCTCTTCGATGAATTTCTCCAGAAACACCTTTGCTTTGCCCTCAGTGAGCTGAACTATATTGTTTACGAATTCGCACACCTCCTCGCGGTGTTCATCTATCCCAAGGAGTTTTTCCTTGCCCTTTTCGTAGCCCTCAAATACACCTGAATTGATAGCATGCATGGCATCAGTAAGAATTGAGAGATCATCATTTTCCTTGTCAAGACCGTCTAGGAAACTGTTCACGCTTTGGAAATCAGAGTTATCCATCAGCTTTGATACCCCTTCGAGTACGTTAGATATGATGTCCTCATCATCTTCACTATTCTCGATGGCAATCTTCAGGTATCTGGATGCAGAACCAACATCATCTCTGTCCATGTATGAAAGAAACAGCTCGTAGGCGACATCAGGGTCCTCATCAAATTCGGACATGGCCTTGATAGATTCGTCAATCTTTCCAAGTTTTCGAAGCTGGGATCCATAGAGGCTGACATTGTAAGGGGTTCTGTCCAGCTCCATGAGTTCCTCCGCAGTATGCAGCGCGGCATTGTGGTCTCCCTTCTGATCTTCGGCCAAGTATTTGATCTCAAGTACCTCATCATCTTTCAGGCCGCTCTTATCTATCTCATCGATAAGGCGATCATAGGAGCCATCATCCAGGAGGAAGTCGAACCAGTATATCTTTGCCTCTCTATCAGCGTTAGCTTTGAGAAGGTCTTCATACGTCTTGTAGGCATCATCCTTTCTGTTTTGGTCATAATATACTCTGGCAAGTGCATCATACAGAAAGGGTTCTTCCTTGTAGATCTTAATGAACTCTTTAAGGATGTCTTCAGCTGTATCGAAGGATCCCACACTCTTAAGGGTCTCGACAAGGGTGCCCACGTACTTAAAGTCCTCAGTATCCTTGAACGCTTCAAGTAACTCTTTGAGATAGCTTTCAATATCCTTCTGCGCAAGAAGTATGTTCAGCTTCAGATCATGTGCATCGGTGTTTTCCTTATCCTTCTTTATTGCTGTATTAACATTTTGAAGGGCCTTCTTGTAATCGCCTTCGTGATACTCCATATCGGCAAGATCGAGATAGGCGTCTGGGTCGTTGGGTTGCATTTCTAGATATTTTTGAAGGTCTTTTTTTGCAAGATCGTACTCCTCGAGATACTGCTCGGCCTTTGCTCTGTTATAGTAGGCGAATGGATAACTTGGATCCGCTTTTATGGCCTTTGCGGCTTCTGTCTTGGAGTCGTTGAATTTACCCATTGATCCGTAGCAGATACTCTTGAGTGAATGGATCTCGGGATTGTTCTTTTCTATGTTTTCTGCAAAATTCAATACATCTAGGGCACTCTCGTAATCCCCCTTTCTATAGAGTGCATCGGCCTTTATCAGGTGATATGGAACTGATCTTGGACTAGCCTTTATGGCTTTTTCTATGTCACTTATTGCGCTATCATAATCGCCTGAATTTACCGCATTCTTTGCTCTGGTGGCATACTCTTCTGCATCATCTTTATTTGATATCATCTTGATTCACCTTATCTCTGACCTCTTCTCATTGTTCTCCTGAGAAGTTCCTGCTAGGCATCATAGGGAACCATAATATAATTCAGCCATGGCAGGCATAAAGTCGGGCTAGTCCTCCCTACTCATTTTTGTTAGCTTGGTTCCACAACGTCGATTCAATATTTAGGAGGGTTATTTAAATTTTGATACATGAGATACTGAAACAAGGTGGAAACATCGCAATAAGATTCTCAAAGTGAGCTATTCCTCAGCTAAAGCACCGGAGATTCCATTCAGTGAAGAAACACCTAGATGTACAGATATATAATAGACAAGCTGGGCGCTGCGATCTTCATAGCCATATATTCTGATCGCACCACACCTATTTTGTAAATACAATTTTCAAAATGTTTATTGCGGTATTGTTGTATGAATTTTTCTACTAGAAGAAACCTATGTATCTTAGGTCAGAAGATAGAGATTTACAGCTACTCTTAAACATCTAACATCCCTTAACTGATTCTCAGCTTAGGTCTCAAGGCATACCAACACGGAACATCCATGATTATTACAGAAAAGGAACGCAATCAATGCTGATCATTTTCTTCGGTTTGGAAGGGACAACCCTCAACTTCGGAACAGGTTCTTCCAAGACTCTTGAGCAGTGAAAACACAATTCCGATCCCCTTCTGGGTATCTTCATCCTTCATCTTGTCAAGTATGCCTTTCAAGCCTCCAACCGGTTCCACGTCTTCAGTCTTGATTGCTATCTCTACAGACTTGATGGCATTGGTGTAGTGTGGAAACATACTGAGATCTATTGTTGTGAGAGAGTTCATTATGACTTCAGAATTCTCTATAAGATTCATCAAAAAGCCACTAGAAAGCATCTTCTTAATCGCGCTGGTGACGTCCTCATCTGCTAGCATCCTGTAAATTATATCCATTATACCGCTCCTGTCCATTTCAACAATTATGGATAAGAGCTTCTGAACGGATGAATCAGCTGTGGGTTGATCGCGCTTTTCAGTAAGTTTTTCCAAGATATCGCCCCCCAAATTCAAATAAGTTTTCATCGAAATACTCGCCGAGCACTTCTTTTGATAGAGCTTTAGTGATTATCATAATATATAAAGTATCAATTGATATATTAATGTTGTTTGTTCTAGCAATGAGAATGATGATATGCTTCATTTCTATAGAGGATGTTTCCATCAACATTTGACAAAACAAGAAACATAATATCTCCGATAAACATCCAATGGCATGCTTCATTTAGTCATCGCAGACGCCGAGTTAGAGACAATACCTGAGCAGATGCTAGAAGATCCATCCATAAGGCGGTTTGCCAAAAAGAGAAACAAGCGTATCGATAGGATAATACTCGATTCCAATTACATGCACACAGCAATAGATCGTTATTTTCCAAATGAATCCAAGAGACGTGGTAGGCCAGACATAATATACCTGCTTCTGGAGATGACGCAGGAGTCTATCCTCAATCATAAGAATCAGCTGAGGACATACATCCATACCAGAAACAATCAAGTTATCCATATAAGCCCCATCACAAGGATGCCTAAATCTTATAACAGGTTCATAGGGCTTTTTGAGGATCTTTTTGAAAAGAGGATAATAACAAATAACGGGAAGAAACTTCTTTCAATGGAGGATTCAAATCTGCGCGATTTAATAGACTCAATAAGGCGCGATAGAACTATCCTCCTGCATCCTAAGGGTGAAATGAAGAAACCATCGGAATTTATTGATAGATCAGACATTCTTGTCATAATCGGTGGATTCTCGGAGGGGGATTTCCTCAGCGATATTTCTTTTGTCCAGGAGAGATACGCGATATTCGATCAAGAGCTCACGATATGGTCCGTTGCGAATGAAATGGTAGCAAGTTATGAGAGAGCGATAGGATTAACATGAATTCTATCGGCATTCTTGCTATTTCAATGTGGAAAGGATAAAATATTGTTGAATAATTGCCGTTAGTGCGGATAGGTGGCAGAGAGGTCATGCGTGGGACTGCAGATCCCATCTACTAGGGTTCGAATCCCTACCTATCCTTTTAATTAAATAAACGGATATCTTATATACCATTTCAGATTATCTACTTATGACCCGTGAGCCGAAATATAAAAAATACATTACAGAGGGTAGCCCTGAATTTAATCTGCAACTGAAAAGGTGGTATGAGAATCTGAAGGCACATTCAGTAATCACCGCAGAGACTTATTTTAGACACTTACTTTTATGGTGCGATAGAGACAATACAAACCCTATGGAACTCTTAGAACTTGCAAGACGGGAAGATTTTAGATATAGGATCATGGACGTCATAAGGAGATTTGAGGCAGAAGGCAAAGCTGGTTCATATATTTCGTATGCAGAGAAACCCTTGATTTCGTGGCTTAAATTCAATGGGATTAACGTAAAACTAAGTATCAACATAAAAGATGAAAACCGCAATATCAGGTCAGAAAATGAGAGAGTGCCAAATAAGGAAGAATTGGGAAAGATATTAAGAATGGCTACTCCAAGAGCGAGGGTATCGGTTTCATTAATGGCGTATACAGGTTTAAGACCAGAAACATTAGGAGATTACGAGGGGACGGACTGTC
>NZ_VYIJ01000012.1 GCF_008709555.1 Thermoplasma sp.
CTAAATCGAGACGTATTGAAAAAACGCTGAATCATGGATTGAATATTATCCGCAGCTTATCTTTTTGTAAATGAAAAATCATTCTTCTATACTGTCTTCAATAAGGCCCAGGCTGACAAGTATATCCATAACCTCAGATTCGTTCAATCCTGTATTCTTGGCCGTTTCGCTGACGCTCAGCGTGTCAAGGTATACGGTGACGATCTCCCTGATGAGTTCGTCGTCATCATCGATACTTTCCTTTATGGCACTTATAAGTCCATCCTTCTCCCTTATGAGATCCGTCCGTCTCCTGGTGAGATCATCGATCTGCCTGTTGATCTCCCTGAGGCGTCTCATGGCATCTGACAGCCCATCGATTTTTGCCTCCGTATTCTCAATAGGTAACCTCCTTATATCGAAGAAATTGCGGCCATAGTCGATGAAGACCGATGAGAAACCTGACGGCAGATAGACCTTCCGCTTGGCACCAAGATCACTAGGAACAAACCCTATACTGGTCACAAGGTTAGCCTTCTCTAGAAGTTCAAGCTGCTTGAGAATGGCCTGTTGACTCAAACCGATGCTCTTGCTCAGCTCAAGAGCATAGGATCTCTCGAGCTGGGTAAGCATCCTTATGATCTCTCGCCTGGTCGAATTTTCAATGGCAGATATAAAAAGATCTATGTCGTCCATCATTCTATCGAAACTTTCCTGCCACTGCCTTCCTTGCTGGTCGCCTTCTCAACAGTAACGTCGAGCAGACCGTTGTTGAATTTCGCTGTGGCTGTCTCTGGCTTGAGCTTGTAATCGAAGTCTATGCTCTTGTAGTATTTCCTCTGGTCCTCGTCCACGTTGAGCGTTATGTTGTATTCAGATATCTTGAGATCTATGCTGTCTTTGCTGACGCCAGGAAGCTCGAATGTCACGTAGACCTTCTTGTCATCGTCGTTAATGTCGGTTATCGGTTCCCTAACTCCGCGCTCTATAGGCCTCGCCCCCCTGGTTATACCAGGTACATTACCGAATTCCTGGAATATAGGTTTTCCGTCGGAGCCAATTCTGTATGTAAATCCGTACACGTATGGTTCAGACATGGTCATGTTCGGATCGTTAAGTATCCTGTTCCATATCCTCATGAGCCTGTTGTTCAGGGATTTTATGTCGATGCCGAAGTCCTTGAAGAACTCGTCAAACATGTCGTCCCAATCATCAAATTCATCCTTCTTCGCCATATTCACCACCCACTTGTCAACCTTTGGTTGACAACCTAATATTAAAAATTAGTATTTAAGCTTTTCTGATCTTCGATGGCCACCAGTTCCACTTCTTCATCAGGAGCATAACTGCAGGTACAAAGAATGGCCAGCTCAGGAAGGTATCTATGAGAACGCCTATGGCAAGGCCTCCTCCGATCTCCTCTATCAGCTGAAGATCACTGAAGTAAAGCGAACCAAATGTGACGAAGAGCAGCGAACCGAGCGTCACTATTATTCCACCGTTCTCTCTGATGCTGGTGGTTATAGCCTCCTCATCAGTCATGCCCTTCATTACGCCCTCTCTGGCACGGGTTATCATGAATATATCATAATCCAGGCCCACGGCCAGCAGTGTCACGAAGGTGAACATGGGCATGAATATTATTATGGGCAGATGATATATATAATACACGATCCAGTATATGATCATAAGGCCAACGATGACCGAGGCAAGGACCATAAGTATCAGCCTGAGTGGCGTGAATACGGAGCTCAGCTGTATCGCCAGTATCACAAAGATCGAGGCTGCAAGTATCGGTATCATCTCCTCAAACGTTCTCAGTGTATGGCTGTAGGCCGCATCCAGACCCGCTGTGAGTCCGCCAACGTAGAACGTGATCGAGTTCCCCATATATGATGAGATCTTTGACGGCAATGAATTTATGAAGGATGCTGCAGCGTTTGACCAGCTTATATTCGATAGCTCGAATTCAACCATGACGTAGTGCGGATCGCTGCCTATGTAGGTGTTTATCTGCGATCTGTACGTGGAAACATAGTTGGAAGGAAGTCTATCGATGTTGACGTACTGGCCGTATGGATACGTCGGCCCGTACACCTTGGCAACACCTCTCAGACCTGCCATCATGCTCTCCAACTTTGTGATCTGGTTCATCTCCGATACGTTGTAAGTGCCGTTAACGATCACTGGGCTGTTGAATTTCAGTATTACGAAGCTCTCAAAGAAAAGATCGCGATGGAAGCTCTGATTGACGACCACGGCAGACTGTATTCCGCTGCTTGGCGGTATCAGGCTGAACACGTTCATATTGGTCGGCGTTGATGCATAAACATAAAGTGCACCGAACGCCACGACAATGAATATTACAACGATCTTCTTCTTGTTCCTGAGTACGGTGTTTGATATTTTCTCCATGGTGCCTTCCATTGGTATCTTCTTGTTCCTTGCCGGCCAGAACGTGCGGTAGCCGAGCCTCTTGAACAATGCTATGAGGAACGTGTTTGCAAGCATTATGGAGACCACGACGCCGACAGCATTGGTTATACCAGCATCGCTGAATATTGGCACTTTGAAAAGGTAAAGCACTATGTATGAAAGTGCCACGGTTATACCGGAAGTGAACACGGCATGCCCAGCCCATTTAGATGATTCCGGTATCGGATCGCCGCCGTTTCTGTAGAGCTCCCTCCTATATCTTGACATGATGTAGACGACGTAATCGCTGGTCAAGCCGAGGAGAAGTATCAACAACAGCGTTGGCGTGACAAATGATACGGTGGCATGCAAAGCATAGCGGTACAGGAGATCATTCAGTCCGAATGATATTATGGATGACATGACGAAAAGACCGAATGGAAGGAACGCCGCAACCGGGGACCTGAAGAACAGCCCAACTATGAGTATGGAGAGGACGATGCCTATTATCAGCGCTCGGACAAGGCCCGTCATCACTTCCTGCTCTATCTGCTGGCTGAGAACGTCAGTTCCGGCCGTGTAGTATATACCATTTACCGGTTTAACAGCAACATACGAAGCTGCAATCTTGTTCACCGAATTCAGTGTCGATATGGTGTAATTTTTGTTGAGAGTAAAGGAAAATATCTCCGTTGTATTTCCGTACCCAACAAGTGATCCCATAACGTACTGCGATGGAAGAACAGGATACTGCAGAAAAGTCTCATCATAGATGGTGCTGTTTACCGTGCTGTTAATATACGAATCGCTCGTGTTTCCTGAATTAAGCAAATCGCTTAGATAAGGTTCAAGATATCTGAGGTTTAATGAAACAAGGGGATTTCCATTAAACTGGTATATGGTACCATTATAGACCTCCGTTGATGTCAGATGGGGGATAGCGGCATAATTTCCTGCGAACGAAACATTGACTATTGCGGTTACAAATCTATTTATGGTTGTATTGAGCCCAGAGATTAGGGAAGAATAGCTGGAGAGGCCTGGAGCTATCGTATTTACCGTGAATTGCTCTGCAAAGGACGTATATTTTGACAGATTTGAGAAATCCATTATGGTGAGATTGCTGTCTACAGCCAGTATCTCAGAGGAAAAAAGCTGATTGCTTGATGAGATGTATTTGGAAAGTGCAAGTGAAGTCTTATTGACGGCTGAATTTGCTATCTCAAGAGCATCTTTTATGTTAGTATTATTCAAGGTCTTATTCATGTAGGCAGAAAAATCGGATAGATAAACGGGAGAAAGAACCCCATAAGGTGTGCTTGAGAATTCTCCCTCTAAGAAGCTAGCGCTTTGGTACCCGGCTTCCTCTGCCCTTGATAAATTATATTCGCTCACTTTAAATTCATTACTGAAATTCTGGACATAGACCACTGCGGGCACAAACAGGAAACTCGCGGTTAGATACAGGCTCTGATTCAGCTTATTGCTCTCACCATAAAGATTGACATTGATCTTGTAGATACCGGAAAGCTCCTTTCCAAGGGATAGCGACACGGATCTGAGAGTATCATTCTCAATGGTGATTATGCTCGAGGCATTTGCACTGAAACCGTTTCTGTCGAGATATGATATTATTGCGCCTTGCATGCTCATCAATGCGTGTAGAGAGGTAAGAGTGTCAATGCTGGTATTGTTCGTAACGATGACAAAGGACGAATCATTCGATGAATTGAAGTACTGCGATTGCAGGTTTGACGCGATATTGGCAGGCGAATTTGGCGGCACTATATCACTCGCTATATTGTAACTGGTATCAGAAAACAATGCAGGCGCAAAGGGAGCAACAACGACGATAACTATGATCCAGGCAACAATGACCGCGGCGCTGTGCCTAGCTGAAAATGTACCGATCCTCCGGAAAGTATTCTCAAACACAACGCCTGAATTTCATTTAACTAATTAAGAATTTAGTCATAAAGATCAACCTTTATCAACGTCAGCGTTATATTCGATGCATGGCAGAGAGTAAGGGTTTTCTCAGACTGGCATGGGCAAGGGACCACATGCCAGTCATGGCGGAGATAAGGAAGAGATTTCAGGCTGAAAAACCGTTTAAGGGAATAAGGGTTGCAATGGCGCTTCATGTGGAAGCGAAGACGGGCATATTCGCGCTTCTGCTCAAGGAAGGCGGGGCCGAAGTCAAGATGGCTTCCTGCAATCCCCTAAGTTCAGATGATTCTGTCGTCCAGAGCCTCAAGGAAGATTATGGGATGCCCGTGTTCGCAAGGAAGGGCGAAACCAACGAAGAGTACTATGAATACCTTTACCGCACGCTTGATGTTCAACCCGATATAATAATAGATGATGGAGGGGATCTTACTAAGATCGTGCACACCGAGAGAAAGGATCTTGCGAAGAACATATTCGGCGGAAACGAAGAGACCACCACTGGCGTCCAGAGACTAAAGGCAATGGAGAGATCCGGTGTTCTGCTCTTCCCCATGTTCGATGTCAACGATGCAAACATGAAACATCTGTTCGATAACAGGTACGGAACCGGACAGAGCACGCTTGATGGCATAATGAATGCGACGAACCTTCTCATCGCTGGAAGAACCGTGGTTGTTGCTGGCTATGGCTATTGCGGCCGTGGCATAGCAATGAGGCTAAAGGGCATGGGGGCAAACGTGGTCGTCACCGAAATAGATCCGATAAAGGCAAACGAGGCTATAATGGACGGTTTCCAGGTCAGAAAAATGAATAATGCCATAAGGGACGCAGACATGGTCATCACTGCGACAGGGATGAAGGACGTCGTCAAATACGAGGATGCACTTGTTGCGAAGAAGAATGTGGTGCTCGCCAACGCCGGCCATTTCAACAACGAAGTCGCAGTTTCCGAAATAGAAAAGAGATCGCTGGAAAAGAAAGACGTTCGCGAATTCGTCAAGAGATACAGGCTTGAAAATGGGAATACCGTTGACGTTATAGCGGATGGCCGCCTGGTCAATTTGGCAGCTGGACAGGGCCATCCAGTGGAGATCATGGATCTCAGCTTCGCGCTTCAGGCCCTGACAGCCGAATACCTGGTGAAGAACCATGATAAACTGGAGCGGAAGGTTTATCCTGTCCCTGCCGACATAGACAGGTATGTTGCCGAAATAAGGCTGAAGCAGTTCGGAGGCGAACTGGATCAGCTTAACGAAGATCAGATAAGATACCTGAACTCATGGGATGAGGGAACGTAACCTCATTCCCTCTCTATGTACTGGAATCCTGTGTACGGTACCAGAACATCGGGTATTCTTATCCTGTCTCCTTCCTGGAAATTCTCCATTATAGCTACCAATATCCTGGTCGTTGCAATTGCGGTGCTGTTCAGCGTGTGAACGAATTTGTTACCTTCGCTTGTTCTGTACTTTATGTTAAGTGATCTTGCCTGATAGTCTGTATCGTTTGATGCCGATACAATCTCCCTGAACTTACCCTGCGCCGGGAACCACGCCTCTATATCATACTTCTTTGCCGCAAGCCTCCCGAGCTCACCAGAACATACGTTGACGATCCTGTATGGGATCCCGAGACTCCTGTATATTGCCTCAGCGTTGCCTAATATTTCCTCAAGGAAATCCCACGAATCCTCTGGCCTGCAGAATACGAACTGCTCTATCTTGTTGAACTGATGCACCCTGAATATGCCCTTTGTGTCCTTTCCATGTGCACCGGCCTCTCTCCTGAAGCAGGCCGATATACCGGCTACCCTCACCGGCAGTTCCCTCTCCTCTAGGAACTGATTCGAGAGCATGGCCGCTATTGAATGCTCAGATGTCGCGATGAGATAGAGATCTTCACCCTCTATCTTGTACAGCGTATCCTTGAACGTTTCCAGATCCGTAGCGCCACGCATGCTCTCCAGATTCAGCATGTACGGAGGTTCAACTATTGAGAATCCACGCTGCGATAGAAAATCAACAGCGTAGTTCTCCAGAGCCATCTCCAGCTTTAGCAATCTGTTCTTTATGAAGTAGAAGCGCGATCCTGATATACGCGCTGCGCTCTCAAGATCGATTATGTCCAGATCCTGACCGAGATCGACATGGCTCTTCGGCCTCTCATCCACTATTTCGTAATCATCGCTATTTCCTGAATTCTTCCTGAACTCCTCCAGGTCGTCTCTGAATACCTTCGCATGGCCGACGTACCTTACCAGCCTGTTGTTTTCATCGCCAAAGCATATAGGAACGCTTTCATGCACGAGATTTGGTATGGTCCACAGTATCCGGTCGCGTTCCTCCTCTATCTTTCTCAGCCTGTTTTCCAGATCCGCGATCCTGACATTGATCTCTTCAACATTCTTCTTTTCAGCTGAAGCGTCATTATTGCCCTTTATAAGATCTGCTATCTTCTTGGTCTCCTTATTTTTCTGTGATCTAAGGGTGTTCAGTTCCCTGTTGATACTTCTCCATTCCTCGTCAAGCCTGAAGAACTCCTCTATGGGTGCCTTATCTACACCCCTGTATTCACAGTTTTTTTCAAACAGTTCTCTATTGGACCTCAGGAGCTTTACGTCTATCATTGCAAACTATATTTGAATTATATATATAATGGAAATCGTCGGCCTCTCAATGAATAGTTCCGTCGGCTGCATCTTCAGTCCAAATATATCAGTGCACGATCTTTTCCGTCGACTCCTTCGATCTTTCCGAAGATCTGAAATTCGATCTTGGTTTCCTGTAGCCGAACACCAGAAGCCAGACCACGGGGAACAGATCAATGACCAGGGCGCCGGGAACCCCATACCTGTATATGGAGAACTGCCAGTATGGTGCCGGAGCGACAACCACAGGTATGAACGAATGCCAGAATGAATACGACACGGCGTATAGGGGCGCACCTATGAACGTGAGACCTACAAATGTTATCAGCGCCTGAACGTTGCCGGATCCCATCCTCCATTCCATGCTGTATGTGCAGTTAAAGGAAAGTCCCATCCCAATACCGAATATGAATCCACCGAGGATCTGATAGAGGACACTCTGATTCTGATCGAAGAAGAAGTTGGTGCGCATATGAAGTACGAGTATGGTAATCTGTGCGAGAATGGACACTGCGAGGAGTGATATGGCAATGGCTCTGATCATCTGCCTCTCCTTTGATACACCGATCGTTTCACGGAATGATGTCTGGAAACAAAGTGTTCCGAGATATCCGACAGATCCGATGATAAGGCCGAAGATGAGCCATATCCTGACCATCGCATCCTGAAAGAAGTAGATCAGTATCGCAACGACAATTATAACGCCGGAGAGAACGGCATATTGCGTCTTCCGAGATGGCCAGATGAAAGATGATGTTGGCTTCGCGGATATAAAGAATCCTGACGTGGGCCTGTATCTGGACAACTGAATCACTAGGTATATCCCTGAAACCATGGACAGAAAGAATGGAAAAGCCCAGAAACTTCCGGTAGCGAATCCTGTGTAGAAGTCACCTATGTTGCAGCCACCAGCCATCCTAGTTCCGTATCCTATGAGTATGCCACCCGCAAGGGCCTGTATGGCAAGATTGCGGTTCGGCACTTGCCTTATGGAGAACTCGCCCCTGGCAAGAGAAGCGGCGAAGGACCCAAGTATTATGCCAAAGACCAGAAACCATGTGAATGCACTTCCTATCTTCGGTATGGGATAAACATGGTAGTATGCCAGGTTGGAAACATGCAGGCCAAACAGGCTCCAGAATACCCCACCCATCTGGCTCTCTGCACCAGTGACACCCCACCATAGGGCCTGCCCGCTTACGATGTAAGAAATGACGGCAAGGGCGAAAGTCGCAACCGCCAGCGTGATCGCATAGAGGTATATCGTGTTGAATTTCATAAAGATAAATTCGAAACAAAGAGAACAATCTTTCCTTATATGCAAAAATTGCACAGATAATACTATTTTTATACGAAAATGATCACATCATACTGGACATATAGCGGAAATTCTCCCGATTATGATCTGATAGACATGATCATGAAGTCGCTATTTCTCCAGATTATATGATATATAATATAAAGCTATCCATAGCGCAATCTGCTTGAGAGATGCAACCCTGAATTGTAAATATCTTTATACTAAAATATTATAAATGGATCATTGATTATGATTTATTTCAAAAATTTAACTAATATTTCCTTACGAATTTCGATCAATGATGGCAAAAGGTTTATATAAATTATAAATCTCCCCATTGAAATGTCAACTAATCTCAGAAGAATTCAGAAGATAAAGGGAGGAAGCTACATAGTGTCTCTGCCTTCAGACTGGGTAAGAGACAACGGCCTCGACGTTACCAGGGAGGTCGAGGTCTTTGAGTCTTCAGGGATAATAAAGATAAGGCCGAAGAAGGATTTCAATTCAGAGAGGATTATAGAATATACAGACGAGGAGACAGCTGAATATCTAATCTCCGTTTACTATATGCAGGGCATGACAAAGATATCGCTGCAGTCGAAGGATGTGATCTCCAGAGATGTTAAGGACAGGATAAAGATGCTGCAGCTTGAGCTGCCCGGCCTGAACCTCAAGGAGGAAACCTTCAACTCTCTGATCTTCGAGGTGGATGAAGACATACTGAAGGTTCAGGATTCATTCTTCGATTTTTCTAACAAGGCGCTTTCCATACTCAAGGACGTCACAAAGGTGATAGAAACACCAAGGGAGGACATGAAGCAGGATCTCACGTCAAGATGCCTCGCGCTGAACTCGGATTACTACAAACTGATCAGGAGCATAGCCCTGACTGTCCAGCGTGACGACAAGTACAAGCTGGATGTCCCGATAAAGGACATAATCCTCTATGCCGTGGCCTCCAGGGACCTCGGAAGGTTCATAACACACACCAGACTGCTCATCAACAACATAAAGCAGGAAGATATGAAACTGAGGGATGAGATACTGCTGCTCATAAACACGATGGAAAACATCATAAGCATGTTCAAATCCGAGGACATCAACATGGCGCCGAGGATAAGAAGGAATGCACACGAGATCCTGCAGAACCTAAAGAGTTCATCAGAATCCAACAAGGAACTCGAGAGGATGACCGGCTACGCACTTGCTCTGATGGACGATGCAGTGCACAAGGCCGTCCATATATAAAAATATATATACTTTTTTTATTTTTTAACTTTCTCCTTTAGTAGCTTTATGAATGCCCTCATCCATTCCGGGTGATCGGGCCATGCACGTGCTGAAACTAGATTTCCATCTATGACCGCAGCTCCATCCACGAAACGCCCACCGGCACCGATGACGTCCGGTTCCAGCGCAGGATATGCCGCCGTCGTTCTTCCCTTCAGCACACCAGCAGCTGCAAGCGCAAGCGGGGCGTGGCAGAGCTCCGCCACTGGGCTATTCTTCTCAAAGAAGTATCTGACTATGCGGATGAAATCCTTATTGTTCCTGATGTACTCCGGCGCTCTACCTCCGGGAATTATGAGTGCATCGTACTTCGATGGATCGACATCCTTGAATGCCAGATCGGCCTGCAGCTTGTATCCCAGCTTCTCGGTATAGGTGTCGAAACCTTCTTCGAAGTCATGGACAACGAGCTGAATCTTCTTCTTCTCCGGCGCGGCAACATCCACTTCAAAACCCTCTTCCTTCATTCTCTGTAGGGGATACATGACCTCAAGCGATTCACCAGCATCTCCCGTAAGAATTAGAACTCGAACCATTTCTATCACTAAAGACATGGGACCACGTTATTTATAGATAGCGCTTGGTCCCAATCCATGTATCCAGTATGCTGACTATGGTGTAGAACAGAGGTGCGCTGACTAAAATACTAGCCATGGGAATGCTGATTGATTTATGATCAGAATTCTACTCTTCTTTCCACAGAATTTCCCTGGGACAAACCGTTGTTCTGCGCGAATATCTCGGTTGCGACGGTATTTGGATCCAGGTGTTCATCATAGTAGGAATCCATTTCCCCGCTCTCCAGAAGCTTTCCAAACTCCTTCCAGACATGCCTTTCAACGATCCTGGAGAGCGCAAGCCTGACCTCCTCCCTGTACCTTATTCTTCTCTTTCCACCATGTGCCACGGAAAAAGTGCGATGATCATCGATGGCCCTTATGAGATCATCGTAACCCTCACCCTTAAGCGAGTTTGTTCCCACGACGCGTGGCATCCAGCCGTTCCTCTCGTAAACGTTGTCCATGATGTCCTTGAGCGCGAAAAATGAGTCCTCGCGATCCATCTTGTTTATAACGAAGATGTCGCCGATCTCCATCATCCCTGATTTTATGGCCTGGATGCTGTCCCCGAGGCCAGGAGCCAAGGTCACTATGACTGTATCAGCTAGGTAAACGATATCTATGTCCGATTGCCCTGCACCCACTGTTTCGATTATTATGAAATCGCTTCCAGCTGCATCAAGCACCTTCACTATGTTCCATGTCGATCGTGACAGGCCGCCGGTCATGCCACGGTTAGAAACGCTCCTCATGTATATGCCATATCTTGACAGCGTATCCTGCATCCTTATCCTGTTTCCAAGTATCGTACCTCCGCTGAAGGGACTGCTGGCATCCACCGCGAGTATTGATACCTTCTTTCCCATCTCCGTAAGCTTTCTGGAGAGCACCCCGATCATCGTGCTCTTTCCGACACCCGGTGGACCAGTTATACCTATTATATGTGCGTGGCCAGTCATGCCGTATATCGATCTTATTATCTCGTAGGAGCGATCGTTGTCCTCCTCGATTATAGATATGGCTCTGGCCACTATCCGCTGATCGCCTGCAGTTATGCCCCTGACGATGGAAAGCGTGTCCATTCACATCTCCTTCTTCTTTCTTGCTTCCTCTCCACGCTTGCGTATGTGTTCTATTATGGTGGATAGAGGGGTTCCAGGGCCATAGTTGCCCGTGACTCCTATGGCTTCCAGTTTCGGCTTGTCATCGTCTGGTATTATACCGCCGCCAACGACTGCGATATCCTCCACACCCCGCTCCTTGAGCAGATCAACAACCTTCTTGAAAGCGGTCATATGCGCACCGTTGAGAAGGCTGAGCCCTATGACATCCACGTCCTCGCTTATGGCTATATCCACAACCTGCTCAGGCGTCGGGAGAAGACCAGCATAGATGACATCCATGCCAGCGTCCCTAAGCGCCCTCGCAAGCACGAAAATGCCCCTATCATGGCCATCTATAGCTGGCTTGGCAAGAAGCACCTTTATGGGCCTAGACGATGACAGGTTCTTTCCAGCTTCCAAATATCTCCCTCCCTACGTCTGATATCTCCTGAACAGTCGCGTATGATTCAACAGCCCTGATGTAGTAAGGCATCAGGTTCTCGTTATCGTCCAGCATCGCTCTCCTGAGATCCTCAAGCGCCTTCTTAACCTTTGCCTCGTCCCTTGTCCTCTTGATCTCCCTTAACCTGGCAATTTGAGCCTCCTCAGCCTTCTTGTCTATCTTCAGGTAATTGATTGGCTCCTCACCCTCCTCCACGTACTTGTTCACGCCAACCATTATCTCATCGCCGCTTTCAAGGCGCTTCTGTCTCTTGTATGAAGTGTCAGCTATCTCCTTCTGTATGTATCCCTTCTTTATGGCCTCTAATATGCCACCCATACTCTCTATCCTGTCGAAGTACCTGTATGCCTCCTCTTCCATTTTGTCCGTCAACCATTCAACGTAATATGATCCTCCAAGGGGATCTATCACATCCGGTATACCGCTCTCCTCAGCTATGATCTGCTGCGTCCTCAGAGCGACCTTAACGGCTCCGTCAGACGGAAGAGCCCATGCCTCGTCATACGAATTCGTGTGTAGGCTCTGCGTACCACCGAGGACTGCAGCCATGGCCTCTATGGTCGTGCGTATTATATTGTTGAGCGGTTGCTGCCAGGTGAGCGTGTAACCCGATGTCTGCGTGTGGAACCTGAGCATCATCGATCTCGGATTTTTTGCTCCGTATTTTTCCTTCATGACCGTGGCCCATATGCGCCTTGCGGCCCTCATCTTGGCGATCTCTTCGAAGAAGTTTATGGAAGAATTGAAGAAAAAGGACAGACGCGGCGCGAAGTCATCAACGTTGAGGCCGGCCTTGATACCCAGATCAACATAATAGAAGCCGTCTGCAAGCGTGAATGCCAGCTCCTGTACAGCGCTTGAACCAGCCTCCCTGATGTGATAACCGGATATACTTATGTAGTTCCATTTTGGAACGTTTTTTGTGCAGTAAACCATCATATCCCTTATTATCCTGATGTGCGCCTCAGGGGGATACATCCACTCCTTCTGGGCTATGTACTCTTTGAGTATATCCGCCTGAACGGTACCTGAAACCTTGTCGAAAGGTACACCCTGTTTCTTGGCAATTGCAAGGTACATGGCAGTTAAAATGGCCGCTGGTGCATTGATGGTCATCGATGTTGAAACTTTGCTCAGGTCGATGCCCTTGAAGATGGTTTCCATGTCCCTCAAAGTTGAAACGTTGACCCCGCATTTTCCTATTTCGCCCTCGGATCTGGGGTTGTCCGCGTCATAGCCGTAAAGGGTTGGCATATCAAAGGCTATACTGAGCCCGGTTTCTCCGTTTTCAATGAGATAATGCAGACGCCTGTTGGTATCCTCCGGCGTGCCGAAACCCGAGAACATCCTCATCGTCCACAGTTTGCCCCGGTACATGTTGGGATATATGCCTCTGGTAAAGGGGTATTCACCAGGCATGCCCAGCTTTTTCTCCAGGTCTTGGACATCCTCTTTTGTGTATACCTCCTTGATCGTGATCTCTGATGAATTCTGATATTTTCTTTCCCTATAGCCTGTCTGCCTGTTCCATGGTGCAAGGGTGCTGGCAACCCATCTTTCATATTCTTCATTCTTTCTCTCTGTATTGAATCCTTCCAGCTTCTTCTTCCAGAAACTATCCATATGTAGCATAATAATACATAATAGATTAAAGTTATGTTATGATCCGTCGATTCATTTATTTAGCAGCTTCGAGGTAAAGGGTGCTGTTCGCGTACTTTATATCGAAGGCATGGCATGCGTGACAGTATTAATAAAGGATCGGATATTATATCATGAAAGATGCCGAATCACTCGATCTTGTTAAGAAAATTGGTATGGATCGAGTGCCTGGTGGGCACGCCGTTAGGCCAGTGTACAGAAGGATATCATTCGGTGCTGCCTATCCGGCCACAGGCATAATAAAGTTTCTCGGCTATTATGACAGCACCTTCAACATAGCTAACATGCCATCCGTCTCAATGGTAACGGACTTTTCTGAAGCATATGCTGCATTCGTTCTGACCGAGGAATCTGGAAACGATAGCGTTGTATTCAATGGCATTGAAGATGAAAGGCTGATGGCCAGATCAATGAGGGCCATACACCTGTTCAGGAGCATATATTCCATCAATGGGTCATTCCATCTATACGTTGAGATCAGGAAAAAATATCAGAGAGCAACAGGGCTGGGGGAATCTGCTGCCATCTCTGCTGCCGCAGCCAGGTCAGTTGCCAGATCGGTATTCGATGGATCTGCAAATGAAGATGCTCCGTTCCTCTCCAGGATAGCCAGATTGGCATCTGGATACGGCGCGGCCTCTGTCACTGGACCAATATCAGTATGGATTTCTGGACCTGGCTTGGTGCATGACACATCTTTTGCGGCTGGACTATCCGTGCCAGATACCGGCATGGCGATATGTGCTGTCCCGATTGAGATGGATCTTGGATCTCTGGACATTCATGCCGCCGCAATGAGATCGCCTTTCTACAATATCTTCGCTTCATATCAGAGGCGCGCTGTCTCTGATTTTCTCAGCGCACAGATCGATGCGGACGCTCTGATCAGGGTAGCAACAAACAACACGCTACTGACCCATTCCGTTCTCATGTCTTCATATATGTTGCTTTGGACAGAGGAAACCATAGAGATCGTGCGAAGGATCCTGGAAATGCGTTCCAAGGGTTATCCAGTGGGCATTTCTATTGATGGCGGTCCGTCAGTGGTAGTCATGGCAAGAAACGCGGCTGAACTCGAGAAGATCGAGAAGTATATAAGCGGAAGATGCGTCCATGGCAAGATCGCTAGTGGAGAACCTGAGTTGCCTAGGGATTTCGCGAGAATAGCCGAAGAAAATCTTGGCCATTATCTCTGACCATCGGACGTTCTGGATGCGTCAAGGAAGATCATATATACGGTTCGATATCGTATTCGGTGACGATGCCGCCAGTTTCAACGTGCATGGTGCTCAGCTGATGGGCTAGTTTTAGAGGCCAGGGATAGCGATCATCCCAGTTCCTGCTGACAAAGGTGGCTGCGCCCATCACATCTATGAAATTGCCGGGGCTGACTATGAGATTCTTCTTCAGCATAACGCCAACAGGCCTTTCTCTGACGTATATAATATCATCATGCCTTGTGGAACTGGTGAGGTGCTTTGCCACACCTATGGCAGCACGCTGGAGCACAACGCCAGCGTGCGTTGCCAGTCCAGCGTATCTCGGATGCAGAATGCCATTGCCGTCAACAAGGAGAAGATCAGCTCCCCTGAAAAGCTTCCTTATGAACCTGAATTCTCTGAACGCCAAATATCCAGGTATATAGGGAAAGTCTATACGATCGCTCAGAACATAGCCTTCAATATCCGATCCATCGAGCAGAATCATCGCGGCAAATGCCCTCCTATCTCCATAAGAAACATCAAAGGCCGCAATGGTCCTGAAATCGTATGCACCTCTATCTACGTACTTTTCTGATATCTCCTGCTGGTACCTCTGCATCTTCTTCAGGGGCCTGTCTGTCCTGAAGTCTCTGAATCTGTAGCGCTCTAAATTCTCTATCTTACCGGAGACGACCGGTATTCCATCAGCAAGAATGCGCCTGACCTTTTCTTGTGGACCAAGCGGATGCGTGTAATTTCCTACGGTGCCGTCATGCATCACGACCCTATAGCACGGTATCCTGTCTGGGTCCTCATTTATGGAAAGCATGTAGCCGACAGCCCTTGCTGCAACAGGATCTCCAAGGGCCTCGGCGAGATCACCGTATGTCGTCACATATCCGTCAGGTATCTGCCTGACAAGACCATAAAAGTAAGAATAGAGATCGAAGGTCTCCAGTTCCATCCAAAGCACAATGTGTCAGATGATAAATAGTTGATCACGTGGCATCACCACATGAAAAATATTTGTATGGAACTCGCATGGACACCGCATGGATAAGGATGCCGCCAGGAAGATTATCGCGATCGTATCCGCTGACATGAAGCGGCCCGATTCTCTCACGGTTCAGGATTTCATAAATGTCGTGTCATTCAGAAGGAAGATGCTTCCACCTGATTCTGCGAGAAAGTTTGTTGATATGGCAACCGCTGAAGGCCTCCTTGTAAAGAAGGGAGACAGGTATTCACCCAACTTCAGCACCGGTGGCGTTGTCGTTCCTCTTGACTTCACGGTGGATGAGAAGACCCTCTTCTCAAGCAACGCCGATAAGCCCATAATTGACAGGATACTCGACGCGGCCGCAGCATCAGGGAGAATAACTAAGAAGGAGGCCATAACGAGGGCCAGATCCCTTATGGAGAATACCAAATACCTATCCTTTCAGACAGTGCTGCTGAGCGTACTTGTAGATGAGAATATAGACGTATCCGATTTCATTAGAGAGATAGAGGAAAAGAAGGCCTACACATCCTGAAAATGATCAGGACGTGATCCTCTGAAGCCTCTTCGCTATCTCCATGGCCTGGTCCACATCGCCTATGGACATCGCTATGTCTGAAGCGGTATCATACAGATATGAAAATGAATCGGCAACGTCCTTTTTCTCCTTCTTGCTCTTTATACTGGCGATGTAGTTTTCCAGCTCCTCTATTGCCTTCATTATCATTTCAAATGCTCTTTGCTCGTCTTCCTCTCTCACCACGTTGACTATGCCCTGAACTGCGTCGAAGTAATCTTCTATATCCCCGATCTCTTGGCTCTTCTTCATTACCTCCTGGTATAGCTTAAGTGCCTCTTCCCTGTTTTCTCCGGCTATCATGCTGGCCTTCGATGACATCGCTATGAGCTGTACCTCATCGTCGCCTATCTGCTTTGCCTTCTGAATGGCCTCATCCAATTTCTGCACAGCACCTATCTTATCGCCGGCATCCATGATTATTGATGCTATATTTATCAGATCAAGCACGATAAGATCATCCTCACCAAGCTTCGTATGCAGATCCATGGACATCTGAGCGTACTTCAGCGCGTTCTGCGGATCATCCTTCTGTAGATAGTGATATATCTGCGATACCTTATAGCAGATCTCCGCCTTCATGTTCTCGTCATCAACCTTATCTAGAACTGCCAGGTAGCCCCGCAGAGAATCTATGTACTTCTCCTTCTCGAAATTTTTATCGGCACTCTTGATCAGATCTTCGACCTCGCCCATCTATTCACCACTGGAACATTGTTGGGTCTGACGGCAAAGGCCAACCCCATGGCCTTACAGACAACCTGATACGTCTTCTTCAACCAAACGTATCTCCGTCCAATCCGGACATCGCCGGATCGTCCTGCGATTACGCAGCATACCCATATACCTATTATGCCTTTAGTCTATCCGTTTGCACACAGGTTTTGTGTACTTAAACGTAATAGGGCAAACAGACTTAAAGATATTTCTCTTCCCCTGGACAAGCATAGGACACGCCTCCAAATGCTATAGAAGCCTCAGGCACATGACATGCGCTCATACAGGATCATTCACGGATCCGGTAATGGATCGTGTATTTCCTCTGGCCTGATGCAGAGAACCCCATCTTTCTATAGAGATCCATAGCAGGGTTACTCTCTGAAACGATGAGTGATACCGATCTGTAGCCCAGATCCTGCAGCTTCCTCGCAGCCAGTGACATCATTGCCGATGCTATGCCCTTCCTGCGGTACTGAGGATCGACAAAAATATCTGAGAAGTATGGATCATCCGATCCCTCGTATTTCACAGATATTAGACCGGATCTTATGCGATCTTCCATGAGCACCAGGCTTGCCTCCCTTATCAGGCTTGTCTCTGAACCCATGATCTCATCTGCCAGGTATTTTATCCGCATCTCCCTCGATTTAGGAAGGAGAACCTGATCCTCCGTTCCGGAGAAGGCCAGGAACTCAGCATCAGAGAATTCTGGGATCAACCTCTCTTCGAATTTGGAAAATGAAAGGTCGGAACGCTTTTCTGGGATCGATGCAAGATCGGCCTTCATGCGTATCCGCGACATGGTGGAATAGCCCCTGATCTTCAGTACGCTCTCTGCAACGCCTCCGCCGTTGAATATTTCGTCAAGGAAAACGCTCCTGCCGTCGCCGTTGATCTCGATCCATGAGATCAGGTTTGACAGCCTGGCCTCATTGCAGTATTTTGGGTCAAGAAAACCGATGTTTCCGATGATCCTGTCACCATAAACAGAATCAACGTAGAAGGCATAGGCGACAACATCGTTGTCATGAAGGAGAACGCGGTTCTTTATTTCGTTGTTCGTCAATCTATCCACAAGGATCCTGAATTTGGACTCATTTGTTATGTCAGGATAGTTCTTTTCAACGAAATCTATATATGGCTTGAGTATCAGGTCCCACCTGAGCTTTACATTTTCCATATATATTCCCTATCATGATTTCCTTTTAAGATAAAACGATGATCTTCATTCGTCATTGCTATACGGTGTTTGTCGTAGAAAGCATTTAATAATTGACGGTTATCTTTCTGCGATGATAATGGAAGATCAGGAAAGAACCGAGCGATACAATGAAGACGCGCTCAGGTACTCTGAGTACTTCAAGGGAAAGATACAGACAATATCAAAGGTTCCTGTTCGAAGTCTGGATGATTTTTCAATATGGTACACGCCGGGTGTAGCTGCTGTTTCAAAGAAGATAGCTTCCGACCCGGATCTATCCTTTGAACTTACAGGCAGATGGAATTCTATCGCCATACTCACGGATGGTACAAGGGTCCTTGGCCTGGGAAACATAGGGCCAGAGGCTGCCATGCCCGTTATGGAGGGGAAGGCGCTCATATTCAACTATCTCGGAGGCGTTAACGCCATACCGGTACCCATAAGGGTCAAATCAAGAGAGGAGTTTGTAGGTGTTGCCAAGGCGCTCGAGCCATCCTTTGGCGGAATAAACCTTGAGGATATAGAGAGCCCGAAATGCTTCTTCCTTCTCGAGACACTGCAGAAGGAGATGAACATACCTGTCTGGCATGACGATCAGCTTGGAACGGCGTCAATAACGCTGGCAGGCGTGATAAATTCCCTTAGGATCGTTGGGAAGAAGATTGATCAGGTCAAGGTAGTCTTCAACGGCGCAGGTGCTGCTAACATTGCAGCGGCCTACCTGTTCAAGGCTGCCGGTTTCAAAATGAAGAACATGATCCTAGTGGATTCGAAGGGGATACTGCATCCAGAACGCGAAGACATAGACTCTCTTATGATAAACAACCCATGGAAGTACCAGCTGGCCATAGAGACAAACGGAGAGAGGGTAAAGGGAGACCTTTCAAACGCAATAGAGGGTGCTGACCTGCTTATATCGGCGGCAAAATCCGGACCAGATACCATAGACAGCAGGCTGGTGAAGCGTATGAACAGCGATGCCATAGTATTCGTTCTGGCAAATCCGATACCAGAGATGTGGCCTCAGGAAGCCAAGGAGAACGGGGCAAGGATAGTCGCCACCGGAAGAGGCGATTTTCCAAACCAGATAAACAACAGCCTTGTATTTCCTGGGGTTTTCCGTGGGGTTCTGGATGCCAGGGCTAAGGGTGTTAACTTCGATGTCATGGTGGCTGCTTCGTACGAGATAGCAAACTTCGTCGAGGATCCGACTGAAGAAAAGATAGTGCCGACGATGGAGGAATGGGAGCTGTATCCCCGCCTTGCTTCCGCAGTTGCGTCCAAGACCGTAGAGCTTGGACTTGCCAGGAAAAACGACAGCAAGGAGGGTTTCTACAGGCGTGCTAGAGAGATTATTGAAAGCAACAGGAATATCTATTCGAAGCTTATGGATCTGGGTCTAATAAAGAGGATGCCAAATGGTGAACACAAAGATTAGAAGGATGAAAAAGGAAGACCTCCCCGAGGTCATGGACGAACTGCTTAGGCTCAAGAGGTTGAATTCTGAGTTCGACTGCTCATTCACAGTATCAGAGGAAGCCCGGCCGGACATAGAGAATTACCTGATGAAGATACTGAACGACGAGTCGCATGTTCTGCTGGTGGCCGAATACTCATCCAAGGTTGTCGGGATACTGATAGCAGACATTCTGTTCAGGATTTACTACACACCAAAATACGAAGCAAGAATAAGAGAGTTCTACGTCATGCCGGAATACAGGAGGAAGGGTATAGGCCGGATGCTCATAGACGAACTCAGGAACACGCTGAAGGAGAAGGACATAATACTCATAACCGCTGAGTTTCCGTCGCTGAACCTAATAGCGCAGGACTTCTACAAGAAGATGGGTTACCGTGAGATAGTATCCATATATGGTCAGACATCAACAAATGGGCCATGTCCCTGATCTGGCAGGAATTACCTGCATAATTTTGCCGAACATATGTTCGGCATATTTTTCTTCAAATACATAAATTATTTAACTGGATATTTGATATTCAATGTATGAAGCCAGCGTTGATAGTCGTCGATATGGTCAACGAATTCGTTCATGGAAGGCTCGCGACGCCTGAAGCGGTCAGCACTGTTGATCCTGCAAGAACGGTCGTACAGTCGTTCAGGAAATTCCGTCTTCCTGTGATATACGTCAGCGATGGCCATTATCCCGATGATCCTGAGATTCGGATCTGGGGCCGGCACTCGATGAAGGGGGACGAAGGATCAGCCGTGATAGATGACCTGAAGCCCTCTCCAGCTGACTACATCATTGAAAAACATGCCTACAGCGGCTTCTACGGAACAAATCTCGACATGGTGCTGAGATCGCATGGAATTGATACGGTTGTCCTGATCGGGCTAGATGCCGACATATGCGTGAGGCATACCGCGGCAGATGCACTCTACAGAAACTATGGCATAGTCGTCGTGGAGGACGCGGTGGCCGCCAGGATTGACAGGAACTGGCGGGACTATTTCACAAGGGTGTACGGCGCAACCATAGTAAGATCTGATGAAATAGAAGATATTCTATCCCATGTTCATATAGAGACATAAGCAATGATGAGATCAGATACGTTGTTTCCTGTTCTTCCGGTCATGATCGCAGATCCATACTTCGACAGTAGAGTGTAGCTGTCGTTGTTGCTTAGGGCTTCTTCTATCTCTTCCTTGCTTATTTTTGTTCTCAACGTGGAATCCACTATACCTCCGGCGGCGGGACTGATCCCGTCTATCCCGTCCGTTCCTATGCTTATGAAGAGGAAGTCTCTGAACGTGCATTTCTTCAGGAATAGCAGCGAGAGTTCAAGGTTCCTCCCACCTATGCCCTTACCTCTCACATTGACCGTCGTCTCTCCGCCCATCACCATCCAGAATGATCTTCCCTTTATCTTAGATATCGAACCTGCCATTTCCAGTATGCTATCCGAGACCTTCTCCACGTCTCCACTTATGCCCGATCCGATCGAGACGATGGGTTCTCCAACGTATGATTCTATCCTCCTTACGAAGTCCCTGTTTGAGAGAATGATCTTCATCTGAACCTTTCTGAAGTACTCATCCTCTATCTGTGTAGTCTTGAGGAAGCGTTTAATATCGATCCCTATGACGTCCTTGAACTTTTCGTACACAGCTCCAGGATCTATCTTGTTCTCAGATAGCGGCCCAGACGCTATTATGGAAACGTCATCACCTGGAACATCCGATATTATGTATGCAAAGACGCTGGCGGGGTATAGCAGTTTCGCAAGCTTTCCGCCCTTAACCGCGGACAGGCAGGATCTTATCGTATTCAGCTCATATATATCCGCAGAGGCCTGCATCATCTTCTTTGATATCTCTGATATCTGATCTATTGTTATTCCATCCTCAGGCACCTCAAAGAGCGATGATCCGCCTCCAGATATCAAAACGATGACCGCATCATTTGGCCCGGGTTTTATCCTTGAAAGCAGCGTACGCGATGAAGATACCGACAGGCTCGACGTGTATGGATGGGTACCACGCAGTATCTCAAGCTCAGGGAAACCACTGACATCCTGATCTGCAGGTATTATTATTCCCGCGTATGCCAGTCTGCTCTTCACATGATCGCGTACGCCCTCGTACATCTCGTATGAGGCTTTTCCGAATCCCATGACGAAGATCCGTGAATACCTTGATATATCTAGATCCTCAACGGATCTGCCCATCACCTTTGCGGGATCCAGATCCTCGAACGTGCGCTTCAGTATATCTAGTATGAACTGCCTCCTGTCGTTTGTGTAGATCTCCCTTGCATTCCTGAAGGTGAAGGCCATGATTCGTCAGTATTTCGCCGTAAATAATGATTCCCTTTTATGATGTGCGGGTCTATGCTATCTATTATACATTGACGGATTCTTAACGAGTTTCCATGACTTTCCAATTCTCCCACAGTATTGTCTGATGGAGTACGGCCAGACGATGGTTCGACTTGAATTTTGAAAAAGTATATCATTCGCTTAAGCATTAATGGTTTTATGGTCGAATTCAAGAGCAGCCATCCTGCTTTTGACCAGATGAAGATAACGCCCACATTCGTCGAAATCACTATTTTGTCTTCCATGGGCGTCTTCATGGATGGCTTCAGCCTTTCCATCTTCTCGGCCGCGCTAACCTATCTCCAGTCATACATACTCGTAAGGGCAATATTCGTATCGCTGGCGGCCTCCGCCATATACATCGGAATGTTCCTCGGTAGCTTCACGATGGGGCATCTCTCAGACAGGATCGGGAGAAAGAGGATGTACACCTATGACCTGGCCATCACAAGCATTTTCCTGGTTTTGACTGCTTTATCGGCAAACTTCTATGAGTTCTTCATATTCGAGTTGCTGGCGGGCATAGGCATAGGCGCGGATTATCCGCTCAGCTCTTCGATCGAGGCGGAATTTTCTCCAAGGAGATCCAGAGGGCGTTTCCTCGTCTTCAACATATTCATGTGGACCATCGGATCCATAGTGTTCTATGTCATATCGATACCACTCATCTACAGGTTTGGTTCCGACTCCTGGCGCTGGATGTACGGCGTGGGCGCCATAGTCCCGGTTATAGTGATACTTGCAAGGCGTGCCCTCCCCGAGAGCCCGTACTGGCTGGTGAAAGAGGGCAAGGATAGCGAAGCGAAGAAGATAGCGGACGACATGGGAAGGGAAGCCGGCTATACGGACGTCGATCTTCCAAAGGTTGAGAAGGGATCGAGCTCCTTCAGATCAGTTTTCTCCGGGTCATATCTCCCGCTGATAATATTCGCAAGCATAGCATGGTTTTCGTACGATGTTTCAAGCTATGGCGTCTGGAATTACACTCCATCGATATTCGTGTCCGTTGGCGTTTCAGCCGTTAACAGTATTCTTTCAACGTTGCTGGAGGATCTGCCTGTCATAGTCGGATTCATAATATGCCTCATACTCATAGAGCGTGTTGGACGCAAGATACTGCAGTCCGTTGGTTTCGGCCTGGCTGGCGTATCCCTGCTCTCCTTCGCGCTCTACGCCGACCACAGGACGCTGCCGTTCATAATGCTCTTCACCGCTTTCGCCATGATGCACCTTTTCCACAACATAGGCCCTACAAACCTAACTTACGTGTATCCAGTGGAGATATTCCCGACAAGGATAAGGGGAACGGCCATGGGCATAGCCACAGCAGCATCCAGGATCGGTGCGATACTGGGCGTATTCGCGTTTCCGCTTATAACACAGAGCATGGGCATGTCAGCAAGCCTGATGTTCTTCGCAATCTTCGAGTTCGTGGGCTTCATCGTGACGGTTATGCTTGCTCCGGAAACTAAGGCGAAGCCGATAGCATAACCGATAAATATAATATCCTGATCTTGGCACGTGGTGATACTGGTAAATCCGTCCATACTGGAGTCTTCCTTCATACCAGACAGACTCATAGCCAGGGACGGTGAGATAGACAGGATAATGGAGACCGTTATCAAGCCTACCAGGAATGGGATAACAACAAACCTCATTCTCTACGGTGATTCAGGTACGGGCAAGACGGTCACCATGCGGTACCTGGCCAGGGAGATCAGGGATCCTTACGTCATTTACGTGAACGCCATAGCATACAGGTACGTGAAGAACGTGCTCATAGATTTTCTTTCAAAATTTGGCATAATCGTTCCAGAGAGATCGTCATACGCGAGCCTGTTCACGAGGATCGAGAGCCTCATGAAGGATCAGGGGAAGAACGTGATCCTGGTAATAGACGAGGCAGCAAACATATTGAAGAGCGATTATGATGGCCTCTATTACCTCTTCAGATCCAAGGACTCGTTCGACGTTAATATATCCACGATATTCGTCGTCATGGAGGATCCAACCATACTCTTCGATGCCAAGATCAGGAAATCCTACGGCATGTTCGGTGAGATAAAGTTCAGGAGATACACGAAGGCAGAGATATACCAGATAGTGATGAACCGTGCGGTGCAATCCCTCACGGATGGTGGATACGATGATGACGTGCTTGACTACATTGCAGAGGTATCGGCCGAATACGGAAGCGCACGTGTTGGCATCGATATACTTGCGAAGGCCGCTCATATCGCAGAATACAGGAGATCACCAAAGATAAGCTTCGACGATGTCCGGGCTGCGAGATCCATGATAAGCCCATTCGTCACGGAGAGCAAGCTTGCATCCATGGACTATGAAGACCTGATTGTGCTACTCGCGGTATGCAGATGCCTCTCCACTGCAAGATTCACGGATGTGGAGTGTGTTTCCAGGAATCTTGGGGTTATATCGGAACAGTACGGAAAGAAAGACATAAATCTGTACGAGAGAATAAGGCGACTGGAAAACAACGGCATAATAAGTTCATCCATAGAGGGGCAGGGCCGTGGCGAGGGCGTGAAGAAGGTCATAAGTATCTACGACATTCCCATCAGCGTGCTCACCGAGAAGATTGAAAATCTTCTAAACGCCTGACCTTGCTGTCCTGTGGGAACAGGAAGTTGATCTCATCAAATGCGCGCTTCAGGCACCTTGTATAGTACCCGTAATCTATATCACTTTCTTCGTTTGTGTCCACGATCTTTCTCCTTTCATCAACGACGTAGTAGTTTATCATCTGGCCAGGCGCCGCTTCATCTCCGTTAAGAAGATCAAGCGCCGACCTTGTCAGGTTTCTTACATGGTATTCGTCTGGCCTCCTTGTTACCCTCCTGGAAACAAGGAAGTAGGAACGCGGGAAATGCCTGATGTTCCTCAGGTAACTGGATTCCAGATCCATTATCTCCCTGCGTTTCTCCACTATACAGTGTATATCCGTGCATTCGGACAAAATTTTCAGGGCATCCATCTGAAAGACCTTGCACAGATCCGGCACATCTGAACGCCTGATCATGATCCCGCGTATCTTGTATCTCCCGGAAATATCGAGACCGAAGTATCTGGATGGAGACCCAGTGCCGTCACGTTCTGGAAGAAATGCTATCCACCTGTAATGCCCGCTCAGGACTATGTCTATACGGGTGCGCCGCCTTATCTCTGAAAGGACCCTATCTATGCTGCCAGATCCTCTTATCCAGAGGGAGTCCACTATGCCATGTATCATCTCAAAGCCATTTTCGTGCGCAACTGCTATGGCCTCGGCCAGGACCTTCCTTCCAAGTTCCGTTATCCTCTCATGCACCTCTATCTTTCCGAACTTTGCGTTCTTGTATCCTGTGTATCCAAACGACGTCAGGAGAAGCCATTTCAGAGCAACGTTCCTACTGTGGTATACATCGCTGTCGCCGTCCATTCCCTTGTAGAAAAGTCTCCTGTTCAGCAGGCCTTCCAGGGCCTCCGGAAGGAAACTTATGTGACCTGGCGTCAGATCGTACCTGACTATTATGCTGGGATACATCGAGGAAAAATCGATCTCATAGACGTCATCATAAACGCCCGGAATCGGCTGGAATATCAGGCCACCCCTATCCTTCTCCATCATCTCATCCTTGGTCTTCGGGCTCTCATGATCGTCCTTCTTGAACGGGACAAGCATGCCCTTCCTGATTGCTTCCGCGAGCTCCATGGATGATACCGCTGTTCCAGGCGTCACTATTGACACGTACAGCGGCGGGAGGTATGATACCCTTGAAACCTCATATATACCGCTTAGGCCGCTTTCCGCATAGAAGAATGACCTTGAGTTTATGGCTATCTTGTCCGCTATGTCCAGGTATGCATCCCGGTATGATATCTGACCATACGATGTGTACGATCTTCCAGGGTAGTACCTCACACGAAAACCTAGGGCCATGATCTTCCTGTAGAATTCATCCGTACCATCGTAGACGATCACATGGGAATCCATCAATCGATCGTAGATCCTGCCATCGGCCATAGACTCCCCATCCACAGTACAGTGCCCATTTTTGCACTCAACTATCGCCACGTTCAGATCCGGATCAGGATCGTACAGGCTCTGCATATCAAAGAAAGAAAGCCCGCTGGAGGCCATGAACCTCAGCACGGGATCTATGTCCGCATTGTATACCCTGTACTTTCTGCCGTACCCTATGTAAGAGAATATTATCTCGCCTATACGCCTTGCACGTGATGGCCTGACCCATATCTTTATGCCATCCCTGTAACCGTATATATCCGGCATCGTGCTGTACTCGTACTTCAGTCTGGTCGAATCAAGCTGTGAGTAAAGAGCCTCAACATCGTATTCATCCCCAGTTACGAATATCCATGATGTGTTCTGGAATACCTTCTTCCTCACATGAATGCCGTCGTACTCGTACAGCGTCACCCTGTCCGATCCCCTGGCATTGATGTACGTTTTACCACCTCTATAAGTACCGATATCAGAAAACCAAGTTCCACATCAATGCCCGCATACGATATCTCTGCCGCATGCATCCTTCCGAGCTTTATCAGGTCCTGCAGGATCTCCGCGTCTCTGGTACGCATCACCTTCTTCATCTCCTCCATGCCGGAGATGAGGATGTCGAGAGACTGCCTAGTACTGGGCGTACTCCTCCCCATATAACTCACCATGCAGCATGTTCCTGAAGACCATCCTACCGCCCACAACCATGAGGATTATATCTGAACCTGCGTAGAACGTCTTCATCCTCATCGTATCGTACAGGTTGTCAAGATCCGGATAAGGCCAGGAATTTATCACGTCCGATCTGGCAATTATTATGTAAGGTGTGCCAGGCCCATCGACTATGGATCTTATGAGCTGATGAACGGTGAGTATGCGCTGTATCCTGACGCCATCAGGCAGATCGGTGAAATCCATCACTATACCATCAGTGATGAGCAGCGAATAATCTTCATAGGCCTCCAGGCTTTCTGAAACTATTGGATAGTCCAGATCCAGATTATCCATTATTATGAGGTTTCCTCTCATAATTTTTAAGATCCAGACATGAAAAAAACCATTTCTGATCAGATCAAAAATGAAAAAATATCTGAAAAAACGCATTCTGTTCAAACAGAGATAAGTTATACAGCATAATGCATGGAAAGGATGATTAGATCAACAGGTATGACCCTCCCATGGGAAGGTACAGAAGGATAATCTCCCTGAGCCCGGCAGTCACAGAGATACTTTATATGATAGGTGAGAGCGACAACATAGCCGGAACATCTGCATTCTGCGTACATCCTGAAGATGCCCGAAAGAAGAGGAAGGTGGGCAGCTATGGCACCGTGAGCTGGGATCTTGTCTCCCAGATAGATCCTGACGCCGTCTTCACAATATCTGGATACCCGCATGCGATCTACGAAAAACTCTCTGAAAAATACCACGTGGTTGAATTCGATCTTCCATCAACCGTCGCTGGAGTCCTTGATCTTGTGATGAAGGTGGGCTTCGAGGTAGATGAACCAGATGCTTCGAGATCCCTCTACCAGAAACTGCTGAGAAGCATACCCGATCCGGTGGACGGCGAGATGACAAGCTACATCGAGCTCGATCTGGGAGGGCCAGTATCCTTTGGGACGTACAGCTACATCACGGATGCGCTATCTCTGATGCGCATTCCCTCTATATACAGAAAAGAAAGAAAGGAATGGCTTCAACCGGATTTCGATTATGTTGAATCCATGGACCCAGACATCATAATATTCGAACCGAAGATGTTTAGAAGCCTGTCTCCAGACGATGTCGTCAGGGAAAGGGGATGGACAGATCTCAGGGCCTATAGGAACGGCAACGTTTACGTGACGCCATCAAAATACGATTTCTTTGCACATCATGGACCGTCGTTCATAACAGATGTTCTTCCGTGGATAAATAAAATTAAAGAAAATTCCATCAGAAATAAAAAAGATCACATCGATGCGTAATAGTCCGCATCGTATGGCTCCGGTCTCAGGCCCTTCCTTTCCCTTATGGACCTGACGATCGAATCCTGCAGTTCTGGAGGTACCTTCTGGTATCCCGCGTTTTCAAAGCTCCAGAGAACCTTTCCTCCTGTGGCTCCTCTGATGGCGGATGCGAAGCCGAACATCCCGGCTACGGGCACCTTGGCGGTAAGCGAGATCTCCTCACCCTCCTGCTTCATGTCCTCTATTATTCCGCGCCTCTGCTGTATCTCGTTTATTGCCGCACCCATCTCCTCCTGCGGTACGTTTATGAACACCCTCTGTACAGGTTCAAGGAGTACGCGCTTTGCCTCGCACATTGCTCCGTATATGGCATTTCTTCCCGCAGGTATGACCTGGGCTGGGCCACGGTGTATGCTGTCTTCGTGCAGCTTTGCGTCCACCAGTCTAGCCTTGACTCCGAATACCTTCTCGTTGGCAAGTGGGCCTCTGTTCATGACCTCTACGAATGCCTCGATCAGAAGCTCCATGGTCTCGTCCAGGTACTGTATACCCCTGGTCACATCGAACATCATGTTGGTGCCCTCAACGCACACAAGGCCTTTTGCCTCGTCCCTGTCTATACCCTTGCTGACCAGTAGCTCAACCAGTGATTTCTTGTCCTTGAACTTGGAACCCTGGGGTATGTCTCCATCCTCTATGGCCTGTATGACTTCAGGCTTCAGCGGTTCGACCTCGAAGTAGAAGCGGTTATGTTTGTTCGGGGATTTTCCTTCGAACGGACCTCCCTTCTTCTCTACTGTCTCCCTGTAAACCACGATCGGATCCGATGTCTCGACCTCAACCTTGTAGTCGTTCTTTATCCTGTAAAGCGTGACATCAAGGTGGAGTTCTCCCATACCAGATATGAGATGTTCTCCCGTCTCCTGGTTTATGTCCACCTGGATCGAGGGATCTGCCTTTGATATGTCCCGCAGAACCTCTATGAGTCTCGGCAGATCAGCGGTGTGCTTGGCCTCTATTGCAAGAGTCACCACTGGCTCTGAATAGTGTATCATCGGTTCGAAAGGCACCATGTTCTCAAGGGATGACACCGTGGCACCGGCTATTGCACCCTTGAGCCCCACTATAGCGGCTATGTTTCCGGCGGTGACCTCTTCAACTGGTATCCTGTCAGGGCCGACCATCATGGCCAACGTCTGGACCTTACCTTTGCCAGCACCAGATATGTAGAGATCCGTACCTTTTTTGACTGTCCCGCTGAAAAGCCTTCCTATGGCGATCTCACCGGCATGTGGATCTATGATTATCTTTGTGACCATCATAGCTACTGGGCCTTTGTAATCGCATGTCATCATGGCCTTGCCTACCTCGGAATCCAGATCTCCCTTCCATATCTGCTTTATCCTGTAGGACTGGGCTGTCTTTGGGTCAGGCAGATGCCTTATGACCATGTTCAGTATGATCTTGTGAAGCTGGTTCTTTTGTGCAAGCTCCTTCTGCTTTCCATTCTTCACGTATTCAACTATATCCTTGAATGTTATCTTCGTCTCAGCCATGGCTGGTATTGATATTGCCCAGTTGTTGTAAGCGGAACCGAATGCGACACGGCCATCCTGAACCGAGACCTGCCAGTCCTTGGTGAACTGCTGCGGTGCATACTTCGCGATCAGCCTGTTGACATCCGTTATGATCTTGGTGAAGCGCTTCTGCATCTCATCGCTGTTCAGCCTGAGTTCGTTGATCAGCCTGTCTATCTTGTTTATGAACAGAACAGGCTTCACGTGTTCTCTGAGCGCCTGCCTTATCACGGTCTCCGTCTGTGGCATCACACCTTCAACGGAATCAACGACAACGATTACCCCGTCGACAGCCCTCATCGCTCTTGTAACGTCACCGCCGAAGTCAACATGTCCAGGCGTATCGATGAGGTTGATGAGGTACTCCTTACCTTGAAAAGTGTGAACCATGGAGGCGACGGCTGCATTGATGGTTATGCCTCTCGCCTGCTCCTGCTCATCATAATCGAGTACAAGCTGTTTGCCCGCAAGCTCTTCACTCATCATACCGGCGCCAGCGATCAGGTTATCGCTGAGCGTTGTCTTACCGTGATCAATATGGGCAACAATACCTATATTCCTTACAAGTTCCGTATGCTCTACAATTTTAAGAGCCTTCTCAATATTATCTTCCTTTCTTCCCATAAATAAACACCCGAATTCAATTTATTGAAAATAAAAAAATTAACTTTTGATCTGTATCTCAATCTGTACTCCATCAGGGATTGGGATCCTCATAAGCTGACGGAGCGTTCTCTCGTCAGCGTCAACATCGATCAATCTCTTGTGTATCCTCATTTCCCAGTGATCCCAAGTGTTGGTACCCTCACCGTCCGGGCTTTTCCTCACGGGTACCACCAGCCTCTTTGTTGGCAGCGGCATGGGACCGTGTATCTCAACGCCGGTCCTGCTGGCTATCTCCTTGATCTCATTGCATACTCTGTCAACCACTCTGTGTTCAGTGCCACTCAGTGAGATCCTTGCCTTGTAGGAGACCATAAGATTACCTCTTTTCGAGATCTATACACTGACCAGCGGCTACTGTTTGCCCCATATCACGGACGGCAAACCTGCCAAGCTGTGGAATTTCTGAAACTTTTTCGATTACGAGAGGCTTATCAGGTATGACTTTCACTATTGCAACGTCACCGTTCTTGATGAAGTCCGGCTTCTCCTTCAGGGTTGTTCCATCCTTGGGGTTAAGCGTCTTGACGATTTCATCAATCCTGCATGCGACCTGGGCTGTGTGGACATGGAATACTGGCTTGTAACCTGGCGCTATTACACTTGGGTGGTTCAACACTATTATCTGAGCTGTGAATGCCTTGACCACCGTGGGCGGCGTGTCCAGATGACCGCAGACATCTCCCCTCTTTATATCGTTCTTGGCTATGCCTCTTACGTTGAATCCTATGTTGTCTCCGGGTTCAGCCTGCTGGAGTGGCTCATGGTGCATTTCTATTGATTTGACATCACCCTGCTTGTCTGCAGGCAGGAATATGACCTTGTCTCCTGGCTTAAGTACACCTGTCTCAACCCTGCCGACCGGAACTGTTCCTATACCTGTTATGGAATACACATCCTCTACCGGTATCCTGAGTGGCTTATTTATCGGCTTCTCTGGAACCTTGAAGGCGTCAAGTGCCTGCAGGAGCGTGGGACCCTTGTACCATGGCATGTTCGGGCTAGGCTTTGTGACGTTATCACCTTTGTAACCGCTTATCGGCACAAAGGATATGTCCTTGAAGCCTATGGATCTCAGGAGTTTTTCAGCATCCGCCTTAACCTCATTGTATCTCTTCTCGCTGTATGGCGGGCTGGTTGCATCTATCTTGTTTATCGCAACAACCATCTGTGGCACACCGAGAGTCCTTGCGAGGAACGCGTGCTCTCTGGTCTGCTCCATCACACCCTCTCCTTCCCTTGCTGATATGACGAGAATTGCCGCATCTGCCTGGCTTGTACCTGTTATCATGTTCTTGACGAAGTCCCTGTGACCTGGGGCATCTATCAACGTGAAGTAGTACTTATCCGTCTCGAACTTCCTATGGGCCAGGTCAATGGTAACTCCTCTTTCCCTCTCTTCCTTGAACCTGTCCATAACCCAGGCAAATTCGAAGGTTGCCTTACCCTTCTGCTCAGCTTCCTTTCTATACTCTTCTATAATATGTGCCGGAATCTCGCCATGTTCGTACAGCAGCCGTCCTACCAATGTAGATTTTCCATGATCTACATGACCTATCGTTATCAGATTCAGGTGTGGTTTCTGACTTGCCATTATTTTCACCTTTTTTCTATTAGTACTCGAGAATTATCAATATCTCGCAGTTTGAACCCTAATATATTGATCCTTATTTAGCTTTTTCGTGGGCTTGATGCCTTAACGATCTGGACTGTCCTTTCGCTCAATAACTGGATCTAATCTCTACCATTATATAGGGGTATTGCTGACTTCCACTTGAGCACCATCAAGGTTTGTCCAGAGAATAACAGGATAAGGTTATTAACCATCAATTACTGTATATTCTGAATGCCACTCTTCGACAGATACGGAAGACCAGTACTCAGTCTTAGGATACAGCTCAATACAACATGCAATTTCAAATGCTTCTTCTGCCACATGGAGGGTACAGACATAAATGGAGAAGAGCTTACGCCAGAGGAGATCGAAAAGGTAGTGAAGATAGCGCATGATTTCGGCGTCAACAAGGTCAAGATAACAGGAGGAGAACCAACACTCAGAGAGGACATCGTTGAGATAATCAGCAGGATAAGGAGGCATATAACAGGGAACATATCGATGACAACCAACGGTACGATGCTTCCCAAGATAGCAAAGGATCTTAAGATGGCCGGCCTTGACAGAGTCAACATATCGCTTCATTCTCCGGATGATGAAAGATTTCAATTCATAACCGGTACCAGGATGATAGGACGTGTTCTGGAGGCAGTGAGATCCGCCAATCAGGCCGGTCTTACACCGGTTAAAATCAACTTCGTGGTGCTGAAGGATCTCAATGTGAATGATATCCCAAGGATGCTTGAGATGGCGGCCGAGAACAACGCAATACTGCAACTTATAGAGTATGAGACGGATCGCGAGGGTGAGAATTCAGAAGAATACAGGAAATACCATATCAGCCTCACGCCAATAGAGGACGATATAAAGAGAAGATCCATCGGTGTGGAGTACAACGATCTGCATAACAGGCCAAGGTACCTTATGAAAAATGACCATGGGATTGTGAAGGTTGAATTCGTAAAACCGCAGAGGAATCCAGATTTCTGCGCACACTGCACACGTCTCAGGATCACGTCACGCGGTGAATTCAAAACATGCTTAATGAGATCGGACACGAACATACCGTTCAAGGGTGTATCGGATGAAGAAAAACTGAAGGAACTTTTCAAGATGGCCGTCTCTTTGCGTGAACCATACTGGAAACCGGGTGATGAACAGGCGGAAGAGACCTATGGAACCGCAGTGTTCGATTCAAAATGACTAAATTGGAATGATCATGTTCTTGTGGATGCGGGAAGGACATTGTCAGCTACTCCTCGCTAAAGCTTCGGAGCTTGCTGCTGGTCTCCCCTCACCCGTAGGTGAGGCTTCATCGAACCGCAACGATTGGCTGGCTGACTTTCCCTTGCCAGGGGAAGGGGGCTATTCATTATCCCTTTCGGGCATCGCTCCACAGCCTGATTCCAGCAGAGGGCTTAAGGCGTATATCCCTTCTCCTTGCGGAGAACGTGCCACTGGAACCGATGCTCATTATGCCCAACTTCAACCGTTTTACTCCCCGCAGGGCGGGAGTGCCTTACCATTTCAGGTGTGGGCACAGTATGAGATATCTTTCCTTCAATGTAAACCTTTCCATTGGGGGAAGCCCATGTATTTCATGTCCGAAGAGGAGTTTTACTGCTTCCCCCAAACCCCTAACATTACTCATAATACATTATATCTCCCGCATTGCACATATACAATCGGTCAATCCTGACATAACATTCTAATATGGGATGAAAATCTCCCCATAAGTTGGGGGAGCTCCTGAAGGGGCTGAGAGGATCCAAGTGGATCGACCCCTGGAACCTGATCCGGGTAATACCGGCGGAGGGAAAAAAATGGAAAAGGATATTCGCTTCTCAGACTATGGACAGGTAAGGAGTTTTCTGGATAGCGCAAGATGGAGCAAAACGCATACTGCGATGGCACTGACGATGATCTCTGGCTTCTTCGTCTGGGGCCTCCTACTTGTTACGGCACCGCTTGTAACAGAATGGCCGTTGGTTAAACCTTCCGAGGACATATACGTGCTGGTGTCATCTCCTGCCGGCCTTCTTACGGGCAACATGGTACTTGGTTATCTATCGGATCGAATCGGCCGGAAGAAGCTCTTCATCACTACCATAACTGCTGGCATTACCGGCATAGTTGGGATAATTCTGTCCTTGAACTTCACTGAGATACTTCTATCCATATTCGTGGCAGAGTTTGGATTTGGAGGAGAAGAGACAGTATCCCTTGCGTTTCTTGCGGAGCAATTTCCCATAAGGTACAGGGGAAAAGTTCTTGTACTGGTATCAAACAGCGCAAATATGGGTGTGGCGGCCATATCTGCTGTCTTTTTGGTCGCAGGATACAACGTGTTCATCGAAAAGGTCGTATTCCTTGCCATGAGCCTTGCGGGTGTTGCCATAGCTATTATAACGCGCATGAAGTTGCCGGAGAGCCTTAGATGGTCATTCGTGTCCTCGCATTCAGATACGCTTGCCGAACAGAGATTCGGTTCACCCATACCTATAATTGTGCTCATGCTATTTGCGATAACAATAGTGCTAACCTTTGCCCTGGTTGCCGATATACTTGGCCCTTTTGAATACCCAGGGTATACATCGGTGATACCATTCATCTACGGACTGGGCGAGGCCATATTCGGTTACATGATCCTCGCGTTCATAGACAGGATAGGCCGCAGGGTCATGTCCGTCGTGGCTTATGCTGGTGGGACAATATCTATGGCGATATTCCTTCTCTATATATATTACAGGCTCCCCTTCCTCGTATTCGTGATGCTGCTTATCATAAACGCCTTCTTTGGAGAACTGGGATGGGCTGTCAGAGAGATCCTTCAGCCGGAGCTCTTCGTTACAAGATATCGTGGCCTGGGCATAGCAACGGTCCGTGGGATCGCTTATTCTCTGTATATCTTGTCCATATTCGCTCTTTCCGGCATCTCGGTCTACAACTATATGGTATTTGCCACTGCGGCATGGGCTGTCGGCTTCCTTGGTTCTGTCGTATGGTATCTAAGAGGTAGAGAAACACTAAACGAAAGCATAACATAGCATCATTATCGAGTAAGAAGGTCATATGAATTTTTATATCTTCATATCAACTTTTTTGGCTTTCATCCAAATCAAAAGAAAGCTGATCAAAGGCATGTCATCTATAGAATAAAAATCTTTACATAAGTAATCCTCTGAACTCATGACGACCTACAGCTATAAGATAAAATTCTAAAAAAATATTTTTAAGTATTCTATCTGAGAGGAAGCAGTAGCTTCTTGTATACAGTATTGACCACTGTAGCCGATGTCAGGTACCAGTTGTAGAAGCCCTGCAGGAATGACACCACACCAGCCACAAATTCAACAAGTAGATTCCCGTATCCCGCAGCAGCAAACAGAGCGAATGTTACAGCAAGCCAGTATAGGTTTATCTCAAACATCCTCCCTAGTGGATGCAGGAGAACCCCGGAAAGCACGGAAATGAACATCCAGAATATCCAGAAGACCAGTAAATCCGTAGGTGTGGGCGGATAGAATAAACGCATCCCGTAACTGAAGAAGTACACGGACCAAAGTATAAAACCGAAGAGGCTGTATGCAAGCACCACGAAACCCGTCTGAATCTGTCCGTTCCGAACTTCTACTATACCGGCAATGAAGTAGCCAATGCCGACTATCCAGAACAGATTAAAGACAAGCATGCCAAGGGAATCGTTTAATGGGACTATACCGGTATATATGAACCCGTCCAGGAAGAGCATGAAGCCGAAGCCCATATTAGCCAGCGCAACAACCGAGGCAAACTGAGCATGACCACCTGTTTCCATACATCATCACCTTTGCCAGATCATAACAATGCATGGATATATAATTATTTTTGGGTCTTCATACTATCGTATGGGTAAAATGGATCATTATGAGTTTCTCAAATGAGTAAAATCCCAGAAATATGAGTAATCGACTTAATATGAAGCAGGTAAAAATACAACACCCTCAAGAAAGCATTGGAAGGATAGGGTTGAATGATCTTATTTTAGAATTCTACCCACATGAAAGTCGGATGACTATATTTTTTTCATATTGATTATATCATTATTTATATGTATTAATCTTACAATATATCATTAATTAGTCATATCAAAATATAAAAATTATTCGAATTATTTTCAATTTATTTTTGTTAAAGATTTCTGCTATATAAATTGAATTTGATGATCGAAGATCTCATATTATCCCCTATCGTTTTGTCGTAATTTATAACTAGCCAGCAAATATTAAATATATACAATATGTTAAGATTTATGATGGGATAGATGGAAAGCGAATTCCATAATGCGGCTTATATGAAACAGTTTAAAGCACCTCTTGAGCTTGACAAGGCGAAAACTCAGCATCCAGTCCGTGATCAGGTTCTTATAAGGGTGGCCGGGGCAGGCATATGCCACAGCGATGTACATGTATGGGAGGGGGTATGGCAGAGAGGTGGTGCACCTGAGAAACTCCCGCACATACTATCGCACGAGATCTCAGGTACGGTGGTAGAAAAGGGAGAAGATGTGCCTGAAACGATCAAGATCGGCAGCAAGGTGTTAGTCTACGCATGGCAGTGGAAATTCGATGATCATTATACAGTTAGGGGATTGACAAACGTCGCGAATACACCATCGGTTCCGGGTATAAACATCGATGGTGGCTTCCAAGAATATTTCCTCGTGAGCCATTACAAATACCTGATCGATGCCAATGGAATAGATGATTTGCCAGCGATAGCACCGCTATCATGCGGTGGCCTCACAACTTACAGAGCTGTGAAGAAAGCTGCATCATACATAGAACCAGACGATTTTGTGGCAGTTGTTGGTTTAGGAGGACTTGGTTCATACGCAGTTCAGTATATCAGACTCATTGCCCCATTTGCAAACATAATCGGCATTGATACAAGGGACGAGTCCATAGAGTTCGTCAGCAAGATATCCAGGATAGATCATTCCGTTAACGCCAAGAAAACCGATGTATCATCCGAAATAAAAAAGATAACTGGAAGGAGGGGGCTGAAGGCCGTCATAGATCTCGTGGGAAAAGGGACTTTGACAACCTACAGCGATCTAATGGGAAAGGAGAGCATATACGTAATAGTTGGTCTCATGGGCACAGATCGCGAACAGATTACCTCGCTAAACACAGTGCTCTTCGAAAAGACAGTCACCGGTTCATACGTGGGCACCATAGGCGAACAGATGGAGGTGATAAATCTAGCTAGGAAGGGTCTCATAGATTACAGGAGTCCTGTGAGCCGTAGATTGAACCTATCAGAAGCCTCCGAGGGAATACTCAACCTTGAAAATCAGAAGGCATTGGGCAGGCAGGTAGTGATACCATGATTGGAGGACCATCGTGACGTTTGGAAAAATTTCATTTATAAAACGATATTCAAAGTTGAAAAATAAGAATCAGATCATCTTTCTTAGCTCTTTCTTATCTATCTTATTTGTGCTTGTCCTTGGCATGCTTTCAAGGAATATAACGTCATCCGGTATCCACCATTTCTGTATAAGTCCTGCCTCAACCTGGTTGTTCAGAAAATCAAGTACTTTTTCCTTGTTGAGTTTGACCTTCGGAACGATGAAGGCCACTGGCCTTTCGCCCCATTTTGGATCCGGCTTGCCAACAACTGCCACCTCACCAACTTGTGGTAAATTTGATATGAGGTTCTCAAGCAGGAGTGATGGTATGAATTCTCCTCCACTCTTGATCGCATCCTTCTCCCTGTCAACGATGTGGATATATCCCAGGTGATCAACTACGGCAAGGTCCCCCGTGTGAAGCCATCCGCCTTTCCACAGTTCCTCCGTCTTCTGCGGATCCTTGTAATATCTCTTAGTTAGCCATGGGGCTCTCACAACTATTTCACCGACCGATGTTCCATCCCTTGGAACATCCTTCCAGTTGCTGTCAACAACCCTGAGATTCACAAACGGAATCGGTATTCCGGTGCTTATCCTGTAATAACGTCGCTCATCTTCGTTTCTCATAGCCTTAACCCTTGAATTGAACACAGCCGTTGTCAGCACAGGGCAGGTCTCTGAAAGGCCATAACCACCTATCGCTGTTATACCAAAGCTTTCTGCAAGCTTTGCCAGTCCTTCAGGCAGCGCGGATCCGCCAACGGAAACTTTCCATCCTTTCAAGTATTCACGGTATTTATCTACCTCCGAGTATGTAAGGAGCATGTAAAGTATGGCCGGAACCATAAATGAATAAGTTACATGCTCATTCTTGATCAGTTCAAGTATATTCTTTGGATCATAACGGCCTGGTAGCACATACTTATTTCCTGTTATAACTATAAAGTATGGCATGGTCCATGAATGAACGTGAAACATCGGTACGAGGCTCATGTAGACGTCATCTTCGTTTAGATGGAATGGCGCCTTATTACCAACAAGGGCGTTCGAAGTCGCCTGCAGGAACAGTTGCCTATGGGTGAAAGTGACGCCTTTTGGAAGCCCCGTCGTTCCTGATGTGTAGAACAAAGTCGCGGTCGCGTTCTCATCGATGTCTGGAAAATCGTAACCACCAGATTTAGCAACTATATCCTCGAAGGAATATGATCTAGGAAGACTCGTTTCAACTTTTTCACCATTGTCTGCATGAACAATCCACCCCTTGATGAAATCAAATGTCTTGGCATACTTTTCTATTATTGGAACAAACTCCTTGTTGATGATGGCGTACTTATCACCGGCATGCTGCATCGTATAGAACACGAGATCAGGAGGATATCTGACATTTACGGTATGTAGAATAGCTCCCATCATGGGTATGGCGAAATAACTCATCATATACCGATCCGTATCCCAGTCAAGTACTGCAACGACATCACCCTTCTTCACACCGAGATCGCTAAGAGCTCCAGCAAGCTTTGATATCCTCTCATAGAATGATTCCAGGGTATATCTGTTCTTCTTATAAACTATCTCTTGATCTGGATGTCCCCAGAGCGCCGACGGGAAAAGATTTTTTAGATTTAATTGATATTCATATGCCTCCATATATGTAATAATCCATATCATTATTTAAATCTTTTTTACAATATCTTAGTATGGCTTGACCGATAATTTCATTTTATCTGACATCTATCTGAATGATCGTTAATGGCATTGAAGCTCATAAAGGAAAATGATGCGATCGGATCATAATCTATATAGATAAACTATTAAGCACATAAACGTTAATAATGAAGGTGATACGAATGCCCGGAGTTTTGGATGGCAAGATCAGTGTAGTTACTGGATCTGGAAACGGCATAGGGAAGGAGATAGCGTTGCTTTTTTCAAAAAACGGTTCAAAAGTTATCTTAGCTGAATACGATGAGTCTTCTGGCAGATCCGTGGAAACAGAGATTAGGAAGAGCGGAGGGATTGCTGAATTTATTAAGACCGATGTCTCCAATGAGGATAGCTGTAGGAATACCGTAGATCAAGTGATCAGGAAATACGGGGGAATAGACGTACTGGTAAATAATGCAGGAGTTGATGGCAAGAATCCGCGGCTACTTGCAGATCTGACACAGGCTGATTTTGATAGTGTTTACAATGTTAACTTCAAAGGATCTTGGTTCATGGCAAAATACGTGATACCGCACATGATCGAGAAAGGTAGCGGAAACATAGTGAATATAGCGTCGCTTGGGGGAATAATGCCAATAGCAACTGGAATGCCCTATTCTGTTTCAAAGGCTTCCCTCATAATGCTGACAAAGATGATCGCTCTGGAATACGGAAAGAAAGGGATAAGGTCAAATGCCATTGCCCCGGGATGGATAGAAACTAGCATGCCGAGGAGATTCACAGATCTCAGTGGTATAAGATTCGAGGATTTTGTTCGATCAATAAGCGAAAGGGCGCCTCTCTCTAGGCTCGGAAAACCCGAGGAGATAGCGGAAATGGCTCTTTACCTAGCATCTGATGATTCTTCTTATGTCACAGGACAGACATTTATCATTGACGGCGGACTCTCAATAACCTGAAAATGTTTCTACAGAGGAATAATGGGAGCAGATCACGGTAAGCTCCAACTATTTATTCACCGTAAGCCTGGCATGCGAATTTACTCCTAATTCAACGATTTTTTTTTCTAGACATATACCCACCGGTTATCGTAATTTATGTTTTACCGACTTGAAGAAATACTATTTATAGAAAAGTTAGAGGTTTGGGGGAAGTAGTAAAACTCTCCTCGGACATGAGATACACGGACTTCCTCCAATGGAAAGATCTTTAAAGTATGTATTTATATTTTCTTTGTATCCTCCAGGATAGCCAAGTGGTGTGATGCACAAGTAGGGCTGGTGCGTTCCGAATTCTGGCCTGTGGAGATCGTATATACGGTGTACAGCATATACCCGTACAGGCAGATGTCTCTTCGTTGAAAGGAAGCTCCGAAGCTTCAGCTGAGGAGTAGCTCACAAATATATTCCCCGGGGAAAATTGCTGCATCTGATACCTAAAGCAATTGACTTCTAAAGCTTCCCGGGCCATTTACCTTTCTATAAAAGTTATTCCGTATTTCGTGTTTATATTCTCTTCACCGTCTCTCCGAATATCAGATCTGAAAGCCGTTCCATATCTCTCATATGATCCCCGCTGATATTCTTGAGAAACATGGCATCGCGGTAAAATCTCTCTACCCCGAAATCCACAAAGTAACCATATCCTCCATGGATTTGTATCGCTGATCTGGAGATGGATATGGCAAGATCGAGGGCCTTTGCCTTTATGAAGTTTTCATGGAACGCGTCCTTTGGACCTGAAGCCAAGGACATGAGATACTCATTGGTTATATCGAGATCCATATAATGACTGGCAAGCGTGAATGCTACTGGCTGGAATTCTCTGAGGTAATGTCCGAAAGCCTTCCTCTCTCCGGAATAGCTGATAGCCCTGTTCAGAGCGCCATATGAGATACCTATAGCTATGGCCGCTATGCCTATCGCTGAATCTTCTAAGAGATCTTTGGCCCTATGCTCCACATGTATAGAAGATGCGACATCAAAATCATAGGACACGCTTGAGAATTTCATGCCTCTAAAACCGAGCTGCTCAAGAAATGAGGACACCTTGTATCCACCATCGACCACGTAAAAGCTGTCAGGGGATATACAGACAACATGTATTCGAGCACTTGGGTTTAGAATACCGTAGATCGTGCCAGATATTCTTCCGGCTTTCGCTTCCAGAGATCCCATACCTGCGATACCAAGCATCGTTGGAATAGTTACAGTACCAGTCTCTGATCCTGCTGCAATTTTCTTTATTATATCATTACCAGATTCTGCTTTTTCCAGGACACGCATGACATAAGAATTTTCCATCAAGATAAGAAAGGCCAGCGAAGGCGATTCCATGGCGATCTGTTTTAAAAGGATCACGTATCCGAGCCTATCAAGATCAGATCCGCCAAGATCCTGCGGTACCGTTGCACCTATGAGACCCTGCCTGGCCATCTTCGATAGCAGCTCCTGCGGTATTCCTTGAGTCTCTATCGCCTTTGAAACTGGAGAGACTTCCCTCTGCACGAAATCAGATACCATACTTTCTAGTATCTTATGCTCCTCGTCCATCTTTATCACCGATTTTCTTCATCATGGTCCTGTAGATCACAAGCTTTTCAACCTCGCTTGAACCCTCCCATATCTCCATTATCTTCGCGTCCCTGTACAATCTCTCAAGCGATGTAACGGATGCGGGAAGCCCCAAAAATCGGAGGGCAACGTCCGTCGCGTATACGGCCGTATCAGCAGAGTAATACTTCGCCATGCTCGTGTATACCGGATCCGGCTTGAAATCAAACAGCAGCGAAGCTGCCCTGTATGTCAACAACCTGGCTGCATCCACTCTTGTGGAAAGCTCCGCAACTGCAAACTGGATGCTCTCGCTAGAAGCAATGTCTGGATCAGCCGATGCCCTGTTTATGAGCGAGTCCAGCGCGCCCTGCGCTATGCCAACCGACTGAGCTGATATATAAACTCTAGATATATCAAAGAATGTCATGACATAGTAGAAGCCTTTACCTGGTTCTCCGACAACATTCTCATCTGGTATATGGATATCATCAAAGTTAAGCTGTGCAGTATCCGTGGCGCGCACTCCTAACTTGCCATACATCTTTACCCTAGAGAACCCTGGCATTGTAGGCTCTACAATCGAAAGTGTCATATTCTGGTGTGATTTCTTCGACAGTGGTGGATCGTTCTTTGCAAGGATGAGAAAGAAGTCCGCCACCATACCGTTCGTAATGAATATCTTTGAGCCGTTCAGTATCCATCCTCCTTTGGGATTCTTGCTCAACCTGGACGCTATCCCCGCAACATCGCTCCCTGCAACTGGCTCAGTCACTCCAAGCCCCATGATCTTTTCCCCCCTAAGAACAGGATCAAGGTATTTCTTCTTCTGAAAATCTGAACCGTACATCTTAAGGATCTCGGATCCGAAGGAATAGGATATTATTGAGTTGCCCATACCTGGATCAACTCGAAACAGCTCCTCAATAGCAACCATGAGTTTCCATGGATCGTCGAAATCGACAAGCTTAAGACTCAGCGCCTTTTTCATCTCTTCCATCGGGAATTTCTCATGCTCATCGTAGTACCTTCTCCTTTCATCCGTGAACTCTAAGACCGCAAATTCCCTTATCTTTTTCCTGTAGTCCTCTATATATTTTGGAAGCTCAAAATCCATATCATCACCTCAAACATTTTCAAGTATGGTGGTGTATCCCTGTCCTCCACCAACACACAGTGTTGCGGCACCATATCTTCCATGTT
>NZ_VYIJ01000013.1 GCF_008709555.1 Thermoplasma sp.
GATAACTTCCGAAGGTGGATGTTAACCATGTTAACAGAAACCATAACCTGAAGTTCAGGGTTGGAGGCTTCACGGGCATAGGCGGAATGTTCCTTGGGGGATGGAACGATATGATGGAGACGACACAGACATTCACGCTGTACAGATGCCCGCAGTGCGGAAAGGTTGATTTCTACGAGCCTGTGAACTCAAATCAGGAGAACCAGAGGCAGAAACACCACCTACTCTGATCGAAAAATAGGTTTCCATGAAAAATCACGAGAAACCTCTTTTTTCCCAACCTGAGGAGAACAGATTGAAATCTGGATCCTTCTCAGTGGCTAAGTAATCCCTCACCTTCTCTTTCAGTTCTATGCCTATTCCAGGTCTCTCCGGAAGCTTCGCGTAACCGTTTACGACCTCTGGCTTTCCAGTCACGACGTCCCATGCCCATGATGGATAGGCGAACTCATCGAACATCTCCTGTATCTTGAGATTGGGCATCAGGGCGTCCACGTTAAGGGTTATGAAGGTATTTATTGGTCCTTCGGCCTGATGTGGTGCCATAGCTATGTTGTGCGCCTCAGCCATTGCGCCTATGACCAGCGTCTCGATGATACCGCCTGTATTTATAACGTCCGGCTGAGCTATGTGTATGGCACCGCGGACAAATGGATCCACGAAATCGTAGCGTGTTATGAATCTCTCGCCGGCCGCTATCGGTATACGCAGAGAACGAGAAAGGATGGTCAGGCCCTCAACATCCTCTGGTATGACAGGTTCCTCAAACCACCCGATGTTATCGTATCTCTCAAGTTCCTTTCCGATCTTCAGCGCCATGGACCTGTTGAAGCGCCCATGGCCTTCGATGAGCATTTCCGTGTCATCGCCGACCTCATCGTGAACTGCGCGTATTATCTCCATGGATCGTTTGAACTCTTCATTGCTCAGGAATCCAGATCCAGCACCAAAAGGATCGAACTTCAGTGCCGTGTACCCCCTCTCCTTCACCTTCTTTGCGGCCTTTGCCCAGTCCTCCACATCGTTGATCGCTGTGTACCAGCCGTTGGCGTAGACGCGTATCCTATCATTCACTGGACCGCCCAGGAGTTCGTAGACAGGCGATCCGTAATGCTTTCCGATGAGATCCCAGCATGCCGCTTCCACACCGCTGATCAATGCCACGTTGACCATATCGTGCGCCCGGTTGAATGTCGAAACGAACCATTCCCCGATCAGTCTCCGGACCTTCATGGGATCCTTCCCCAGGATGAACCTTGATACGTCCTTCAGTCGAGACGCAACAGAAAACTGCCCATTGAAGACCGTTGCCTCTCCGTATCCGATGGAACCATCATCAGTTTCTAACTCGATGAAGACCCACTTTTTCCAAGGGTTCCTAACAATATATGGTCTCACTTCGGTAATCTTCATTCCATCACCACCTGGCCTCATGTCCATCCTATGGTATAGAACAGATTCATTTCGAGGCCAATGTGCCATCCATTCATCGGATATCAACCTTCTTCGATCCTTGAAAACTACTGCAATGCAACGGTGTTCATATTTTAATAGGAGAATTGCATTGGAATCAGGATGGTCAGAAGAAATCCCATAGTCTATATGATAATACTTTACGTCCTTTTCTTCCTGGTAATGGATTTCCTGCTGCCAGTATTCCTACCTCGCTATGGTTACTACTTCAGCTACTTCCCCATATTTTTCTTCTTTCCATTCTTCTGGTACGGAAGGAGGAATTACAACAGATCTAAACCGGCTCCGGCCCAGGACGCTGACAACGAAGGCCAGGAACACAGCGATGATTACGAATATATCACAGAAAACGTGGACGAATTTGGAATGCCCATACACAGGAGGGATTCCACCATATTCTATATACTGGGTGCAATAGTGATAATCGTCGCCGTAATCGTCCTTTTCATGCATTTCTGACCGTAACAGGAAGATTATTATCGGTGCAGTTGTTTTTTAATCATGATGAACGAAGATCTCGCCGCCATGTTCGAAGAGATCGCTTACATGATTCAGGCCGAGGGAAATGATAAATCACGTTTCGAGGCTAATGCCTACCTCAGATCAGCGAGGGCCCTTCGATCGCTGAACGAGGATGTTGAGGATATCTACAGGAGGGGCGGTATTGAAGCTCTGACCTCAATAGAGGGCATAGGCAAGAAGATCGCATCGTACATAGAGGAGTACATACGCACCGGCAAGATAGGAAAATATGACGATCTCAAGAAGAAATATCCCATAGACTTCCGCGGGCTTTCAAAGGTACAGGGCCTTGGTCCCAGGAAGATAGCGTCGCTCTACAAATATGCCGGTGTAAAGGATCTGGATGATTTAAAGAAGGCCCTTTCCGAGCACAGGATAGCCTCAATACCCGGTTTCGGTGATAAGAGCGAGAGAGAGATAGCCGACAACCTGCAGATAGCAGAGATGTCGTACAGGAGGATACCACTGCCACAGGGCTACAGGATCGCGATGGATATAGTTGAGGAGATACGTCGGGCACCAGGTACATTGAACGTCAGCGTCGCCGGGTCCATAAGGAGAATGAGGGATACTGTGGGTGACATCGATATACTTTGCGTCACGGATGATCCGGCAAGTGCCATCGACGCCTTCACAAGGAGCAGGCACTGCGTCAGGGTCATAAGCAGCGGAGAGAAGAAAAGCACGATTGCAACAGACGCGGATGTGACATGCGATCTCAGGATCATAGACAGGGCCAGTTTCGGATCGACTCTTCAGTACTTCACAGGATCGAAGGATCACAACATAAAACTGAGAAAGATCGCCATAGACAGAGGGCTCAAGCTTAACGAGTATGGGCTGTACAGAGACGACAGGAACCTGGTGGAGAACCAGGGCGAGGAGCGGATATACGCTGAGCTTGGCATGCAGTATATACAACCGGAGATGAGGGAGGATCGAGGAGAGATCGACCTTGCCATCTCATCGAAGCTGCCTAATGTGATGGGATACGGTGATGTGATTGGCGATTTCTACATACCATATGATTTCGCCATGAGCTACGGAGTCAAGGAAATCAAGAAGATGACAGGGTATGGATACATCGGTGTGGTGGCGAAAGATCAGTCGATATCAGAATTTATGAAGGATATTAAGTCCATGGAAGGCGTCCTAGTCGGTGTCGAGATCTCTGGAAAACAGGATCCGGATCGGATGGCACATGCGACATTCGATTTCACTGTTCTTGACCTTTCGGAGTCATCGAACACAGCGGACGCATGCAGCACCATAGAATCGATGAGGCCCACGTTCATAAGAAATCCAACAGGAAGGAGATTCGGAGGAGACAGGATCAGAAACCTGTCGGATATAGTCAAATCGGCCAAGAAGGCTGGTTCCATCATCATGATAACGGCCACCGATCTTGCCTTCGATCCCATTGCAGAGGACATAATATCCTGCAGGGATGAGGTGACCTATGCACTGGGTTCCTTTTCGGAGAAACCGGAGGGAATTGCCGATATAAGGTATGGCGTTGGCATATCCAGGCGAGCCGGCCTTCCCAAGAACAGAATACTCAACACTTTCAGCTATGATGATGTCATGAAGGCGATCTCTGGCCACTGATGTCCGGTGCGGAACGGATCATGGAGTATCCATTATGATCAAAATGTAGATGAAAATGATAAGGTAAAAATCATCCGGCTAATTTTTCTATATAAAATCTTATATATTAAGTTGTCATAAGTAAAATATGGAACCTTTCTACTTCAAATCTTACGACCGTCTCATAGGGATCGCATGCGATGTTCCGAGCCTTTATCATGAGATGAAATGCCTCCTGGCCTATGACAGAGCCGCTGTGCAGTATCATCTCGCCGAGGGTCATGTGTCCATGTGGCTCGACTATATCGGTGAGCATGACCTTGCAGATAGCCTTCGCTATGAGCCAGATCCAGATTCGGCTCTGGCAGTACTGGAGAAGGCCGTCGGTTCGAGTGGACATGGCATGCCGAAGAGGCGAGGTAGACCGAGGGGATCTGGCCGAAGGAAGGGGGCAGTGGCCCGTGACCATATGGAAGGCGAAACTCATGAGGAGCAGGAGTGAACTGACATAAAACCTGAATATCAGTCCATGCGCCTGTATCTTCTCTCCAGCTTCATGACCTCAAACAGCTCTGCCAGATATCGTTTGAGGAATGATGTCCCGCTCACTATCTTCGAACGACCGCGCAACCTGCTCTGGAAAACGTAGCCGATGTCGCATACCTTCGCGTGCCTGTTCTCAGCGAGTATTATCAGCAGAATTTTTGCGCCATAATCCGCAGTTGAGAATGTCTGCCTATAATTGAAGTCATGTCGCAGACTTCGCCGAAAGGCAAAGAAGCCCGACATGGGATCACTCGTGACCCTTGAGGACGGGACAAGCGCATGTGCGAGGAATTCTGCACCACGGGAAAGAGCTGCCCGGAATGCATCCCTGTCTCCAGCAGAACCTCCGTCTATGTAGCGGCTTCCTATTGCGATATCGCATCCGTTATCTATCCTTGAGATCAACGCTGGTATGGCTGATGGTGGATGCTGTAGATCCGCGTCCATGACGAGCACAATCTCACCCACCGCCTTCTCTATACCCTGCTTCAGGGAACGCAGCATCCCGTATCTGTACGGATTTTCTATGACAACCAGATGAACGTCCTGCTTCATGCGGCCGGCTATGTATTCCTTCGTGCCGTCCCTGCTGTCATCATCGACTATTATGATTTCAAAATTCCTACCATCCAAGGATCTTTCGACCTCATCTATGAACTGGGCTATATTATCGATCTCGTTGAGGGTGGCTGCGACAACGCTTACCTGTACGGACAATGGGATATCACTTGAATCGAGATGCACTGTACAGATTTAAATTTTCAACAGCGTACCGTGATCCGTCATGATGTTTTTCCGAAATGAGGTACAGCAACATTTTATTATTGGAGTGGCGATATGGAAAGAGGATGCAGCAGCCGGACTACAGGATAAATGACGTGGAACTTAATCCCGAGGGATCCGCCATAATAGTGATGAATCCTGATGAAGACGCCTTCAGGCACAGTTTCAGCAAGTTCGAATTCATAACGTCGATGCAGGTCTTGAAGAAGGCTGCTGCGAAGTATGGCATCCCGATGATCGGCATTCATAGAGAGTACAGGAATTCCAGGACTACCGAGTACATAATGAGAAAGCAGCAGCAGAAGATGATAAGCCTGATGTCGCCGTCGAGCTTCGATGAAGAGTACCTCAGACAATTCAGGGACCTGGATCTTCGATCCTCCTACACCATATATAGCGAGGATATATTCACCAGCGACGATGTGGCAGAACGGCTTGATTCCATGAACGTGAGGTCTGTTCTGATATCCGGGTTCTACACCGAGTCTGATGTCTACGTATCTGCCGTTGAAGCGCTGATACATGACTATTTTCCGTTCGTTGTATCTGATGCGACCTCAACAATATCAGAGCGCGTGTACTTCGAGGCGCTGGACCTGCTTGCCCAACATGTAGAGGTTATCGATTCAAGAGATCTGATCAGGGTATGGGGTGTTGATTGATCCATGAAATCGCGCATAATGTTCATAGGTGGCGTACCCGGAGTAGGGAAAACAAGTATTTCCGGGTACATAGCCAGGATCATGGGCATTGACATAGTGCTATCCTCGGATTACCTGCGGGAATTTCTCAGACCATTTGCGCCGGAGTCCTCACACCTTGGGACCAGCGTCTACGATGCATGGAAATTCCATGGTGATATGAACGATGACAACATAATAAGGGGATACCTGGATCAGGCAAAGCCCATGATGGAAGGGATAAACCGCGTCATATCGCGGGCACTTGCCAACGGCGAGGATCTTGTGATCGAAAGCCTGTACTTTGTCCCAGAGATGATGGACAAAGGCATAACGGAGGAGATCTTCATGGCCTATATATACATACAGGATCCTGAGCTGCATAGGTCAAGGCTCGAGGATCGGGTGAACTACACACACAGAAATTCACCTGGCACAAGGCTAGCAGCACATCTCAGGGAGTACAGAGCGATCATGGATTACACCATGAGGAAAGCAAGCGAGAGCGGAATAGGCCTTTATATGACGGATCATTATGAACAGGCCAGGGAAAGGCTCCTGGCAGATTTCAAAGTATTCGCGGGACAGGGATGAAGGCAAATTTTGCCATTGTTGATACGAATGTTATAATATATGCGATGAAGAGCAGGATAAGGCTTGACGATATCGTTTTGGATCTGAACGGAATAGCGAGGATAGCCATACCAGAGTGTGTTCTAGACGAATTGAAAAAGCTGTCTGCCAGCGACGTGAACGCCAGGATCGGACTCAAGTATGCCCAGAAGCACGAGATAATAAGGAGCGAGGGACGTGGTGATGAATGCATCCTTCAGACAGCGATCAGGTACGGATGCCCAGTCATAACCAACGACAGAGAATTCATAGAGGTACTGAAGAAGAACCATGTTGTCGTTGCATCTCTCTCAGGAAGAAAAATTGTGAGGATGAACTGATCCTTATTAGGCTCTATCGGATCAGATCTCAATAGGCTTCTCTATCTCTGGTATTATAACATAAGTCCCGACCGTACCGGCCAGCGACTTGAACCTCTCCGGATCTGCCTTTATGACATCGAATGTATTATAGTGCATAGGCATTGCTATTGCAGGCTTTATGGCCTTCACAGCCTCAAAGGCACCATCCACATCCATGGTGTAATGTCCCCCTATGGGCAGAAGAGCTATATCTGGATGATCTATGGATCCTATGGCCTCCATATCCTTGAAGTATCCCGTATCACCCGCGTGATAGATCTTTCTACCCATGTCAATGACGAATCCCATTGGGTTTCCAGCATATTTTCCGTTGTAGCTTGAGGAATGTGTTGCCATGGTCGCCTTGACCCTTATGCCATCATACTCTATGGTTCCACCTGGATTTATGTCTATAGTTTCAGCACCCTCTTCTTTTAGTATCTCTGAGAGCTCAAATGCGGCAACCACCGGTGCATGGGCCGCTTTCGATATCTTAACTGCATCCTCTGCATGATCTGAATGCCCATGCGTAACAAGTATTATGTCGGGCTTCAGATCCTCTGGCTTTACCTTCGCCAGCGGGTTATCCGTCAGAAATGGGTCGATCAGCACGTGCTTCTTCCCTATCAGGCTGAAGCATGCATGTCCATGCCATACTATCTTGATGCTCTCCATGATTTCAAATTGGTACATTGAATTTAAGTGTTTCTCTAACTTCAATATGGTGCAGACTCAAATGAAAGCCGGGAATATCAACGATCGGGGTTCCTATAATTATAGATTTTTAGGGCAAGGAAACGAATGTTAGTTTTCCCATATTGACTTGGATCCATTGCGATAATAGATACGTATGTAATCCGGTGTATGCCACCCGTTTCTGACTCTATCTCATAATGGCATATCATAATGTCAGCAGATCATGACAATATTTTATATTCATGATGCAAATCAGCCCTCGTATGAAACAGATTCAGCTCAGCAGGAATGTCGTAGACGATATTTCGTTCGGCGCTATCGTCAAGATTAGAGACCAGCTTTTGGAGATGCAGAGGTCTGGGAAGAAGGTCTACAGGCTTGAATCCGGAGACCCGTCGTTTCCAATCCCCGATCATGTAAGGATGGCCATTGAAGAGGCCCTGAAGAAGAACAAAACACATTACACGGATTCTACCGGTATCCCAGAACTCAGGAAGGCCATAGCTGAGAAGTTAGTGAAGAAGAATGGCATAAGAGGTGCTACGCCTGAAAACGTTCTGGTATCAAATGGTGGAATGAACGCACTTTACATAACGTTCAGATCCCTCATCGCACCGGGCGAGAAGGTCATAATACCTGACCCAATGTGGACAGAGATTGCGGAGATCATCAAACTGGCTGATGGAATACCGGTGAGGCTGCCTGTAGAGAATTATATAGAAGAAATGAGGAAATACGAAAACGATGACAAGGTCCGTGCCGTATTCATAAACAGTCCACATAACCCAACGGGATACGTGTTCAGCGAGAAGCAGATCTCGGAGATAATTGATTTTGCGGAGAGCAAGGGAATATTCATAGTGAGCGATGAGGCCTACGAGGATGTTATATTCGATGGCTTAAAGCATGTAAGCCCAGGATCGATGTACGACGACACCATCTCACTTTTCTCCATGTCAAAGAGCTACGCCATGAGTGGATTGAGGATCGGATATGCGCACACGGGAAACGAGCTCCTGTATGACAGGATGAAGAAACTGCTGAGATGCACCATAAATGGCGTCAATTCCGCAACACAGTATGGAGCTGTGGCTGCATTGACTGGCCCGCAGGACTACATAGCGGAGATGCGCAGCGAATACCAGAAGAGGAGAGACATAATATATGAAGCCGTTTCTGGGTCAAGGTATCTGGAACCCTTAAAACCGCACGGAACGTTCTACCTCTGGAACAAGATAAGGGAGTATCCTCCGGGCGTTTCCGACTCATGGGGTATGACATCGTACCTGCTCGAGAAGACGGGAGTCGGATCCTCGCCAGGCCCAGTCTTTGGGCCAGCAGGAGAAGGCTATATAAGATTCGCATTCAGCGCGGCAACCGACCACATCAAGGAGGCAGCCGAGGTTCTCAAGAACTTCTAAGAAGATCAGAGAAAAAATAAACAGGATTCCAAAATGCTGGATCTTCTTGAATTTTTTCAATTCATTCTTATGATCCATTGCTGAAGGAAAAGAACACAACTATCTTCATAAGTGAAAAATTTTGGATTCAGATCTAATAAAAATATGCATTAAAAATTAATTGACAATTCAGACGTGGATGTAGTACCATCCTTCCTGCTGTCTCCTGACGATCTCTATGAAGCCTCCCATTGGAGTTGCAGAAACGCCCTTCACAAGATCCGTCTCCTTGATGTTGTTCATTTCCATTGAGGTCCTGCAGGCCATAACTATTATCTTCTTGTCTTCAAGCAGGGGCTTAATCATATCTTCATGGGTTGTTGCGATGATTGCACTTTCTAAAAAGACGACCTCAACAGTCTCCACATCCTTCAGCACTGCTATGTGTGTCCCCACGATGTTCCCCATGGGGATCTTTTCCTTCTCTGATACCTGAATCACTACCTTCATAGTTAGGGTATACCTAATTCACATATCAAGATATCTATTCATACTCATGATTAATCACGAAACTTATCACATAGAGCTGCGGCCAGCGATGATGTATCACCTATTTCATGCCTCAATTTCTGACCTCGGTGTCAGAAGACCAATGTTCATGGATAGTTGTATCCCTCTTTACATAGCAGACCCAGTAATTGCATCATTCTCTATTCCGAAAATAAGCCCGTATTGAAAAAAGATAATCGAAATGAAAAAATAGGATGAGATCTTCAGACTATTATCTTATCCTTGAAGGTCTCGAATGGGTCCACTATGGGCTTTCCGTCCTTGGACTTGACGTCCTGAGCGGCCGGTGGTACGCTCTCGTAGTTGTCAACATACTGTTTCAGGCGCTCCGTGAACGGAGGGATCTTCTTGTTCACATAGAATATGCCGATGGGTATGCGGTCTCCCCATTCGAAGGATTTCTCTATGGCCCTGTTGTACTTTTCCTCGGCCTTCGGATCGTTCTCCGTGACCACAGGATCCCACGTCTTGTCGTCGTCCAGCTTGTAGACCCTTTTCTTGTACCAGTCCATTGTGTTGATATTGTTGTACGTCGGGCATGGCTGCAGTATGTCTATGAAGGATGAACCCGGGAACATTACGGCTTGCTTTATTATATTCTTCAAATGCGCTATCTCGAAGCTGAATCCCCTTGCGACGAATGAGTATCCAGTGGATATTGCAAGCATTATCGGGTTTATTGCATCGTATATGTTGGGTCTGGCCAGGCTCTTCGTCTGGACACCGAGCTTTAACGTCGGAGCTGCCTGTCCCTTGGTGAGGCCGTAGACAGCGTTATCATACATGAGCACCGTTATGCCGCTGTTTCTCCTGCCCTCTGCAACGAGATGACCAGCTCCGATGCTCATGAGATCGCCATCACCGCCGGTGACTATCACTTTCAGCTTCGGGTTTGTGAGCTTCACTCCAACAGCAACAGGTATGGCCCTGCCGTGAAGAGTGTGAGCGCCAGCTGCGTTGACATAGTGCGGTGTTTTCCCCGAGCACCCAATACCTGATATGACCGCAACGTCATGCGGCCCAAGATTCAGTTCCTGCAGTGCCGAGGTCAATGCAGTGAGTATACCAAAATCACCGCAGCCAGGGCACCAATCCACAGTTATATCATTTCTGAAATTATGAACCATCTTCAAGCACCACCATCAAACTTTCCTTGTTCAATATCTCCTTAGCAGACTTCAATATCTCGTCCTCTGTCATGTGTCGGCCGTTATACTTCAGTATCTTATTCTTTATGTCTATGCCGGTATAGAGCTTTATCATCTGAGCGGCCTGTGCAGTATAGTTGCTCTCCACATCGATGACTAGGCTTGCCTTGCTGAGAACGTTCTTCACAAATTCCGTTGGGAATGGTGAAAACATCTTCAGATAAAGAAGGTTCGCTGAGATCCCCTCCTCCTTTAGATCCTCTATGACATCAAGGATCGGGCCCTTCTGGCTTCCCCATGTGACGAATGTTATATCTGCCTCCTTCTCTCCTATCAGTACTGCCTTCTCCTCAAGAGGTATCTCCCTATCCGCCGTCTCGAGTTTCTTGAACCTCTTCTCCATCATCCTGTCCCTTATATCGGAATCCTCTGTCACATGCCCGAGTTCGTCATGTTCATCACCGGTCATCCAGAATATATTCCGACCCATGGTTGTGTATGGTGAAACACCATTCTCCGTATTCAGGTCATAACGTTTAACATCGTCGCCTTCCTTTGCCAGCTCCACCGTTTCGATCTTTATCCTGTCCAGATCGACCTTTGATATCAGATCCAGCGTGTTTGCCAGGTTCTTGTCTATGAGGTGGATCACTGGCATCTGGTATTTCGCTGCGTAGTTCAGCGCCTTTGCAGCGTCGTATATGCACTCATCAACCGTCCCTGAAGAGAACACTATCCTGGGATACTCACCATGGCCGGCGTTTAGAGCGAATAGCAGATCAGACTGCCCATTCCTCGTCGGAAGACCAGTGCTGGGTCCACCTCTCTCATAGAAGGTGACTACGAGCGGGACCTCGTCCATGCCTGCGAATGATAAACCTTCAGCCATGAGCGAGAAACCAGGGCCGCTCGTGGCCGTGGCAGATCTTACGCCGGTAAGGGCACCACCGATGGCCATGTTTATCGCAGACAGCTCATCCTCTGTCTGAACGATCACGACACCGCCCTTTCTGAGGTTCTCAGCCTCCTTGCCTATCCACTTTATGTTCTGGTGCTCCTCTATGGTTGTGCTCTCATCGCTTGCTGGCGTTATCGGATAATAGGTCTGGAACCTGAGTCCACCCAGCAGCTTTCCGAGGGCCGATGCATCATTTCCAGTGAGAAGCAGCTTCCTCGGCGTCGGGAGTGCCGGCAGCGTCTTGCCAGCCACCTTGCTGTCCTCGGCAAACCTGTATGATGCGTCGACGACCTTAACATTCTCCTCAACAACCTGCTGTTTACCCTTGAATATGTAGGATATTGCATCGTCTGCAAATTTTCTATCAATACCGATGATTGCGAGGGTTATGGCTGCACCAATGGTGTTGTAGTACCGGCTGGGTGTACCATCTGGAACGGCCTCGGTCGCTATGTCAGAGAACGGTATCGGCAACAGCTTTGCACCGCGCTTCTTCATATAGCCGAGAGCCCCCCTTATCGTGGTCTCAAAGCCATTTTCGGTCAGTATCCGCCTGATCTTTGCGGACGTATCCCTCATTATCATCCTTGCCGCCTGGAGGTCGTAATCCTCTGTGGTCTTGTCGTAGAGAACCGTTGAGACCTCTGAAACGTCATCAAGGTGTTCAAAGATAGTGTCAGGATCCAGAGCGACGAAAATATTCACAGGGTACTTCAGCGACCTTGGCTGCTTGTCCATCACCCTCATATGGGTATAACTGTGGCGCCCCTTTATATTTGAGTGGTATTCTCTGACACTGAGAACACCATACCCAGAAGTTGCAACTGCTTTCCCAACAAGGTTAGCGGCTGTATCTATACCGCCCCCTTGCGGACCGCCTATGAGTATATTGAAATCCATATTTACTCAACTATGGTTATTACCTTTGTATTAAAATATGTTTTTGATCGCTTGTAGAGAAAGAAAATGATAGTCCAAAAACGAAAAACAAAACAGAATATACCGGATTCGAAGACAAGGATCATATATATCGATACAGTCCCATGCTACATGTACCATTTTCAGATTCTTGATGAAAAAGACAGATCGTGATGAGTTCTGCCTCCGGATAATCATCTCATCTGTAATACACCTATGTTTTTCTTTCCATATTGGTTTCGTTCACTGGGTTCAATACGCTCGATAAGTTCCTGATGGCAGGGGCCAGCATTGAAACACCAGTGGAGTAGCCCTATGTTATGCGGGCACACGAAAATGTCATGAATGAGATAAAAATATATTCACATTTATCCTCTCTTAATGATGGAGACTAGAAAGGAAAAGAGGGCATTTCTCATAGGTCGATTCCAGCCATTTCACAAAGGGCATCTTGAGATCGTGAAACGTATACTGAGCGAGAATGATTCCATAATAATAGGCATAGGATCTGCGCAGTATTCTCATACCGTTGTGAACCCATTCACGGCAGGCGAACGACATCTGATGATATCAAGGACACTCGAGAAGGAACGCATATACAACTATTACCTTGTTCCCATAGAGGACGTTAACGCTAATTCCCTGTGGGTATCGCATGTCGAGGCGCTGACTCCAAAATTTGATATAGTATACACGAACAATCCACTTGTTCGGAGGCTGTTCATGGAGAGGAAATACGAGGTTCGCTCGCTCCCTATGGTCAATAGGAAGGAGTGGACAGGTACAAAGATAAGAGAGAAGATGATCGCCGGAGAACCCTGGGAAAATGATGTTCCAGACCCAGTTGTCGAGGTCGTGCATGAGATCGATGGTATATCAAGGATAAGACAACTGTCAACGACGGACGAGGATATAACGTCGTGATATTTATCTTAAGCGATCGAGGGATCATCAGCATCTAATCTGTTTTAAATATCCTTAATCCAAGATATTAATATATACGCCTAAGTATATGGCAATTCGATAAGGCAAATAAAATTAATATACACTATCGGCTGATCATGTGATGGAATCAAACGCATATTCCAAACCAGTTAGAGTACCGGGAAGATCGACCATCACATCGCTGTCGGCGATGGGCTACTTCCTCGACGGCTATGACCTGAGCGTGATATCTGTCTTCACGCTGGTTCTTGTCACGTACAAGATATTCAGGTACACGGCCTTCACGGAATCCTTCGTCACCGGATCGGCTCTCCTCGGTGCCTTTGTTGGTGCAGTTGTTTTCGGCCATTACGCCGACAGGATCGGCAGGAGGTATCTGTACATCTTCGATCTGATATTCTTCGCTGTATTTGCGGTTCTGACGGCACTGGCGACCAACATATACGAGATGATAGCCTTCAGATTCTTCGTCGGCTTAGGCGTCGGCGCCGATTATTCCCTCAGCCCGGTGTACACCACGGAAATGTACCCTAACGCCAAGAGGGGAGGGGGCTATGGTTGGGTCTGGACCTTCTGGAGCCTTGGAGCGGCTGCGGCATTCATCATAGGCTACGGCTTCTATCTTATAGATCCGCTGACGGGATGGCGCTGGACGCTGGGCCTTGGCGCTATACCTGCGATCATAGTCGTTGTGATGAGGATGAGGATGCCTGAGTCCATAAGGTGGAGGGCTGCAGACAAGAACGTATCGGAACAGGAGATAAGGGACGTGGCAGACAGCATAGGCATAAAGAAGGAGGAAATGGACAGCATAATAGCTGAGAGGAAAAGAGAATCGAGGATACACTCCGGATCGCTGGCTTCTCTGTTCAAGGGCGAGTATGGTAAACGAACGCTGATCGTGTGGATTCAGTGGATACTCTACGATATAGCTGGATACGGAATAGGACTATACTCACCGCTCATACTCAAGGAGCTTGGTGTGGTCGGATCATACACGCTGCTGTACTCCTTCATGTTCTACATGCCCATAGGGTTCATGGGTGCCTTCGGTGCGGTAATGCTCAACGACCGCGTTGGCAGGAGGCCACTCCAGATACTGGGCTTCGGCTCCATGGCTCTGGCTATGCTGCTCTTCTTCTTCGCAGCAAGCGGCAAGGGCCAGGTCTTCCTCGCCATCGGCATACTGGCATTCATCATAGACTACGCCCTCGGCAACCTGGGACCAGGTAATACCATGGGCCTCTACGCCATAGAGCTCCTGCCAACAAAGCTGAGGAGCTCATCGATGGGCAGCGCCACGGGCATAACAAGGATAGTATCGTTCCTGTCCGCATTTCTGTTCCCGTATCTTTCAAAGCCGACCGTTCTGGGTAAGGAGGGGTTTTTCTTCGTCCTCTTCGTCGTGATGATACTTGCCCTCGTCTTCACGATATTCTTCACGCCAGAGACGAAGGGATTGACCCTTGAGGAAATAACCGTTGCAAAATACAGGCACAGGGGCTGGAAACCGGTACTCGCCCTGGATGATCCTTCAAAAAAATAAAATAAATAAAACACTTTTTTCAGTACATGCCTCTGGCCTTCATGGCGTCAGCCACCTTCTTCACAGAGACAACGTAAGCAGCAGTTCTTGGATTCACCTTGTACTTATCCATGGCGTCGAACACGTCATGTGCTGCCTTTGTCATCTTCTGATCGAGCTTGGCGTAAACGTCCTCGGCTGTCCAGTACTCGCCGTAGTTGTTCTGAACCCACTCAAAGTACGATACGGTAACGCCACCGGAATTCGATAAGAAATCCGGCAGATCAAGGATACCGCGCTTGAACAGTATCTCATCCGCTTCTGGAGTCGTGGGCCCGTTGGCCAGTTCAAGAACTATCTTGGCCCTTATCTTATCTGCGTTCTTCCCGGTTATCTGCTCTTCGATCGCTGCAGGTATCAGCACGTCAACGTCAGATTCCAGAAGCTCCTCGTTTGTTATCGGCTTCGAGCCCGGAAAGCCCACGACGGTTCCTGTCTTCCTCTTATGTTCGAGAAGCGCCTCGTAATCTATACCGTCCTTCTTGTATATGCCACCCTTGGTATCAGATACCGCAACGACCTTCGATCCGAACATGTCGTGCACGAACTTCACGGCGAACTGACCGGCGTTTCCAAACCCCTGGACGGCAACCGTCGCCTTTGAGAGGTCAAGACCTATCCTCTTCGCACCCTCCCTCAGGACGTACATACCGCCTTTGGCGGTAGAGTCACCACGGCCCTCAGAACCGCCAACCTCCAATGGCTTTCCAGTGATCACGTTCGGTGCGCTGTGCCTCACAATGCCTTCATATTCATCCATCATCCATGCCATTATCTGCGGATTCGTGTAAACGTCTGGTGCCGGTACGTCGACCTCCGGCCCTATGAAGTCCGCTATTGCCCTTATGTAAGCCCTGCTGAGCCTCTCCAACTCGCCGGGACTCATGGATTTCGGATCGCATATGATGCCTCCCTTTGCACCGCCGAACGGTATGTCCACGATGGCACATTTCCAGGTCATCCATGCGGCAAGAGCCTTTACAGTCGAGAGAGTCTCCTCTGGATGATACCTGATGCCACCTTTCCCAGGGCCTCTCGCTGTGTTGTACCTCACCCTGAAGCCGGTGAATACCTTGATCTTACCATTATCCATCCTCACGGGTAGGCTTACCTGCAGGATCTTCTCCGGCTGCTTCAGAATCTCAAGGGCCTGCTCATCAAGCTTCAGAACCGCGGCGGCTTTTTCGAGCTGCTGGAGGGCCATCTCAAAAGGATCCATATTCTCCGGCATATAGGTCACCTTATCATTAAATATCTAATTACATGTGGACATGCATTAATAATATATGAAATTACTTATCTCGTTATTCTTAATCATGATATATATATAACCGGTTTGCCGGGAATTGCTATTTTTCCGTTTATGACATCCCCCCTCTCGATCCTCACGGTACATCCAATTTGCTTTGATAAATAGACCTGGTTTCTCTGAAGGACCTCGTACTCGTCGAACCCATATATGATTATATCCTTCCTGCGCTTCACAAGGTACTGCATGTATTTTTTCGACTGGCCGGACACGTTGTTGTTCAGGAATTCCTGCGCGGCCCTGATCACATCAGCGTTTGCCACCGTTATCTCAACGGATTTCGGTTCCATCCCTGTGACCTGAACTATGTTCCTGACATCCTGCAGCACCTTCTCCACGTAATCCATGGCCGAGTACATCTGATCGCAGGTCATGCCAAACCTGCGGACGATGCGTTCATAACTGTCCTGGAAGTTCTCCTCGAACGGATCGGTTGATACGTATGTGTTTGCCACGTACATGTGCCAGTATTCCTCCGCATGATGCGGTATAACCGGCATCATCGATCGGACCCAGTCCGCTATAACAGGGGTTATGGCCCTGTTGATGCTTCCACCCCTGGATCCCAGGTACCTTAGATCGTTGAGAACGCCGTAAAATATGTCGATGTATGCATCCCTGATCTGGTATTTGTCCATGCTCTCCATGAACTGCCTGAGTCTTACGCTGAACCTTGCCACGAACCATGCCTCCTCAAAGCTGAGATCCGATTCATCTGGCCTGAATGAGGACATTATCTCCTTGAACTCGTTGAATCTCCTGGTCACGCTTGCAAGATCAGTCTCATTCCAGTCCATGGTCGATGATATGTCAGCCTGAACGGCGACGTACAGCCTGTAGATGTCCGCTGAATATTTCTTCGTTATCTCCAGAAGGGAGATGACATTTCCCTTGCTCTTTGATATCTTCGCACCGTTCGAAACAACGAGGCCTGATATTATGAGTCCGGCGGGCCACTTCTCCCGTGGGAACACAGCCGCATGGTTCAGGACGTAGAAGGATAGGTGGTTCGAGATGTGTGGTATTGCTGTGAGCCTTATGTCCACAGGATACCAGTACTGGAACTGTTTCTTTGCCTCTGACTCCTCTTCATTAACAGGTGAACCTTCGAGGAAGATCCTAGTGATCGCTTCATCGTTAAGATAACCCTTCTCGTAGAGGGACCTGATCTGTGTTGAGTTCGTGTACACCGCTGGATATATGGTGGAATCGGATAGCGACTCTATGACCCATCTGTCATCGAAGGGGAGCTTCGTTCCAAGCCCGCGTCTTCTGGCACATGGGCGTTCCTTCAGCCAGTCTATTGCATCGTTCATCACGTTCCGGTATACCTCCGGATAGAGGGTCATGGAGTTTATCATGTTATGGCCGAGATCCTTGAGCCATGCCTGCGAATAGTCCAGGAACCACTGATCCGGTAACACGGCAACTATGACCTTCGAACCAGACCTGGTCACAGCGTGCCTTGACGTCTCGTAGAAAACGAAGGCGTTTCCGCTGGCTATGAGATCCCTCTTGACCGACTCGCGTGCCTCCCTCACAGTCATCCCGGTGTACTGGCCGGAGTTCACCATCTTTCCATAGTAGAACTCGTTTCTGTAGAGTTCCCTCGTCGCCTCCTCTCTCCCCTCATATGTGTTGAGATCGAATTTACTCTCGATATCTTCCATTTTGACTGGCGCCTCAATTATGACGGGAAAATCCTTACCGCGTTTCTTCCTGTAATAGACGTAGTCGTAGACGGAGTGTGATGGTACGGAATACACTATTCCGGTACCGTTGTCAGGATCAACGAAATCGGCCTGATACACCTTAACCTCTTTGCCCACAGGCGTTGTGTACGTCTGCCTCTGTATCTCCTCAACCGATACCGTTGCCTGCGTATCCACCTCGTTTCCCTGCAGCTTCAGCTTGACAGAGCACTCCTCGGATACAACGGCCTCACGGCCAGCTATGAGGATCTTCACGTATTTTGCCTTTGGATTCACCCATATGTTGGTTATGCCGTAGATGGTCTCCGGCCTCAGGGATGCGGCTATGAGATCAAACGATTTTCCATGAAAGAAGACGGCGGTGTACTCCTCTATGGTCACCTTATCGGTATCCCCGTCCTTTATGTCGTCCTCGCCGACCGCGTTGTCGTCCTCAAGACTGTACAGTATTGGATACCTGCCCTGCTTTATGAGACCCTTATCATTGAGCCGCCTGAACTGCCACTGAACGAATCTCTGGTAGAACTCGTCTGCAGATGTGAAGCGCCTTGTCCAGTCTATGGAGTACCCAAGGTGCTTGAAATCATTTATGATCGCGTTGGAGAAATAATCAGCTATGTTCTTCGGATCCTTGAAGCTCTCGATGAGTCCATCGATATCCTTCTCTCCATATTCCTTCAGGTATGACGCGTATAGATCGATGGTCGCCCTATCGCCGGATCTGATCCTCTCTGAAAAGGCAAGTATCGGGGTCCCACTCTGGTGAAATCCCATCGGAAAGAGGACATTGTAGTTTCTCGAACGCTTGTACCTTGCGATGATGTCGCCCAGCGTGTACGTCCTCCCATGGCCTACGTGAAGCGATCCGTTGGTGTATGGCCAGGGCACCGTTATCATGAACTTCTTCCTGCCATCGATCTTCGGCACGAACACGCCGTCTCTTTCCCATGCATTCTGCCATTTTGTCTCTATATCCAAGGCGATCACTCCACTATGAGAACAGCCGCAGCCACAACGGTAGTCCACTCGCCGGACTCCAGAACCACAGCCGTTGATGATATTGACCCGGTGGTTAGTATCTTGTCCTCAAGGACATACTCCTCCTTCTGCTTGTCATATGCAAGCTGTGCCGACGATCCGATGGTGGACGCCAGCATCTCGGCCGCAAGCTTCTCCGCGAAGGATCCTGCGACCTTCTCCGTTTCACCGAAGCTGTGATGCTCGCTGAGGTATCCCCACTTGCTGCGGTCCCTGGGTATGGCATATCCTATGGCCGCAGATATCATCCTGTTGAGCTCGTTTGATGTGTTTCTGGCAAGAACGGTGAACAGTATCTGCCCCGGGCTGAGCTTCTTGAGGCCCTCCTCCCTGGTTATCATCTCCGCATGAGGCGGGAATATCGAACTTATGCTGGACAGGTTGTATGGTGCTATGCCTGCATCCCTGAGTGCAGCTTCGAACGAAACAAGCTGCGTCTCTCCCCTCCCCACGCCTCTGGTGAAGAATATGTGCGTCGGCACGAATCCTGACATAAAAACCGATGTTCTGCATTCTTATATTACTTTTGATCGTCCCTAATATGCTGGACTGGATCATAGCGATCCCGGTTCAACGTTCATTCCGCATTGATATGTGGCAAAGTATATATATTATTTTCCACTTATTTAAATATGAAGATACTGATCATAGTACCTGATTTTCTTCCGCTGGATCAGATAAAGGCAGCCGTATCGGCATTGACACCGGACATCGATATCAGGACTGATGCGAACTTCGATAGGAGCGATGCTGAGATCCTCATCGTGACCACGTTCACGCCTGTCAACGAAGACCTGATAAAGAGGATGCCGAAGCTGAGGTTCGTGCAGGTGGCAAGCATCGGCTACAACAATGTTGACCTGGACCTCATGAGAAGGAACGGCATAGCCGTTTCTAACATACCAACAGCAAGCGCCGACAGCGTGGCAGAGCATGCGATCTCCATGGTGCTCTCTATCCTCAAGGATCAGCGCTTTCTGGACTCCGAGATAAGGGCTGGAAGATGGCCGAAGATAACGAGGTCATCTGACCTCATGGGCAAGACGTTCGGCATAGTGGGCATGGGATCCATAGGCCGTGCCCTTGCTGCTAGACTTCTGCCATTCAAGGTCGCGATAATATACAATGACGTCAGGAGAATGAGCGAGGCTGAGGAGGAGGAATACGGCTGCACGTACGTTGATCTTGACAGGCTTCTTTCAGCTTCCGATATAGTATCCGTACATGTGCCGCTCAATGACAGTACACGGCATCTCTTCGATCGCAGAAAGTTCGACCTCATGAAGGATGGATCCATATTCATCAACACTTCGAGAGGCGAGGTTGTGGTGGAGAAGGACCTGGTGGAAGCGATACAGAAAAAGGGCATACGCGCTGGCCTGGACGTATTCGAAAGGGAGCCTCCGGATCCCGAATCGCCATTGCTGCGGCTTGAAAATACCCTGCTCTCGCCACATATAGCTGGAGTTACCGTGGAGAGCCAGATGCGTTTCTTCCGCGAGACAATTGCAAACGTGATGAGGTACATGCAGGGATACGACCCAAACTTCAGGGTGATATGAACGAAGGGACACGAGATCTTCGGCAAGATGTTGGAGGACCTGAACCTCCTGCCCGTATTCGGCAATCCCGGAACAACGGAGATCCCCATGCTGACAGACGTTGATGATTATGTTCTGGCCCTGCATGACGGGGTGGCTGCCGGAATAGCGGAAGGATACGCCATCTCGTCCGGCAAACCGTCGATCGTCAATCTCCATACGGAACTCGGTATTGGGAACGCCATGGCCTTCCTGATAACTGCTTCGAGGAACAGGACTCCGCTAATAGTCACGGCAGGGCAACAGGACCAGCGGCATCTGGCCTATGATCCACTTCTATCAGGCGATCTAACTGGCCTTGGGGATAGATTCGCTAAGTACAGCTATGAGATCAGGAGACCATCAGACATCGCCTATGTTATGAGAAAGGCCTATCAGATAGCTGAAGAACCGCCGAAGGGACCGGTGTTCCTATCGTTTCCGATGGATGTGATGGAGTCGGATGGAAACTACTCGAAAGAGGGGGTAGCAATATCGGAGTATGAGGTGGCCGACAGCGAGGACGTGCGGAAGGTGGCCGAGGCCATAATGGAATCCAATAACCCCGCAATAGTTTTTGGATCGGAGATAGACGAGTTCAGGGCCTTCGATGAGGCCGTTGAATTTGCCAGGAAACTGGGATGCCCGGTGTACTCAGAGCCCCTTGGAAACAGATCGAGCTACCCTTCCGACGATCAGCAGTATGCCGGTGAACTCTTTCCAGCTGAGATACTGATATCACTGCAGCTCATGCAGAATGATCTCATCCTGTTCATTGGTTCTGATCTGACGCTCTACCCGTACACCATCGATACTGTTCTTCCCGGGATAAGGAAGATATCAATAGGCATGAACAGTACGAGGAGGATCGGCGAAACCTACAGGGCGAATCCAAGGACATTCCTCAGGAAGATCATACCCATGGTGCAGCGAAAATGCAGCTTCGCACGAGGGAAGGACTATATGAAGTTCACGGACGCAATGCGCGAGAAAAAAAGGATGGGATACAGATACGTGTCATACAGGATATCGAAGTACTTCGGCGATTATGCGCTGGTAGACGAGGCAATTTCCATGTCAGAGACCCTTCGCCATTACTTCGGGTACAGACCAAATGGCTATTTCACGGCAAGGAGTGGACAGATAGGATGGGCCCTGCCAGCATCAATAGGCATGTCCATGAACGATCCCAGAGTCCTATCAGTCATCGGGGATGGATCGCTGATGTATTCCATCCAAGCTTTATGGACAGCCAGGCATTATGGGGTACCGCTGAAGATGATAATTCTGAGAAACAGTGGGTACAACATACTGAGGAGCTATGCCATGTCCTATTATCCAAGCCTCAAGGATGCAGACTTCCTGAGGCCTGAACCAGACATCGAAGGCGTAATATCATCCTATGGAGTGGATGTCCGCACGGCTGATTCCGATCTCAGGAACCTGGAATGGCTCAGATCCGGATCAGACCAGAAGGCACTGGTGATCGATGTTGACAGATCGATACCGCGCATGTTCTGATCGTCCCTTAGGGAAGATCAGCGCCCGTACATCTTCAGCACAGCTTCCAGATTCCTTATGGCGTTCTCCGGAGGGTATGGCACCTCTGTGTCCCGCTCAATGCTATCGATGAATCCACCGATCTCAGACTCGTATACGTCCCTCCATTCTACGTTTACGATGGTCCCGTTCAGTACTGGTTGATTCAGCACGGTCCTCACGCTGTCAGGCTTCATCAGGCTCGTTTCCTTCATCTCGTACACGGACCCCTCGGTGCCTATGACCTCGAATGCCGGGACCTTTGGCGGATCTTTATAGCTCCAGGAGTAGTAGAATATGCCATGGGCGTCGTTCTCAAAGGTGAAGATCGCCGCGGTGTTGTCCTCGCCCTCAATAGATGTGCCTCCCCTGTAGTTATGGGCATCCACGTACTTCCATCGACCTCCAAAGTCCAGGAAAATCTCGAGGAAATGCACGCCTCCATCTATGAGCGATCCGCCCATCATCTCCTCCTTCCTGCTCCTCCATCCGGGTGCGTCATACCTCTGCTGGTCCCTCACTATGACGGTGCGCACCTCACCTATCCTTCCGCTCTGAACGATCTCCAGCGCCTTCCTGAACGACGGATCGAAATAGAACTGTTCTGCAACCATGAACTTCAGATGCCTCCTTCTGGCCTGGTTCACGAGTTTGATCGCCTCGTCTATCCTGCCGGTCACAGGTTTTTCGATCATAACATGCTTGTTCCGGTCGATGGCCTTCATGGCCACGTCGAAGTGAAGGTTATGTGGAAGTACTATGTCAACCACGTCGCTATCTCCGCTCAGCGCTTCGCTCAAATCAGAATACGCGCTGCGGACTACGTAATTCTTCCTGTACTCTTCGAGAACCTGTGGATTCCTGTCATACACTGAAAAATCGAGGCCCAGCCTCCTGTATGTTTCAGCATGAACTCTGCCGAATCCGTTGCCACCGATGAGAAGTATGTTCATTGCAATCAACAGCATAATTCTGGATATTATCTTTTCCAAGCCACAGGAAGATAAGAATAAAATACAATGTGCATATTACGATGCAGACAGGGCATCCAGCACTGGGCCGATAGGTGCCAGAGGCGGCATTTGACGAAAAAGTTAAAAGGAAAGTAGTTCTATCGGTCTTAGTGCCGCTGTAGCTCAGTTGGTAGAGCACTCGGCTGTTAACCGAGCGGTCATCGGTTCGAGACCGATCAGCGGCGTGGGGATGTAGCTCAGCTAGGCAGAGCGCCTGGCTCATAACCAGGTGGTCGTCGGTTCAAACCCGGCCATCCCCATCACGGTTCTCTCAAAGGCTTTTGAATACACGGAAAAATTCTCTAAAAACCTTTTTCAGGAAGCCAGCTATCTTTCAGTGTGCATCGATGGAAAACGATGGTGAGGATCATAATGCGCATATATCATAGGATCATGCGATGGAAGGCAGATATATACCGTTTCGGATACAATAACATGAAGGGGCGATGAGGCATGCCTGAAGATCGCAATGTTAACAGAAGGATGCTGGGAATGCACTTCACGCCGGTCGAGGTTTTCCATGAATACATCATGCCACAGATAGCCGACCGCCTGAAGGACTATCTGTGGGTCGATATGTTCTGCGGCGAGGGGAACCTTATCCTTCCGATGCTTGAGTATATCGATCCAGACGAGAGACTGGAATTCTTCAGAAAACATATGATGTGCTTCGACATAGATGGCGGTGCCGTTGAGAGATCCATACAGAATGCCCGCAGATATGGGATACCTCCTGATATTGCAGGGGAGAACATAAGGATCAGAGACACGCTCAAGGATTATCCTGCGCTTGATGGGGAGTATCCAGTATTTCACATCACAAACCCTCCGTACCTGTATCTAGGATACATAAAAAAGCAGAGTGAAGCGTACAGACACAGGGCATACTTCCATGGCGAGAACGCCGGATATCAAGATCTATACCAAATAGCGATGATGAACGATCTCCGGCATGGGATCGATAACATGATATACATAGTACCCTCAAACTTCCTCTTCGCAGATGCTGGTACCAGAAAGATCAGGGAGGACTTCCTCACCAGGTACAGGATAGAGAGCTGCTTCATCTTCGAGAGGAGGATATTCAGCTTCACGGGGACGAATGTGATGATACTTGGCTTCCAGCGCTCCCAATCGCCCATCGACAAAATGGAGTTCGAAGCAATGAGGGTAAACAGGCACATCGAGAGGAAGAGATATGTGCTGTACAGAGAAAACAATTTCAGGCCTGGCAACGAATACCAGGATTACGTGAGGAACAATTTCAAGCCTGATCACCCGGTCATAAGGTTCTACCTCACATACGATGAGGTCATCAAGAACCCGGGCAGCAACAGGGTGGTGCTTGTTGATTCCAAGGACTACAAACATGGGGATTACGCCAAGGAGACATTCTACGTGAACGATGATCTGTACGACAGCATAAGATCGAACCCACTGTATGTGAGAACCGTCGATAAGGGAACACCGGAGGGCAGATCCGGCCTTTACTGGATAGCCGATGATTTCGATGCCGACGGTGTATTCGTGAAGGGACCCACATACAGGACAAGCCCGATACAGGTGTTTTTGCAGCCAAGGCTGACGGAGAATGAGAGCAGGGCCCTCATGGCCATCTTCAATCGCAAACTGAACGAGATGAGGGAGAAAAGCAACAGCGACTTCATGACCACATACAAATACTCCGACAGTTCAGCCTATGTACGCAAATACCTGGGCCTCAAGCAGGTCAGAGAGATAATCAACACGATAAGCATCGATGAACTCAAAGGGGCTGGGGCATACAATGGTACGATGCCATGAGTATCCGAAGACGATCTTGTCGATACATGGATACGCAATGATCCTCAACTGAAGAATGCCGCCGGGCGATTCGTGATGTCTTGCAAACCCCCAGAAATCCAGCCTTACAAGCCAATTTGTAATCGCAGCCATAATGAATTTAATATAGTAGGAATCAATAAATTCTCATGCAGCTCATAGACATAGATCATGCCCTGGATATGGATCTCATATTGAAACTCAGGGAGGACACACCTTTCATCAAATCTTCCTCAGATCTGGATTTCAGAATACCCGTGATGATTCATAACAGCGACGGGAAGTTGATGATGAGCGCATTTTTCCCCAAGTTCAGGTCTGGAAAGAAGGTAAATATGAATTTCAGCGCGTTCAATCCTGTGGAAAAGGAGGATTTCTTTGTCATCGATGAGAGGATCAATAACATCCATGGCTATGAGATAATTGAAAAACTTCTCCGTGCACCATCCTGCGTTATGAGCAATATTGACATATTCAGAGGGGATTTGAACATATACATAAGATTCCACAGCTCTAAGATAGAGGATATATCGGAACTTCTGTCGAAGTACATCATACACGGTGACCATACGAGGGTTGAATATCTGGGACCTACGAGGGGGATCCAGGAAATGTTCGAACGCCTCAACAACGACTATGGGCTATCCGTGGTTTCATACGCGCTCCCTCTCGACGATGAGGAGAAGGAGATAGTCAAAGAACTCGCGTCGACACCATTCATAGGCGAACTCAAAAACGATTCCGTGCAGAAGGATCACCTGGAAACGATCATATACCTCCAGAAATCAAGGCTCAACAGGCATTACAGTCAGATCCTAGCACCAGTATCCGAGGACAGCGGTGTATTCGAGGCCATGATAGAGAGCCGCAATGTATCAGAGATAAGAAAGATTTCAAACGATCAGCATATACCACGGTTCAGGTATTTCTTTAAACTGATAAAGGATATGATCGAGATAGACACGTTCCTTCCCACATCAGCGCTGTACGACTACTACACTGAGATATTCAGGCTGATTCAGCGTACCAACGGGTCGGTTTACGTGAAATACATCTCAAATTACAGCCAGGACGTCTGGAAGTACATCTGATCTATCTGGATACGATTTCCGAAACAGATGAACGTACGATATCGCACATTGCCATGTGAAAATTTATATCAATTTATATGAATATACGTAGATATGGCATTAAATGCAAAAAATGATATGCCGCCTCGGTCTCTAGCCCTTGCAGGCATCATCGGGCCGATCATAGCGATACTGTTCATACTGATAGACGTGGCGATCAGCACCTGGTTCTCATGGTCAAGGAATGCGTTGAGTGATCTGGGAGTACATCGATACGGTTTTCTGTTCAACTCCGGTCTCATAATAGAGGGACTTCTCAACATAGCCTTTGTCATTTCTCTGAAGAGGATAAGGATTGCAGGATACGTTCAGGATCTCATGATAATATCCGGTCTGGCTCTCGCCATGGTTGGCGTGTTCAACGAACACTACGGCTACGTGCATCTGATCTTCGCCCTGGTATACTTCATACTCTTTCCGATATCGATAATAATTGCAAGCGCTTCCCGATCTCTATCTGGATGGATCAGGATCTACGGAGTCTTCGGATCCATAGCTGCCCTAGTCGTGATCATCATGGGCATAGGCTTCGTCTTTCACTTCGTGACGATAAGGAACGTCGGCCTCGCCGTTCCAGAATTCATTGAAGCTGTTCTGCTCGCCATCTGGTCCATATACGCAGGCTTGACCGTGTATAATGTTCGCGGAGAAGCCGCCAGAGCTGTATCGATCTGAACGACTCCCCCATGAAGAATCAATGGATCTTGCGTATCAGTATGTCTTCGTTCGGGTTGTCCTGTATCATCTCTATGCGTCCCTCATGGTGGAGGAAGAGCGAATATAGAAAGAACGAGGCCTGATCTCTGCGGTCGTGCCCCCAGACCTCTGACATGCGCATGGTATCTGATGGGTATCCGTTTATTATGCTCATTACCTTTTCGATCTGTTCCTCAGGGCTCTCGCTGTTCAGGCGGTCTATTGAGAACGATACTGGCAGCGTTTTCTGCCTGACGTGCTGTTTTCTGGCCAGGTTGTGCCTCACCTGGTCTATGACCTCTATGAGCGATACTGGCCTCCTGAATGGTACTGTTATAACGGGAGTGACGTCTACAGGCTTAATATCCCTCGGTATCTCCACCGGGTATTCCTCAGGCACATCGTCCTCTACGCACTGTTCTTCCCTTACAGACCAGTCAGATTTCCTGCGCAGGACATACCATGCCTCTGCCAGCGCCCTTCCAGCGAATTGAAAATCGATAGTTTCACCCTGCGTGAAATTCATCATGATCTGTGAGAACTTTGTGAGATCCACGTTCCATGGGTCAATGAAACCATCTGCGCACATCTCCAGTATCTTAATGACAGCAGCCTTTGATGGATCCACGACCTTTCTGGATCCGAGAGAACGCTCAAGATCCCTGTAGTACTCCGCCTGGTCCTCGTCCGAAGCCTGCACTATCAGGTCCTCTATGACCTCCTCAACATTCATGATACCGCCTCCAGCGAACCATCAAAACGGCCCGTAAAGACGAAGGATTCGCCATTCACGCTGGTGACACCTATGGCATTTGACGCATAGCTGAACACCACAGACTTGAGTGATATGACAATCGTCTGCGATTCTCCGGCGTTCTGACTTATCATCTTTATCATGTTCTCCGCGTTGTACCCGTCCAGGAACATGTCAACCTCGTCCAGGAAGTATATCGAACTGGGCATCAGTATCTGCACTGCAGTTATGAAGGATAATGCCGCAACGCTCTTCTCGCCTCCACTGAGCGCCTGTATCTTCACGGTTGCTTTGTCCTTGGGCGTGACACTCACCTCTATGGACGAGGTTAACGGATCCGAACCCACCATGAGAAGGTTCGCCGTACCTCCATTTATTATGCCGTATACGTAGTTCATCTTCTCGCTTATCTCGGTAAAGGTCTTCATGAAAACCTCGCGCTTCCTATTGTTTAGCATCGCCGTGGTCTCCTCGAGAGCCTTCTTCTCGCTGACCAGCTGATTATGCTTCTTCTCGTACTGCTCCAGATCCCTCGACGCCTCATCGTACTGTTCCGGTGCCGCATGGTTTATCTCACCCAGCTCGAGTATGGATCTCTCTATCTCCTGCTTCATGGCCTGCAGATCGCCCATAACGATGTTCGATCCGCTGTACGATGAGAGGTCCCTATCCAATGCTGATATGCGCTCATCCAGTACGCCTACCTTTATCCTGAGATCGTTTTTCATCTCATTCTTCAGGTCTATCGCGGCTTTGGCATCGCTTATGCCATTCTCGATCTCCCTCAACTGTTTGTCTGCATCCCTGACCTGTGCCGAAAGATCGCTGTATCTTCCCTCTAGATCGTTCAGCATGTACTGATACTTCTTCGCCTTCTCCTCAAGTTCCCTCTTCTTGGCATTGGCTTCGTCTATCGCAGCAAGTATCGCGTTTTCCTGAAGCTTCGTCTCAACCATCTGATCCTCGGCGTGCTTCCTCTCGTTGATGATCAGGTCTCTCCTGCTGATGGCCTGGTTGAGGTCGGCTATGATAGCATCGAGCTCTGTTCTGGCCGAATTCATCTCATTGGAAATATCGCCCAGAGTCCTGAAGAACTCCGGATCGATCCTGTCATAAAGATCGTTCAAGGCCTCCTGATACTTGTGCAGATCCAGAGTCTTCTCATCTATGGTCTTTGACATCTCCTCGATCCGCGATCTCTTCATGGCTATGTCGGCATCGATCCTGGCGATCTCAGCCATCACATCGGCAAGTTCCTCCCTGGACCTCTCCGCCTCCTTCCTGATCATCTCCTGCTCCTTCATCAGTTCGCCGGATCTCCTAGATGCTTCACTCATCTCGCTGAATGCCTGGTCCATCTCCTTCTTTATCCTCGATCTCTCATCGATTAGGGATGAGAGCTGAACCTTCATTCCCTCAAGATCGTGCTGTATCCTCATGGCTGAAGCGTAGTCAGAAGCATAATTCCTGTATCCTCCCGTTATAGAACCGCCTGGATCGAATATATCGCCGTCAAGCGTTACGAGGCGGAATACACCCATGATCCGTCTGCCCGCATCCATATCCTGGACAAGTATCGTATCGCGTACGGCATAATAGACCACTGACCTGTACTGATCCTCGAAGTCTATGAAGTCCATCAGCAGTCCAAGGTATCCCGGATCCTTCGATATCCTGCTGGTATCCCTCTGAGCCGGTGGTTCCCGCATCTTGTTCAGCGGCAGAAACGTCATCGGCGCGATCTTCTTTTCCTTAAGCAGGTCTATGCACTCCTTGGCAACCCCGTCGTCCATTACCACGACGGCGTTCAGCCTTCCTCCGCCGGCGCTCTCCACGGCCTTCACGTATTTCTCGCCGTAGGATATCAGATCGCGGACAAGGCCAACAACACCCTTCACGTTTTCCTCAAGCATCTTAACGTTCCTGACATACTCCGGAACCCTGCTTGAAGCATTCCTGGCCGAGGCCTCCTTCTCGCCGATCTCGCTCTTCAGGTCTGATATCCGATCGTTGATCTGATCGTACTTAGCCTTGAGATCGTAGTATCTCTTGCTGTACTTTCCCATGTCCTCAGATGTTTCCTTTGCCTTCCATTCCGACGTCTTGATCTTGAGATCCAGATCCTCCTTCCTCTCTTCCAGGCCCGCTTTTTTCTGCATGAGGGCCGCAAGATCAGCATTTATATCCGCGGTACTGGCCTTCAGATCCTCGATCTCCTTGCTCAACGCCTCAATCTTATCCTGGTATTCCTTTGATTTTTTCCTCGTCTCTGCAGCATCCACAGCCTCAGCCTGTGCTCTGCTAAAAAGATCTTCATACCTGGCTTTCATCTCCGCGTATCGTGACTCAAGTTCCTTCCTCTTCGAGGTCTTTTCCTCGATCTGCCTTTCAAGATCCTCGATCTCCCGATCCAGACGATCCCTATCGTTCTCGTATTTTGCCACTATCTCTTCCAGTTTCTCAATGTTTCTGTTCTTTTCGTCTATGGTGCCGCGTATCTTCGCTATCTCCACCTCAACAGCGTGCAGTTCCGACTTGACTCTGTTCATCTCTCCACTTGTGAGATCATCTATCCTCTTCGCGACCTCATCCCTCTTCGACCTCACGGTCTCGGATCTTTTTTCCAAATCGGATCTCTGATCTTCCAGCTTGGCGATATCGGCACCCAGATCAGATATCTGCCCCTCGATGGTGCGTTTCTGCCTCTCAGCGGAATTTCTCTGAGCCAGGATCTCCGTGTATTCTATATCACGTCTTTTCTTCAGCAGATCATCGTACTTCTCCTTCTTCTCCTTCTCAATTCGTAGCTTTTCCAGGTTCTGTCTCTTCTCATCTATGATCGTCTGATTTATCTCCATGTTCCTGTTTACAGCCTCGATATCCTCCTTCACCTTTTCTATCTCGCTATCAAACTGATCCACTCCAGATATCTTCTCTATGAGTCTTCTCCGTTCCTGGCCGGAGTACGATATGAAATCATTTATATCACCCTGAAGCACGAAGCTGTAAGTGCCGAAATTTATACCCATGGATGCCAGTGCATCGTCTATATCGGACAGCTTCGATCTCACGCCGTTGATGTAGTAATACGACTTTGGTTCGTCCTCGATTACAAGTTTCCTCTCTATTGTGAGCGTCCTGCCGTCATCGTTCCTGAAGGTGACTGAGACGCTGCACTCGTTACCCGATCCCTTGCTGACCAGATCGGATAGCCTGTCCGCCCTGACCGCATGTATGGATTTCGTTCCGAGAACGAAGAGCAGCATATCGCCAATGTTGCTTTTTCCACTGCCATTCGGGCCGCTTATGACGTTGAGGCCCTTCGTGAAGTTTATAACCTTCCTCTTGCGGAACGACTTAAAATTATGTGCCTCGATCCTCTCGATGTACGACGACAAGTCTGACCTCCTTATGACATTATCTGATTGCTATATAAATATTGTGAAACATTAATAGGTTCATACAACAGTGGCCAAGAAATCCGAGAAATCCTCTCTCCGCCTTATCAACCTGTCCGATCCGTCCTCCATGATCATGACCTCTGCAGGTCTGGGCCTGCCGTTGTACCTGGAACTCATAGAATAGACGTATGATCCTGAATCGAGCACGAGTATGCGATCGCCCTCGCGTACACGCCATTCCATCTCTCCGATCCTGTCGGTATCCTCGCAGACCTGCCCGGTAACCGTCATTCTTTCTCCTGCCTCGTGTCTGCCCAGAGGAACTATGGTGTGCCTTGCCCCGTAAAGGGCGGGCCTTATATTGAGGTTCATTCCTATGTCTGTACCGACGAAGCCGTTATGGATGTCATTTACCGTCCCTATGATCACGCCAGCATCGCCTATTATATATCGTCCAGGCTCCATCACAAGCTCTCCAAAACCATATTTTGAGAAATCCCTGACAACTGATGAACCCAGTGAAGCGATATCAAGATCCTCCTCGTTTTCAGAGTAAGGTATTCCGAGGCCGCCGCCCACATCCACGAACTCGAACCTGACACCTGCTTCCCTGGAGATCCTCTCAGCTATCCTGAAGAATGAGGAATAGGCTTCTGCAATCTTCCTGTGATCCCTGTTGTTCGACCCGATCATCATGTGGATTCCGAACTCACCGCATCCGTCATCCTTGGCCTTCCCGTAGGCCATGATCGCCGTATCCGGATCGATGCCGAACTTGGTGGTTGTGCCACCAGTAGTTATACCGGCGAACTGGCCCATGCCAAAACCCGGGTTTATCCTGAAGGAGATCCTTGAAGGCTTCTCACGCAGCTTCCTGTACTGCGTGAAACTGTTGAAATTTATTGTTATCCCCCTGTCCAGAGCGAATTCGAGATCGTATGCCGAGGCGTTGTTTGGTGAATAGAGTATGTCCGCAGCTGATATTCCAGAGAAGACTGAGATAGAGATCTCCATAGGACTTGCAGCATCAGATCCAAGAGACTCCTGATGCATGATCTCCAGGATCCTCGGATTGTCATTTGCCTTGACGGAGTAGAGTATCTTCGCATGACCCTGATAGGCTTCTTTGATCCGACGTATGTTTGCAACTATCCTCGCGTGAGAGTAAACGATCACCGGTGTACCGTACTTTTCAGCTATACGATCCAGAGGGGCACCGGAAATGGTGCTAGCTGATCTATCATCAAAGATATCATAAATACCCATCAGGTCAACCCCGGTCATGAATACGAATGATCCTTATTTAAGTGCATGTCAACGCTCCTAAATGCCTGCGGACTGGATCATAATAAAGGTATGCAGAGGAACTAAATTGCGCAGGAGAACCTGGAAACGCAATTATCCAACTACAGCCTTCAATGCACAGATGCCATCGTATGATCACCTTATTACGATATTCGTATTGAAATTTCGAAAATTTATATATATGTATTCTATTACGATATGATGAATCAAGATACGAATTTCGGAAATGGTAAACTCAGAAGGAGTCTGGGCGCATGGGACCTCTTCTTTCTATCCATAACTGGAATGATAGGGTCCGGCTGGCTCTTCGCTGCCCTGGATGCGGCTGATTATGTCGGCCCGGCATCCATTTTCACATGGATCATAGCAGCCCTGTTCTTCTTCATAATAGCGCTGACGTATGCTGAGCTGTCCGGCATGATACCATATTCTGGATCGATCGTAAGATTCAACCAGTATTCCCATGGTTCAATGTCGAACTTCCTCATCGGATGGGCATACCTCATAGGCGCCGTGTCAACGGTAACTGTTGAGGCGATATCCGTCGTGACGTACACATCCACATACATGCCGCAGTTCTACAACACCACTGTCGGCGTCCTGACCCCGCTGGGCATTCTTGTCTCGATAGCGCTGATAGCTTTCTTCTTCTTCATACAGTTCATAGGTGTCAACGTATACGGAAGGCTGAACACCATCATGACGGCCTGGAAGCTCGCGATACCCATCATCACCGTTGTGCTCATAATGTCCCTATCGTTCAACCCGCGCAACTTCTACGTGGCCCACGGTTTTCTTCCATACGGTTCGGCGGCGATCTTCGCTGCACTCATACCAAGCGGTGTCGTATACGCGTTTGAGGGTTTCAGGCAGGGTATAGAGTACGCCGGCGAGGCCAGAAACCCTCAGCGCGATGTACCGATAAGCCTCATCGCCGCCATGATCGCAACCATAGGGATATACGTGGCGCTGGAGATAGCGTTCATCGGATCAATAAAGTGGAACATAATAGGCATAAGGCCTGGAGACTGGAGCGAACTGAGCACCTCGTCATGGGCATCCGGCCCGTTCTATTACGCCACAAAATACTCAGGCGTCCTCGTGCTGTCCATATTTGCCATAGTGATACTGATCGATGCATTCATCTCACCCTTCGCGTCTCTCGGCGTATACGAGGGCACGTCAGCGAGGTCATTTTACGGCATGGCCAGGCTGAACGTCATCCCGGAATTCTTTGGATCGATACACCCCAGGTTCAGGACCCCATGGATCGGACTGATATTCACCCTCGTAATCTCATCCCTGTTCCTGGCTCCATTCCCCAGCTGGTACCTGATAGTGGGAATAAATGCCTCCTTTACGGTATATGCATATTTATCGGCGGGAATAACGAACACGGTGATAAGGAAGAACGCGCCAGATATACACAGGCCTTTCAAACTTCCAGCGGCATCGATCCTTAGTCCAGTTGCCTTCATCGTGGCTTCAATGCTGGTGTACTGGTCTGGTTTCTCCATAATAGACTTCCTGATACTGATAGTATACGCAGGTCTTCCCCTGATACTGCTGAGCAGGTTCAGGGAAAAGGTCAATGTGACGCTGGGTTCCGCCCTAATCATATCAGCCGTGTACTGGTTCCTGATCACCGTGGTGGGCTTCTTCGGCTATACCGGAAGGCTGCCCTTCGTCTATTACTGGCCGATCATATCTGCGATACCATCGGCAACGTTTGCGTACGCCTATCTTCGATCAAGATCCATAGAGATAGTATCGTCCGTCTGGATAATAGTTTACAACGTGATACTGGGCATCATGTCCTACTACGGATCCCTGGGAACCAATGTCATAGTATATCCGTACGATTACCTGGCATTTGCACTGATCAGTCTGGGCATTTACATCTTTGCCGTGCGCACAGGATACAACACTGAAGACCTGAAAAACCTTGTTGCCTACGGCCCAGTGGCCGAATGATCCTGTTTTTTTCCTTTTTTCATCTTTTCTTCATAATAACTGCAGTACGCGGTTATGGGGCATTTATCGCATAGTGGCCTTACAGGCCTGCATATGGCCTTTCCGAACTCAACCATCATCGGATTGAAACCCACCTGCATGTACTTCGGGATCAGACGTTCAAGATCGTACGTTGTCTCCTCAGGCGTCTTCGCCTCAGACCAGCCTATCCGATGCGATATCCTGAAGACATGCGTATCTACAGCTATCGACGGCCTGTGGAAACCCTCGGCCAGCACGACCTTGGCCGTCTTCATACCAACACCCGGCAAGGACATAAGATCCTCGAGGTTGTCCGGAACCCTGTGGTTATAGCGATCCCTTATGATCCCTGCTATCTCCACGATCTTCTTGCTCTTGACGCGCCAGAATCCTACCTTCCCGATTATGCTGCCGACCTCGTCAGGATCCGCGCCGGCAAGACCATCGATGTCCCTGTACCTTTCGTATAATGCCCTTGCGGCTGCATCCGTGGTTTCGTCCTTCGTCCTCTGCGAAAGGACGGTAGTTATGAGCATCCAGAACGGATCCGTGAAGACGAAGGTGTGCTTCGGCACGGCTGCTTTGATCTTCGCAATGATGATCCTTATGGCCTCCTCGTCCTTGTTCTCCTTCATAGGATGCACCTACAGGTACTCGCCGATCTCCCTGTAATCGATCGGAATTGGGCCTAGAGATTCGGCATAGGCCTTTGCCAGGTTTACGTTCATTATCAGCGGTATGCCACGCATTATGCACATTCGTCTTATCTTGAATCCGTCCCTGACGGCACCGGCCGTCATCTCAGTCGTATTTATCACCATGTCTATGGCACCGCCCGATATCATATCGAGTATTCTGGGTTCCCTCCTGTCCCTGACCCTGTACAGCGTCTCTGCAGAAATGCCATGATCGTTGAGGTATCTTGCAGTCCCTGCAGTTGCATATATCTTTATGCCCTTATCCAGCATGATCCTGGCTATATCGACCATCCTGGGTTTATCCTCATCCCTGACCGTTATGAGTACCGATCGTATGCTCCTCTGGAGGCTCTTTCTCAGGGCCTCTGTGATCGTGCGTCCCGGGTACATGGCCTCGCCGGTTGACTTCATCTCGGGCCCGTAGACAACATCCATATCTGAGAACTTTGAAAACGGGAAGACGGATACCTTTATGAAATAGCTCTTCGCCTCCGTACGTTTTTCCGTGATCTTCGATCCCATCATGCATTCCACTGCGTATCTCACCCAGTCAACGCCGGTCGCCTTGGATATGAATGGAACCGATCTGCTTGACCTTGCGTTGAGTTCTATTACGTACACATCATCATCCCTGGCGGCGATCTGAAGATTTGATAGGCCGATGAGATGGAATTCCTTGACCATGCTCTCAACTATGTTTTCTATCTTCTCCTCTACTTCTCTGCTCACCATGCCAGGTCCGTATACCATGGTGGCATCACCAGAGTGGACACCGGCCTCCTCTATATGCACCAGTATGCCACATATGTTGTAAGAGGAACCATCGGATACGAAATCGACGTCCATCTCCGTTGCATTTTCAAGGTACTTGCTCACCAAAACGTTCTTTGAGATCGTGAAGACCTCTCTGGCCCTGTCCGCAAGATAATCCATATCGTATATTATCTCCATGGACCTGCCGCCTATCACATGACTCGATCTGAGAATAATGGGAAGGCCCAGTGAAACAGCCTTCCGCACCGTATCATTTTCATTCTCCGCGATGGCAAAAGGAGGTTGTTTTATGCCCAGATCCTCTATGACCTTTGAGAATACTGTTCGATCCTCAATGCGCTCGATGCTCTCAGTGGAAGTTCCGAGAACTATCCTCCTTCCAAGTATGTCCTCGATCCTCTTCGCCATGTTCTGTCCTGTCTGCCCGGAGAACTGCACGATGAGTCCGGCGCATCCTGATCGATTTATGACATTGATCACGTACTCAGGTGTGACGGGTTCGAAGAAAAGCGCGTCCGATACATCAAAATCGGTCGATACCGTCTCCGGATTTGAATTGAGCATTATGCTCCTGTATCCCATGTCCCTCAGGGCGAGTATGGCCTTGACGGATCCATAATCGAACTCTAGGCCCTGCGCGATCCTGTTAGGCCCAGAACCGATGATCATTATGGATCCTTTGAGATCCGGCATCTCGTCTTCGTCTTCGTAAGTCGAATACATATAAGGCACTACCACCTCAAATTCCCCAGAACAGGTATCGATGCGCTTGTACACGGGCATGATGTTTTTCTCAATCCTGTACTTTGTTATGGCATCAGCCGGAATTCCGCAGAAACTAGAAATTATTTCGTCAGGTATTCCGATCCTCTTGAGGTGCAGCAGGTTCTCCGGAATGTGGCCTATCTCGACATGCTTCAGCATTTCAACAATGTTCTCCATCTTTTCTATGAAGTATTCATCGTAACCAGACAGCCTGGCCATCTTCTTTGTGTCGAAGTTCCTGAACAGACCTTCAAATATGGCGAAAAGCCTGCGGTCGTTCGGTCTCTCGATCAGTTTCCAGAGTTCTTCATCCGATGCGTGCATCCTGATGTTTGATGAGAATGCGTTGTCCAGGCTGGCTATGGCCTTCATGATCGCCTCCTCAAAGGTGCGTCCTATGCCCATAACCTCTCCTATGGACTTCATCTGAACTCCTATTGTGCGGTCAACGGAGAATTTATCGAAGGGCCACCTTGGTATCTTAACAGTCACGTAGTCCAGAGACGGTTCATAGGCCGCGTACGTGCTCTTCGTTATGGGATTACGTATCTCATGGAGACCGTATCCAGCCGCGATCTTTGCTGCTATGCGCGCTATAGGGTATCCGGTTGCCTTGGAAGCGAGCGCAGACGATCTCGATGTCCTGGGATTGACCTCAATTATGTAATAGCGCCCCTCGGACAATGCGAACTGGATGTTGCATGCACCCTGGATGCCCAGACCTGATATGATGCGTATGGCGGAGTCTCTGAGCATCTGGTACTCCACATCGCTCAATGTCTGAGATGGCGTAACGACTATGCTCTCGCCCGTGTGCACACCCATCGGATCTATATTCTCCATGTTGCACACGGTTATGCAGTTCCCGAAGGAATCCCGTATGACCTCATATTCAATCTCCTTCATGCCCTCAAGAGATTCGTTGACCTCGAGATAATCTATATCCGAGGACCGGAAGAGATTCTCGGCCATGTTCTTGAGATCCTGCCTGGATCTTGCTATGCTTCCGCCGGTTCCACCCAGAGAGAACGATGTGCGGACTATGACAGGAGAATCGGGTATGGATGCGATGTCCTCTTCTATATTATCCCGCCTTATCTTGTACCTGGCTGGCTGCGGTTCGCCCATAGTCTTCAGGAACTCGTAGAACTTCTCCCTGTCCTCCGCCAGCTCTATTGACTCAACCGGCGTACCGATGATCTTTATCCCGTATCGATCGAGCACGCCGCTCTTCTTCAGCTTGACTGCAAGGTTGAGCGCCGTCTGACCTCCCATATGCGGCTCTATGGCGTCTATGTTCTCCCTGGCTATTATGCGCTCCACGGCCTCTACCGTTATGGGCTCTATGTAAACACGATCAGCGATGCGGTGATCTGTCTGTATCGTGGCCGGATTGGAATTCAGAAGGACAACGAAGTAACCCTCTTCGCGGAGAGAGAGGCATGCCTGCGATCCAGAATAATCAAACTCAGCGGCCTGCCCTATGACAACCGGGCCAGATCCGATGACAAGTATCCTGTGCACATCATCCCTTCGTGGCATCCTCAGTCCTCCTCCTCATCTCCGAAAAGAACCACCTCGTATCATGCGGCCCGGGCGACGCCTCAGGATGATACTGTACGGCCATCATCATATCGTCCTCTATCATCTCAATGGTGCCATCATTGATGTCGTATTCTGAAACGCGGAAATCCTTGACATAGTCCGGATTCACCGCATATCCATGATTGTGTGTCGTGATGAATATCCTGCTTCCATCCGTCACCGCATGGTTCGAACCCCTGTGGCCAAACTTCATCTTGTACGTTTTCGATCCATAGGCGAGAGCGATTATCTGGAGACCAAAGCATATGCCGAATATGGGCTTCACACCTATGTTCTTCCTGAGGAATTCAACCACCGGCTTAAGAGATGGGTGATCCGGATCACCAGGACCATTAGAAACGAATATGGCATCGTACCTGTCGATGGAATCCAGGTCTGAATCCACGGACGCCACAGTCAATGAAAAGTGGTCGAGCATCATGTCTCTGAGCGTCTTCTTCGATCCGAGATCGATGAAGAGCAGTTTCTTTTCGCCCTTTCCCCTTATATTCCTTATACCACGGGCTTCAACGGCCTTCGATACCAGGTTCTCAGCCATCGGATCTGGAAAGATCTTCGCCTTCTCTGGATCATCGGTGATGTAGGCCCTCATCACACCGCCCTGCCTTATCTTCCGCACCAGAAGCCTCGTATCCACACCATCTATGCCAGGTATGCCCTCGTCCATGAGAAAACGGTCGAATTCCGTTCCAAGTCCGCCCGCTGGAAACTCAATATGCGCATCCCTTGTCACTACGCCGGATACCTTGACTCTTTCGCTCTCCATAACTCCCTTGCGGAGATCATAGTTCGATATGGTAGGTGATGCGAACACCAGTATCTGACCCACGTATGATGGATCCGTCAGACTCTCAAGATAACCGGTCATCGACGTTGTGAAAACAAGCTCTCCATAGCCAGTGACGGGGGAACCATAACCATAACCTGATATCACGGTCCCGTCATTGGTGATCAAGTATCGCTTCATTTCAACCTTTTCCACGGGTATTGTGTATCATTTAAATAAATTTTGCCTCAACCTATATTGATCTGACGCAGATCACCGACCCTTGTTCTTAAGGGTGGATGTGTATGCTCCGGCAAGGCTCAGGATCCCGGAGACGAGCATAACTATCCTGAAGCCGTTTACGAAGTCGGAGGCGTAGGCTGGGTCTATTGAAACAATCACGCCAGAAAAAATTCCTGATACAAGATCCTTTGGAATGTAGGCGGATAGTATAACCGAGGCAGTTATTATGCTGAAGAGCTGTCCAAGGAAACGCATTGTTCCGAGAAAACCGGAACCGGTACCGGAGAATTTCGGATCTATGGAGCCCATCACAGAATTTGTGTTCGGTGCTGAGAACAGGCCGAAACCCACACCGATGATGGCCAGGGATATCATCAGCACATGGACGTCCCTGCCAGCATATAAGAAGAGATAGATGAAAGACCATCCGATGATCATCATGCCAACCGCCGCTATCATCCTCGAACCGTAGCGGTCGGAGAGGCGGCCGGCCACTGGCGAAAGTAGAACCATCATCACAGGTTCAGGCAGTATTATCAGTCCTGAAATAAAGGGGGTTATCCCAAGTATGGCCTGGAGGTATATGGAGAACACGAACACAATGGAGAATGTGCTGAGATAGTTCAAGAGTGCGGTTATGTTTGATGCGACGAATGTGCGGTTTCCGGAGATCAGCTGCCTGGGTATGACCTGCGTCTCCGATCTGACCTCCAGATAGATGAAGATGGCCAGCAATATAATACCAGCCGCGAGCAGGTACATCATCTGGATGTATCCGAGAAAGTATCCGAAGGCGGCGAATGAAGTCAGGGATAGGAGCGATGCCATGAAGATGGTTGCCTGCCATAGATCTCTGGATCTGTGGCCCCTGAGATCCACCGACCTGAGGCTGAAAATGGAGACCACGTATCCAACGAGCGCAAGTCCAGCTGAGAAGTAGAAGATGGACTGCCAGTCATAGATCTCGATGAGTGCGCCGCCCAGAAAAGGGGCAAAGGTGAGACCAAGGTAGACAGCCATAGCATTTATCCCAAGGGCAAATCCTCTTCCGCCGTGTGAGAAGATGTAACTGACGATGGCAGTACCGTTGGTACTCAGCGCTGCAGATCCAACACCGACCATGAACACTGCGATCAGAAGCATCGTATAGGATCTGGAGAAAGCTGCCATGATCGAAAAGATCATGAATACGATGAAACCAATCCTGAAGACTAAGACACGACCTATGGCATCTGCGGCCTTACCTAGGAATATCATGAGGGATGCCAGTGGTATCAAAAGGATCATGGGAATTATGGCTGCT
>NZ_VYIJ01000014.1:0-26539 GCF_008709555.1 Thermoplasma sp.
TTCACCTCTTGTTATAGATGCAGTAGACATTGAAGACATATCAATTCCAGAATACGATAATGAAAAGGGGTGTACCGTTATAAGAAAATTCGAGAAACCGAATGAATTTAGGAACAAGCTGGCGGAACAGGGTCTGTCTCCAAGCGATTACTGGCTGTACAGCGATTGAGATGTTCATCCATATTCTTTGCGAAGATTCCTATGGGCCTGATTTTCTCAAAAGCATAGTAAATGACCTGAAAGATAAAGGCATGATCGGAAGGGCGCATAGGATGAATATATTCCTACGACCTTTGATCAAGAATTAGTTCTAGCATGCGCAAAACTTGGCATTAAAACCGTTCAGATATGATCCAAATGATTATTTTGCTTAGGAAGCCCTAACACATTTCTCTCAAATGAGAACAATAAAAAATAATTTAATCTAAACGGTAATGTATAATCATGTTCAGATTGAAGGCAATTCATGACCTCACCGTTCCACTGGAAACATACATGCCGCTCTGGCCCACAAATCCATTGTTAGAGATAAAACCCATAGGGACCGTGGCAAGGGACGGTTATAAAATTGAGATGATGAGCGGAGTTACGCATTCTGGTACGCACATCGATGCACCTGCACACATGATCGAAGATGGTTCAACGATAGACGAAATAGACCCGAACCGTTTTGTTGGCACGGGATACTGCTTGAAGATTATACCGGATGGACACCACATTAGATCGACGCATCTCCTGGAGAAATGGAGAGATGAATACGATGGGTCGATCATACTGCTTGAGACCGGCTGGTATAAGAAACGTGGGTTCACAAGGGAGTTCCAGTATGAGTTTCCAGGGCTGACAGAGGACGCCGCAGAATTTCTGATCGAGAGGAAGGTGAAGCTGATCGGCATCGACACACTCGGTATAGAACCATATGAAGGCACGGACTTCCGTGTTCATAAGAAGCTCTTATCCAAAGGCATACCATTCATCGAGGATCTCTACGGCCTTGATGATCTGGAGGAGGGTAAGCCGTATTTCATCGTTGCACTGCCTTTAAAGATAAGGGGAGCGAGTGGATCCATGGCCAGGGTGATCGCGCTGGAGGTCGATTGATCTTGTCTTATTCATGCAGCGTACTATATCATGATCCCTGCTTGTTTGCGCTCGCATCCCCCACGTTTGAAATGAAATCATTCAGTACACGGTCAGGATACATCGCAAGCGCATGAACCGGACACCGTAACACGATGAGATCGCCCCTTTTCTCCATCGTTATTCTTCCCCGGCCTATGACGATCCCGGACCTTGAATTGATCCTTCTCAATGCTTTCAAGAATTCGGACAGATCGGAATCCCCGCTCTTCACTTCTATGGGGATTATGGTGGAGCCATGGCGCAGTACGAAGTCTATCTCATTGTTTCCCTCCCTGTAATAGTACTCCGCTGATAGGATGGTCGCGACGGCGTTTTCCATGATCTTTCCTGCATCTGGGATCTCGACTGGTGCAAGCATGGAGATATAGAACGCTGGCAGGTAGGGATAGACTTTCTTCATCTTTCTCGATGATGCCTCTTTTCCCGGCCTGTAATTGGCAACCGTTCTTATCACAAAGGCATATTCCATGTATGAGATGAAGTTTGAAATGGTTATGCGGTTTCTCCGGAAGGATGATGCAAGTTTGTCCAGGTTGATTATCATTCCAGGATTCTGAAGCAACAATTCCATAAGCCTTCTCAGCAGATCCATATCCCTCACCCCGAACTCCTGCGGCAGATCCATTGCAACTATGCGATCTATGACAATGCTTCTTATGTAGTTCCTTATCTTCAGATGATCTGTGGCCTCGACAAGTTCAGGGAAACCTCCCTTCTCAAGATATTCCATGAACAGCGGCCCGAGAAAATCCTGGGCATATTCGATCTTCTCGTATGGCACATCAAGGTTTTTCAACCGGCAGAACTCGCCGAAAGACAATGGCTCAATCTTCACCCGTATGATCCTTCCAGCGAGCGTCTCAGATGACCCCATGGCCAGGTTGATGGATGACGAACCCGATATGACGAATTTAATGTCAGGATAAAGATCGTAATAGATCTTCACCTTATTCTCCCAGCTGCCTGCCTTCTGTATCTCGTCAAGGAATATGTAAACACGGCCAGCTTCACTCAGGGGCTTTTTTAGTGCTATTTCAGTGTAAGTCCTTATCACCTCTTCAATGTCTGCCGATGATTCATCAAACGAGAAATAGAGTATCTTTTCAGGATCAGCACCAGACTTCAAGAGATCGTCTATCAGCTGATACATCGTGGTGGTCTTCCCGACACGTCTCAGCCCATAAAAGAGGACTATTTCTCTTTCATTCAATGATTTTTTCCAGCTTTCATAGTCTTCCCTCCTGAATTTTCCTGTTAGTTCCTCTCTTACTCTGCCTGTCAGCCACCATTCGTTGAAGCGAAATAGGACTCTTTCATCCATCGGTTGAATATACTATACGAATATTTCAATTATTCGTATAGTATACTATACATATAATATCAGATTGTCTGCGCACAGTGATGAAAGCATCAGAAACTGGATAAGAATTATAAAGCAATATACAGGAGAACAGTCCCTAACCAGAATAGGACTCGGCCCAAACTTTGAAGCGAAATATTTGATATCTTACCATTAGTCGATGCACGATAAACAGTATTGCTCCATATCTAGCTATGAGGATAATTCAACTCCCTAAACGATTCATGTTGTGTTATCAGGTTCCTTATTGTGTTAAAGTGTGGGCGTTCGGGCCTGTTCCGGGCATTGGCGGCATCCATAATTTATAAATTTTATAAACGAATTGATTTATAATATGTCATTTCATGATATTATATGGAGAACAAAAGAAACGCCGTTATTACGGGTGCAACATCAGGATTGGGATTCGAATTGATGAACGCCCTACCGGATGATGGATGGAATGTGGCGGTGTGCGGAAGAAGGAAGAACCTCATAGATGAAATAAGGAAAAGACAGGACAGGAGGATCCTCGCGGAAGTATGTGACATAAGGGTGGAACAATCCATCGTGCTCTTTCTCAAGAAGGTGGAGAGAGAACTCGGGGAGATAGATCTTCTTGTGCTGAACGCCGCAACCATCGGTCCACTTCCGTTGAGACGCCTGGAAGAGTTGAAACTGGAGGATCTAAGATGGACCTTTGAAACTAATTTCTTCGGCAACTTCAACTTCATGAAGCATTCGCTCCCTCTGTTAAGGGAATACAGTCTTATCATCCACATAACGTCAGATGCGGCGACTGTTCCGTATCCAGGTTGGGGGCCGTATTCTTCTTCAAAGGCCGCCTTCGATATGCTTATCAAGATCCTAAACGAGGAGCTCAGGGACAGACATATAAGCGCCTTCTCGTTCGATCCAGGAGATATGGACACAGAGATGCACAGATCTGCTCTGCCTGAGGACCGATCGCCCCTAAAGGATCCCAAGGTTGCCGCCTCAGATCTCGTTCAGGAAATAAGGAGGAGGTCTGCTGTCCATGAATGAGATCTTTTCCGCATCATTTCCTAGACAGATGTATGGTCTAAGAAGAAGCGATTCGAAGATGATGATTGTACAGGAAGGCCTCATCAAGAATTCCTCTCTGTACGACCTTCCTCAGATACTCAAAGAAGGTGATCTCCTGATCTTCAACAACAGCAGGATCGTCCCTGCAAGTATTGATGTTTATTCTGAGGATATGCAGGAGTATCTGACGGTTAACATAGGGACTGACAGATTTTCTGATCTGTTCCTGCTTGAGGTCAGACCCAAGGGAAAGGGATACTATCTAAAGGAGGAGAGTTCCCTGGAATTACTCGATGGATCCGGTTCAATAGAGCTTTTCAAAAGGCATAGTCTCTTTCCGAGGTACTGGTGGGGGAGACTAAGAGGCACCGATGCCAAAATAGAACAAATACTTAGGAGATTTGGGAAGTTCATAAGGTATGATCATATACCTTTTGATATCCCTGAGGAATTATATCATGGATACTTCTATAGGATCCCAGGAAGCGTAGAAATCCCATCCGCGTCCTATTCATTCGATAATGAAATAATAGGGGAACTGATTCAGAAAGGAATAGAAATTAGGGAGCTGACGCTCCATTGCAATCTTGGGTCCCTTGAGCCGGAGGAGTTCTTGGGCGTGCGGAGGTTGATGGAAGAAAGATACTGTATTCCAGTCCAGACGCTGAGATCAATATTCAAGGCCAGGATGAGAGGCAACAGGGTGATAGCTGTGGGAACAACGGTGGTAAGAGCCTTGGAAACCGTGGTAGAAAATGCAGTTGGATTGTTCACGCTTAGAAAGATTGTGGAAAGCTATGAACAAGGAGATGTATCAGGCACAACAAGTCTTTTCATTGATGAGAGGCATAGTATAAAAATGGTGGATGGCATAATAACCGGTATGCACGAAAAGGAAGGTTCGCACATAATGATGATCAGATCGTTTGTCGATGAGAATACGATAGATAAAATATCAGAGTATGCCAATCTATGGGGATATCAGTACCACGAATTCGGTGATCTTGAGTTGATATTCCTAAACCGAAAATGATATCATCTGAATGATAACCAAAGCCTGGCACAATGTGCATAATCTAAAATCGGATCTGCAAATGCAGGTCAGTCAAACTGTAAAATTATTATTTACCTCAACTGGAAATGTCATAGTGATGGTCTTCGCAGATCCATCAACATGGTTTGGCCCGAGTACGCTGACAGGATACAGTTCGATATGTATGACCATGGTATAATTACCATTGGGGATGCTGCATGATACCTCATTAACCGGGTCCACAGCAAGACCAAATTCGTTGCCAGTGTCGAATGTACCGTACTGATTCGTAACTATTCCGCCGTTAAAATACACAAGACCGATGTCCCAGGCATTTTCATGGAAGGGAATTGAATAATTCCCTATGGAAACGGTAACGTTGGAGATAAGCAGGGCCTGCTGGATTGGATCCAACGAATCCACCTGCCTCGTTTTGATTATATTCACTCCATAGCTATACTGATAAATTAAGGAGGAATTTATCACCTCACCATACTTGGGAAGCGGCCCGAACATGACGACATGGTATTGAGCGGAGACACCGGGAGAATAAGCCCAGAATGAGAAATTATAGTTGTAATTGCCAGACAGATTTGGTGCTGATAGTATGTCGGATGGAAGCACCGGGATCACTTTGGGAACAGATTCATACTGCACAACTGTGAATAGAGATAGACCAATGATCAGGATCATGACCAATGCGGCGGCCCTGTGTCTGCCGGTACCGGAAGCAAGTCTTCTGATGGCTCTCCGTGAGGATCGCAAGATGGATCTATGCAGAGAATCGCCTCTTGTTATGGCATCCCTGGATCTCAATATGGCTGGTTCTGCAAGGACAAACGAGAAGCCAAGGAACATCAGCAGTATTGAGTATATGAGTACATGTTGAGCAGTGCTGTAGTCATTCGGCCCTCCAACGAGCTCATCGGCGACATAGGGTGGATGACTAAAGATATATGTTGCACAACCTGATGGGCTCTTGGATGATATGGCCACAACATAGTAAGATCCATGCAGGTCCTGGTAGAGGTATGTGTTCGGGCCTCCCACGTATTCTATAGGAGGGACGGCCAAACTGGATGCGTCATCAGCGCTTAGACGTGAAATCCTGGAAGCCGGAATGAGGTAAAACTGAACAGAATGTGAAGTGGATGACCACTCAATCTGTCCGATGCTCTCGATCCAGATGTTCACCTCTGGAGAAACGTAGACGTGAGGGGATATCTCATAAAAAGTGCCTGAGATTATCTGCTGGTCGTACACATCTGAAGCGGAGAACGCCATCAGATAAAACGAAACAAGAATTACGGCCACGCCTACATACTGCAGCCATCTATGCATGCCGTTGATACACTACCACATCATTAATCAATATTCCCATGACGACACAGACTAAAATGATAAGGGGAGAGATCATTAAGGATCGGAATATCGCGGGCGTTCTTCAGCCATGTTCAGTATATGGATATACAGCCAGGATCTTTCGGCTCATATGGATATCCTGTACTGCCATTTTCACTCAGAGTAATGTGGTTATAGTTTCCAGCGATATTTCCGAACAATCTATATGGTTTCCCACAACAGATCCCGCCGATGCCTGTACATGGAAAATACGAATATCATGCCGCTGGAGGCAAATGCCATGGAATGTACGAATGAATCGATGCCGGATCTGATGGAATAGAATGCCTGGATATCGATGGCCGAATATATGAAGGTGAGCGATAGAATTATCATGAGGCCTGTTAAGGAAACGGCGATCCTCGGATATGATGATTCAATCAATACTGAAGAAGAACCATCATTGCGTTTCGCATGTTCAGCGGCCGTCATGATGTACATGGTCATATCGAATAGTGCCATTGATCCAGCTGCACCCATCAGGCCGTAGACCACACCTGACTGGCCGTAGCTTGATCCATTCGGCTCTGTGAAAAGATAAAGCAGAAGGTTAAGGAAATTTGCAATTACTGCGCCCAGGACGGAAGCTTCCATGGAAAGAATTATTCTTCTAACCCTCAGATCCCTGTTATGCGCTGCGTTCGCTGCAGAGAATAGGAACGCGAAGATCAGGAAAAATTTAACATTGCCTGAGCCGTCATAGATGAGGAGTGATGTGAATATTCCCCATGGGGTATTTGGAGAAACGTAGAGACTTATAGGTTCCGGGTAAAACCTGGCAACCAAGTAACCGATAGAGAAAAACAGCGCAGCAAATATGAAGAGGTAAGATTCTCGAATATAATTCTCTGTCCCGATCCCGGTCATAATTTGCTTGAGAAATAAATATGAACGCAGGAGCCTATTGGGAAGCCCTACGAAGATCGTCCCTCGCAAGCAGAAGAAGTATACCGGCGATTATACCGTTGAAGATGAGTGCAAGTACACCGAGACCGACGCTGTCCTCCGACAGAGCCGAAACGGCATCTCCGGCCAGTATATATTTTCTTATCTTCAATATCCTGCTGAGTATGTAAACACTTATCACCAGCATGATGACAACCGCGACTACGATTATGCCAATTACTGATGAGAATGCCGAAACTGTCGTTGTACCGGCGGGTGTAACATTGGTAATCGATGCCGTTCCCGCAATGAGAACGGCGACAAGCGAAAGAACCAGCCCGATCAGTGCAATGATGGAGAATACTTCGGCTATAAGGATCATCGTCGGTGCCGATCCCATATCCCCAGATCCGGTCTTGGAGAGGTCTGAGTAAGATACAATTTCCCCGTTGCTGTCCAGAGAGACAGAAAAACGTTTCTCTTCATTATTATAGATGAATGAGCATCTCGCATTCCAGTATCCGTTACTTAACCTGTTGACTGAGAACACGTTTACAGACTCCTCTGGAGCACCATAATTCAGGAGAGCCCATTCTTTTAATTTCTTGATTATGTACTGAGAATTCACTTCAGACAAGGCTCACAACCATGACATTATTATTAATATCATATTTAAATATTCGTATACAAAATTTTTTCTATATGGACATCCGGTGAAGACAGTTCCACATAGAGAATCATGGTTTCGACTTCAGTTACAACATGCGATCTCTATGCCATATGGGAAAGGTCTTTGAACGCAAAGCGCCTAACGATCTTCAGTGGTGCGCCATGTCTTGGCCGGACAGAATAGAGCTGCGGAAAATCTTCCCAGAGATCCCCTAAACTGATCTTCGTGGCCATGCTTTACCTTCAAAGGATTTTTTCTGGGACTGCTTGGCTCAGGCGACGTGCCGCAATTTCATCCGTGTAATCCAGCAAATGGGGATAATCAAGCATCAGGATCACTGCTATATAGTCGGAGATCATCTGTCCATCCTCCAATGCCTCACAGAGCCCCTATCACTATGTAATTGCCGTCAATTTACCAGAATGCTGCAACCCTAGGATCGATCCCCTCTGTCGCGAGGCCTATCCCGGCCTTCTCCTTATTCAGAACCGCCTTTACATATTTTTAGCCCGAGTGAAGATATCATCACAGCCCAATTCAGCCTCCTGGTCTTCTGACGCTTCATACCCAACCGTCGAAGTTAAGAGAGAACGGTTAACTTAGTTAATAAGTTTCATAGGTAAAAATTTCAATCATAAATAAGGATGCGCATCTTTCGGAAGAAAATTTCGCATAGATTAAATGATACAGATTGATGTCAATGCATCCGATAGATACAAACCTAGGAGATCGAACACTGATTTGACGTATGAATACTTCACGCGTATCGTAAATCAGATGACTCTATCACCTTTGCAAATTCCCCATCAATTGAGGCCAGATTTACTCTGTGGACAACCTCAGCCGGAATGGCATTCCCGTTGGGGTCTATGCGATCAAATGTGGCACATCCGTCTTCAATTAGGTATGTCTCGTATCCCATATTTCCAGCCATCCTCGCCGTCGTGCTGACGCAGTGATCGGTGGTCAGGCCAACTATGAACAGCCTGCTGATCCCAGACCGCCTCAGCACAACATCAAGGTCCGTACCAATGAAAGCGCTGTTGACTCTTTTGGTTATAATCATCTCACCATCGGTCGGTAGGGCCTGATCCTTGAACTCGAATGTCTTCAATCCTGGTCTGAACGGAGATGTTACATCGTAGGAGAAGTGTCTAACATGCACGATTCTTAGATCATGTTCCCTGAACTGATTGATAAGACTGGCTATTTTTTCCTCCGCATCAGTATTATTACGATGTCCCAAGGCAGGATCATCCCATGCTTTCTGCACATCGATTATTATGAGGGCACTTTGACTATCTGTATATATTATTTTATCTTCCATATGGTGGCATTTTATCTATTTATTTAATCCTACCCGATCCCATCTCTCTTTTATTATAGAAACATGGGCATCACAATATATCTTGATCCGCCATGGAAAGACTATAGATATGGAAAAACATTTGAAATCTTGATCCTCATAGACCTAATAGGGATCCCACAAAAGCAGATATATATTAGTAAAAATCCAACGAACTTATAAAGTATAAATCGCTTTGTTGGAAGGTAGATACTTTGAACATGATCGTTTCCCTTATGGGTGTTTAACTTTATGGAAAATGACATTGTACTGAATCTTGTTGGGATCTCACAGACAAAGATGATAGATTCATGATGTTCAGATCATCATTGGATATCTATGCAGGTGTAATATCACAGGAGGATATCTTGCTTTGGATTATGTCATGAATTGGGTTGTTTATTTATCCATATGGCCATAGAAACAAAAACTACATTGTCCTAATTTTTTATCGTATTGTTCTGATCTTGTTGTTAAGGATACCCATTTGACTTCGATGATGATGAAAGATATGCATTTATGTATCCGGATTTTAAAAATCTATCCAGCCTATCACTATTTAAAATTGCTAAATAGTCTAATGTATTTCTCATAGAATTCCTTGCCCTTGCCAGTTATCCTATAGATAAGTCTGGGCCCCTTCAACGTTATTATATTTTTGATTTCTACGAATCCATCCATCTCGAGAACGTCAAGATGGTTCTTTAGACTCCCCTTACCGGTCCTCAACGATCGCTGAAGGTCAGTAAATGTGAGCGGTCCATTTATGCCAAGAAGAACTATAATCGCAATTCTCAGTGTCGATTTAAAAGGTCCAGAATTTATCAGATTGATGAGATCGTCTACCAGATCTTTCCTCTGATCGCTGTGGAATCCGGCGATCTTCTTGTCCTCCAGATCAATCCTCCTCCGCCCCTTGTCGTATGGTTATGCCTGAAATAATCCATATAATTCCGGTGATGGCCCACACGAAGGAATCCGGATTCGTAAGATATTGGTACGATAGATGGGCAAATAGATAGGAAATTGATGGAAAGACTGCGGAAAATAAAAAGGAAACAGATGAAATATATCCCTGTGCCGGAATTTTATGGAATGCAGCTTTCATTACTATGAGAAGATAGATAGGTATCATTGCGAGTGCAAGGTCTATTAGGTCAAAGGCAAGTTCCAATGGGTAGTATCTGTTATGCACGAGATCTGTAAATATACTGATAAATAGTATGAGAACTATAAGCGAGGCATAGATGGACATCCCAACAATTCTTGAGAACCTTCTTATGGGCATCCCGAGGACTCTATATCGATAATATGATGGTTATTAACGAAAAGAGAGCTATGATTGCGGCCTTTTCAACAAACTTACCGGCGTATATGTCGAACCGTCTGAGAGGAAGCGAATACAGCCTTGATATGGTTCTGTCCTCGAATTCACCAGCTATTGCGTCAAGAGCTAGGAGAGATCCTGTAATGAGACCAAAAAGACCCGCGACTATGGAATCAAATTCTTCTGATATGGTATACATCCAGTCCCAGTCATATGGCCTGTACGTGAAGAACGCGCCATTGGCATATCTCGGTATTATGTACGAATAACAGATGGCGAAGAATATGACCAGTGCAAATACCGCTATGCCTTTCCTCCTTCTGAGATCAAGTATCAATTCATATTTTGCTACCGCATAAAGCTTATTCATCAATTCAGAAACAAGAATTCAAATAATAAAGAACGCGTGCGTACAAATAATGTACCAGCTTCTCTTGGAATCAGGTTTTATCCGGCATCCTGTGAAAAAACTTATGCGGTGTGTATGGGCAATCAGATGTCATTTTCCTTTAGAAAAGAGGCCGTAATCGTCCCTTATGATGACTCCATCCCTCATGGCATCTTCAATGAATTTGCTGTGCGTTTTCTGCATCTTGGAAACTTCCTCCGGCGTGAGCATGATGGCCTCATAACCGGGAGGAAGATCTATACTTTTCAACCTCTCAATTGGATTTCCCTTAAAATTTCCAACTATCAGAAGATCAACATCACTCCATAGATTGAAATCGCCTCTCGCGTATGATCCTATTAAAACTACAGTGCATCTGAAATCTAGACTCTTGGCAAATTTTGAAGCCTCCTCAATGACCTTGTTCCTCTCTTCTATGCGCTTCTGAATGATTTCCATCTGTTCTCCACCTCAGATATTATAGATTCAGCGCTGGAAATGGCTTCTTCAGCATCGTCCGATGAATAATAGTCTTCAGGGGAACCATCAGACCATGCATCAGTATATCTTGTTGGGATGTAATATCTATCAATTTTTTTTGCTATATTTATCAGACTTTCATCGAAATTTGCCTTTTTTAGCAACAGCGAAACTGAATGTCCAAAGGAATCTTCACCGATCCCACGAAGATATGCTTTAACTGCAAATTCAGCTGCTTGCTGCGCCTTGAAACATGCCCAGCTATAGAATCCAGCATTCACATCTGCACGGGCTGATTTAAGGGTGTATCTTGCATTTTTCAACCATCTATTGAATTCATCCTCATCAAGATAACCGCTCATTATCTATAGAGTATAAATTATTATATAAAGACTGATCGCCGAAGAAGTGAACTACTCCTCAGCTGAAGCATCGAAGTTCCTTATTAAACGATCGACACCTGCCTGTACGGATATAATATGTGCATGTCCAGCGTGGCGATCTCCACGGGAGCGGATTCTGATGGCACTACACTCTTTTCATCAATCCAATCTTCAGTATGTTTAGTGCGGCATTGAGGTATAGATTTCTCTATTTAGAGAAGTCTGTGTATTTCACGTCCGAAGATCAATATTTAGTGCTTCCGCTAAATCCCTAACCATACTATAATGGATGCGATTGCACCTATCTCTAAAAGTTAGCAAAAAGAAGATAAAAACTTCATCCTGCCTTGTTTCCACCTAGAGACTTCCTCCACATTTTCTCGATCCCCCTGCACGGTATATTCATAGCAAACGATCTAATGAGAGATACCTGGTTGTTTGAATCGAGGTTTATGGTCGGATCAGAGGATGTATGTTCCATACCATGCAGAACGATTCAGGGATCATCATGCGGTATAAACCCATTTTCTCGCATCCCCTTGATGATATCAGAAATGTGTTTTCCTGTCTGATGGTCCTCGAAAAATATATCTATCCCTCTTATACCTCTAGTCATCAATGTATAGTAGCGATTTTTGAGAAGTTTCATAGCGATATCATGATTTTTCCTGGCCATACTCTTGAGTGAATAATTATTGCCTATGGTATCGGTTATCGGATCTGCATTGATATCCCAACCATTTCTCCAAACTAGATCCCTGCCCCATACTAGCCCAATGTAATCTGCTTCGAATCCCTGGGCACCATAAACAGATGCACAGTATCTCAGTGGATCCAGTTCACCTCTCCAGTATCTCGGGTATTCTGTTCGTTCATTCATAAGCCAGTAAATGTCAAGGCCAGAATTTTTGTATATATCGAATCCAGAAGGGAGCGGGTATCCGATGCGCCTGTTCTGATCGCTGGTCGGATTTGTTTTGTCCCCCTTGGATTCCGTGAATGCGCATAGCAGGCCTGTTTTGTTCCCATGGCTATGCTTCTCTCGCAGGTCTTCCATGAAATTCACCACGTCATCGAACAGATTCACTTCATAGTTAAGGCTGTCTGGCCGTCTTTCATTCCACAGTATATGGCGAACAAGCTGCAGATAGCTTCTAGAGATCCTGAAAGTGGCTGTGAGGTTCATCTCGGTTACATTCTTGCAGTAACGCCTGAAGTTTTCCAATGTCCCTGCCTCATCTCCAATGAGTATCTGGGAATCATCGAAGAAATATACCTTGACCCTCGATCTTGTCTGTGTCGTCTCTATGACATTTTGGGTCATCCTCTGGGCTTCGTCGTATATTATCAGATCCATGTCATTATACTTCGAGACATCAAAATTGGGTTCACCTATGCCCTTCCCCCGTCCAGTGGAATAGTACTGTATCAGTGATCCTATCATTACGCCGCCCGCATTCAGATCCAGCACCTGTCGCATAGTATTCAAGAGTCTGTTATTTCTATATGCCAGCATCGCATTATAGCCCTTTTTAACGGCATCAAGGAGAAGATCAAGGGCGACTAGGGTCTTTCCAGATCCGCTTTCCCCATGTACCAAGAATGTCATCTCCTGCCTATTTTTGACGGCTTCAAGAACCCTGTGCATTATGATGGCCTGTTCTTCACTGAGCCCATAGCCTCGAGAGACAAGGGTATTGACCGCATCTTTGACTATGTCCTGTTGGTATTTCATTATCAGATCGATGAGATCATCGCTTATGGTGAACTTTCCTTCGATTATTGGCCTGATATCGTCCGCAGTTCCTGGATTTCCTATCCTCTCTATTTCATTCCTCAGATCATCGATGCTGTGGACTATACGGCATGAATTTGAGGAATACGTGTGGTTATTGTACATGTACAGTATTCCCCTGTACCGGATATTGGAACCTGAAGTATGAAAGAATCTCATCTTTGATACATAATTGTTGAGCTGATAACACGGATCTATGTGATATGAACCATCTGCATAAACCACAAGACCACTAATTTTTTTGACATTCTTCCATCCCTTCGCCTCAACTATGAGCGCGTTATTTGTATCAACGACGACGAGATCCGCGCGTTCAAGGCCGAATAGTGGAGTTTCGGCCAATATGGGATGACGCGGTTTCATATTTAGAATGTTTTTTCCCAGGGATATCCATGTCTTTCTTTCTTCCGGTGATGGATATTCACCATAGTGGTTCATGATCGCTTTGCTGAGGTCTTCTACCATATCCTTCGGGTCTGCGTAGCTGTTTATGACAACGGGAAGATCCACTGTAACTTAACATGTTTCAGAATAAAAATATTGGCCATCATCCGCTGCAGTGAACATATTAATGCAATTTTGGTATCATTATTTTATGAAGGCGATAACAGTAAGACCACCTGAGAGTGGTGCTAGTATAGAAGAGATAAATATCGGAGAAAGTGGATCAAGAGTGAAGATAATTGAAAACGGAATATGTGGTACCGACAGAGAAATCGTGAAGGGGATAATGTCGGCCGCATCTGCCCCAAAGAACTATGATTTTCTCGTGCTTGGACATGAGGCATTGGGAATTCTCGAAGATGATGCGGGCGATCTGAAGAAAGGAACTATTGTGATGCCCATAAACAGGCGCGGATGCGGGAAATGCATCAACTGTCTCAACGGCCGCGCAGATTTCTGCGAAACCGGTGATTTTGTGGAAGCAGGAATAAAGGGAATGCACGGTTTCATGCGTGAATACATATACGATGATCCTGAGTACCTAGTTCCTGTTCCTTCGCAGATAAGAGACATTGCCATAATGGCGCAGCCACTTTCAGACCTAGAAAAATCCGTTGCAGAGATGATGGATGTTCAGGACAGGCTACACTGGAGATGTAAGGATGCGACTTACGGCTGCAGGAAAATACTTGTGATCGGTACGGGCACCATCGGGATACTCTTTTCAATGCTCCTGAAGACCTATGGCTTCGATGTTAGTATAGCAAACAGACGTGGACCCACGGATGTGGAAACAAGGATCTTCGATGAGATCGGCCTGAAATTCGTCAACACATCTGCGCACAGCAACGAGAAATATGACGGCGTGATAGAAGCCTCAGGATCTGATGCCTCAGTCATTGGATACGCGATAGCGAGGCTGAAGAATAATGGTTTTCTTGGGCTCTTCGGGTTCACTCAGTCGGGTACGCTGTCCCTATCCCCGGTCGATCTGCAGTCCATAGTTTACAGATCCATATCTATCACCGGACTCATCAATGGTCAGAAGCCTCACTTCGAGATGGCCATGAACCATCTCACGCAATGGAAGACTCAGTATCCGTTCACCACATCTCACTTCATCACCAGGTCTGTGAATATATCCGACCAGAAATCAGTGATCGATGCTCTTGAAAACAGGATTCCAGGAGAGATAAAGACAAAGATACTCTGGTGAAGATTCATGAGGTATTATGCTATCAGCATCAGAAAATATTCCGTGTTCAATCATCAGACCTCGCTGCATTTTGATCTGAGACCAACCAGGATATATCGCCATGCCGCATTCTTCTTCTGGTCTCTCGGCTCCATCGCAAATTCAGGTTCAAAAATGTTTGATATCTTCGACATATCTCTTCTGAACGGATCCACCAGAATGGATGAGATTCCTTTCCTCATGAAGCCGTCGGCATCTATGAAGTAGTTCCCGCACTTGAGTATATCCCATACATTCCTGTAGACATCGAATCTATGCCTTCCCGTGTTGTGCAGCACTAGGTTTGACACGGCGAGGTCGAATTTCTCATCGACGCGGATGCTCTTCGTAATATCCGCCTCAACGATGGTAACGCGATCGTAGACTCCAGCCATCTTCAGATTCTCCATAAGCCTTTCTTTGGAATTATCCGCTATCGATGGATCGGCAAACGTATCTATCGCCGTGATCCTCGAATTTCTGAAGTACGTAGCGCAGAGTATCGTGAGAAAACCAAGACCAGAACCAATATCTACTATTCGAATGTTCGTATCTTCATCCATTCCGATCTTCCTGAACGCCTCTACAAACATGACTCTGGCCAGATCACGCAGTCTCTCTGAATCCTCCCTGGACGAATGATGATACACTCCATAATCCGGATCAGGCATCTATACACCTAATGAGATGATCCATAATACTCTTGTTCATGCGATGTTGTCTTCAAGAATAAAATTGTCAAAAAAATTAGGGGATGATGATCACTGCCTCACGATCAGCTTCGCGGCAAGCTGAAAGAGCGATATGGAATGTATCCAGACCCTACCGGGGCCGCGCATGTGTGCGAAGAACAGACCCTCGCCCTCCAGGCCGCCGAGTATCATCGTACGCAGTCCACCTATACGCTCCACATTGTACTGAACGGAGTCATCGAATGCAAGAACATGGCTCAGCTCAACGCTTATTTCATCCGCTGGCCCAAGGTCCCTCTCTATAACCTGGCCATGGCCGTGAAGGAATATGGAACCCATGCCTGAAAAATGCTCAAGGAACAGGCCCTCGCCGCCAAGCAGGCCCTGCCAGATACCAGCAAACTTGGTGGAATACTGAATTCCGGAGTCCATGCACAGGAACGCATTGAACTCTGCAATGATACCGTTTCCTTTCAGATCTATGCGATGTATCTTTCCTGGCAGAAAACCTGCAGAAGCTATCTCGCCAGGACCATCAACCTTCAGCAGGAATACTGCTGATCCGCCCAGCATGTGCGAGAAAACGCCCCTTAAGCCACCTGCCCTCACGTCAAGCTTTGAGGTTCTATCCTTGTATATCAAGTGGCCCGGTTCAACATAAACCGATTCACCACTGTCTAGTTTTGCCCGCAGATACTGAACATCGGTACCCTGGATCTCATAATCGACCATATGATGTGATGCAGAATAATTATTAAATTTTTGTTCTTATAAAAAAGATATGGATAAAATTTTTTTAAGACCGTTCAGAGGCCGTAGGCTATGATCAGTGTGTCCAGGTAGTAATTTGCAAGATCCACGGTCATGTTGAACGCGTTGAACGATCCTATGCCAACGAAATCGTTCCATCCCTGTCCAAGGTAACCATTTCCGATCATGCCGGGGTATGGTTGTACGTAGTCAACCATGTAGTATGCGGGAAGCCCGAATTCATAACCGTATCCAAGTCCGTACAGTGCTGGCTGTATCCATCCGAAGTATCCGGCTGCGCCACCCGGAGACATAAACGCTGATTCTATATCCGCGAATATGCCTGCAGATATGGGTGTCGCGAAGCTTGTGCCGCCGGCGACGCCGAAGAAGCTCCTGAAGGCAAAGACCATATTCGCCGCTGGCATCGCTATATCAGGCTGTCCGCGGTCTGTGAACGTCGATGGTACAACTATCAGTTCCGAGCTCTGGTAAGTTGGCCTCGCGAAGAAGAAGCTGTTTCCTCCCCCTGATCCGACTGGGCCGCCATACCAGCTGTATTCCGGCTGATACCACGCGTACTGTCCCGTTATGTATCCGGACTGATTGAGCACTGGATATATACCGCCGACCGATACGATGTATTCAGAGGCCATAACGGTCAGGTAGTAGATGCTGTGGCTGTCTGCCGATCCGAGGAATATCGTTGTGCCTTCCGCGGCAGCCTGCAATCCGATGAGGTTGTATATTTGGGCAAAACCGGAGTCATGGTGGAACTGGAGCTCTGCCCAGCTTCCCGATATTATCTGTGGGTGTATCACGTTGAGCATGTAATAGAGTTCGATGTTCACGGCGTTATCGCCTATTCCGGTCAGATTGAATGGCTGCATCACGTCGTATATGGTTGCATTGGGTGCCATGGCTCCTGACCATTCCACGTCAAGGTCGGCCTCCGCACCCTCCGGGTAGGGGTTCTTACCGTTGGGCGTGAGATTCACGAAGACGACATGGGGGTTGTGTATGCCGTACTGGTCCCAGAACATCGATATGGCGCTCATATTGGCAGATTCTCCAACTCCGAGTATCCCTATCTTTATGCCATGGCCTGTTAATCCCATCTTTTCAAGCCCGGTGACATTGTAGAACTGGGCAAGATGAACAGGCGTCAGTAGATTGCTTGATCCGTTTATTCCGCTGGCTGGAACCTGTGATATGTCCGACACTTCGGTCTTGAGATCCTGCCTGTTCTGAACGCTCAATAGGGCTTCGCTGGAATAGCTCAGACCATAAACATGCATGATCAGGCCGGAGAATTGTGCAGGTATGTAGGGATTAGCTGTGTTGGTCATGAATACTGCGCCGCTGCCACCGGGATAGGTGAACTTGTAGTCGAAGATCATCGTTCCGAAGGATCTTTCGAACATACCGACTGTACCCTGCAGCACGACGACCAGTGGAGCATAGTAATATGACCAGACTCTGAAGCCCAGCGCTGAGTAATAGGATTCCACCTGGGCGATCTGAGACTGCGATGGATAATACGAAGACATGAATTGCTGTGGAGTCAAATAGTCATGGAAATACGGGCTCATCGGCGAGTTGACAGCGGAAACGAACTCCTCAAGCTGGCTCAGGTTGGTCATATTCAGATACAGCGTCACGTTTATGACACTATCTGGGTTGGCCGGTCCGAGATTTATCAAGTACGGCTGGAATGCCGGGGCGGTCATCAGATATGGCACGTTTCCAGGAAGCATCACCGAGTTCTGAGGCTGCAGATCTATGACGTTCAGCGGTTCATAGTCACCGCCGTATTCGATCATCCCGCTGTTGTTGTATGGTATCGTGCCATTGAAGTTATACCAGAAGTTTCCACCCTGGTAGTCTCCTCCAACTATGCTCCCACTCAGTGCCTGGCCATCAAAGTAAATGACGCTCGTGGCCGGCATCTTTGAAATATTCCACTTGTTTACATATACGGCTGGACCACCGGTGTAGATGCTGACCGATGGGCTTATGGCAGTTATCTCTGTGGAGAAGAAGTTGTTGTATATGGTATTGTTGGACGAGAAGACAGCGAGGCCAAGAGGGTTGCCCCATAGGTTCCATGCCTGTTCGAGCTGGGTATTGGCCAGCAACGGGGAATTTATGAAGTAGTTGCCCCATACCGTGTTGTTCTCACCACCGTATATCAGTACAGATGAATCCATTGACATGAAGGTGTTTGAAGCTATCAGCGAATCGGATGTGTTCCATAATACGACGTTGGCAAGTGGTTCTCCGCTGTCAGACGATGAGAACCATCCTGTTACTTCGCTATGATCCAGTATGAAGTGCGATGAGTTGAATATCCAGTATCCGAGGTAATTGTAGGGTACGAGACCCCAGAAGGTCGCATAATCCACGAATATACCCTGGTACAGGACCGGGAACGTCGGCATGTTGGATGCAACGACGTATGCTGATGTATTCAATAGCATCACGCCAGCGAACTGTGGGAACGAGTAGTCGTTTATCTCACCGAAGAGTGGGCTGATGTATCCATACTCATTGTTGAACAGCATGTATGGATTCGACTCTGTTCCGCTTCCTGAGTACGATATGTTAGCGATCTGCTGATTGTTCATGGCCATGAGCGGAGTGTAGACCCCGGCTGCCATGTCCGGAGATAGAACAAAGGTGTTGGATGATGCCATCATCTGTGCCTGCGCACGGTGATCGCTCAGCAAGGCGAGCCCAGCATACTGACCGGATGGAAGCATGAAGCTGTACGATCCGGACATGCTAAGCGGGACGTATCCAGCCTGGCTATAATTTATAACGTCGCCAGGGCTCACAAATAGGAACGCGTTGCTCGGCATGACGCTGCCCGAAAACTGTTCCATCGTTGTCTTCGACGATACATTCCACATGCCGTAGAGGAGCGATGGACCGGTGTTGAGTATGACCTGATCCATGGAGTTCCAAGCTACTGCTGCTCCGACCGATGTCTCACCCGTGTCGGTACCGAAATCAAATGCACTGGGTACATTGACGTATGAATGTGCAGTCGCTGATGGGCCTTTCGGAGACTGAGAGGGCGGAGCTGGATGCACGTGCGCCATGGGATTCGATGCAGGTATGTATTTCAGATCCATCATTCCATTTATGTCAGTCACTGTTGTGGTGGATCCTCCGCCAGGACCACCTATCATTATCTCTGCGTCATAGAGGAGACCCAACGGCGTAAGCTGAGTACCGCTCACCCTGAAATATGATGGTGGAGCCTTGTACGATGGCGGCATGCCATAGGTGGAGTTGAACGTTACCCTGTCATAGGTTCCGCTCACACCGATCGTTGGTATGGAATAGTTGAAGTAGAAAACGTTGTTTCCGTTGATCTCGGAAGTGTTCAGGTACAACGTGAGCGTAAATGGTGTCGGCAGATAGAAGGTCGGACCGAGTGCGATATGCACGCCAGGATATGGATAGAGTGTCCCGGTTGAATTCAATATGGCGTTGCTGCTCATAACGGCGGTTGGACTGCTGAAATTCCATATATTGTCAACGAAGCTTATCTCATGGGTTCTCACAGAATAGCTCGCGACATTCTGCGTCCAGAAGGTATAGGATGGGTTTCCGAACAGGGTTGTGTTTGCCGTTACGGTGTTGAGCTGGAATGTGAGCGATGAAGGCGCATCATCCGCGAGATTGAAAACGCTCAGATTCGATAGACTTATAGTTGCCGAAAAACTAGAAGCATAGTAGTTATTCCCAACTAGCTGCCCTGATACATTCTCCAGGCCGAAGAAGCCGATGCCCATGGGTGCTGGGGATTGTGTATATAGGGGCTCTACAGTACCATTCTGATAGAGGAACCTATGGTCTTTCGCTGGAAGGAACAGATAATTGCTTACTGGTTTCAGTGTGCTTGTTGCAGTCTCATAGACTTTCCTGCCGGTCGCTATCTGACCGGTTTTCTCATGCACCATGGATTGCTGCGATCCATTGAACGCAAAGTTGATCCCGAGAAAACCGATCACTGCAATCACTGTAACCATTATTGTCAACAATACAATCTTTCTACTGTACATCATGCGAATTCATGTCATAATCCTTTAAAGCGTTATGAAAAAATTATATGTATAAATGATACGTAAATGCATGAAATGTGCTCAGAAAAGGCCATTCTATCGGCAGAAGCCTCCAACAGCGCCTGATCTCAGCAGATATTCGGATATGCAGTAGTCACGAAGCCTCGGAATATGGAAAGCGAAAAAACGCGCATACGATAATTGTTCCGCATGAACATCAGGCGTTAATCTCTCAACACAAATATGTATATTCAAAGTTTTGTATTTCTGTCAGACATGTAACCATTTAGTATGACATATTGATAGCATTGTGGAATGAAGATCATAGTGGAACCAGACGATGGAATCAGACCGTTTCTGGATGCGATCAAGAGGGCAAGGAAATTCCTGTACGCAAACTTTTATCTCATAGACAACAAGGATATCCTTGAAGCACTGCAGGATCTGAAGAAGAGGAAGGTAGATGTGCGTGTCATATACGACGGCCGCCCATATGGTGAGACAAACACCTCAGGAGAATCAGACTCGATAAGGAACTATGGAATCAATTTCAAAAGGGCCCCTGAGAGATTCGATGAACCCGGAGTCTTCGATCATGCCAAGTATTTCGTCAGCGACAGGATCGCATTAATCGGTACTGCGAATGCTTCAGATGCATCCTTCCAGAAGAACAGGGAGTACATGTACATCACCAGAGACAAGCATATCAGGAAAACGCTCAAGGCTATATTTCTGGCGGACTGGAACAACACAGATGACAGTAAGGCGAGGAGACCAAGGGACATGGTTGTATCGCCGGGATCTGAAAAGGCCATATGTGCACTCATATCCAAGGCGAGATTCATAGAAACCGAAGAGATGGGCGATGATCCGGCTGTCCTCGATGCCCTGAAGAAGAGAAGGCGTGTGAAAATGATACTCCCTTCTTCGGTCACTACTGAGGATAAGCAGCGTCTGATGATGCTCTCCAGATCGGGAGTCAGGATCAGGCTCATGCCAGTTAACTACCTGTACATGCACGCAAAGATGATATATGGAGACCGTGTTTTCATAGGATCTGAAAACTTCAGTGCCACTTCACTCAACAGAAACAGAGAGGTCGGAATAGTGTTCGATGGCTTCTTCGCTAAAATGAGGATAAGGAGAACTTTCAGACAGGACTGGAGGAGATCGACGAAGATCTGAGTGGATCAGCTTTTTCCTGCCTAATTTCTCCTTTTCTCATATATACTGCCATATTGGATCTTCCCAGAGATCATATTCCTCCCTTACCTCCTTTATCGGTCTGTCTACGATGATGCCTCTGGCCTTGAGATCATGATAGATCTTCATAATTTCACCATAGGACATCCTAGCATTTTCATCGAACTTCTCTCTGACCCTCTTTCTTTCCTCCGGATGCAGATCCGTTAGCTTCTTTGAAAGAAAGAGTATCCGGAAGTATTTCTGTCCATAAAGATCGACCAGAAATATGTTGTACTTTATGTCCATGTTTCTAAAATCGTACGCAGTTACGCCTGCGAGCGCCTGAACCAGAGCTTCATCCATGCCGTCGGCAGTCTGAAACGCGATCTCGAGTCCTTTCTCCATGGATAAGAGACCAAATTACGGATTATATACCTTATCATTTCTGGAATTGTTTGGTGTTTCTTATAAATATATCAGCGAAATACTTCCATATGCGATACGCTTTCCACCTTAAGATAAAGAAGGGAACTGAAGACGAGTATATAAAAAGACATAGAAATGTCTGGCCCGAGATGCTTGATCTTCTTAAAAAAGCCGGCGTACGGAACTATTCCATATTCATTGAGGATACCGATGTCTTCGGTTATTGGGAATGCGATGACCTATCCACGACGCTTGATGCAATAAACCGAAGTGAAATAAATTCAAAATGGCAGTCCTTTATGAGCGATATCATTACGACACCTGCGCAGGAGAGGACCGGTTCTGGTATGAAAGAGGTTTTCCATTTACCATAGATTATATGCACCATCATGGGATCATTTCGCTGTAAAGATGGTCGATCTTAGCCATCTGGAGTTTCGAAAGATGGGGACATGGATCCCTGCATCTGAAATTTTCCAGCACGCCTCTCTTTTTCAGTATGTATTTTTCTATTTCCACGAATATCGATAGATGGGATACTTCAAAGTTCAGAAATTTGCGCAGGATACCGCTCTTATCTTCGGCTCTGCGCAGTAGATCCCTTGAAACAAGGTCTGGGATGGAAGATCCGATTATGCTGCCGTTGGATCCTGCTGCGATCTCTTCTGTCAGGTTGAGTCCAAGGTATCCTCCATATATCTTCTTATCCGGATAGTATGCACGGATATCCTTCATCCTCTCCACAGCCTTCTTTCCCTCTATTTTGAAACCTGAGATCTTTTCCGATTCCGCATATTTCTTCCAGAATTCGATTCTCGGCAACAGGCTATCAGGGAGATCTGTATCCTGAAATATGGCTGATATACCACTGTTTTCAATTATCTTCGCGAGGAAATGCTCAACAAATGATCTCCTGGGGCTATAAAACGGCACATAGTTGGGTGGCGAGATGATTATTGCGCTTGCATCTGATCGATATGCATATCTGGCGAGATCTAATACCGCATTGAGCGAAATGTCGTTCACACCGATTAAAAATTCTCCCCTGAAATTCGTGGAACGCATCAGAAGATCCATCATCTCTTTCTTTTCCTGAAGCGATAACCTATAATACTCACCACCGAACAGAAAAAGTGCCACTGCACTGATGCCTATTCGATCAAGAAAATCAAGAACATCTGCCGTTTCGCCATAGCTAATGGCCTGATCTTCCCTGAATACGGTAGGGCACGCAGAAATAATCTTGAAATCATGTGCAACCTGCATATGGCTTCCGATCCATGCTCTAGATTTAAATGATATGGAAACCCTGTCCGGAAAACTTCCACAACTTAAAAGAATGATGCTGGAACGATACTCCAAGGAATCCAGATAGATGTGCACCATATCCATTTTATTCATAATATATAGAAACTATATTCGGACAGGTATGATACATTCTTTAAATATGCATAATATCATAATATATGCATGGCTGATAAAGCAAATCCGATTGAATTACTGGATGATGCTAGACTGACTGGCACACACGTATCGTGGACCCTTATAGCTTCGCTTGGAGACTTCCTCGATGCGGGAATGTTCGCTGGAACTGGAATAACCCTCTCGGCAATATTGGCCTATCTCCATATAACTTCTACGTTGCTTGCAGGATTTCCAGCTCTGGTCACGCTCCTGTGCACTGCATTTGGTGCACTCATATTCGGACCGCTTGGTGATAGATACGGAAGGAAATTCATATATCAGGTAGATATGATAATATACGCAGTTGCTGCCATACTTCTGGCCTTTTCCTTCAACTTTATCTGGGCGATGGTGTTCTATGCTCTAATTGGAATTTCCGTTGGAGCTGATGTTCCAACGTCATGGTCGCTGATCTCTGAATTCGCTCCTAAGGCGGGTAGAGGAAAACTCATGACCTATACAAACATAATGTGGTACGTTGGAGTCCTGGTAGAACTTGCCATCGCGATCGCCATATACAATACCGGAATCACGCTTTTCAGAACCATATGGATCATGCTCGGCGTAATAGCAATTGTCGCATGGGCATTAAGGCGCAAACTAACAGAGTCGCCCAGATTCGATGTCCTCAAGGGCCGTTATGAAGATCTGCATAGCGCAACTAAGGTGCTTGGGACATCACAGGAGTCAGAAGTATCGATCTCCAAAGCCCCCAAATACAAGGAGTACAGATACGGAGAGCTTTTCACAAAATACGGTGGCCCACTGTTGTTTGCATGGTTCCTGTATCTGATGTGGGGCATACCGGCATCAACGTATGGAGAATTCTTCCCTTACATATTCAGTTCGTTGCACTTGGTGTCAACGAGGATCGTATTTGCATTTGAAGCGATATACTTTGGAAGCGCAATAGTACCAGGGTTGCTGATCTATTATTTCCTCACGGATAAAGTTGGAGTTGGAAGATATCCTCTGTATCTTACCAGTGCTGCAATGTCAGCAGTATCATTCCTGCTACTGGTCTATAAGCCATTCCTTTACAATGTTCCGGTTCTGCTGATATCATTCCTCCTCTTCGGTATCGGTCAGGGACTCGGAGTCTGGCCAATAACAAGATTATATTCTCTTGAGCACTTCCCAACGAGTCTGAGGAACTCTGGACAGGGATTCGTATGGTTCACGATGAGATTCGAAGGTGCCATATTCGGGCTGTTCACACCATTGATAGTCAAGGCAAGCGTTACATACATAGGCTGGATAGCGGGCATCTTCTTCCTGCTCGCGTTGATCGTAGTGGGCATCATGGGATTCGCTGCTCCGAGTTACGTCAGAACCGAATCCAGATCTCTGGATCAGACCGCAGAAGAATGAAACTGGTGATACGTGATGCTTGACTTTAGGGGAAAGAATGCCGTGATCACTGGTGGGTCTCGGGGTATAGGCAGGGCCATATCACTCGGACTTGCCAGGCAGGGAGCGAACATAGTGATAAGCTATGCCTCCCACGATTCGGAAGCTGATGAGGTCATTGAAGCTGCCCAGAAATACGGAGTGAATGCCTATAAGATAAAGGTTGATCAGAGCGATCCATATGAAAGCATAAAATTCGCAGAAGGTGCCATAAGTGCTCTCGGAAAAGTTCACGTCCTGGTTGATAACGCAGGCATCTGTCCGTTCGAGGATTTCTTCAGGATAAGCGTAGGCCTTTTCGAAAAGGTCTGGAAGGTCAATGTTGAGAGCCATTACTTCATAACTCAGCGCATTGCAAAGAATATGATAGAAAATGGAATAAAGGGCAGAATTCTTCTCATCAGTTCCATCAGCGCGCACGTTGGCGGAGAGTTCCAGACCCACTACACAACGACAAAATCGGCATTGAATGGCTTCATGCATTCCATCGCAATCGTTCTTGGAAAATACGGGATACTGGTAAACAGCCTAGAACCAGGCACTATTCTGACTGACATAAACAAGGAAGATCTTTCCAATGAGGAAAAAAGAGAATACATGGAACGACGCACGGTGGTTGGACGACTTGGCCTGCCTGAGGATATGGTTGCACCTGCGCTGTTCCTTTTGTCTGATGACAATACCTATGTCACAGGCACAGAACTGCTCGCCGATGGGGGTATGCTGATCAATCTTCAATAAATGATTATTCATTGACATATTTTATCAAAATAAGATTTATAATAATTAATTAAGCAAATATTAAATAATGTTAAAATATACTTAATTATGATGCTTAAATATGCTCCACAAAGCCTCGATGAGAAGTTCTCCCTTGTATACTTCAGGATGACTCATGATAACTGCTGGAGCAGAATCACCGAAAAGTATGATGTGATGATACACACCCTTAAGCTCCTTCCCTACAAGGACAGGGACGTCATCTATGGCCTTTTTGAACTTAAGGTTAAGGGCAAGCATACCCTACGCGATTTCATAAGAGATCTGAACAGGTCAGGTACTATTAAGAAGTTGACCGGACTGAGTATAAGTGAGCTTAAAGGAAACGTATACGTCATAGACCTATACGAAACTTACAGCGGAATGATACAGGGAAAGCTCAATGATTATAACAGCATCTTTGATTTTGATCTTGTAAAACATGGCATCGAGGAAAAATATGCCGTCATACCATCGGAGAATGTGAATGAATTAAAGGGCGAATTGCAGTCCATGGGAAATCTGTATGAATTCAGAGCGAAGTACTTCCCTAACTTCTATGAGGTTCTTACGCCATTCTTCAACTTCACTCCAATAGAAGTGCAGATAATGCTTGAAGCATACAATTTGGGTTATTATGATATACCCAGACGGTCAGGGATCAGAGAGATAGCAGAATACTTTGGACTATCGAAATCCACCGTTCAGGAATATATCAGAAGTGCAGAATCCAAGACCATGTCCAACATGAAACTTTTCAGAATGCTGAATGAACTTAAGAGATTATGATATCTGGGTTCTATATCGCTCAACGAGTCTTTCGGCTTCTTTAAGATGAATGGTTCTTC
>NZ_VYIJ01000014.1:26549-32478 GCF_008709555.1 Thermoplasma sp.
AGATGAATTTCCGGAATGAATTTTTTCGTGTTGGAATGATTTATATCTCAGGCAAATCCCTAACTGGGCATAATCCTCGCAATATTGAGATAAGGCAGATTCCGCACAACGATCATGTTCTGTCATGGGTTGATCATTCTGATGCCCAAATACCGGACGGTTCCGATTATACCTTTTTATTTCCCCTAAAAATCAATTTATGGCGATAACGACGAAAGCTTTGATCTGGACCGATATCAGAAAGATGGATGTTGTGGATAAGCAACCTGAAGAACCGCAGCCAGGCTGGGTAACCGTGAAGGTAGACTATGCAGGGATATGCGGATCCGAACTCTCAGCCTTTATTGGACAGAATGAACTCAGGAAGCCACCATCAATTATGGGGCACGAATTCACAGGGAAGGTTGTTAAGGTTGGATCACAGTCCGACAGCTATCTGATCGGAAAGAACGTTGCCGTAAATCCTTTGGTGACATGCGGGAAATGCAGATATTGCAGAACAGGGAACAGACAGCTGTGCCCTGAAAGGAAACTCATCGGTGTGGACTATCCTGGAGGATTCGAGGAATACGTTAACGTCCCGAACTATTCCTGTTATGAGATAGTGGACAAGCCTGAGGGATCGCTTGCTGAACCTCTGGCCACTGCCTTCAGAGCTGTCGAACATGCCAGACCGGAGCTCGACGATCGCGCCCTGATCATAGGTGCAGGTACCATCGGCCTGCTGTCGGCAAAATTGCTTGAAAGCTATGGGACTGTGGAAAGGTTAGTCGCCGATATAAATGATTTCCGTTTAGATCATGCGCTGTACTGGGGAGCGACTGGGATCATCAATAACAGGAAAGAAAAGAACATGGCGAAGGATTTTGACCTGGTCATTGACGCTGTCGGCACCGAGGAAACGAGATCACTGGCAATAAATTCCGTCGCTAGGGGAGGCCGTGTCGTATTCGTCGGTCTGCACGAACCGAGGACGGAAATGCAGGTTAACTACATCATAAGGAGTGAAATAGAAATGCACGGATCTTTCTGCTATTCAGACGACAATTTCAGGAGAGCAGTTGATCTGATCAACAGAGGTTTGCTGGATGTTGGTGAGAGATGGTACGATATAAGAACTCTCGATAAGGGAGAAGAATCATTCAATGAGGAGCTTTCCCCCGAATCCAAGTTCTCAAAGATAATACTCAAACCATAGGGATGGGAATATGAAGATCCTGAATTTTATTGATGATGGCAGAGCCGCTGGAGGAATCGTAATTGGCAATTCGGTATATCCATTCACTGAACTTGCAAAGCACATCGAAAGATTCCAGGAGTTCAGGATAGCTGACGATGTGATATCATCCGATATAGATCAGGATGAAATCGATCGGCTGATCTCTGAACATAGGGATAAGTTCAAAGGAATATCTCTCAACGAAGTGAGGCTTCTCCCACCTGTTCTGAGGCCAGGAAAGATCCTCTGCATTGGCGTGAACTACAGAGAGCATGCGAGGGAATCAAAGCAAAACGTGATGGAATATCCCACCATATTCTGTAAATTTCCAGACAGCATCATAGGGAGCGGGGATGCTGTGAATGTACCAGAGGATGCAGAACAAATAGATTATGAGGGTGAGCTCGTCCTTGTGATCGGCCGCGATGGGCCAAAGCCGGAGGACTGGATATTCGGATACACAATTGGAAATGACGTATCGGCAAGGGATCTCCAATTCAGAACAAGTCAATGGCTGTTAGGAAAGGCACTCCCAACGTTTGCGCCTATCGGGCCTATTATAGTGGGAAGGAATGAACTCGGCCTGGCAGGAGATCTCCAGATACAGACAAAGGTGAACGGGAAAATGAGGCAGAATGGCAACACATCAGACATGATCTTTGATGTGAAGGCGATAATGACGTATCTATCGAAATATTTCAGGCTGATGCCCGGCGATATAGTATTCACCGGGACCCCTGAGGGGGTTATACTTGGACTGCCGGAGAAGGACAGGATCTGGCTGAAACATGGAGATACCGTGGAGATAAGCATAACTGGGATAGGCACTCTGACAAATAAAATAGCCTAGGGTGGATATTCACTCTATCACAAGTCCGTCTATTGCCGGATCATATGCTGGTAAAATTTCTCCGATCTTTTCCATAATTTCATAGGCGTTTAGGCACTCGTAAATATTTTCTGCTATTCCTATGGGTATCCTGTTCCGAACATTTTCCTTCTTGAACGAGGCGTCCGTGAACACGACCTTTCCCGATCTTGTATTTATGACGAAGGCCACGGATGATCTGTGATGGCAACCAACGGGTATGGCTCGTATACCGGGTACTAGATCCATTTCACCGTCATAGAAGACTATGTTCTTCCATCCTTCGCCATAGACAAAATCAAAGATTCTTCGAGGGATGAAGAGGTCTCGGTTGTGGAAATAAGCGTACGCCGGTGCCGCTATATCTCTGACCCACCCGTCCCTGTATATAAATATCTTTGATCTTCTGAATTCGTCCAGCCGGCCAATTGTATAATCCTGAACAGGAGTGAGTGCCACAAAATCTATGCTATCCGGTGGAAAACCGGCATCCTTCAATATCTTTATGGAGTCCTCGGATCTGAATATTGCCCGATCGCCTGCGAACTTCTTCATCTCCTGATTTCTAATGCTCAGATCCAGCGGCATCCCGGTGTTTATCAAAAATGTGCGCTCGCTGTTGTATGCAAGAACGATGTGGAAGGAGAGCCGCTCCCATGTCCAGAAGTCTTTCATCCAGTATACCTCTGCACCGGGTACCTCTGATTCCCCGACTTTGAATACCTTTATGGAGTAACGATCATTCGAAGTCATATCTTATCCCGAACCCCGGTTCCATGGAGAGAGTAAATCTGGCCTTTATGGCCTTAGGGACATTAACTATGTGCTGCTCCATCCAATCCCGATATCTCGTCAGATACTCAGCCATGGGTGTTATAGACTCAGGTTCTGAAACTATGAAGTGAAGATTGTATATATTTCCAGCATGCGGTATAACCTGTGCTCCATATGCCTCCGCCAGTCCTGCTATCTTCTTCATCGGCGTTATTCCGCCTACCCAGGTTGCATCAGGCTGAAGTATGGTTACTCCGGCGTCCAGCAATCGCTTGAAGTCGAAGACATGATAATGGTGTTCTCCCGCAGATATCGGGATGCTCACGTTTCTTACTAGCCTCGCATAGCCTTCGAAATCGTCGGGAAGAAGCGGTTCTTCTATCCAGGACATTTCATATTTTTCGAGTGCACTTATCATCCTGTAGGCAAAATTATAGTTAAGAGACATCCAGAAATCTCCGGCAAGGTTGACCGAATAGCCAACAACGTCCCTGATAACCTTCACCAGATGCAGGTTTTTCTCTATGGCATAAGGGTCTGCAGGCGATGCGATGAATCTCATCTTCATATCTGTGTATCCCTCTTCCAGATAGCGCCTTGCCTCATCCTCCAGGTTCTCATCCTTATCGGGATGAAGATGGCTGGCGTAGGCTCTAATCTCCTTTCTGGTTGATCCTCCTATGAGTCGGTAAACAGGAATTCCGATCTCCTTAGCGTATGCGTCATACATCAGAAGATTGATCGCGCTGATCGCATGCATCGCAAGCCCGGATCTGCCGGTAGGCAGTGTGATTCTGTACAGAAAGTCCCATGCCTTGCTTATCTCTGAAACATCAAACAGCCTCAGATATTTCTCTATCTCCTCGAGATAATTCCATACAGGTTCTGTAACGGATATATAGCTGCTAACATCGTCTTCGGTTCTCATCCTCACGAAGACTATCTTTGTTATCATTGCTGCCTCAGCAGGTGACACCTCTCCGATCATATCCTTGTAATAGTCCGTAGGCTTTGTATAGGGAAAAATCTGTTGAGTTACCTTCTCCTCCGATACCTTCTCAAGAGATTTGATCTTGCCCATGGAACAATAAATGGCGATTGACAAAATAAGATTGTTACCGTACTTGTCCAAAAATTTATGATACAGGGATTTCAAAATAAAATGTTTATGGCCCTCGAGATATGGAATCAAAGAGCCCCTGGATGTATCCTATGGAATATATTCTACCAGCATAGGAATATCCTGGGATTATCTCATGATCCCCCGGAAAGGTCGGTGAATGGTCCACACGCATTATCCAGCTGTAGCCTGTATCGATGTACGCCTTCATGCAGGCAGCCATGTCCGTCTTGCCCCTTCCGATCAGTGTTTCAACGAATTTCTCCCTGCTGCCAGACACATCGCGGAAGTGGACGAAGTATATGCGGTCATGGAGATGCCTTATGACCGATGGGAGATCATCCGTCATCAGCGTGAAGTTTCCCTGGCACAGCGTTATGCCATTGTATTCACTCCGATTCAGATCTATCAAATGCTGGTACGCATCTATGGAGTTCATTATCCTGTCTATGCCTCTGAATCTGGGTATTGGCGGATCGTCTGGATGCATGGCAAGCCTGACGTCGTTCTCCTCGGCCACCGGTATCACCTCATCCAGAAAGTACTTCAGATTTTTCCACAGGGACGCCGAATCTATTCTGCCCATTTTTGGGAGGTCATCGCCGATGAAACTGCTGTCGAATCCGGTCACATAGGATCCGTTATCAGATGGGATATGCGTGTTCGTCCTTGACCAGCCACTTCCCGCCATCCAGTTGTAGCACCAGACCTTTATGCCAAGCCTTCCGAAGTTTCTTATCATCTTAAGAACGTTCTCTATCTCCTGATCCCGTTTTTCCGTACCGTAGATTATGTTCTGCATGGGTGGGTTATCCTCTATGGCCGTGAGATGGAAGCCGCTGTCCTCTATCATGTTTCTGTACCTCATCAGGGGATAGTAGTCCCACGGATCGTCCTCATAGGAATTACGCCAATCTGCAAACCATCTTGGAAGAATACCAGTGACCTCGTTCACGCCCATCAACTTCAGCGATCTCCAGAAATCGTTTGGCCTGTCCTCAAGAAGGATCTCGGCTATCCTGAGCCTCATGATTTGTTATCGATATAACCATATTAAATGAGATGGTAACATTGATTTTGAATCGTGAAATGTCAACCTATGTACGGTGATCTGAGCGGAAAGGTTGTGATCGTTACCGGAGGGAGCATGGGAATAGGGAAGGCCATAGCACGTCGATTCGCAGAGGAGGGATCAAGGGTCATTGACCTTTCGATAGGGAGGCACGACGATGCATCCTACACGCACATGGACTGCGATGTTACCAAGACTGATGATCTAAAGGCCTCACTGAAGGCCGTATATGATCAATATGGAAGCATCAACGTTCTCGTTAACAACGCAGGCATAGAAAGTTATGGAAGCATAGAGAAGATGAGCGAGGAAGAATGGAGAAGGATCATCGAGGTGAATTTATTCGGCTACTATAACACCTCTAGGATCGCCATACCGTACATGCTGAAATCTGAGAACCCTAGCATAGTGAACATTTCATCTGTGCAGGCTTCTGTAATAACAAAGAACGCGTCAGCCTATGTCACGTCCAAGCATGCGATTATCGGATTCACGAAGAGTATAGCACTGGATTATGCACCGGATCTGAGATGCAACGCAGTCTGTCCGGCAACGATCGATACTCCACTTGTTAGAAAGGCTGCTGAGCTGGAGGTGGGAAACAACGAAAACGATATAAAGAGAAAGATGCTCGAATGGGGATCTCAGCACCCAATGAAGCGCATAGGGCAGCCGTCAGAAGTTGCTTCCGCTGTTGCATTCCTTGCATCCAAGGAGGCATCGTTCATCACTGGTACCTGCCTTTACGTGGATGGAGGTTTAAGCATACGTGCTCCCATAAGTACACCTGAATGAGTACATCCATGTGGCACGCCTATGAAATATAATCCCAATAACTATTTAGACAACTAATGTGTTATGTTATTAACCATGAAG
>NZ_VYIJ01000015.1 GCF_008709555.1 Thermoplasma sp.
GAACCCGAGGCCTCCTGCTTGCAAAGCAGGCGATCTACCGCTGATCTACCGGCCCCTGATCAAGGGAATTTCAACAAGGCTTTAAAATTATCGATGCTATAGCCCTATGTTGACGGAAAAAGAAAGGCAGTGCGGTATCGATGAAGCGGGGCGTGGTCCTGTTATCGGGCCCATGGTTATATCACTTGTATGCTGTGACATCGACTTTCTGAGGGAAATCGGTGTTAAGGATTCAAAGGTTCTCACGAGAAAGAAGAGATCCGATCTTTTTGGCAGGATAATGGATCGATGCTTTGTCAGATACAGGATACTTTACCCTAAGGATCTGAATAGGCTCATGTCCATGGAGTCGCTCAACAAGATAGAAGAGGACGAGATAGTCAGTCTTCTTCAGAACGCAGAAGGTACGGTTTACATAGACTGTTATGACGTCATAGAGGAGAGAGCTCAGGAGATAATAAGAGGCAGATCGGGTAAGGATGTTGTCTGCAGGCACAAGGCCGATGCAACATTTCCTGCTGTATCTGCGGCATCCATAGTATCCAAGGTGATACGCGATGCCGAGATAGAGAAGTTGCATGAGAAATACGGATATTTCGGATCTGGATACCCATCCGATCCAAAGACCATAGATTTCCTGATAAAATTCCTGAAGGAAAATAAGGATCCGTCCGATATCGTCAGGATGCACTGGTCAACCGTACGGCGTTTATTTGATACAGAAAAAAATCAGAAAAAATTGTTTTAGTCCAGAGCGAACTTGTATCCGTACACGATCACTCCGGTATCCCCATCCTCTCCCATGCGCCTGAACACCGCATGGACATGCTTTCCTATTTCAACCTCTGATGGGTCGCAGTCCACGATCTGGCCCGTTATCATCGGGCCTTCCTCCATCTTTATCAGAGCGAGGACGTACGGTTTCTGCCTGGAGAATCTCGGCGGAGCTTCGTGTACAACGGTAAAGCTCTCTATAACGCCCTCACCGGAAAGCTCTAAATCTTTCATCTTTCCTATGGATTCCCTGTGGCATGTCGGGCACACCTCCCTGGGCGGGAAGTAAACCCTGCCGCAGTTCTCGCATCTGGTGCCAAGGAGCCTGTATCGGTGCTCGCTCTCCCTCCAGAATCTTGATAGCTGTCCCATGATCACTCACCCACTATATGTACGACGGATGTCGCACCTGTCCCGGCCATGTTGTGCAGCATACCATACCTCGCGCCCTTCACCTGCCTCTGGCCTGCCTTGCCCTTGAGCTGCAGGTATGCCTCATAGAACTGAGAAACACCAGTTGCTCCCAGCGGGTTTCCCTTTGCCTTGAGGCCGCCGGATGGGTTAACGGGCAGGCTTCCGCCGAGCTTTATCTCTCCGAGAAGTTCGTTGCCCTTGCCCTTCTCCGCAAAGCCAAGGTCTTCAAGCTCAAGAAGGCCGTATATGCTGTATGAATCGTTGAGCTCGAGGAACGATACGTCATTCTTCTTTATTCCAGCCCTGTCAATGGCCTGCTTCGCTGCTATCCTCGCGGATTCCAGCGTGTATATGGATTTCCTGCTGTGCAGCGCGAGGTAGTCCTCTGACATGGCGGAACTCACTATCCTTATGCCGTCTAGCCTGTTTTTCTTGCGATATTCATCCGATGCCAGTATTATGGCGGAGGCACCATCAGATATCGGAGAGCAGTCGAACACGTTCAGGGGTTCGGCCACTGGATCGCTCTTCAAAACCTGATCCACCGTTATCTTGTTCCTGTACTGCGCATCAGGGTTCATCGATGCATTCGCGTGATCGTTGACGGCGATCATCGCCAGGTCCTCCCTCGGGACCTTGAAATCATGCATGTATCTCCGCGCGGTTATGGCCGCAAGCGCAGCCGGGGTTGCACCGTTGAAGCTCTCCCATTCCCTGTCGAGTATCGATGACTGAACGTCTATTATCTCGGACCCGTATATGTCCGTCATCTTTTCCACGCCGCCAACCATTACAACGTCGTACTCTCCGGACTTTATTGCGAGATATGCCTCTCTGACGGCCGCACCACCGGAAGCGGTTGACGCTTCGACCCTCACAGCCGGAACGTGGGTCTCGGCTATACCGGAGAAATCCGCTGCCAGTGCCGCTATGTTGCTCTGCTCGTTTATTGTTCCTGCAAGGCTGTTGCTTGCGTAGAGCATCTGCAGGTCCCTGGAATAGATGTTCGCTTCCTTTATCGCCTCGAGGCCTGCCTCCACGGCGAGATCCCTGAGCGATTTGTCCCATAGTTCTCCGAATTTGGTCTCTCCAGCACCTATGATGTAAACTTCACTCAATACCATCACCCACTATGATCTTCTTCTTGTACTTCGCATATATGGCGTAATCAACCCACCTGACATTCTCGAGCATCTTCTTTATGGTCGGGGCCCTGTTCCTGTCCATCTCCTCGATCCTGTCCGTGACGGTGATGTCGAACGCATCGGATCCTGCCCCTGAACCGAATGAAACGGCGAGAATGTGGTCTCCAGGCTTAGACACATCCAGTATTGAAGAGAGGCCGGTCATCATTGATCCCGAATATGTGTTGCCTATGTATGGGGTGAGAAGCCCATCCTTGTACTGCTTCTCCTCGAAGCCCAGCATCTTTGCAGCCCTTGTAGGAAACTTGCCGTTGGGCTGGTGGAACACAACGTAATCGTAGTCCTTCGGCTGCGTCTCCATGCGCTCCATCATCATCTTCGCAGCCGTGACGACGTGCCTGAAGTAGGCAGGTTCTCCGGTGAATCTTTCGCCATGGCTAGGGTAGGGCTGGCCCTCCCTCCTCCAGAAGTCCGGTGTATCAGATGCTACGGAAAGCGTCGAATTTATCTCGGCTATCGTGTCATCCTTTCCTATCACGAAGGCGGTGCCTCCAGCGGATGCGGAGTATTCCAGGGCATCGCCGGGCGCACCCTGTGAAGTATCGGCGCCTATGGCAAGCCCATACTTTATCATACCGGCGTCTACCATCGCCTTCACGTTCTGCATGCCCGCCGTTCCTGCCTTGCATGCAAACTCGTAATCAGCTGCGAAAAGCGAAAAATCAACACCGATAGCCGAACCGACTATGGTCGCCGTTGGCTTGACGGCGTATGGATGTGATTCGGAACCGACGTATATTGCGCCAATTTCCTTTGGATCGATCTTCTTCCTCTTCAGCGCATTCCTTGCCGCCTCAACCGATATGGTTGCGACGTCCTCATCCGGCGCTGGGACGGATTTACTCAGAATGTATATGCCATTCTTTATGTGCTCTGGGTTCTCTCCCCATACCCTGGCTATCTCATCCGGCTTTATGCGGTACCTGGGTATGTAGGAACCGTAGGTGACTATACCTGACATAGATTATGGAATTGCTTGAGGTATTTAAAAATTGGCGAAGTCAAATTCAACGTTCGCCGAACAGATCCCTGACCATAACGGCCTGTCCATCCTTGAGCACGAAGACCTCGTCCTCATAATCCGCATCTATGGCCAGGCTCCTCTTGTTGCCCGTTGGTATTATGAAATATGATCGTTTTGCATTTCTGCCGCTGAGCACAAGCCTGATCTTCTTGTCCATCTTGCCATCGGTTTCGTATCCGTATATCACGAATGATCCAGAATCTATGAAGACCCGCTTCTCTATCTTGCCTCCCTTGGTCTCAGTTTCATACTCCTTCATGATGATGCATTATGATCCATGGCTTAAAAATTGCCCATAGAATAATTTCATGCATGAAATATTGGCGAATGCTTAAGCATGGATCTGTTTAAATCCTGGAATAGATGAGCACACAATGATAAGATTCAGGAAGCAGTTGGAAATAGATGCTGATCCGAAAGAGGTATTCAGCATAATATCAGATCCAGGCAGGATAACGGAGTTCTGGAAGGGGACGAGGCAGGTGATAAGGCAGGGAGACTTTTACAGGATAAGGTTCGCCTTTCCGGCATGGGGCCTCATGTCGTTTCATCCGGATGCGGAAAGGATGACTGTGCTTACATCGTACCTGAAGGGACCAGTGAAGGGATCGAAGATAGATGCAGTCCTTATAAGATCAGGCAGAACTGTTCTGCAGACGGAATGGAACGTGAAGCTGTCCTTCTACCTCCGGCCCTTCGAGCGGAGAATAGGAACACATTTCGAAACAGGCGCGGATCATGCCATAAGAAGAATAAAGGAGAGCCTGGAGAAAAGGAAAGAAATAGTTTTATGACAGGATCTCGAAGTTCCTGTCCCCGTTCTGCCTCTTGACCATCCAGTTTGGATATATCTCCCTGATCTCCGATACCCTGTCAAGCCTGTCGATCTGATCCTTCTTGAGGTTTACGTTCACGCTCTCAAGGTTTTCCTGGAGCTGTTCCATGTTCCTTGCACCTATGATCGCAACATGCCCCTTGGACGTGATCCATGCAAGGGCCACCTGTGACATCGTGCATCCCTGTTCCTGTGCTATCCTCTTGACCTCGTCCACAATGTCCCACCCATGGGTCTCGTCAAAGTACGGGAAGAAGAAGCCGCGGTCACCCATCCTTGTCCCGGACTGTGGCTTTTCGCCTCTCCTGTATTTCCCGGTGAGCACGCCGCCGTGCAGAGGGCTCCATGAGAGGAGCGTCATTGACCAGTACTTCATTAGCGGCAGAACCTCATATTCTATGTCCCTGTTTAGCAGGCTGTAGTTCATCTGTGCGCTCTCGTACCTGGCATATCCACGTTCCACGGCCGTAGCCTGAAGCGTTGCCATCTGCCAGGCTGTGAAGTTTGAAATAGCTGGATATATGACATACCCTGAATCCACGAAATTCTCCATCGTGGACAAAAATTCATCGAATTCTCCGTGAAGATCCCAGCCATGGTACTGGTATATATCGATCCATTTTGTATCAAGCCTCTCGAGGCTCTTCCTGATGGCTATGGACATGTGGTGCCTTGATAGCCCGCTCTCGTTTATTCCATTCCCGGTTCGCCCCCTGACCTTTGTGGCCACCATAACCTGGTCCCTGTATGGCTTTATGGATTTTCCGAGCATTATCTCGGAATCGCCTTCATCGTAGACGTCTGCGGTATCGTAAAGGTTTATTCCGGCATCAAACGCGGTCTTCACCATTCTGTCCGATAGATCCTGAGTGACGCCACCAAGCTTCCACCTGTTCTTCTCTCCAAGCGTCATTGCGCCGAACGCAAGAACAGAGACAAATGACGCTGTCTTTCCATATCTGACATACTTCATGGTGATTGCCATGTTCGTATCTTATTTCATATTTTTGATTTCAGATGCTTAATTTTTTGTCCTAAGTTGCGATATTTTTTCATGAACTACTATGTGGACATGCAGCATGATGACCTGAACTATGAATACCTCTACGGAAGCACATACCCACTGATGAAGAACGCAGGCAAGGCGGTTGCTGAAGCTGTGCTCAATAATTATCCGGATGCGAAGACAGTCTGCGTTGTTGCAGGTACTGGCAACAACGGTGGAGACGCCATTGTTGCTGGGACGCTATTGATGGCAAGATACGATGTCAGGGTTCTCATCGTAACGGAGATAAAATCCGATCTGGCAAAGCGTGCACTGTCAGAGTACGGGGGAAAGGTGGTGGGCCTCGACGGCATGGATGAATGCATGAGATGCGATGTAATAATAGACGGCATATTTGGGGTCGGAATATCCGGCGATCCTAAGGATCCCTACAGAACCGTCATAGAGAAAATAAACGGATCCGGTTCGCACATCGTTTCCGTAGATATCCCATCTGGGCTTGGAACAAACTGTGCCGTGAAGCCGGAGATCACCGTAACTTTCACCATGACTAAATACGGAATGGACACCGGTAACAGCGGAAGGATAATCGTTGCAGACATAGGCATACCGGATGATGTGAGGAAGTACGCTGGCCCTGGCGATCTCCTTTACTATCCGAAGCCAGAACCATCATCGCACAAGGGCATGAACGGTACTCTAGCCATCGTTGGCGGGTGGGAATTCCATGGATCGTCGGTCATTGCAGCGCTGGCTGCCGAGAGGATCGGACTTGATCTCGTCAGGGTTTTCGTCTCGCAGAGAAACTATCAGATAGTTAGCGGCTACGATCCAGGCATAATAGTGAGGCCGGTTGACCGTCTGGACGATGAAAAGCTATCTGAGATCTATGGAAATTCTGCCATTCTCCTTGGGCCGGGCATGGGGAGGAGCAGTGAGGCCATGGACGCCGCGAGGAAGCTATTGGCAGATTCGAAGCTGCCCATGGTTGTTGATGCAGACGCGCTCAACGCTGTCGGCGAATTCCAGGGGAGCTTTTCCGGGCGAAACGTTATCATAACGCCGCACAAGGGCGAATTCAAGAGGATATCCGGCCTTGAACCGAACGAGAATAACGCAGCTTTGTATGCACGAAAAAAGGGCCTTATAGTTGTTCTTAAGGGGCCGGTGGACGTGATAACTGACGGCGAGGAGGTGCATTACGCGAAGGGCGGAAATTCCAGGATGACGATGGGAGGTACAGGAGACCTTCTGGCAGGCATAATATCGGCGTTCCTGGCAAGATCCGTTGACCCGATGAGGGCATGCCTAATGGGCACATACCTGAACAAGGCATTGGGCGAAGCCGCCTATTCTAAACATGGGTACTGGTATACGGTGACCGACATGATATCTGAGATACCGGGGGTGATGGGTAAATACATTAAAATATAGACGAAAACTAATACGGTCATGGATATGGGCACCGGATCGAGCATATACGATGCATTTGCTGCTGTTGCACAAAACAATGAGAGCAGGGTTGCCATATACTTCATGGGAAAACCACTGACATATCATAACATTCTGTCCATGTCTGACTCTTTAGCGCACAATCTCGAGGAGATGGGCATAGACAGGAACGTGGCCATCATGGCTGGAAACTCACCCCAGTTCATAGTATCGATCCTTGCCCTTAACTCCATCGGGCTTGCAGCCGAACTGCTCAGGCCGGGAGAATCCCCAGAATCCAGTGGATCTGAGTACGTTATTGCTAGCGATTACATGCTAAATTACAGGGACTTCAACTTCAGGGATATGTTTCTCATCAGGGATGAGGACTTTGCCCCATATGGTACGTCACTGAGATATTATTTCAGGGAATACCTTGGGGATCGGCCGGATCTCTCATCGCATCCTGGAATACACAGATTCTCAGATCTTGTTTTTGACAAAGTTGCCCGTGCGGAAAGGAAACGGAACACAGAGGACGTGGCCATAGTCAAGAGGACGGGGAAGGCACAATCCCCGTTCCTGTTGAGGAACGGGGACGTGATCTCAGCCACGCAGGAGTTATCCAGCTATCTGGAGGGTTTCAGAAAGAACATAGTGATATCATCCTCCCTCTACCACATGTCAACCCTACAGTTTCTCTTCATGACGCTCCTTAATGGGGGCACCGTGAACCTTGTCCCGGATTACATGGATGCCCACACGACCATGAGGCTGGCAGAGAAGCTGGATAGCAATATGATACTTGGAAATTCAAATCTTTACGGCCAGATCCTTGAGAAGAGGATCGGCATACCGAAGGCGATTAGGTTTCTCTTCATGCTGGGAGAGGATTTTACTCTGGAATTCATGGAGAGGTTCCGGAGCCAAACCGGTCGCATGATAAAGGTGGGATACGATTTGACCGCACTCGGAGGATCTGTCACGATAACGCCAATAGATTCAGATTACGATGGAAGCATGGGTAAACCTCTTCCCGGAGTTAAGATACGCATAACGGACAGATCCGGCAGGGATGTGCAGTCTGGCGAGACTGGATTTATAGAAGTTTCATCGGATCGCTTCGCCATGGTGTCCGGGGATCCTTTCTACAATACCGGCGATCTTGGCTTCATTGATGCAGTTGGAAACCTGCATCTGGAGAGATCGAGAAGGATGATCATAAACGGGACGGTGATATACCCGGAGCCCATAGAGACTGCTGCTTTGAAAGCTCCAGGGGTCAACGATATTGCCCTGGGGATGCGGTATGAAAATGGCCTGCCAGTGCTGGTGGCCTACGTGGTTTCTGAGGATCTGAATGGCGTAAAGCGCTTCTTCAACACAAAGGTACCTCCATATCTGAGGCCTGGCAGATACATACAGATGAGGAAGATACCCAGAAGCCCGGCTGGAAAGATAATACGGGAACAGCTTGTGGAAATGGTAACTCCCAGCGATCAGAAAACATCTGCAGGCGCATGACCATAATATCCACTGCGCACGGGCAGGAATGGGCAAGATGGGAAAAATTGATAAAGATATATACCATACGCTGACACCAGAATGGCTTGATTCCAAGCTTGCGTGGATCAGGGCATCATGTGATGGCGTGTTTCAGGCTGTTGAAAAGCCGTGGTAGCTCAGTTGGGAGAGCGCCAGACTGAAGATCTGGAGGTCGCTGGTTCGATCCCGGCCCACGGCATACCTGTGACATTTCGATAAAGATGATATTAAAGCCCATGATATTATGAATATCAAAACTTAACAGAGTAATGTCCGGTTCATGGGCAAATTTTACCAGCAGTTCCATGCTGTATGTTTCCAAATCATCCTTAGGGTTTTGATGGGGCATCATTGTTTTTGGCCTGAATTCAGGCAGATCTCCATATCCCTCCTGTATCTGTCCATAACGGAAATTATGAACGATTTCAGCCACTCGGAGGCATACTGCTTTGCTTTGTTAAGCATCTCCAACCCCTCGCATTCCCGCTTTTCGTAAGGTTCTTGTTCAACAAGTTCGAGGTATCTCTTCTTGGAAATTCTTGCCTGATCTTTATCTCCGTTTCTCGCTGAGGCAATCGCAAGGGAGAGATGGGCGTATGCGTAATTCGGATCTTCCTCTACGGCTTTCTTCATCATCTCAAGCGCAATCTGATCCATGTTAAGCTTCATTGCGCACCAGCCTCCCCAAAGCAAGGACTTTCTGCCCCTCCCGGCTTCTGTGTCTGCATCCTTCAGGTATAGCTGGAGGGCCTTTCTATACATCTCGAGGCTTTTTTCTTTCTGTCCGGTTTCTTCATAACATATGGCAAGGCCGTGCCATGCGCCAGCCGAGTCAGGAATAGCCTGAACAGCCTTCTAATAGAGTATCAAGGCATCGGAATATTTTTTCATGCAGAGCAGCGCCTCTGCCGCCTCATAAAGCGCATCTAAGGCTTCTCCATCCATAGGTTGAAAATGCAATGAAATATTTTTAATTTAAGTGAAGTCAACAATAGAGATCCCCAGAGCACCATCATGAAAAATCAATCCATAGCAGGCATGGAAGACCACCGCGTCGCAGATACGGTGTGATCATTAACAACGAATGCCATCTCTGGAAGTTCGAGATAGGTCATGATCACTTCGATCCATGAATGTATCCATCCATCAGGTATCCGAAGAATGAACCACGGCAATATTTTCTCTAACTGTTGCGTATAGTTTAAATAAAAATATAAAATATCTTGCCGGTGAGTGTATTTGGTTAAGCTAGAGGAGCTCGATTTCAAGCCAAAGCCCATAGATGAGCACTTTCTTGAGAACGACAAGGACTATCCCGTAACCGGTCAGCACAATGGCCATGACGTAAGGGCCGAAGGAATGCAGAGGCTCGACGCCGATGGAAAACCATACCCCACGAAGCTGGGTATACATGGCACGCATGTGGCTGTTGACTGGGACTGCTGCATTGCAGATGGTGCATGCATGGATGTCTGCCCTGTCAACCTCTATGAGTGGAATCTCAATCCTGGAAAATCAGGCACGGGGAATGACCACAAGATAGAGAAGGGCAGTGAGGAGTGGAACAAGTACAGGACAGACAAATGTGATCCTGTCCGAGAATCGGACTGCATATTCTGCATGGCGTGCGAAAGCGTATGCCCTGTGAGGGCAATAAAGATAACTCCGTAAACATAAAACCACATTTTATTTTATATATAGAATTTTATAATGTTATCTTAAGACATCGCAGAACCATAACGGACGATCATCGATCTCAAGACTCAACTTTATTTACAATTTAATGATCAGTCCCTGAATGATACCTGGCAGGATGAATTCAAGGGAGATGCGCCGGCTTATGGCGCAGATGGGAATAAAGTCAACGGAGATGGATGACGTCACCAAGGTCATATTCAAGGGAAAGACGAAGGATTATGTTATAGATAACGCCCAGGTCACGATGATTGAAGCGCAGGGCGTGAAGACCTTTCAGGTCGTCGGCACCATGAGGGAGGTGCCCAAGGAACCTGAAGAGAAGAAGGAGGAATCATTTCCTGAGGATGATATAAAACTCGTCATGGAACAGGCAAACGTCTCGAGGGATAAGGCGATAGAAGCGCTGAAAGCGTCAGGCGGTGAGCCTGCTCAGGCCATAATGAACCTGATGCAGAAATGATAGACTATCATAGAATACTTGAAAGGTACAGACCAACGGAGGATGAGGAGAGGAAGTTAAGGAGGATATCCAGAAGCATCGTACAGAGGATAAACGGCATATGCGCCTCAAGAGGGCTGAGGGCCGAGGCAGTTATCGTTGGGTCCTATGCAAAGGGCACAAATCTCAGAGACGGAGATCTCGACATATTCATAGCGTTCGACCGGGACTATCCTGAAGATCTGGTCAATACAGAGGGTCTCCGTATAGGGCATGCCGTGCTTCCCGAAGGACGCGAGAAGTATGCGGAGCATCCGTACGTCAGCGGGGAGGTCGAGGGCATAAAGATAGATGTTGTCCCCTGTTACAAGATGCGGTTCGGTGAGAAGAAGATAAGCGCCGTTGACAGAACGCTCCTCCACACAGAATACGTGAATCAACACCTTGACGATAGGGGCAGGGATGAGGTCAGGCTGCTGAAGATATTCATGAAAAGCATAGGGGTATATGGGGCGGAGGCCAAGACCTTCGGTTTCTCGGGATACCTATGTGAGCTTCTGGTCATCAGGTTCGGAAGCTTCAACGACGTCATAGGCTACTTTTCCAGGGCGAAGGGAAGGGTGATCATAGATGAGGATGATCGTTTTCAGGACCCCATGGTGCTCATAGATCCTGTGGATCCGGACAGAAACGTTGCCTCTCCTGTGGGCCTTGAGAGCCTGTCCAGGATGAAGATAGCATCGAAGCTGTTCAGATCTTCGCCTGATGAGAGGTTCTTTCAGATCGATCATGAGAAAAAGAACGTTCAGTACCACGACAGGGGGACCTGCATAACGATATACTCGCTTCCAAGGCCAGATCTCACCGATGATGTGATCTATCCACAGGTTTACAGGTTCAGATCCGTACTGCAGAAGATAATGGAAGCACACGAGATCCGTGTGATCTCCTCGGAAATAGACGTCAGCGACAGGATATACGTACTTGTTGAAACAGCCACCTGCGCAGAGGACAGGATACATGTGCATACAGGCCCTCCAGTGGATACGGATAACGCGGTGGACTTCATTAACAGCTGGAAGGGAAGGGAGAGATCCCGCGGACCATACATAGTCGCAGACAGGCTCTACGTGGATGTCTTCACAGCCCAACGCAGCATAGAGGATATAGTCAGGCAGGAGATTTTCAATTATTCCATAGGAAAGAATCTTGATCGCTTCAGGAAGGCCATGGAAATAACAAGATTCAGGGAAGGGATGGATAAAATGCCGATACTCGATAAGTTCTTCGGTGCAGATCTATTTAAACTATAAATATCATATTACTATTGAAAATTCAGAGAGGTCGTCAGGCATCTAACATTGACATACAAAACGCTTATCTTAATAATGGCATGAAAAAAAGTAAAAATTTGAATTCAGTCAATTTAAAAGACATTCATTCAACTTTTAAAATATTTTACTATAATGTATACATAGCTTCCATTCCTGTTGACTAAAGAGTCATTTATGGCCTCTTCATTTAGGTAAAAGACTGTGTAGCTGTGATCCGATATGGATCTAGAAAGAACTATCTTATGAGTTATGGCATGGTTGTAAACTAAGCTCGTTATTTCATTTTCACTGTTCAATGTTCCAGCAAATACCCCATTTCCTGTGACAACCTTACTAGTGTAATTGAAATCTACGATATTATAATGAAGATTGCGTTCATTCCCGAACTGATATTGCATTATACTGGTATTCTTTATCTGAGTGACGTTGAAGCCTATAACAATTAAGCTTGGGCTGAATATTAGATACTCGAAATCGGTGCCATTTATCTGAAAATATTCCTGCTTTATAGTTTTTGTTTCACTTATCATCATTTGGGCATTTCCATTGGTAGCGTATACTTTTGTTATTGTCACATATTCTATGTTTTCCTTAAGATAGAAATGCTGAATATATACTAAGCCTATTCCAAAAGGAGTATTATTAATTATATTGAAACATGGGTCAAACTCAGTAGAGTTGGCGAAGAACTTTACAGTTTTAAAGGTGGTAGATGCGGTCAATTCATTACCATTTGTAATGAAGCCATATGAAGATAAGGTTTCATTGGTGAATTCGCTATCATTCAGGTACTGTGCGCTGAATGGTATGCTCTCGCTTGTTAGATTAGTTTCTGGGGTCTGATGATAATTATTCTGGAAATGGAAGCTTACGTTGGCACTCCCATATCCATTTTGGATGTTGTTGGTAAATAACATAAAATTCAATGCTACTCTTATCCATAGATTTTCGTCATTAACAACCTCTAACGTTACATTCTTTGTCCCTCTGAGAATTGATAGGTATGGGTTGAGGTTGATGACATGTTGAGGATACAGAACCGCTCCTATGGGCAGAATAGGTTGCCATAGGAATAGATCACCGCCTCCAGTTTGTATGTTTGGATAGGGTTGTACAGTGGCTATCAGGGTGTTATTGATGTATATTCTAAATTCTCTGAATGGGGGTTGCAAAGTATACCAGAACTCGTCATTTCCGTTTTGCTGTTCATATAAGTTAAGATATGCTGACGTTATGTTCATTGGGAAGCTTACAGAAGCGGACTTAGACACGTTGAACGGTATTGGGACATTTACTGGAAAAGCATTCTTTGGTGTTGGAAAGCCTATATCTGTAAAGGCTGGAATGATCAGATTGGGTTCTGGTACGCCATTGCCGGTGTAAAAGGTAAACCAAACGCTTAGTCTCGATGCATATCCTGGATTAAACTGGGGTGAACTGATAGTAACTGAAGAATGCTCAGTGAAGATATGTTCGTATTGACTTACATTTTCTGATGCACTTGTATTTTCCAGTTCCAGAGTGTTTCCAGACATTATTTGTACTCCATTTACTATAACTACATAGCTATCGTCAAAGGGATTAGATATATATTGATCAAAGAATGTAACTTCTATTTTGTAAAAGTTTCCCTGTGGAAAGTTCACACTGTTATTCGTGATAGTAGATGTGGTATTATGTGATACACAGGCGTTATAAATCGGAGTGATTACTATTGTACCTGGTGGATTTGGTATAGTTGGGCCCTCTGATATAATGAGATTCTTGTTATCAAGAGCATTAGAGTTTAAATGAATTCCATTGTTTTCTGATGTAGACGGCGATCCTTGGGGAATCCCGAATGCAGTTTGCTCTGAAGCCGCTATAAACAGTATAACGAATACTGTTATAACCAAATATAGAAATTTCATTAAAATATTTTATTAATTATACATATATAATTATTGTGTAGTTTCATGAGAGACATTATCTATTATGCATAATTATCCTATATAACAAAATATTTGTATAAAAAAAGCTCTTTGGTGCATTTTATTTGCATAGCTCTTTTATGCATCAGATTATGATTTTGAATCTTGAGGAGTAATATAAAAGTTTTCTGATAGAAAGTTTGTTATTAAGCACCTAGCGTCTTAGGCATAATCTTTAGCTGGAAAATGTCTTATCTATAAAGTAGATCAAACAAAATATTGTACGTATGATACCCTAAATAGAAGCAGAATCCTGGTCAGAAAATACCGCGGTAAATTGTTCAAAAAAATCTCCGAAAGCAAGTCTGTAAAATCCATAAATACAGTTAAGATGATCATGGAAATGGCTTACTCTTCATCCCCCAGAGAAGACTTCCAGTATCACAACATCGTCATCTTTTTTCACAAGGTGATCGCCAAGCGCCGGAGACCCGTTAACGATGACCACGTATTCGTTCTCGTTCAGGCCAAGACCGGCCATCAGGTCCGATACCCTGGTATCGGAATCTATAGACATCTCCTTTCTGATGTGGCCCCTGACCTTTATCATACAGATCATCCGTACATTGACTGCGGCTCCTTCTGCTTCTCCTGGAGCTCCTTGTACTGTTCCTCTATCTTCTTTATCTGCTCGTCCAGAGCCTTCACCTGCTCCTCGAGCAGGTCTGTTTTTATCTTCAGGTTGTACGCCTTGTTGATGGCCTCTATGATGGACAGTACTGCCCCGGGATCAGGTATATCCACGGAGGTGGGCGTTATCAGCGAAAGGCCGGTTATCTTTCTAACAAGGCACTCGTTCAGTATGCCGCCTCCCATACCTGCAATTATTGCTGAATCCGCAGGCTGTATGCCGGCCTTCTTGAACTTGTCCAGCTTTGGCCTCTCTGCGACCGCAAACACTGGCTTCTCCTCAGGAATTCCGTTTGCAGGGCTGCCCTCCATTATAACGATCTCGCTTGCACCGACCTGGTCTATCCAGTTCATCAGGGTGTTGGATATCTCGTATATATGGGCGCTGGATATCGGCACCTCGCACATGGCGACCAGAACCGTATTCGAACTGTTTGCGTATATTCTGAATGGATGCCTGAGCTTACCACCAACGAACACGGCTACTGGTGGAATGTGCTGTGATATGAGATGCGCCACCTGGTGCATCCCGAGCGTCTCTACTATATAGCTTGCTGCAAGCACGCCAGTAGGTGTTGATCCGGCAAACCCACATAGAACCACTGGGTTGTTATAATTGCGCTTCTCCAATTCCATTACCTGGCTTTCTGAAGACTTTTTCGTGACCATGATCAATTTAGGTAATATAGATATTTATATTTATCCGAATGTGAATGCTTCCATGGCGAAAAGGACGTACATGTTCAAGATCAAGGTCTGGCCTTAAACGAAGCAAAAGCCAGCGAACCTACCTATTTATAAATTATATTGCAATTGTCCATCATATGAGGATAGGTGCACCGTTTGCAGGACCTGTTTCGTTCCCCCTCCTTGTTCTATCTGAATACGAAGATATCGATGTGCACAACACCTGCTCAGAGGAGGGAAATTTCGACGTTGTGTTGGATTCCATAACAAACATAACAAGATACGGAATGGGATTGATCGCCGGTGTTTTCATTGACATGTATTCCCTGATAGGAAACCTGGAGTCTAAGACCATATACACCGTGAGAAAGGGAACGCTCGCTGACTACAATGCGAGGCTTATTGCTAGATCCATCTCCGGGCAGGTGATAAATGCCGATCCTGACACTGTGATGAAGAAGGCCAGCGAGGGCAGCATGGGCCTGGTTGGAAATGAAATACAGATCGGTAAAAGCTATTCGGAGTATGCAAAACAGATCGGGATATACGCAGCTTCCTGCATGATAGCGGCCCGCGATTCCTCGTTCAGATCCATTCTAAACGAATACCAGAAGGGCATAGACTTCATCGCAAAAAATCCTGAAAGGTCAGCTGAGATAATATCGAGGAAGAGCAATTACTATGACGAGAGTACGATGAGAAAGATAATAGGCATATACGGTCACAGGCTGACCACATCCAGACCGGATCTTGAGACATCGATCAGGATCTATTCTGCGGTCGAACCATCTGTATACAGGCTGAAGATACTCGGGTGAAAATATGGATGCAGAGGTAAAGAAGAAATATCTTGAAGCTGGAAGGATAGGAAAGAAAGCTCTTGAGATTGGCGCCAGCATGATAGAGCCCGGATCGAAGCTCTTGGACGTTGCGAACGCCATGGAGAAATTCGTCAGAGACGAGGGTGCCAGGCCGGCATTTCCGGTCAACCTTTCCATAAACAACGATGCGGCCCACTACACACCTTCTATAAATGACAAGAAGACGTTCAGGACAGGCGATGTGGTCAAGGTCGATTTCGGTGCGCATATCGACGGCTACATGTCTGATACAGCGATCACCGTTGAGGTAGGGGAACAGGGCAAGCATTCGGATCTGATAGACGCTGCCAGGCAGGCGCTCAATGCGGCGATCGAGGTTGTAAGGCCGATGAAGAGCGTCAACGAGATCGGCAGGCGCATCGCTGAGATGATAAACTCATACGGGTTCAAACCTGTTAGGAATCTTGGTGGGCATGGCGTTGAACGCTACGATCTGCACGCATCCATATTTATACCAAATTATGACGATGGAAATGTGGTCAGGCTGCAGCCGGATCATGCGATAGCCATAGAGCCATTCGCATCCACAGGCATAGGCATGATACATGAGGGGCAGCCGGGGAACATATACATGATCGACAGGCCGAAACCCAGGGAAGACGAGGTCATATACAGGAACTTCAACAAGCTGCCCTTCGCGGAGAGGTGGCTGGAAGGTCTCGTAGACGATCCGAAGTCGTACATAAGGAGCATGATGGTGTCAAAGGAACTATATGCCTTTCCGGTGCTCAAGGAGCACAACGGTGCGTTCATAGCCCAGTTCGAGCACACGATGCTTGTGCTGAACGATGAGGTCATCGTAACAACCAGATGACGCAGATATTCAAATCATGTCCTGAATTTAAACTTCTGAATCGCATTTCATAATATCATTTATTTAATTTTAAGTTCATTCATGTATAACCGATTTAAAATGAATAGTAATAAATACTTAATAATCATTATTACCTGTGCAGAGCAAACTTAAGAGGCCTATTAGTCCGTGTGGGATTTTTCTTCACTGCGTTAGCAATTGTCATGCTCTGCAGGAATCGATAAGGGTGTTTGCATGACAGAAGTTCTGGATCAGGATGAGAAGAACCTCATTGTGAGGGGTTTCACATCCATGGTGCTTGGAAGGTATTTTGACAAGAAGATCATAACGGCGCAGAGGCAGGGCCTGGTCGGCTTCTACACGCCAATGATGGGGCAGGAAGCCACGCAGGCCGGTGCTGCGATGGCTTTATCCAAGGATGACAACGTCTACGGCTACTACCGCGACGTTACGATGCTGATCTATCTTGGGCATCCCATAGAGAAGATATTCGATCAGATAATGGGCAATGCGGAGGACAGCGCAAAGGGCAGGCAGATGCCGAGCCACTACAGCGCCAAGGAGATAAATTTCATGTCTGTGCCGAGCCCGGTGGCCACGAACCTGCCCCTCGCCGTTGGTGCTGCTTACGCAAAGAAGTACAGGAAGCAGGATGGAATAGTCATAACGACGTTCGGTGACGGCGGTACGTCAACTCCGGACTTCCATGCGGCCATGAACTTCGCAGCTGTCTTCGATCTCCCGGTGGTATTCCTATGCGAGAACAATGGCTGGGCAATATCGCTTCCAGTGGAAAAGCAGACAAAGGCAGAGATATACAAGAAGGCCGAAGCCTATGGAATGAAGGGCGTCTACGTTGACGGAAACGACTTCATAAAGACGTACAGGACAGTCAAGGAAGCCGTTGAATACGCCAGGTCTGGAAATCCAATACTCGTCGAGGCCAGGAGTTACAGGATGGGCCCGCATTCCACTTCGGACGACCCGAGCAAGTACCGCAAGAACGAGGTGCAGGAGAACAGCGATCTGGATCCACTCGTGATAGCGGAGAAGCTCATGATCAGCGGCGGTTACCTGAACCAGGCGGAGATCGACAAGATCAAGGATGAATCCAAGAAGATGATAGACGAGAAGTTTGAAGAACGCCTTAAGATACCGGCTCCCGCGCCGGAGACCATGTTTGATGATGTTTATTCAGAGATGACATGGGCCATTGAAGAGGAGAGGGGTGATATACTACGCAGATGAACATGGTTCAGGCACTGAACAGTGCCATGGATCTTAAGATGTCCGAGGACGACAGCGTGATAATCCTCGGAGAGGACGTCGGCAGGGACGGAGGCGTGTTCAGGGTGACTGATGGGCTGCAGGCCAAGTACGGCCCACAGCGTGTCATCGATACGCCCCTGTCAGAGCTCGGCATCGTTGGAATGGCAATAGGGATGGCCGTCAACGGTCTGAAGCCAATACCTGAGATCCAGTTCCAGGATTTCATATACACGGCCATGGACCAGATAATAAACCAGATGGCCAAGATACGCTACAGATCCGGCGGCGACTACACTGTGCCTCTGGTTTTGCGTACTCCGGTCGGTGGAGGAATAAAGGGCGGCCTTTACCACTCCCAGAGCGGTGAGGCTTACTTTGCACATACAGCCGGGCTTACTGTTGTGAGTCCATCAAATCCATATGATGCAAAGGGCCTTCTTATATCCGCCATAGAGTCGCCGGATCCCGTCATATTCCTAGAACCGAAGAGGCTATACAGGTCGCAGAAGGCCGAAGTCCCGGATGAAAAATACAGCGTACCGCTCAGAAAGGCAAGCGTCCTTAAGCAGGGAAATGACGTTACGATGATCACGTACGGATCCATGGTTCCGACGGTCATGTCAGTGGCATCCAAGTCCAAGTACGATGTTGAGGTTATCGATCTTAGGACCATAGCACCCATGGACAGGGACACCATAATATCCTCGGTGAAGAAGACCGGGCGTGTTGTCATAGTACATGAAGCTCCAAGGACGCTCGGTGTCGGCGCGGAAATATCAGCTATGATCTCTGAGCGCGCCATCGAGTATCTCTATGCGCCGATACTGAGGGTCACGGGGCCGGATACACCTTTCCCGTACAGGCTTGAGGACTACTATCTGCCAAATGAGGCAAGGATAAATGCAGCTCTAGACAGGGTTATGGCATTCAGGTGATGATATGTACGAGTTCAAACTACCAGACATAGGTGAGGGAGTCACAGAGGGCGAAATAGTGAAATGGGATGTCAAAGAGGGCGATCTTGTTGAAAAGGATCAGGACCTTGTGGAGATAATGACGGACAAGGTCACCGTCAAGATACCCTCGCCGGTCAGGGGAAAGATAGCGAAGATACTCTACAGGGAGGGGCAGGTGGTTCCTGTGGGATCGGCCCTTCTCCAGATCGATACGGGCGAGGCAGAACAGCCGCAGCAGCCTTCCGGGCAAGTGGAGGGCGCGGGTCAGGCAGTGCAGCAGGTGGAGGTAAAGCAGGTACCGCTGCCGGAGATATCAGGCCATGTGCTTGCCAGCCCGGCGGTTAGGAGAATAGCGAGGGAGAACGGTATAGACCTTTCAAAGGTCAGTGGGACTGGAGATGGCGGCCGTGTGACGCTGGACGACCTCGAGAGGTACATGAAGTCTCCAGCACCTTCCCAGGCTCCAGCCGCGGCAAAGCCCGAGGCAGTCCACACGGCTCCACAGATCCCAGCGCAGAAACCGGCCGCCGGAAGGGAGGAGATCCTTGAGATGCACGGCCTCAGGCGCATCATATTCGACAAGATGACCAAGGCAAAGCAGATAATGCCGCACTTCACCGTCATGGAGGAGGTTGACGTCACATCGATGATGGCGATCCTGGACTCCGCAAGGTCAAGAAACAGGAAGGTCACGGTGACGGGTTTCCTGACCAGGATCGTTCCATCCGTGCTGAAACAGTACCCGTATCTCAACGCGGTATACGACGAATCCCGCAGGATTTATCTCCTGAAAAAATACTACAACATAGGCATAGCCGTTGACACGCCGGATGGGCTCAACGTCTTTGTGATAAAGGACGCGGACCGCAAGAGCATGGTTGATATATCTGCCGAGATATCAGACAAGGCAGCCAGGGCGAGAGAGAACAAGCTTCAGCTGGATGAAGTCCAGGATTCAACGTTCACAATAACCAACGTCGGTACCATCGGAGGCATAATGTCCACACCCATAATCAACTACCCAGAGGTTGCTATACTTGGAGTGCACAGGGTATTCGAACGAGACGGAAGGAAGTATATGTACCTCTCGCTCTCATGCGATCACAGGCTGATAGACGGTGCGGTTGCAACCAGGTTCATAGTGGATCTGAAAAAGGTTATTGAGGATCCGAACGCTATAATCTACGAGATCTGATATGTACGACGCGATAATAATAGGGTCTGGGCCTGGCGGCTACGCGGCCGCAATACGCCTTGGCCAGAGGCAGAAGAAGGTGGCACTGATCGAGAAGGACAAGATCGGCGGCGAATGCCTGAACTATGGCTGCATCCCGTCAAAGGCACTCATAGAGCTTGCGAACTCAATAAACTACCTGAAGGAGATGCCAGGAGTATCACTGAACTACTCAATAGACATGAAGAGGTGGCAGGAGTGGAAGTGGTCCATGATCAACAGGCTCACTGGAGGAGTGGAGATGCTCTGCAGGGGGTACGGAGTTGATGTTATAAGGGGCGAGGCCTACATCGTTGATGCGCACCATGTTAAGGTGGGCGACAGGACCATTGAGGGCGAGAACCTGGTGATAGCCACCGGATCCAAACCGGTCAAGATAAAGGGTATCGATGACGTCATATACAACAGGGAGGCGCTCGATCTGGACCATGTTCCGGAATCGGCCGCCATAATAGGGGGCGGGTACATAGGCGTCGAAATAGGCACCGCTCTGGCAAAGCTCGGATCCAAGGTTACGATAATTGAGATGATGCCAAACATCCTTCCTGGAACTGATCAGGAGCTTGTCAGGCATGTCGAGAGGAGACTTTCCCAGCTGGGAGTAAAGGTCATGACGGGAAAGAAGGTGCTGAACACTCAGCGTGGCGAAAAGATAAGGGTAAACATAGATGGAGGGGAGTACGTCGAGGCAGAAACTGTACTCATGACGGTAGGAAGGGTTCCAAACACTGAAGGCTTCGGCCTGGAAAACCTGAAGCTTGAGATGGACGGGCGTTTCATAAAGACGGATGGTCACAAGCGGACAAGCGTGCCGAACGTATACGCCATAGGGGACGTGTCTGGGCAGCCGATGCTTGCGCACAAGGCGTATTACGATGCTGATATAGCTGCCGACAACATATGCGGCATAGAAAGCGTGGTTGAGTACAGGGCAATGCCGTACGTCATATACTCTGATCCAGAGATAGCCTACACCGGTTCGAAATCAGCCAAGTCAACGAGGTTCCCTGTCGCCGCAAATGGGAGATCGCTGACGATGAACGAGAACATCGGAACCTTCAACATATACTACGATGAGAGGGGCATAGTCACGGGCGCCGGCCTCGCAGCGCCACATGCGAGCGAGCTGATAAGCGAACTGTCGCTGGCAGTTGAGTCCGGATTGATGGCGATGGATATCGGCCTCACCATACATCCGCATCCAACGGTCAGCGAAGGCGTCAAGGAGACCGCAGAGGAAGCGTACGGAAAACCGCTGCACTTCAAGGTATGATCCCTGCGGTTATCCAATAATTTCAATTTTTCCATATTCAATTGTTTCAGGTCCTCATGAGATACGGTGTATGCTCCAGATCTTCTCCGGTATATTCAGCCTCTTGTTTGACAGCAGGGCATGCATGAAGAGCACCGACGAGAGCCTGTTTGCATATATCAGGACATTCTTGTCTATCTCGGTGGCCTTCGAAGCGGCGACTATTCTCCTCTCAAGCCTTCTGGATACGGCACGCGCCATGTGCAGGGATGCCGATTCCACCGATCCACCCGGTATCACGAACAGTTCGATTTTTCCAATCTCCGCCTTCATATCCTTTACACGCATCTCGAGGTAATCGATCATCTCCTTCGTTACTATCCTTCCCTTGCCTCCAGTTGATACATCCTCCCCCAGCACGAACAGATCGTTCTGGATCCTCAAGAGGTCATTCCTTATGTCATCCCACCTGCTCAGAACCAGCGCATATCCTATGAAGGAGTTGAGCTCATCTATCGTTCCCTGGACCTCAACCACGGGTGAATCCTTCCCTACTCTGGCCCTGTTTGCAAGGTCAGTTTCCCCCTGATCGCCTCTTCTTGTGAACATCTCAGTACCATCCCACTATAGTTAACTTCACATTATTACAGCCAGTTTAATAACGTTACATGATCCGAAAGGTGAGATAAAAATATAGCTCAGGTTCGGAGGCCGATCGATGGTACCATATTGTTATGCCTGAGGCCGAATCGCAAAAAGCTTTATCCAACCCATGCATTTTTTTAACGTGGTCAGCAGGGCTGTTCTTCTTGAATTGAGGTGGCTCGTTCTCATTCAGGGTATCATCACGATTCTCCTTGGCCTGGCCCTGCTCTCTTCAACCCATATCCTGCTGATCCATGTCTTCGGATTATACATTGGAATTTCGATAAAGGCAATGGCATTCGTTGCTGTATTTGACGGCTTCGTACTATCGATCTACAGCTTTCTGACCAGGGAGAAGACGAAGTCAGCCTGGCGCATAATGGTCATCGGGTCGTTCATCACGATCCTCATACTGGCGTTCGGAGTGGGAAGGCAATACCACATCACGATACTGGGGATGGCCTTCTCCTTCTTTGTCATATACGTGCTGTTCAGGAGGCGCAGGGAATACGTTTATCCTGCCCGCATCCTGGGAAGGCCAGAGGTGGCCATAGCACTTGTAACCATAGCATTCACCATACTATATGGAATAGGGGGTTCGCTGTTATTTGGCAACCAGTTCAGGCCTCCCATAGACAGCCTAGGCGACGCCTTCTATTACACCGGCGAGGTCATAACGACGCTAGGCTTCGGAGATATAGTGCCGGTCACAATGGATGCCAAAATTTTCACCATATCGCTGGCGTTCCTCGGCGTAGCAATATTTTTTAGCTCGATCACCGCTCTAATACTGCCCTCGGTGGAACGCCGCCTGGGCGGTCTGGTGAACAGGATGGAGAAGAGAGAGCTCAGAACGCTTGCCGATTACGTTCTCGTATGCGGCTATTCGGATCTGCTTCAGGAGTACCTTACAAGGATGAAGCGGTCAGGCACGGTCGTCGTCGTTATAGAGAGGGACGAATCAAAGGCGAAATCTCTGAGAGACGATGGCTACATAGTTTTCGATCACAACGCTGATGACATCGAATTGCTTTCGTCCTTCGATTTCTCTGCAGCGAAGGAGATAATAATAGGATCGAACGATGATGCGTACAACCTCATCATAGCTGCTGCCATGAAGAGCGTCATAACAGATGAGATCAGGGAGAAGGTTAGGGTGCTGGTCGTGGATCCCAAGGACATGGTCAAGTTCAGGATCATGGGGTTCAGCCTGATCAATGTTTCCTCGGTCCTCTCCGAAAGCCTCTCGGAACAGAAGAATGCGTCTGAGGAATGATCCCGGCGCATGATCGATCCTTCTACTGATGCAGAAGCAAGGAACCTGCGGCAAAGGGCCAATCAGGCTCCGTTCATTATGTGACGATGGGACTGTGGATATTTTTCCCACGCACCAAAAAAAAAACAGATTGGCCTCCTGATGCATCCCATTGCACGAAATATTTTATGTAGAGTATGCATGATGCGGGGATAAAGGGAATGATCAGGGTCGGCGACGGAAGAAAGAGCGATTCATGGGCGGAGATCAACGTTGTTGTGGACATATTCAGGTCAACGACGACCATACCGATGATACTTGCTGGTGGTGCGAGATACATACTGCCGTTCCGCGATGTGAGAAAGGCCATAGAATTCAAGAGAAAGAACCCGGAGATCGTCCTCGTCGGGGAGAAGTACGGCATAAAGCCTCCATACTTTGATTACGACAATTCCCCGGCTGAGGTATCTGCTGCCGATCTCTCTGGAAAGGTCGTTGCGTTCACATCAACCAACGGAACCTACGTGCTCTCGCGCATAAAACAGGGAAGGGTCCTATTCTCATCCTACGTGAACCTCAGCGCTACCGTATCCGTGATCAGGAAACAGCAGGACGTGCTCATACTGCCTTCCAACAGGCCGATAGGAAAGGCGCAGGAGGATATTCTCTTCGCCAACCTGCTGAAACTGATGGCCGAGGGGCAGAAGGTTGACCTGGAAGAATACACGAGGAAGACAGCGGAGATAAACAGGAACATAATAGCCGGCGTCAGCGAAAGAGATCTCGAGTTCTGCCTCAAGGTGGATTACACGGGCATAGTCCCTGAATACATAGATGGAAGAATAGTGCAAAGTCCGGATTCTGGAGAAAATGGACGAACAGCCTGATCATATCTCTATGAAATCACCGACGCCCATGGGCGACCCCCGATCTGCAGCCAGCATGGCCAGCAGAGCCTCCGCCCACTTCAGCTTCTTTGCCTTCATGGCCGCGCTTCCCTGCTTCGTCCTGTTCACGTGATGGAAGTCAAACGAGACCAGGACGATCCTCTCAAAGCCCATCCTGTGGGCTATGTATGCCGCGCGGTCTCCATCAGTGAATCCGAAGAAGTTCGCAACGTTCCTGAAGGGGAGATTCTGAGTTGTGCCCACCATGGCCCTGCTGATCCTTTCCCTGTTTTCAATTATCCTGTGTATATTATCGCCATGGCCGTGTATCACAATGGTGCTCCCCTGATGCGCGCATTCGAATATGGATTCCAGATCGCCATCCAGATCCGTAACGATCATGTCTGGGCAGCCACGGATAGACCAGTAGGCCAGTATCGCCGAGTCCGCGACGATGCTGTATCCCCCGGAAATGCTCGGTACGGCCTCGCGGATCGCCGGCCCATTGCCGATCACGTAAGCTGTTCTTCCCCTCTTCACGGGAAGATCCGGATCGCCAACGAAGTTGGAGAGTATCATGGAAGAACGATGATCCATGCATGGATAGAAGCCAAAATCGTCCGTTATCGATCCATAGATGGACATCCACCTGGCCAGATCCATCATGTGCCCTCTCTCAGTATCTCAGGGTTCTCATTGAAGTACCTGTGCACCATGGACGATACTATGGCTATTATCAGCCCGAGTATCAGGAAGAATATGCTTATGAGCCCGGACTTCAGCGTTATGAAACCCAGGATGTATCTGATGTAGTTGAACATGCCATATACGACGAACGCTATGGAAAGTGAGAATATCAGGCCATACCATATCTTGAGTATCCCGGCCTTTCTGCCGACGGCAAGTTCGGCTACCCTTCCGACCTCGGTGGTGAATATCGAACCATAGACCCACCATGTGAAGAGGGCAAGGAAGATCAGGAAGGCATCGAGGCCGTTCTTTGATGTCCGCACGGCTATGGTGTAGCTAGATGCGATGCCGACGAGCACCAGCAGTCCAGCGATGATATAGGTGAAGAACAGTATCCTGGTGTCCTGTGCGTATTCGTGTACCTCGCGAATCAGCCTGGACATGAGGTTGAACAGGTCGAAGCCCCTCTCCAGAAGATAAGCGCCAAGTACCAGCGTCACGAAAGTTATGGCACCCACCGTAGGATCGATGATCCTGACGCCGGTAACGTACGCCGAGTATATGATGAATATGAGCGATACAAGGCCGTAGGTCAGAAACACCAGGCCAAGGGGTATCAGTATCTTGCTCAGTATCTTCTTGTCCTTCAATGCGCGGACGATGTAGTAGTAGAGGCTCTCTATGTTCTCATTATGCCTCACTATGATGTGCTTCACGTACCTTATCTTGATGTATGACAGGATCACCGGTACGATGTAGTCATCCTCCGCACCATCAGAAACGAGTATCGCGTCCGTGTAGAGCCCGGATCCAACCACATCCGCAATCTGCCTTGACAGGATCTCATCCGACTTTTCGCCTACATCGTTGTCACCAGTGAGAAGCGCGATCTCAACGTCCTCTCCCTTCTTCCTGAGATCCTCGTATACCTTCAGGGCTCCGAAGAGTGCATTGGAATCGGAATCCTCAGGGTCCACGCTTATGAGCTTTACAGCCGCGTTATAGCACTCAGTGTAACCCACGACAGGCCCTTTAACGCCAGCCTTGTCTCCGAAATCGTTGTCTCTGTCGACATTTATGATGAGGGTTGTCATACGTGGCCCCAGCGCATGTTTTTATTAACAGAAACACTTATTTAAGCATATTTATGGCTTGTAAGCAGTATAAAAAACATACACAAAAAATTGATTTAAAAAGATGAAGAAGCGTTACTTTACCACGAAGTAACCTGCACTCTTCTGTCTTGCAACTCTCTTGACGTATCCCTTCTTCTGTAGCTCCTGCAGGGCCGCATTCACGATGGACTTGCCGAGAGCAGCAGCCTTCATGATGTCATCTGCAGTCTTCAGCTTCTCCTCAGATGTCGCACCGAGCTTCTTCATAGCATCGTAAATTTTCTTTGCGTTATCAGTTAGATCGTCAGGCATAATACCACTTGTTCGATATATCATATTAATATATATATCTATCATTTTTAAAAGATCAGCATCCTGAATGGATCCGGCGCTGTGATGTTGACGATAATTGATGGGGCAGCGTGGTGAGATCAATGATCAGGCCGTTCCCCCTCATCCACAGGGATGCCAGTTCGTGCGGTTTCTATCTTGCGCAGCAGCCGTCGTGGATCCGCACCGTCTGTTGATGGCTCAAGATCCAGTTCATGGCGAATGCCGGGTTTAGCCATCCGATGCAGGATCTCATGAATCAGAAGGCCGCGGGCTTGATCATGATATAAATTTAAATACCACAGGTATTAAGGTCTATGTCGTTTTCAAACGAGGACAGAGACGTCTTCATCATCAAGGCCGAGCGCATGATCGACCGCGGCGCACTCATGTCAAGGTACAGCAGGGCATCAGATCCTGACATACGATCCGTCTTTCACAGGGAATTCGAGGGGAACCAGGGGAGATCGGAGGATTTCTACAGGCGGATATTCCTTGAATATGGCGATGAATCCATAGCAGAACTCGTCACGGCCCAGGTCGGGATACAGAACGTTTCAAACGTCGTATCAAAGGTCATAGAAGAGATCCGCATAGGCCTCTCTTACCTGGAAAAATCAACGAGATACGTCGCATATGACAGGAAGGTTGATGGCCGTTACCTTTTCATGCAGCCTGAAAAGATAGGCATATCAGGTGACGTCGCAGTGGAATACACAGAAATGTGCAACAGGCTCTTCGACCTATACTCGGCCGCGCTGCCAAGGATAGAGGATCAGATATCAAGGACATGGCCCATCGAATCCTTCGAGTTCAACGTGGACGGAACGCCGAGGCCCTACGGCGAACTGGACGAGAACGGAAGGAAGCTTGCACAGCGTTCCTACAGGTCATCGGTGCGATCAAGGGCGCTGGACGATGCCAGGTTCATTCTTCCGGCGTCCACGCTGACAAATATTGGAATAAGCGGAAACGCCAGATCGTTCATACACCTCATACAGAAGCTCATGGAGTATGGTGTGCCCGAGTCGGACAGGATCGCCGGAGAACTATACAGAGAACTGAGCGGAGAATTCCCGCAGATAATTGAAGATGCGGTATCGCCTCATGGGCAGGCCCTGATGGATTACAGGAGAAAACTCTCGGCCATGTTCCCATACACGGACGGAGGCAAGTTCGAAAAGGTGAAGTTGATAAGGTACAGCAACGAGAAGGAAGAGATACAGAAGGTGCTGGCTTTCATGATGTACCCCTTCGCCGAGGACGCATCAGGGATAATATCGAGGATAAAGGCGATGGATCCTGCGGAGATGGCAGAAATCCTGGAGAAGGTTAGGGATCTGAGGAAGAACAGGCGCATGAAGGTTGGCAGGCCGTTTGAGGCCGTGAACTACGTCTTCGAGGTCACAACGAATTACGGCGCATTCCGCGATCTGCAGAGGCACAGATTCCTGAGCATAGTCCGAAAGCCGCTGACAGTCAACCACGGATACGATGTTCCGCCCATCATAGCAAAGATACCGGAACTCTCAGATGAATATTCAGAGGCCATGAAGGAGGCAGAGCGTGTGTATCACCTCATCAGGGACAGGTACGGGCTTTGGCTTGCTCAGTATGCTGTTCCATTTGCCTACAGGTATCCTGTCATCTTCTCAACAAACCTCGCCGAAGCGGCCTATTTTATCGAACTCCGCAGCACCCCACAGGCACACTTCGACCTCAGAGACATAGCCGTCAGGATGTACAACGAGATAAAATCAGTGCATCCGATCCTGGCAGGCATAATAAAATTCGTTGATATTGGAGATTACCCACTTGGGAGGCTGTCTGCAGAGGTACGCAAGAACGTTAAGGCAGGCAGAATTTAATCTCATAATATAATCATTTTGTAGCTCTAATGGTGTAAAACGCATGGGAAAACCCGATATGCATGATCCCTGTAAAACGTTTATATCTGACGATAATATGGTGGTGACGCCGGCAGATGCCCTTCTGCAGGGTCGGGGTAGCCTAGCCCGGTAAGGCGGTAGACTCGAGATCTACTGCTCTCGTAGCTCGGGAGTTCAAATCTCCCCCCCGACGCCTCCATCATGTTCAGGAAACTTTTTTATTCATCTTCTAATAAGTAAACTAATGAAGGTGACTATATCCCATATAAAGGCAGACATCGGTAGCCTGCCAGGCCACTCTATAGTGGACGAAAAGGTAATGGCCAGAATACAGGAGTATATAGAGGATCATGGAAAGAACCTCATATCCGATTTCAGGATGGCGCACGTGGGCGATGACGCCCAGATAACGATGATCCACACGAAGGGTATCGACAGCCCAGAGATACATGAACTGGCGTGGAACGCTTTCAGGGCCGGCACAGAGGTGGCGAAGAAGCTGGGCCTATACGGAGCGGGCCAGGACCTGCTGAAGGATTCATTTTCCGGAAACCTAAAGGGCATGGGGCCGGGCGTCGCGGAGATGGAGATAAACGAGAGGCCTTCGGAGCCGTTCATCGTTTACATGATGGATAAGACAGAACCAGGGGCTTTCAACCTGCCCATATACAAGATGTTCGCTGATCCGTTCAACACGCCTGGCCTTGTGATAGACGAGGCCATGCACAGCGGTTTCCGTTTTGAGGTCTGGGACGTGATCGATCACAAGGCCATATTCCTTGATGGCCCGGAGGACATCTACGATCTCCTTGCCCTGATAGGATCAAAGGAGAGGTACGTGATAAAGCGTGTCTACACCAAGAAGGAGAACAAGAAGCTCCCAGAGGAGAACGTTGCTGTGATCTCCACGGACAAGCTATCGCTCATAGCCGGAAAATACGTGGGCAAGGACGACCCGGCCGCGGTTGTCAGGATACAGTCCGGTCTTCCGGCTGCTGGAGAATCTCTGGAGGCCTTTGCGTTCCCGTACCTTGTCAGCGGCTGGATGAGGGGTTCGTTCAACGGCCCGCTGATGCCGGTCGGAATGAAGGATGCAAAGATGACCAGGTTCGATGGGCCGCCAAGGGTTGTCGCACTCGGTTATGTGCTCAAATCAGGAAAGCTGGAGGGGCCGGTTGACATGTTCGATGATCCAGCCTTCGACTACGCAAGGCGCGTGGCTGGAGAGATGACGGATCACCTCAGGAGGATGGGGCCATTCGAACCTCACAGGTTGCCTGACCAGGAGATGGAGTACACGACGCTGCCCGTTGTCATGGACAAGCTGAAGGACAGGTTCGTGGACATAGAGAAGGAGACAGTTGTGAAGTAATATCCATATTTTTCCCTATTTTTCAGGTTGTTTCTAATTTTTACCGGCAGATTATTATTAGTATAATTATTTTAGATTTCCCTAGAAAATTGGAGTTCTGCTTCGAAAGTGTTATATACTGATTTGCTATTCTTTACTTTGCACATAACAGGTATGGATGCCAACCTACCTACGAAAGAGATGAATCACGCTTGAGCGTGTTTATGTGTCTCTTCTTCCAGGGTTGGTAAATATGGAGTAGTGAGTAAGTATGCTCACTTCTGACAGGTAGATGCCAGCCGCTAATTCCAATTGAGTGTTTTAACTCCGGTCGATCCTGCCGGCGGTCACTGCTATCAGGTTCCGACTAAGCCATGCAAGTCATGGGGCCGTAAGGCACCGGCGAACAGCTCAGTAACACGTGGATAATTTACCCTCAGGTGGAGTATAACCTCGGGAAACTGAGGCTAATCCTCCATAGTCATTACAAACTGGAATGGTTGTAATGATGAAAGCATCTGCGCCTGAGGATAAGTCTGCGGCCTATCAGGTAGTAGGTGGTGTAAAGGACCACCTAGCCTAAGACGGGTACGGGCCCTGAAAGGGGGAGCCCGGAGATGGACTCTGAGACAACAGTCCAGGCCCTACGGGGCGCAGCAGGCGCGAAAACTGTGCAATGCGCGAAAGCGCGACACGGGGAGCCTGAGTGCCTTGACTTTTTGTCAAGGCTTTTCTGATGCCTAAAAAGCATCAGGAATAAGGGCTGGGCAAGAC
>NZ_VYIJ01000016.1 GCF_008709555.1 Thermoplasma sp.
TATTTTGCCCATAGGCAAGAAGGCATATCTTAAATGGATAGCGTACGAGGATCGACTAAAAGCCCTTGAACATAGCGGTCTATCTCAGTCTTTCCGTATGATGTTCAGTGAATCCCGGAACAAGCCATGAAAATTTAAAGCACCGAGTGAAATCATTTATATATTGGAAACTGCTAGTATGATTATGAGAACCACTTAAACTAATACTTCAATGTATAGAATCAACAAATGCATATATTCCGGAAGGTTTGGAACTGGATTATAAATGTTGATGAATAACATTATAATTCATTAGATGGGGGTGGATCAGATCTCCAGGATAAGAATAGAAACGAGGAAAAGAAGAAAATTTCCCAGTATGAGAACTCCCGGCGTGGCTTTCCTTGTACTCTTCCTATCTCTGGCTATACTTGGATCCGCTCTAATAGGGTATTCTTATACGCAACACCCTACATATTACAACTATTCAGTTGAGGAGTATTCGGTCAACGGAAGCGCAAATATAACATTATATAATTTCTTCGGAATACCTTCTAACCTTACGATAATGACCAGTAATTCTACAGTTCATGTAAATATCTATATAGTTTCAGAATACAAGAACCTCACAGGGGTAACTGTAACCAGCGAAAGACTGATCGATAACCTTACGATAGGCCCAAAATCAACCCACACCGTATATCTTGCCGCCCAGTATGCCAACATACCTTATAATGTACAGATAACGGCGGAAAAATGGTCTCATACTTCGTTGATATATTCAACAAAGATAGAAAAAACTGCTGATTCAAATATCTATATAGAGACTCCTGGCATCATTATATTCATCACCAGTATGATATTGATTGCAGTATACCTGACAAAATTTAAAAAATAAATGATTGATTATGCGAATTCTTCCAGATCTTCCTCGGTAAGTGTATGAAGCTTCTGTTCTATTAGCGGGCCTTCCTTCAGCACCTCATCAAGGTCCTCGTAAGTAGGCCTATCAACCTCGTAAAAAACGCCTATCGGTATGTGGTCGCCCCATTCGAAGGCCAGCTTGTAAGCCTGATCGAAGTTCGTGACATCGTTATTCTCGAGATGGTACACCCTCGGCCTGAAGTACTCGTAGCTGTTTTCCTTGTTCCATGTCACGCATGGGCTTATGACGTCTATGAAAGAGAATCCCTTGTGCTTTATTGCGCGTACAGTAAGATCCTTCAGGTGCTTTACATCTCCGGAGAATCCCCTGGCCACGAATGTTGCTCCAGCGTTCAGGGCAAATGCTATGGGGTTGAACGGCGTCTCTATGTTTCCGTCCGGGGTTGTCTTAGTTCTCAAGCCTAACGGCGCGGTAGGAGAGGCCTGCCCGGTCGTCAGACCGAAGACCTGGTTATCGGATACCATGTACGTTATATCAACGTTCCTCTTCGCCGTGTGGTAGAAGTGCTGAGTACCCTCGAAGAAACCGTCACCGTCTCCACCGTATGCTATGACCGTGAGCTTCGAGTTGGCCCATTTCACGCCAGCAGCGAAAGGTACGAGCCTCCCATGCAGGCCATGGAAACCGTACGTATTCAGAAACTCAGGCATGTTGGATGAGCATCCGATACCTGAAGCCACAACCACGTCCTTTGGATCGATCTTGAGCTCAGCAAGGGCCATCGTGATGGCGGAAAGCTGGGCGAAATTGCCACAGCCAGGGCACCAGTCTGGTGGTACCCTCTTGTTCTTGTAATCGTTCATATTCATTGTTATCACTCCCTAATTACCTCATTCTTCTTCCCTATCCTTACCTCTATTTCCTCTGCAAGGGCATTCGGATAGAATGCCTCTCCATCGTACTTTGTTATGAGCTCAGGCTTCACAAGGAACTGCGCTGCGATGTACTTCGATAACTGCCCAGAATAGTTGTTCTCAACCGCAAATATCTTCTTCCTGTTCTTCAGCAGTGTACCTATGTCTGGGTTCAGCGGGAACACATTCTTGACCTCTATTGCGCCTATCTTTATGCCTTTCGACCTGAGTATGTCTATTGCCTCCTCAACGGCACCCTTCGTGCTTCCCCACTGTATTATGACGTAATCAGCATCCTGAATCCGGTATGTCGGAGTTGGCTTCATCTCCTCTATGTATGTGTCGAGCTTGCGCATCCTCTTCTGCATCATCCTTATCCTGTCCTGTGGATTCGTAACAGCATCGCTGACAACGTCCCCGTACTCGTTGTGCTCATCTGAATCCTCGTTGTGCATATTTCCAGGCTGTCCCGGGATCGCCCTGGGTGATATTCCAGTTTCAGTTATCAGGTACCTCTTGTAATCAGGTTCGTTGTCCTTAGCCCTCAGTCCATGGTCTATGGTGAAGTTAAGGTCGAAACTGTCTATGGTATCGTAATGCTCGGCCAGGTAGAGATCGGACATAATGAAAACAGGCGTCTGATATTTTTCCGCTATGTTCATGGCCTCTCTTGTCAAGTAGAACGATTCCTCTATATCGCCTGGAGCGAACACTATCCTCGGGAAATCGCCCTGCGATGCTCCGAGAACCTGGTTCAGATCACCCTGCTCAGTCTTGGTTGGAAGACCCGTGGACGGGCCTGTCCTCTGTGCCTCATATATGACAAGAGGTACCTCGGTCATCCCTGATAGACCAACAGCCTCGGTCATGAGTGCGAAACCACCGCCGGATGAACCTGTCATAGCACGGATGCCTGCGTAGTTCGCGCCTATGGTGGTGTTTATTGCAGATATCTCATCCTCCGGTATTTTCACGAATACACCATACTTCTTTGCGTGCTGTGCCAGAAAGTGGAGCGCCGATGATGCCGGCGTCATCGGATACGCTACATACATCTTTAGGCCGCCTGCAACTGCTCCAAGAGCTACTGCCATTCCACCGGATATCGTGTACTTCTTCTTTCCGAACTTGAACTTCTTGCCAAGAGGCTTGAAGTTTGCGAGATAATAATCGTAGCCTTCCTTTGCGGCCTTCACGTTCAGTTCAGCTATCTCACCCTTTTTGCCGAACTGGTCCCTTATGACATCTGCGAATATATTGAAATCAATGCCAGTTGCGGCTATCGCTGCGCCGAGACCAACCGTATTCTTCAAAAGCGTGTTCTTGCTGTACTTTGCCGCTATGTCCGCGAGAGGCATCGAGCAGTAATTTGTGTCCCTCTTCGTGTAGTTCTTTATCGAATTGTCAAATATTACGATCCCATCCTTTCCAAGAGGTGAAGCTCCGCCCTCATTTATGTCAGGATTCGTGTGCCTTTCGACACCGTCCTGATTGAGCGCTATGAGAATGTCAAGGCCATCGCCCTGATTCTTCACCTTCACGTCCGAAGCACGCACCTGGTACCAGGACTCGCCACCCCTTATTATGTCCTGATAATAGTTGTAAGAGGTAGCATAAAGCCCACTTCTTGCAAAAGTTCTTATCAGGATTTCGCCGGCAGACTGCACACCGTCACCGGCTGCACCGGCTACTCTGATAATGACCTCATTTTGCCTCATGATTGTCATCTCTTGTTATCACCGGATGATATTAATATGTTTTTTCTCTTTTCACAACTAATTGATATATAGCATGAAATGCATGTAAATTGTATTCACTGCAGATATTTATCATGCCGCGTTCTTCATGCGATTACTTTTTGATATCCTCATTCTGGCACAATCAAAAATTTATACGTACAAACGATAGTCACGCATGAGGACGGAAAGAGACGTCATTGGAGAGGTACAGCTGCCCGATAACGTTTTTTACGGCATAAACACCGCAAGGGCAAGGGAGAACTTCAGGATCACTGGCCTGACCGCAGATTCTGATCACATCGTTTCAATAGCGCAGGTAAAGAAGGCGGCAGCGCTTGCTAATGCTGACGGCGGCGCACTGGACAAGGAGAAGGCCGATTACATTTCGAGAGCCTGTGATGAAATAATCAGCGGAAAATACCATGACCAGTTTGTCATAGATGTCTACCAAGCCGGTGCAGGCACCTCATACAATATGAACGCCAACGAAGTGATAGCAAATGTAGCACTCACGCTGATGGGAAAGAACAAGGGCGATTACTCTGTAATACACCCAAACGACCATGTGAACATGAGCCAGTCGACAAACGATGTCTATCCTACCATGATGCGCCTCACGGTTTCCAAGAAGATCAAGAAGCTGAAGGATGCACTCAATGAGCTGATCGAGAGCCTGGAAGCAAAGAGCAGGGAGTTCAGGGGTATCGCCAAACCTGGCAGAACTCATCTGCAGGATGCCGCTCCTGTTACGCTCGGCCTAGAATTCGGAGCCTATGCATACGCCATGAAGAAGGACCGCGATGAATTGATCGACGCATCCGATTACATAATGGAACTCAACATAGGAGGTACAGCTGTAGGTACGGGCATAAACACCGCGAAGAACTACCAGGAAAACGTTGTAAAGCACATAAACGAGATAACGAAGGAAAATTTCAGGAAGAGCCCCAATCTGCTCGGGATAATGCAGTTCATGACAGACTTCTCCAGGGTCATGAACGCGGTGACTAACCTTGCGCTTGATGTGGAGAAGATGGCCAACGACATAAGGCTCCTTTATTCAGGTCCTGGAACTGGCATACATGAGATAATAATACCCGCTGTCCAGCAGGGATCCTCAATAATGCCCGGGAAGATAAACCCATCAATAGCCGAGGCGATGAACATGATATGCCACTCTGTGATAGGCGCACAGCAGGCAGTCAACATGAGCGTGCAGGCAGGACAGCTTGAGCTCAACGTGATGATGCCGAACATCGATTACGAATTGACGAGATCGCTGGACATAATGACGAACGGCCTGAAGATGTTCAAGGAGAAGCTGATAGATGGTGTTAAGGCCAATGTCCCTGTATGCAGGGAACACCTGGCAAACAGCTTTGGATCAGCTGCGCTCCTGAACCCGTACCTTGGCTACGACAACGTGGCGAAGATCGTCAGGGAGGCCGTGGAAACAGGCAAATCAATAAAGAGCCTGGTGCTTGCCACGGGCAAGATAACAGAAGAACAGTACATGAAGATAATGGATAGCGGGGTTCCCAAGGACTGATCCTTGACCCGCCCTTATATTTTTAGGATCATAGAGGATCCGAACAGCAAGCTTATTTTCTGCAAAATGCTATTGCAGGAGACGCCTGGATTTCATGCATGACCTGATGGCTGGTGATCGTTATCAGATACCTATCCATGGATTCTTTCTGTAGGCTTTGGATATTATCATTGTCTCGAAGTTTTTGACGCCACTCATCTTGGATATCTGGTTCTCAAAGTTCTCTATGGCTTCAAGGTTCAGGAAGAGCGTCTCAGCTATGAGCTGGTTCTTGCCCCTTCTTCTGTAAAGGCTCAATACGTTTATGTTGTCCGTTATGGAGTTCGCAACATCATCCATCTTGTTCGGGTCCACGTCGATGATTATGTAAGCCTTGATGCTGTTCTCCACAGCCTGAAGATCAACAAGTGCAGAAAAGCCTATTATTATCTTCTTTCTAACAAGCTCATTTATCCTCCTTCTGACCGTTGCCTCGCTGGTATTGAGAGCTTTAGCTATCTCCGCGTTCGAGATCCTCGCATTATACCTCAGAAAGCATATTATCTGCTTGTCAAGCTCGTCAACAGGCAGGAGTGACGGATCGATCCTCGACCAGCGGATGGCGACATCGCAGCTGTAGCCCTCCAGGTACTGATCTGATATGTCTTTCTTTTCCATATTCAGTTATTTATTTTAAATATATAAATTCTGAGTTTAAGATTCGGTTATTTTATAACGGATAGCTAAATATTTTTTTATAAAATGATTATTTTTGCACAACATGTATACGATCAGAGCAATTATTAAGCTTTTCACCTGTTATTTCGACCTTTGACGTATACCCCTTCTGGATGCCAAGGAATTATGGATCATCTTTGGCCAGCCAGCATCCTTGATTTTTGCGGTGGATGCACATAAAATGTGTCATGGACGCTGCCGCACAATATCTTTGCAAGCCAAAAGGCATTGAAGACCAGCTTGTCAGCGTAAACGATAATCTATGCTAATATACCAGAAGAAAATCCACAACAAATGAAGATCTACTACGAGGGCTATGGATGCACGCTCAACCAGGGAGAAACAGGACTCTACGTGAACAGGCTCCTGTCCGATGGATCCGTCCTTGTAAGCAGGCCAGAGGATGCGGATCTGTCCATAATTGGCACATGTGCTGTCATTAAAAAGACAGAGGACCACATGATGAGGAGGATCGAGGAGCTGAGCAGGTATGGACGTGTGAGAGTCATAGGATGCCTCTCAGCCATAAAGGGCAGGGAGATCTCTGGCGGAAATATAGAGGCTGTTGACAGAAAACAGTTCCAGCAGTTTCAGGAATACCTTGATGATACATCGATCGTGGATGCAGAGATCATGTCCGGGATACCAATAAACCAGGGATGCACCGGAAGATGCAATTTCTGTATATCTCACATAGCAAGGGGAAAACTCGTGTCAAGAAAGCCGGAAAAGATAGCAAATCAGGTGAAGATGATCGTATCATCCGGAAAGAAGGAGATAAGGATAAGTTCCCTTGACACGGCCGCATATGGCAAGGACACTGGCTACAGGCTTCCATCGCTCATAAAGGATATCACCTCAATTGATGGCGACTTCATGCTGCGCGTTGGTATGATGGAGCCAAGGAACACCATGGAGATACTGGACGGTCTCCTGGAAGCCTATGATGACCCAAAGGTATTCAAGTTCCTGCATATCCCCGTTCAGAGCGGGGATGATGATGTCCTTAGAGCCATGAACAGGGAATACACCGTGGATGAGTTCCTGAAGATCGTACGATCGTTCAGGAAACGCTTTCCGGATATGACTCTTTCAACCGACGTCATAATAGGGTACCATGCTGAGACGGATCGCAGCTTCGATCTGACCTGCGATCTAATAGAGGAGATAAAACCGGAGATAGTGAACGTCACGAGGTTCTCGCCGAGAGAGCTGACTCCGGACTTCGAGCACAGGCCCAGGCCGACCAACCTGCTGAAGGAACAGGACAGAAGAATAGCCGAGATACACGGGCACATAGTATCAGAAAGATTTTCGGCACTCGTGGGAAAGGTGGAACGTGTACTCATAACAGAGATCGGAAAACCGGGTACCATGGTCGGGCGGGATTCCGCATACAGACCAGTGATCGTGGAAGACAGCGTCGAAAAATATTCATGGCATTCCGTGCGCATAATCGGCTTTGAAAATGCCTCACTGATCGGTAGCGTCATCGACTGATACGATCTCATCCAAAACGTATCCATTTGTGGACTTCAAAAAAGCCATCGAAAACTCTGCGGGCGTCAGCACCGGAACGGAGAACCGTTCCTGGTCATCTATGGGAACCCTGGGGCATCCAGTGTATACGACGAGATCGCACCCCATGTTCTGTATATCCTGATCGCTTATGTTATCGGTGTATGACAGTACAGCGTCCTTTCCAAGGGATCTGGCACTTTCCATCAGCGTTCTGGCAAGTCTTTCTCTCCTCTGGCCTATCCTCGTATCGACCATGAAGCATATCTTCCTTGAATCCATGGATCTGAATATCTGGGCATAGCGTTTCCTTACGAAGGCATCGGCTTCCCGCTCCATGGAACGAAGGGACATTTCGTTAAGATCTAACAGGAACACCGGTTTTTCGGTGGATATCTGCGATCCGATTGCATGGAATACGCCTGTTGAAACTATGACGAATGCGTCAACCTGATTCTCTATGGAATGAACTGAGCTGAAGTTGCATCCGAGTACCTGGCCGTCATAGGTCATTCGCCTATCGGATCGCCCCATCACGACCTCGAAGGATCTGGACTCGAGTATCTGCCTGACGCGATCAGAGGTATACCTGTACTGTATGGAATAAAGTAACCCTATCCTATGGTATTTGCCTATTGGACTTGTGTCTATATCCTTTATGTCGATGGTTTTGTAATGCTCGATGAATATCACCGGCTTTGGATAATTGACATTCCGCATTATTGAGTGCCCGACCTGCACTATAGCGTCAACCTTCTCGTAGAGGTATGATGGGCCTATGTCGCAGGCGCCATATACGGGCGATGATGATACGATGACATCGTACCTCCGCGAAAGATAGTTGAAATAATCGAATGTATAGGGCTTGAGACCATCAGGAAGCTGCAGGAGTATCTTCCTTGCACCCATTTCCCTGAGACGCCTGTCGGCCTCATTCACGTCGTTCAAAACAAACTCTGGAACTTCAGGATCCATGGTAAATTATGCACCTGTTCCGGCTTACATTGTGCTCCTGTATTTTACCTCTTCCCATGACCATAGTTGACGATGGATCAGAAAAGGAACGCTGGCAGACCTATGAGTACTGAGAAAAGTGCTGCAAGGTTTATCGGAACCAGAAAAGGCATCCTGTACGACATCCTGGCGCGGTCTCCAGAACCGATAATCCTATACTTCTGGCTGTTTTTTGAGTATTCTGCCTCGTCATAGGCAATGTATATGCCATCAAATCTAAGACCCCTATGCAAAGCACTCAGATAAAACGCAATTATAACAAGAAGCGAGAACGCAGAGATATATATCAGGAAGCTCACAGCAAACACAGACCCAAGGAATAATGGCCTGTTCAAGTACTGGAACGCCATGAGGTAAGAGACCTCCGCCTTGACGTCACCTATGCCGAAGAGCGTCTCCCTGAAGCCAAGCAATACGAAGAGTATCGCCACAAGAACGCCTATGCTCAGCGATCCTGTGAGTACGGCGATTATGAAGGATATAGCGGGAAGCAACAGGTATATGTAGGAATCCGTGCGCATGAAGGTGGAAAGGGCAAGGACGGACGTGAGGATCGCCATATAATATTCATGGAGTAATATATAATATACGGCAGCCACAAAGAACATGGGCAGAAATGTGAAGGAATTAACCGTTCTCTTCCTAATGTCAGATAATGAGGAGTAAAGGGCGATGATGGCGAAGATGCCAAAAGAAGCTGCGAAGAAGGCTGGGTTCCAGTAGAGCATTTCCAGCATTCTAGGGCTTCAAATTTATTAAATCTTTTCACGGTCGAAATCCGGGATCATATCTGCGGTTCTTCCGGTGTCTTCTTCTGTTTGAGTATCAGTCCTATTATGGCTACTATTATCCCCACAATTATGAGTACTATGCCAATGACCGTTATGAATGATAGATAGGAATAGCTCAGAGGTATGTAACTGTATGTTATGGCTGGTGCCGTGCCGTTAATAACTATAATGTAATAAGATCCAGCCGTGGTAAGATCGTACGCCCAGACATGTTCGGATGAGACAGAGGTTGTCGTAAGTGGGCTTATAGCTCTTGAAGCTGCATTGGTGGCGTTAAGGCCTGTCATGTTGGCCGAAGATATGAGGTATATCGAGGAAAATGTGCTGTCCACGGTGAGCAGTGATGGTGATGATATGTTTATTTCATGGCCATATATCCCAGTGCTGATCTGGCTCAGCGCGGTTCCTGTAACGGTGTAATGGCCCAAAAGATAATCGCCACCGGCAAACATCGCTATTCCTATTACAAATATCACAGCACCTATTATGACGATATTCTTTCGCATGACGAATGGAAAACAGAATCCTCTTATTAAAAACTTTTCAATAAAAATTTTTAAAAATAATTCATTTGGGATCTGCGGGTACAGATTCCTTCTTCATGGATATCGATGCGCTCTTCATCTGCCCAAGATTGTTGTTCTCGAACAGGGAATCGATCTGTTCAACGGAGAGTCCTTTCGTCTCCGGCATTATGTAGTAAAACAGTATCAGTGCTATCAATGAAAGAACGCCGAAAACGAACTCCACGTTCTTCATTGTTATCGCTGAGTCCATCACCGGGAACAGTTCTATTATTGCGAAATTGGCTATCCAGTCTATGAAGGCTCCCAGCGAGGCGTAAAGCCCCCTCATGCTTGTCGGGAAATACTCGCCCTGGATCATCCAGCCCGTACCACCAACACCGAAGGCGAAGAAGATTATGAACCCGGCGAACGCTATGAAGAGTCCTATGTCAAACTTTAGGTATAGTAGGACACCACCCAGTATTGCAAAGAACGTCATACCTCCGTATCCCATCAATGCGAGTTTTCTCCTGCCGACCGTGTCTATGTACTTGAATCCTATGTACGTTGCAGCAACGTTGATGATGGCAAGGATCGCGGAAGCAGCAATGGAGTAATAGATGCTGTACACGAGCGATGTTGATTTTCCCACAATGTGCAGATCCTCCAGCACCACTGGACCATAATAGAAAGGCACATTGATTCCAGTTATCTGCTGAAAGACGAAGAACAGGCCAACTATCAGGAGTGCACGCTTCACTCCCGGCGTTATCTTGTGCGGCTGAGATAGCTTGACAGATTTGAGTTCCTCCTCGCTCATATTCAGGCCAAGCTTCTTGAGCGATACGGATGCCTCACTGTATTTGCCGTTAATGAGAAGCCATCTGGGAGACTCCGGCATCACGAACCTGAAGGCAAGGCCTATTAGCGCGGGTATGGCTGCAACACCCAGCATTATCCTCCAGCCCAATGCATATGCTAGCCCTGGTGCGAAGAAGAGAGTCGCCATTCCGATAAGATATGCGGCAAGTATTCCTATTGTTATCATCCACTGCTGCAGGATACCGAGCGTACCCCTTCTTGCCTTCGGAGCGTATTCCGCTATGTAAGCCGTTGCTATTCCTGAATCAGCGCCGACGGCAATTCCTATCAGCGTTCTTGACAGCAGCAGCATCACGAGGTCAACCGTGAAGGCAGAGAGCAGTGCACCAGCTGCGTATATGGCCGCGTCCGCTATCAGCAGGTACTTTCTTCCATATCTGTCGGTAAGGCCGGCAGCAACAAGCGCTCCGACGGCAGCACCGAGTGAGGCGCCGGCTACCAGATAACCTTCAACAAACCCGCTTATTCCAGGATATATCTTTTCCAGAAGTGGAAGAGCAGATCCTATGTTGGCAGTATCGTATCCAAACAGGAAACCTCCGATCGTGGCTAGAATGGTCAGGAGCCAGTAGAATCTTGTGACCTTGCTCATGTCCAGCCTTTCGATCAGATCGGAATATCTGACTGAATTCTCCATACTATGAAATCCGCATTATATTTAATAGTTTTTTCAGACACGTTTACCGGAACCGTAAAATATATATTTATTCGTATATCAATATACTTGGGCTTTCTATTTGATATATTTTATAAGCAAAATCTGAGACAAAATTAATATACTTTAATTACGCGGAAGTGCAGTATCCTTGGTTCAATATATATTATAATTTAAGATCGGTTAAAAATGAGTAATTATTATATTATCTCTATTTGGAAAATATTTTTCAAAGATCGTTGTATGATGAAGTATGAGCGGAAAACTTGAGGGCAAGAACGCCCTGATAACGGGCGCAAGCAAGGGTCTTGGACGCGCAATAGCAGAGAAATTTGCAGAGGAGGGCGCTAGAGTGGCAATAAATTATAACAGCGACGAGAGGGCAGCGCTTGAAGTGAAGAAGGTAACTGGAGGAGAGATCTTCCGTGCCGATGTTTCCAGCAGAGAGCAGCTGCACAGGATGGCAGAGGAGATACACAGCAAGATGGGCAAGATCGATATCCTGGTGAACAACTCCGGCATCTGGTACCTCATGCCATTCGATCAGTATGACGATGAAAAGGTGCGGAGGATGATGGATGTCAACCTGATGGGGAGCATATACACAACGCTCGAATTTCTGCCGGATCTTAAGGAAAAGAAGGGGACAATAATAAACATAGCCTCAAACGCCGGTATAGGAACAGCTGCGAAGAACACTACATTTTACGCAATCACAAAGGCCGGCATCATAATGCTCACGAAGAGGCTTGCCTTTGATCTCTCCGAGTATGGAATAAGGGTCAACGCCATCGCGCCTGGATGGATAGAGACGGATCTGACCATAGGCGGAAAGAGCAGCGATGAGATAAAGAAGCTTGAGGATGATTTCAGATCGAGAACAACGCTGAAGATGGTGGGAAAGCCTGAATATATTGGCAATGCTGCCCTGTTCCTCGCCACTAAGGATTCCGAATACATGAACGGCCAGGTGATCGTCATAGATGGGGGAAGGATCGACAACCTTACACATGGCATCTGAAACAATTTTTATTTTTTGACTCTATGAAATAGGTATTATTGTGTTGGAGCCCTTATAATTGACTCGGTCTTGCATCTCATATAATTCTAAAAGTTTTTAAATAAAATATGAATAATCAAAAAGTTTAAGTGTAATACGGCAATTTTATACCTGTATGGATATAGTGCTGGTGGGCTGCAAGGGATTCGGTAAGGAGCATCTCAGGGTGTATTCAAAATTGGGCTACGATGTCTCAATAGTCGAGAGGGATAAGGATGAGGCTAAGAGATGTTCGGATCTTTACAACGTGTCGAAGATATATGACAATTACGAAGATGCCCTTCGGTCCAGCGCCAGCATAGTGGATCTTGTTGTTCCAGATGGCCTGCATTATGAGATGGGTTCCCTGGCGCTGAAGTCCAGAAAGAACCTGCTGGTTGAGAAACCCATAACGCCAGACATAGACTCCGGAATAAGCCTCATACAACAGGCGGAAGAATCAAAGCTGAAGTTCATGGTTGCAGAACAGTTCTACTTCGATCCCTCCATGAGGGAAGCCATAAGGAGGATAAACAACGGAGAGATCGGCAATCCGCACACGGTCATAGTGAGACATCAGTCATTCAGGGAGCTGAAGGGGTGGAGAAACGACAGGAGCATGATGGGGAGAGGCATTCTCATCGATGAGGGCACACATTACATTGACACGCTTCTCAACTTTGGTGGAAGATACAGATCCCTCAGGTCGTTTGTACACAGGACGTGGGACTACCTGGGCGAGGATACTGCTGAAGCGGTTTTCAATTTTGAAAACGGCATGCATGGTGTTTTCTTCTATTCCTGGAACTATCCAGAATTTCCCCTGGTACCTGAATTTGAGATAATCGGAGACAAGGGGAGCATATACGAGGACGTTGGAACAAAGCCAACTGAACCATGGGATCAGCGTAAACGCAGAACAGCCTATGGGGATATCATTGTAAACGGGAAGCACATACCAGTGGAAACATACGATGTCATAGAGAAGGAAATATCAGGCTTCCTGATCGCTGTAGAGAAGGATGACCCAGTCCCCATGCCTCCCGACATAGCGCTCAGGGACATGATAACGATAGACAGGATCTATAGGGCGTCATCAGACTGAGATGACGCCGGCCTCAACCATATAACGGAACATGGATTCCTCATCGATCCTGACGCCTATGCCCGGCTCATGGTATGGTTCTATGGTTCCGTTCTTCATTCTGAATGGGTTTCTGACTATATCCCTGCTGAAGTATTTCTCATTTGGAGACGTGTCGCCCGGGTAATCGACCAGATCGAGCGAGGCAAAAGCGATATTGAATGCACGCCCGATCCCAGTCTCCAGCATGCCTCCGACCCAAACATGCCCGCCGTTCTCCCTCGCTATCTCAGCAACCTTCAGCGATTCTGCGAAGCCTCCTATGCGCCCAGGCTTTATATTTATGACATCCGCAGCGCCTATCTCGAAGGCCTTCTTCGCCTTGTCCGCAGAGGTTATAGATTCATCGAGGCACAGCGGGGTCGATATCTCCTTCTTCAGCCTTGAGTGGTATATCAGGTCGTCTCCAGAGAAAGGCTGCTCTATGTATTCAAGATCGTACCTGTCAAGGTCCTTTAACCTCGGAATATCTGATGGTGTGTAATCTCCATTTGCATCCACGCTCAGAGGTATGTCTGGAAAATTGTCCCTGACATCTCTGACCAAACCCTCCCTCCCCCTGGCTATCTTGATCTTTATCCTCTTGTATCCCATTGATACCGCCTTCTCTATCTGTTCCAGCATCTCCTCGATCTTAGCCATGCCTATGGAGATACCGACATTTGCGTATCCCCTGCTCCTGCCCAGGTATCTGTATAGCGGCTGATCGCTTGCCTTGCTGTGGTAGTCCCAGAGCAGCATCTCCAGTGCGGCCTTGCCCATATTGTGCCCCTTTATTCCCCTGACCCTCTCCATGAACGTTGAGGGGTCGGGAAGATCTGCGATATGTTTCGCTGCGAGATCCCGTATTACGTGCAGCACCGTTGTATTATCCTCATAGCCGTAATCCGGGATGGGAGAAGTGACAGCCTCAGAGTAGGCCTCGACACCATCATGCGACAGCCTGAACAAGAGCGCTTCCCTGTACTCTTCTGTACCGAAACTTGTCGTAAAAGGTCTGAGGAATGGTATCCTGACCTTATAGAAGTTGATCTGCATGATCATTGAATGATGAGCCTATTATTTAATCATTCTCCGTACACAGATACCCGTATGGGAAAAAAGGGGCGGTATTGTCGTATCTGGTAATGCGATCTTCGTATAATCACAGGATCTTCGATCTGTTTCGTGGAAGAAATCTGGCTGGAATGGTAACACAGATAATTGGCGATCTTCACCGGTGCCATGCTGAAGGCCCACATCAGATCTGGGATATCAATAATAAGAATTATGCAAGGAAAATTCTCCACTCAGGATCAAGGGTCAATCTTTAAATGCCGGTATTCAATTGATAATGTGACAGTTTATGGCAATAAATCTGGCGCAGACCAACAGGCCGGTGATGGCAAAATTATACAGGAAACTGGGCGATGCGATAGAATGCACCGCCTGCAGTAGATACTGCAAACTGAAGCCAGGAAAGACCGGCTTCTGCGGGGTAAGAAAGAACATCGATGGGGATCTTTATCTCCTCGTCTATGGCCTTCCAGCTGCAATAAACGTCGATCCGATAGAGAAAAAACCGGTGCTGCATATGCTTCCCGGCGCGAGGATATTCTCGCTGAGCACGGTCGGATGCAGCTTCGCCTGCCAATACTGCCAAAATTATGACATAAGCCAGAGGAGGACGATAACCGGCTACCATTACGATCCGGAAGAGATTGTGCAGGAAGCGCTCAGCATGGGCTGCCATGGCATCGCGTACACATATAATGAGCCAAGCATCTTCATGGAGTACGCCCATGATATAGGGGTAATAGCAAGAAGGCATGGCCTGATAAACATCTTCGTGACCAACGGATATGAAACGCCTGAAGCCATAGAATATGCAAAAGATTTCCTTGACGCAGCAACGGTCGACTTCAAGGGAAATGCGAGCGATGAATTCTACAGGAAATATATATCAGTCCCGTCCGCAGACCCCATATTCCGCACACTGGAAAACCTCAGGGATGCAGGCATACATGTGGAGATAACCGATCTTGTCGTTCCCGGGGTGGGGGACAACCTGAAAGACGCGCGCATCATGCTTGAAAGGATAATGGATATACTCGGCCAATACGTACCAATAAGCTTCCTGAGGTTCCATCCAGATTACCGCATGATGGATTTTCCTGACACGCCGGTGGAGAGGCTGAAGGAGCATCACGATCTTGCAGTATCAATGGGATTCAAGTACGTTTACATTGGAAATGTCCCGGGTTATGGTGAGAACACCTACTGCCCAAACTGCGGGAACCTGCTCATAGAACGCTTCATCTTCTCGTCGAGGATAGTCGGGCTTGATAGGAATGGCAGATGTAAAAAATGCGGCTATGATCCGCACATACCACTGCTCAGTGAAAAAAGTGCGGATTACATCTTTTGAGATAAAACCTTCTTGAGCGCCCTGGCCTTCCCTATGATCCTCTTCAGATCAACAGGGGTTATCTGCTGCTCAGCATCCGACAGTGCACGATCTGGATCGTTGTGTACCTCTATCTCCAGCATGTCAGCTCCAGCCGCAACCGAAGCCAGAGCCATTGATTCCACAAAATCACGCCTTCCTGATGCGTGGCTTGGGTCAGCGCACACCGGGAGATGCGTTTCGGACTTCGCGTATATTATGCTGCCCACGTTCATCGTGAATCGTGTCGAATTCTCAATGCCACGTACGCCCCTGTAGCATATGACAACGTTGCCGTTTCCTCCTGATAGTATGTATTCAGCGGTTTCCAGCCACTCCTTCGCCGTATTGCCCATCCCGTTCTTGAGCAGAACTGGCTTCTTCTGCTTTCCAAGGAAACGAAGGAGATCGAAGTTCTGGGCATTCCTAGAACCCACCTGCAGCATATCGACGTCATCGAAGTACCGATAATACTCTGGGTTCATGATCTCTGTGACGATTGGGAGGCCGGTTTCTTCCTTGGCTTCCACTAGGTACTTTATGCCTCTCTCGGCCAGGCCCTGGAATGAATATGGCGATGTCCTTGGCTTGAAGGCCCCGCCGCGTATCATGTCCGCTCCGGCAGCCTTGACCGACCTTGCAATGTCCAGTATCATTTCCTCATTCTCGACCGAACATGGGCCAGCGGCCACGGTCAGTCCCTCCCCTATCCGGAGATCTGAGACCTCCACGATGCTCCTGTCCCTGAACTTCTTCGAATAGAGCCTCTCATCACCTTCTCCTCCGACCGGAGAGATGAAAACGTAGCTGTCGTACAACCTTATCATGCGGTATTCTGAACCGCTCTTCTCCATATCCTCCTGTATCATCTTCCTATCATTATCATCCTTGGCTATTACTATCATGGTATCACACTCATAACATCATTGATCATTTCCCTAGCCATGCCTGCATAGGGATTCAGCCTTATGGTATCCATCACGACCTCTGGATTTTCTCCCTCGACGAGAGAGGCGAGATCCCTCACAACATCGAATGAACGCGTATGATACCTGGCTTCTATCTTCCCGACAAGCATGGAAATGAGGTAGGGTATTATCATATCACTTACCATCATCCTATCGTGGTCTTCCGCAGTCATGCTGACCACATCATATCCCCTGAACATCTCCTCTATTATCTCTTTATATTTTACGTTTGATATATCGCTGATGAACACCACCGTCCTATGAACACCATCCCCGTAGCTTGACGGACCGAACAGCGGATGTATGCTTACTATGCTTCCGGAGTATTTCCTGAATACGGACTTGACAGAGGATACCTCAACATAAATCCGATCGCCGCGGCTTATGTAATCCATCGCAGATCCTATGGGTACGGAAAGAAATGCCATATCGGCATCATCATCGATCTCAACGCCATTGCCCGTCAATATGGAGACGAGAACCTTTCCGAGGCGACCTTCTTTGCCTATTATGGCTGCCTTCAGAATATCACCCTGAGAGAATTGCCCGTATTTCTCAGACGCAGGATCTCCGGGAATATGGTCATGCGCCCTCCGTCGATCATCACGGGAAATCCAGATCCGATATCCAGCGTGTTTTCGCAGGAACGGTCGGAAGGGACAAAATGTCCACCGCTTAAGGAACAGCCGCTGATAAAGCTGTCTGGCAAGCGGGACCCATATATCTCCATGCCTGGCCTGCACAGGAACAGACCGAGTATGAAAAGCATATCCTCGCGGCCTCCAGCTATCTCAACCGGATGATCCATGACCGGAGATCCCGTCTGTTCCAAGATTGTCGCCTCGAATATCAGGTTGAGTATGGGGTTGTCGCTCTTGAGCTCCCTCCGCACGCTAGCCTCTCTCTCCGGATCTCTTATCTGCATACCATGGACGTTCTTTATTGCCGCGATCTGCTTCGCAAGATCCATGCGTTCATTCATCAGAAGAACAAGCTTTCTGGTATTTTCAAGAACTCTTGCCCTGAGATCCTCAAGGTCTATAAAGTGAACCACCAGACTTCATAATGCGTGAATATGTCTATCATTCTTAAATTTTCTCATAATATACCAGAAAAAAAGAAAATAATTGTTATTGAAATACGATGGATCTATTATAAATAATATATAAATTATTCAACAGCATCTATTTCTTTTTCAGCTGATCTATCGCATCCGCCATTATCTTGACGTTCATTAGGGCTGGCGTCCCGGCCATGATCGCGGCTATATAAGATGTTTCAATCATCTCGTCCTCAGTGCAGCCAGCTTCGAGGCACTTTGCTGTGTGGTAAGTTATGCACCACTCGCACTGCAGTGCCAGGGATAGGGATAGGGCTATCAGCTCCTTGGTCTTGATGTCCAGCGATCCCATCCCCAGTGTAGATTCCATGAAGGACAGAAACCTCTCGGTCAGTTCCGGTTTGACCCTCCTGCTTAGCCTAAAAACATCGTTTATTTCACCAAGTTTTTCCGAAGCATCCATGTTCAATTATGACATTATATTACATCAAATTTGTTAAATGTGCAGGATCTGCATGCAGAGAAAATATTAAATCATAGTTGTATCTTTAATGATCTTCTGATATCTTTATGCAGTAGTATCTCCTGCGTGTATCTGACAGACATATCTGAATATCTATCAGATTCGCTTCCTTCAGGACCTTCACGGCATACATCACGGAACGCCTGGAAAGCCCTGTTGATTCCATTATGCGTGCCATATCCGATATCTTTTCATTCTTGAGATACGAGAATACCAGCCTGACCGAGAGAGGGAATTCCCTTATGTCCACCGTTGGATACACATGTCTTCACCGTCGTCAGATATAAAAAACTTTTGATAGATCGATCCCGAAATTCCGTATAATATCGGCGATGATCGAAATTTTGGATGATAGGGAATTCACATATACAGCAAAAAACATATGATCCGTTATGTTTTCAATGGTATGATAGAGATAGATGGAAGATCACTGAGGGTTGAGGATGTCTATGCCGTTGCAGTGGAAGACGACCAGGTGACCATAAACGCGGATACCCTCAGGGCAGTTGAGGAAAAGCATGAGTCGTTCCTCAGGCTAATAAACTCAGGCAAAACGGTGTATGGCGTCAACACCGGATTCGGAAGCCTCCTGAATGTGCATATAGAGCGGGATCAGGAGATCGAACTACAGAAGAACCTCATAAGGAGCCATTCATCAGGCGTTGGCGAATATCTTGACAGGAGGTACGTGAGGGCCATCATGGTTGTCCGGCTTAACAGCCTCGCGGCCGGTTACTCCGCAGTATCCTCGGACCTTCTCAATATGATCGCCGAGATGCTGAACAGGGACGTTACTCCGGCGGTGCCGAAATATGGATCCGTTGGCGCAAGCGGTGATCTGGCACCTCTGGCGCATATCGGGTTGGCCATGATGGGAGAGGGCAGAGCCCTCCATGAAGGCCGGATCATGGATTCGGCAAAGGCCCTTGAGAAGGCCGGCCTGAAACCGTATCAGTTCAAGGAAAAGGAGGGCGTGGCGCTCATAAATGGCACATCTTTCATGTCCGGAATACTGAGCATAGCCATAATGGACGCACACGATACGCTTGAAAATGCCATAAGATCCGCGCTTCTCTCCTTCGAGGCATTGAGCGGAACGTCCAAGGCGTTCACCCCCTGGATCCTTGGTGCAAGGCCACACCTCGGCCAGGTTGCAATAGGAAACAGGTTCAGGGAGTACCTGAACGGAAGCGACATCGTGAAGAGAGCTGACGCCAAGAAGGTTCAGGACGCATACACGCTCAGATGCATACCTCAGGTCTATGGTTCGGTTGCCGATGTCCTTGACTACGTTGAAAATGTCGTTTCCGTTGAGATAAACTCTGCAACCGACAACCCGCTGTTCAATGGCGAGGAGGTGGTTTCAGGTGGAAACTTCCATGGAGAGCCCGTGGCACTGGCCGCAGATTTCCTTGCCATCGCGCTGACCGATCTGGGCAACATGATCGAGAGACGGATAGCGAGGCTTGTGGACACGAACCTAAGCGGGCTTCCGCCCTTCCTGACTCCTGACAGCGGCCTCAACTCCGGCTACATGATACCGCAATACACGGCGGCGGCGCTTTGCAACAGGAACAAGGTTCTCTCTTATCCATCATCTGCAGACACCATACCGACATCAGCGAACCAGGAGGATCACGTCAGCATGGGCGCCACTGGTGCATTGAAGCTTCTGGAAATAATAAGCAACGTACGCTACATAATCGCGATAGAGTACCTGCTTGGATCTCAGGCTCTCGAGTTCACGGATAAGAAGGCATCGCCGTCTACCTTGAGAATCTATGAGAAGGTCAGGGAGAAGGTTGAAAAACTTGATCGCGACAGACCCCCATCATTCGATATAGAGAATATAAGGAAGATGATGGATATGAAGGAGTTCATATCCGCCCTTCAGTGAAAGATTTTCAGAATGTTAAAAATTCATAATCCTTTTCGGCCAGGTCCTTTATTATCGGGCCGACCATATCGATTTTCAGGTTCTGTATCTTCTGAAGATCGTTGGTTATGTTGAAATTGTTTGCAACGACCTGGCATGCAACAGGCTTCTCTCCGAGGGCGGCGAAGTCGTCGAGCATCTTCAGGACGTCTCTGTCCCCCTCAGCAACAAGGCGCTCTACCGGGCCAAAGAGTATCAACCTGACATCGTTGAAAAGCCTGTTCTTCTTTGCCACATTGGCAAATGTCAGAGCCGTCAGCACCTTTTCCTTCTCGTTCTTACCCGACGAGACGATGACCGCTATGTTCTTCATGATTATATTTATTATAATTTGATATTTAATCTTATTGAATTATTGAGACACAAAAAGAAAAGGAAATTTCAGGTCTCTTCGACTGCAAATTTTCCGATATCCGTTATCCTCTCAGGCCTCATGGTGCCATACGTGTATCCAAATATCACGGCAAAGAGTACGTATGCCAGGCCTATTATCACCGCGGCCGTTATCGGGTTGCCTTCCGTTATGGATGTGAACGCGGAGTAATAAATTATCACCGCACCAGCTATTATGGATAGAAGCGGCAAAACCATGTGGGTCACCGCATTCATCCTGAGTCCATTCTTCCTGATGTAGATAGGAAGCGATGCGTTCACCAGAAGATGCGTGAACAGCAGTGCAAATATATTTATGGAGAACAGGATCAGTGCACCTTCAAATGGCCCATAGAATATCGAAGGAATTATCGCTATCACTATGCCGCCTATCTCGAGGATCATCACCGATATGTACGGTGAATGGTGCATGGGATGCGTCCTCGTCACGCCTTCCGGAAGTACTCCATCCCTGCCGAGAGAATATATGACACGTGATACAGAGGACATAAGGGATACGTTCGAACTCAGGTAGCTGTTCACAGTGAGTACTATCAGAATTATCCCGGCTGCGATGCCTCCGTACCTCTCGAAGATGATCACGCCTGGATCAGGCAGCGTTGAGAAGGAAGGCATGTTTGCAACTCCGTATCCCACGGTCAGCGCGTATGCAGGTATGAGCAGCGCGGCTAGCAGCACGATCATTGATATCCATATGGATCTCCTTATGGTCCGTATGGAACCCTTTGTTTCCTCCGCAAGCGTTATCACCGTACCGGATCCTGCAAAAAGCGGTATTGAGAATATCATGGCGAAGAATAGGAGCGAGAAATTCCCGCCGATTGGCTTCAGCGTGAAAACGTTCAGAGTGTTTCCGGAACCCACCCGTATCGCTATGATGATACCCATGACTATCAGAAAGCCTATCTCTATGGAGGCGCTGATCATCGAATAGTTGAGTGACGGCCTCAGTCCCCTGTAGCCCAGATAGAACGTGAAGAATGCCACTACAGCCACGAAGGCTATCCATATATATGGAATGTGTTCCAGGGATGGTGACACGTAGTAGAGGAATGTGGCGAAACCAAGCAGCCCGAAGGCCGCAAGGGAGAAGAACTGGAACATGACGTACCAGAGGGCCGTTATGAAGCCAGCCCTATTGCCCATGGATTTTGCCACGTAGCCGTAGTATCCGGAGGCGCTTCCAGTGTACTTCGAAAACTGGTAGTTCGCATTCAGGAATAGGAAGTAGATGGCCCATGCGAATAGGACCGCAAGAGGCGTGCTCCCGTAGGCGAATCCTGCCGTGATGACGAGCAGTATCGCCACGTCTGCCGCAGGGGCAACGTATGAAACCCCTGAAATACTGCCTGCGCCAATCCTATCTGGTTTGGTTTCAAACCCTGAGACTGCATGACATATCATGAAATTAAATATATTTAAATTTCGCTATATCTTTGTATTATTTTTATTATGAATATGAAACAAATAATTTGCAAAGAAATAAATAAAGACTTACGATTTATATCTATGGAATCAAAGGCAAGAGAGATCCACGCCCCAAGGGGCAAGACAATGAACACGAAGGGATGGGGTCAGGAGGCTGCATTGCGCCTGCTCATGAACAACCTTGATCCCATGGTTGCCAAGGATCCGGCCAACCTCATAGTGTACGGAGGGAAGGGCAAGGCCGCCAGGAACTGGGAGGCCTTTGACAAGATCGTGCAGGAGCTCAAGAGGCTTGAGAATGATGAGACGCTCCTCATACAGTCGGGAAAGCCAGTTGGAGTTTTCAAAACAACGAAGGATTCACCAAGGGTGCTCATAGTCAATGCACAGATCGTACCGCATTGGGCAACGGACGACGTTTTCTGGGATCTCGAAGCACGCGGCCTGACCATGTTCGGTCAGATGACCGCTGGATCATGGATATACATAGGTACGCAGGGCGTTCTGCAGGGAACCTATGAAACCCTTTCCGCACTGGCCAGGAAGGAGTTCGGAAAGGATGATCTCTCCGGAAAGTGGGTTCTCACCTCCGGATTGGGGGAGATGGGTGGAGCGCAGCCACTGGCCATAACCATGAACAACGCCTCAGGAATAGTGGTTGAGGTGGATGAGGAGAAGATCAGGAGGAGGTTGAGGGACAAGTACCTTGACACATGGACCAGCAGCCTTGACGAGGCTCTTAAGATGAAGGACGATAGCCTTGCAGACGGCAGGCCAACGTCGATAGGCCTACTCGGGAATGCCGCAACTGTATACGACGAGCTCATGCGGCGCAAGATTGTTCCAGATGTCGTTTCGGATCAGACGGCAGCGCATGACCTCAACCTCGGGTACATACCCGAGGGTTACACTGTGGAAAGCGCGGCAAAATTCAGGGATGAGAACAAGGAGGAGTACATAAAGAAGGTCTACGCATCAATAGTCAAGGAGGCAAAGGCCATACTCTGGTTCCAGAGGCATGGGTCGAAGACGTTCGACTACGGCAATAACTTCAGGACAAGGGCGCTTGAGGGCGGAATGAAGGATGCCTTTGATATACCCGGATACGTGCCAGCGTACATAAGGGATCTCTTTGCCATAGGCTCTGGCCCGTTCAGATGGGTTGCACTGTCCGGAGATCCGCAGGACATATACAGGATCGATGACGCCATAATAAAGAACTTCCAGAAGGACCAGCACCTTGTCAGATGGATAAAGCTTGCGAAAGAACGCGTGCATTTCCAGGGCCTGCCCGCCAGGATATGCTACGCCAGCTACGGGGAGAGGGAGGAGATCGGGCTGATGATAAACGATATGGTGCGATCGGGCGAGCTTCAGGCGCCAGTTGCCATCGGAAGGGATCACCACGACACCGGATCGGTGGCCTCGCCGTACAGGGAGACGGAGAAGATGAAGGATGGGAGTGATGCGATCGCTGACTGGCCCATACTGAACGCACTGCTCAACGCGATTTCAGGTGCCACCTGGGTTTCCGTGCACCATGGCGGCGGCACCGGCATAGGAAATGCCATACACGCTGGATTCGTCATCGTCGCAGACGGGACAAAGGATGCAGAGGAGAGGATAAAGCGCGTTCTGAACGCAGATCCAGGCATAGGCGTCATAAGGCATGCGGATGCAGGATACGAATCCTCCATAGACATAATAAAGAAGGGCCCGAAGTTCAGGTATCCGTACATAAACTGATCATGAAGGCGCTGACAAACCTTTCCCAGATAGCAACGGGAGAGGGCAGATCATTTTTATCTGGCGAGAGGCAGAGGGAAGTCCGGGTATACGAGAACCATTCAATACTGATCAGAAACGGAAAGATCGAGGATATAGTGAGGGATGTTCCGCCAGGCATCGAGGCCATAGACTGTGGCGGGGGCATAGCTGTGCCTGGATTCGTGGATCCGCACACGCACGTGGTCTTCGCCGGCAACAGGGCGCAGGAATTCTACATGCGCAGCAGGGGCACAAGCTATCTGGATATACTCAGATCCGGAAACGGCATATACAGGACAATAAGGGACACGGCGAAGGCAGACATCCGCAGGATACTGGATGAGACTCTGGCCAGGGTCTGGTCGGCCATCAGAAGGGGAACGACAACGATGGAGATGAAGACCGGCTATGGCCTTGATAGGACAGGAGAGGAGAAGATCCTTTCTGCCATTGAAGGGATAGGGAGAAACGCCCCAATCAACGTCGTACCCACATACCTTGCCCACGTCGTACCACAGAACGAGGACGAATATTCCTATGTTGATCGCAGCCTTGAAACGGTGTCAGCAAACAGGGGGAGGATCTCGTATGCAGACGTGTTCTGCGATGCAGGCGCGTTCAGTCCTGAAGCTTCCAGGCGTTTTCTCAAGGCATGCATGGAAGAGGGCATACCGGCAAGGATGCACGCCAATGAGATAGAGAACATCGGATGCGTGAAGAATACTCGCGGCATGCACATCGCCTCATACGACCACATGATCCACTTCGATGACGATGACCTGGAGATCGTGAAGGCAAATCGATCCTCCATCACCCTGCTCCCGATAACCGTATTCTCGCTGAATGAATCCTATCCTGATGCCAGAAGAATCATCGAATACGGGATCCCAGTTTCCATAGCCACCGACATATCACCCCTGAACATGAACGATGACATGATATTCGCCATGCACCTTGCCGTCAGAAACAACCACATGACCGCTGAGGAGGCCGTCAACGCAGCGACCATCAATCCGGCCGCGTCACTCGGACTGGCTGACAGAAAGGGAACAATCGAGAGGGGAAAGGACGCCGATGCTGTGGTCATATCCGCTGGGAGCTACGATGAGATACCATACCTCTATGGCCTTGACCTTGTATCCATGACCATTTCAGGGGGGAGAGTAGTCTACAGGAGGGCGCATTACGGCACAACTGATACAAGCGAACCGTAGCCCACGACCTCCGAGTAATCCCCTGTCACGTCTCCGGAGTTGGAGTGGTTCAGGAAGATCATCTGGCCGCCTCTCTTCCGCGTGTAGTACATCAGAGATGCTATAGCGCCGTAACCGCATGCGGTCACATTCTCTTCCTCAAGAACAGAATAGAATTTATCAAGATCAAGGGTCTTTATGGCTGATATCAGATCCATGTCCTTCTTCTCAACGGTCTTTGCACTTTCATAGTGCGTGAAATCTGAGCTTGCTATGAAGATGAATGGATCACTGATCCTGAGCAGCGCCTCCCCTATATTTCTGGCAATCTCCATCTCCTGATCGCCGAGTATCACCGGAACGAATCTGAAGGCCTCACCGAACATGTACTGCAGGAAAGGTATCTGCACCTCGACAGAATGCTCCATGCGGTGTGATTCCTCATCCTTTACTATGTAATCTGAGTTTCTGTAGAGTTCCTCGGCCATCCTTTCATTTATGATCGCGTCGCCCAGCGGCGTTGACCATTTGCCTTCAGGGTAAAGGGAAGCGTACGGCGTTATCGGCCTGTGGTTTGGGCCTATTATAATGAAGTCCCTTATGATGGACTTCTCTATGGCGCGGTAGGAATACATGGCGGTGCGCCCGGAGTATATGATGCCAGCATGCGGCACTATGGCACCGATAACGCTGCCGCTTATGTGTTCCTCAGGAACGGCGAAGGATGATAGCAGGGAATAGAGTTCGTCCTTCCTCTCTGGATAGAAGTAACCTGCTACTGCAGGTTCTCTCTTCATCGTTTTTCCACCACCCCTTCCGGCTCCTTCTCCCCGAAGACGGTCGCCTGAAACTTGCTGATCTTTACCTTCTTGTATTTCCAGCAGCCTTCCCACAGGCCAGCCTTCTCGCACAGCGCCTCCAAAAATTCTTCAGGGTTCATCCTGTACTCTGTGGCAACCTGTGGCAGCAGGAGGCCGCTGGCTCCATTGTAAACCGCAATAAGCCCGTCCCTCCCTATGTGTATGGCCCTGGGCCTGTCCTCAGGGTTGACCGTTATCTCCACCGGCTGCGTGAGTATCGAAACTTCGAACGTCACATGTGCAATTTCTTCAGGCTTCATGGGTTCGAACCGCGGGTCCTCTGTGGCGGCATAGACGCTGCTCCTAACTATGCCCTCGCCAAGAGGATAGTATGGTTCAGGAAAGCCTATGCAGCCCCGGAGGTTGTTTCCAGGATAGGTGTTTATTGTCGTGAATACACCGTGCTTTTCCTGGAATATTGGATCAGCTGGAGGATCCGGAAGCTTCTCATTCCTGAGATATGAAGAGGCGGCCGACCTTGCAAGCCTCACCGCCTTCGTGCCGATATCGAGGCTTATATCAACTTCAGCCATTGACATACTGAGATCATGCAAAATCAATCTATAAATGTGATCCAGATCAGCGGCGACGCGTTGATGCCCGTCTCATCCTGTATCGTAATTACACGCAAAGCGTGCGGCTCTCTGTTGATGTCCGATGGAAAAAGGTTTAACATCAATGCTGTCATGCTACAGCAACATGAGAAGAGAGATCAGGGAAGAGACCCTTGAGGTCTCCCGCAGGATATACGAATACGCTGAACTTGGCAGCCAGGAGTACAGGAGTTCAAAGCTCATGGCTGAACACCTCTCCAGGCATGGTTTCACCGTGGAGATGCCCTATGGCGGCATGGATACCGCCTTCAAGGCCACATGCTACAGAGGTGGACCCACAGTTGGACTTCTAGCCGAGTACGATGCCCTTCCGAACGGGCACTCCTGCGGACACAACCTGATCGCTGCATGGGCCCTCGGCACGGCTGTAACCCTATGTGAGGATTTCGGAATCTCCATAACTGTCTTCGGAACACCATCGGAGGAGGGCATCGGACCATATGCAGGAAGCAAGGCCATACTGGTTGAGAAGAATCTGATAAGGGACGTTGACTTCGTCATGGGCATGCATCCGGATGATCGCTGGGCTGTCGGGTCCGTATCACTCGCCGATCTTACCATTGAGGCTGAGTTCAGGGGCAGATCTTCGCATCTCCTTGGGCCGGACTACGGCATCAACGCACTGGCTCCGGCCATAGAGACGTATATAGCTCTCAACAACCTGCGTTCCTCCATATCGGACCTGAAGCGGCCGGTGATAGGCATGATAATAAAGGAAGGTGGCAAGGCTTCCAACGTCATACCCGATCGATCGGTGATGGAGATAGATCTGAGATCATCGAAGCGCACGTATCTGGAGGATCTATACGGAAAGACGAGGGAGATCATCGCAAGCATTTCACGCATGCACAGCTGTGAGTTTACGATAAGGGATGTTACGCCACTGTACGATGAATACATCAGCAACGAAACCATTGATGACATGCTCGAGGAGGAGCTCAGGTCTCTTGGCGTAGATCCGGTCAACATACACCGCGTCAACGAACCTGCAATGGGAAGTACAGATGAGGCGAACGTCAGCCACGTTGTACCCACCGGACACATAGATGTAAAGATCGTCCAGCCATCGATACCAGCGCACACCGATGAGTTCAGGATGGCTGCGGATCCGGACAGAGCCGCAGAGGTCCTTACGATCGGCATAGAAGCGGCAGCCGGTGCCGCAGCGAAGATCGTGAGAGACCGCAGCCTTATGAAGAGGATGAAGAATGAATTCAAGGAGGCGATCAGATGAGGATAAAACCACCAAGGCTCAGAGAAGGTGATGAGATTAGGATCATCGCACCCGCCAGTGCTCCGGACATGAAAAACCTATCAAGGTCAATCGCCAGGCTGAAGAAGTCGGGATACAAGGTGACGCTTGGCAGGAACATAAAAAAGCTCATGCAGATGAACCAGCTGGCGGCACCAGATACCAGCAGAAGAGATGAGCTCATGGAGGCTTTTCTTGACGACCACGTCAAGGCCATATTCTGCGCCAGAGGCGGCTATGGATCGATCCATATACTCCCGTTGATAGATTATGATGCCATAAGGGATCATCCGAAGATATTCGTAGGCTACAGCGACATAACGGCACTGCATCTCGCCCTTAATGCAAGGGCATCGCTGATAACATTTCACGGCCCAATGCCAGCCGCAGATCCAGATAAATTTTCAAAGAACGACTTCAAGGATTTCGTGGATATATTGAAAGGCGAAACGACGCACCTGAATTCCGATGTTGAGAGGATAGTGCGCTACATAATACAGGGAAGGGCTGAGGGCTTGAGCATGGGCACGAACCTTTCCGTCTTCTCCTCGCTGATAGGGACAGGGTATCTTCCCGATTCCCAGGGGAAGATACTGTTCGCTGAGGATACGGGAGTGACGTCGGGCGACATTGACCGTTACCTCTTCACGATGAAGCTTGCAGGGATCCTGGACAAGTTCGAGGGCTTTGCATTCGGAGAGTTTAAGAGCTACGTTGACCCTGAGGATCCGATGCCGTTTGTTGAGGACATAATAGAGATGTACATGAATTCATTGAAGAAGGTGTCGATATACGGACTTCCCTTCGGGCATGGAGAGGACCAGATGATGATACCCCTCAACGCCAAGGTTCGCATATCATATGAGGAACCATACGTGGAACTTCTCGAAAACGTCGTGGACTGAATCTGAGACCGGCGCACTGTGAAATTAGACCATATTCATAAAAATAAACAGATTCATTATGAAAACAGCATGCACATAGCCTGAATGATCTTCACATTCACTGATTTTTGCTTCTGCTGTTAAGCCTTGGCTTGGGTATTATAACGACTAGGGCGATTATGCCAATAACCAGCAGTGCAAGGCCCCATTCAAATTCGCCTCTGTTGATGCTGCTTATGACTGACTTTATGACCAGGCCGAAGAGGTATCCACCCACTATGATGAATACAAGGGCAACCACTCCTGTGATGAATTTCGCTGTTATTCTGAATGCCATAGATACACCTCTTTATCATCGCATGCGTACCTTTCCTGAATAGTCACCCGGCGTCATCACGCCATATGCGTGGTTCTATGCCGGTGATTCACGGGGTTATGATACACGCAGTGAGCCACTCCTACGCTGAAGCATCGGAGCTTCCTGATTCAACGACCGACATCCGCCTGTACGGATATATTCCATGCAAGCCCGAAGTTGCGATCTCCACAGGCGTGAA
>NZ_VYIJ01000017.1 GCF_008709555.1 Thermoplasma sp.
GTTATCCCTGGGGTAACTTCTCTCTTATCACCCGCCCCCACTAAGGAGGAACTGGGTGGTTCGCTAAACCCTGCTTTCGCATCTGCGTTGCTAGTTGTCTGCAACACAGTCAAGCCAGCTTTTGCTTTTACACTCTACGGAGGATTTCTGACCCTCCTGAGCTGACCTTTGGGGGCCCCTGTTACGTTGTTAGGGGCGTGGCGCCCCACCCAAACTGCCCACCAATAGTTGTCCCTCCGAAGAGGTTAGTGACGCAATCCCGAGAGGGAAGTGTTTCATTGGCGCCTCCACTCCGGCCGAAACCAGAGCTTCGACGGCTCCTTCCTACACTACGCAGTCAGGATCGCACCACAGCTACAGGCTGCAGTAAAGCTCCACGGGGACTTCGCTTTCACGTGGGAGAGGGTCATAGTTACCCCCGCCGTTTACTGGCCCTTCTTCCCCTTGTACGGGGCTTTCAGGTACCAGCACTGGGCAGGTTTCAACCGCTATACACATCCTTACGGACTAGCAGCGATCTGTGTTTGTGGTAAACAGTCGGAGTCCCTTCGTCACTGCGACCTATTCCCTCACGGAATAGGCACTCCTTATACCGAAGATACGGAGCTATTTTGCCGATTTCCCTCGCGTCCATTATCCCAAAACGCCTTAGGCTTCTCACCTAGGGGCACCAGTGTCGGTTCTTGGTACGATACTGAACATGACCCCTGCATGATTTTCATGGGATCCGGGGATCGAGGCGATTCCCAAATGGGAACATACGCTCCTTCGCGAACTTCTCGTCATTACGACTCTCCATCCGCTTATGAGCATAAATACGTTGGCACCCGTACCGCCCCTACCCTGAACCTTCTCATACAGGGCAAAACGTTCAGTGTGCCGGAATATTAACCGGCTTCCCCTTCGGTCATATCCTGTTAGGTATGACCTTAGGATCGACTAACCCTCGGCTGACGAACATTGCCAAGGAACCCTTAGCCCTTTCGGCGGAACCGATTCTCACGGTTCTTCTCTGCTACTTTCACCAGGATCCGCGATACCATGCGGTCCATCCCTCCTCTCGGGGAGACTTCTATCCACATGGCACGCCCCCCTACCAGATCACCTTTCGGTGCTCGAAGGTCTCGGTGTCTAGTTTTAGCCCCTTCCATCTTCTAGGCATGTGACCTCGGTGAGTGAGCTGTTACGCACTCTTTAAAGGGTGGCTGCTTCTGAGCCTACCTCCCCACTGTCTTCGGCCACAAACCTATTTAGTGCACTTAACTAGAACTTAGGGACCTTAACCCTCGTCTTGGTTGTTCCCATCACGGAAGCAAAGCTTATCCCTGCCCCCTAGCACCCGACATCTACGATCTCGACAAGTTCGGAGTTTGACAAGTCGGCGCAGCCTTTCGACTGCTTACCAACCAATCGGTCGCTCTACCTCGCCGAGAATCTCCGTCGAGGTCTACCTGCGGGTAGTATCGGGGGGAACCCGCTATTGCCGGCCTAGATTGGCCTTTAACCCCTATACCCAAGTCATCCAAACGATTTGCACATCAGAATAGGTTCGGTCCTCCACCCAGCTTTCACTGAGCTTCAACCTACTCAGGTATAGATCGACCGGCTTCGGGTCTCTCACGAGTGACTAAACGCGTTTACCACGCCACCCCTCCATTGCTGTGCGGGTAGTTGCTTTCGCTACGGCTACTCCTTTCAGGATTAACCTTGCCACTCGTCAGAACTCCCTGGCCCGTTCTTCAACACGGACAATAGGACAGCGATCCATCGTAGTTAACGACTTCACCTCTTAACTGCCCTATAAGTTTATCTCTGCCTAGTTTCAGGCTCTTTTCACCACCCTTCCGGGTTTCTTTTCAGCTTTCCCTCACGGTACTTAGTTCGCTATCGGACTCGGGACGTATTTAAGGTTGGATGTTAGTGCCACCCAAATTCCCACGCGAAAAACGACGCATGGTACTCTGGTTACTTCCCCTTATGGCTTCTGAAGCTTCGATTACAGGGCTATCACCTTCTAAGGCTCTTCTTTCCAGAAGATTCATCTCGCTTCAGGAGGCGTTAGAGGAAGACCAAACTCCACATCTTTCCCTTCTTTCGAAGGGCTATTCGGTTTGCCTTCTACCGCTTTCGATCGCCTTTACTGACGGTATCTCAATTGATTTCTTTTCCTCCGGGTACTAAGATGTTTCAATTCCCCGGGTTCCCTCTCCTTTCGGAGTGCCTTACGGCAGGAAGTCCCATTCGGAGATCCTTGGATCTAAGGCTCCATGCGCCTCCCCAAGGCTTATCGCAGCTTGGCACGTCCTTCTTCGGCGCCCGAACCAAGCCATCCTCTAGGCAGATTAGCAGAGCACAATCCATTGTGCCATCTCTCATCTAGTCTCATCAAAATTCGACATCTTCCCTTTTAATGTAATGCATTAAAAGGTGCATTGTAAGCGTGTATGGACTATATCATTAAGAGGGATATAAGCATTTTGATCCGGAAGCCCAATTATCCAATAATTTTATAATACTCTCTTTTCAGAATTTATAATATATTTTAATTCATTTTTCATGTGTATGCGGAAAAATAGCCATCAGTGCCACTTTGCAGGTGATCCCTGCACAATATCACGCTTCCAGATGGGTGCCCTCTCCTTTATCTGGTCTATGATGTATCTGCATGCATCAAATGCCTGCCCCCTGTGCGGAGCAGAAACGGCAATGACCACAGAATCCTCGGTCAGATTTACCAGGCCGGTTCTGTGGACAACCGCAGCGTCGGTTATTCCAAATTCCTTTATACAGTGATCTATCATATTCTGGATCTCCTTGACGGCCATCTCCCGATAGCTCTCGTAGTAAAGTGCGTCGACTTTTACACCATCCGAGTCTTCACGAACTGTACCCTCAAAGGTGACTATGGCCCCAGCCTTTGGGCTCCTTACCCTCTCGATCAGATCCATCACTGGTATCTTTGAGTCTGTTATTTCCACGTACATGATCACACCTAGTCCACAGCTATGTAGTTCTTGAGCATGGAGAAGAAACGATCGGTGCTGTCTTCAAGAGGCCTCTTGCTGTTGTCGAATACCTTGAAGACAGATCCGGCGATAAGGTCATGGTAGGATTGGCCTATCATCGTTTCCCTGTAACCACGGGCCCCGCCCCATATGAGGAGGACTGGCTTCTGCACCCTGTAAAGTTCCTCAGCATAACCCTCATAACCGGTAGCGTCTATGGCTATTATGTTGCTGTATTTCTCAGGATGATTCATTGAACACTTCAGGGCAACGTCTGCATTTATGCCCTCGCCCATGAGCATAACGTTCTTTAGGCGCATGGCCTGGACAAAGTCATAGTAAAACTCAGAGGCTGAATCTATACCACCTGAATATTTGACATCATCAGCGTTACGGCCCGCTGCAGGAAACCGTGGGATGTAGACATTGATGTTCCATTCGTTTATCCTATCCGCCGCCCTGAGCTCATCCCATATCCCGTCGCCTCTGATATCTATTATTACCATATTCTTCCTGGCACCGGTGATGACAACATAGCTGTAGGGAATCCTGTATCCGGAGATCAGGACTTCGCCATTTTCCATGCATGATCATTCTACACCGTTATATAGAATTTAGAGTTGCTCAACTGATCGAACGTAATTCTAGCGGCTATTATCGGCGCTGACCTGAAAGCCACCACAGTATAATTCACATCATATCAAATGGATCTTTCTGGAGGGGCTATGTCCATGAACCGATGATGATCATGTTAAAGAGATGCATATCTGCGTTTAGCAGAAAGGGCAGCGGTTAGAAAGTTAAATAAGTAAATTTTGCATGATCGTGCGTAGCCCTGTGGTGTAGTGGACAAGCATTTTGGACTTTGGATCCAAAGACGGCAGTTCGAATCTGCCCAGGGCTATAATACGGTGGATATATGCCAGATCCTGTGGAAGTACCAACACAACCCTCCATGAAACGCGCAAGGAAGATCGCTTCGGTCGTGGCGGTCATCATTATTGCCTTATCGTTCGGTATACTCTATGGCCTCTCAATGAACAGCGCAGTCACGGTCAATGTTATGTATGTTAATATCGTGTTGAGAGGAAATGGGGTAACTGAAACAATACCGGTGCAGTTCAACCACGAGACCCTTGGCCCGGGTGAAAAGGTCTATTTCTCCGTTACACTGAAAGGCGGTGCGCAAGGGTTGACAGTCAGCTCTGTTTCATCCGGGACATCCGGATTCACGGCAGGATCAGCAACTGCACTTCCCCTTACCATTCAGGCAGGGCAGATCTCCACCCTAAAGCTCTTCTTCGTAACGCCAGATCACGACTACGCTGGTGACCTCACCGTGTATCTCTCCACCAGCTGAAATCATCATGGTTAGCGATGGAGGCGCATAGCATCAGGAACTGTTTTTGAAGATCAAGCCTTGTGGGATGCTCTGGATAAGGTATACCTGACAAATTATGATCCCTTGACCTCTAACTGCCTCCTGCTCTTATTCTGGTTACCGTATTTACAGTGGCCTTTTAAGAATAACTTATCGTTACTTGATTCCGCATACTTGACTCCGCAATAACTGTCTGATCCATTTGCAGAGTGCATGCCAGCAGGCCATATTTCAATGAATATTGCCCTCAGCAATTACCACGATATACGCCGAATTCAGGGCAGAATAACGAACGGGGAAAAGGAGATCAGACACGTTATACGAAATATCTGTGAAAAATAAAATAATTTAAATAAATTTATCTTCAGCTTACCTCTCCGCCTTTGCAGCAGAACCTGCCTGCATCTTGGCAAAGTTGTTGGCAACGTAGACCATGTATATCAGCATCAGTATCAGCAGTATTCCTCCACCCAGCGTTATGTAGAAGTAAGCCACGGACATGGCCGTGTTGGTGAGAAAGTCCGATACTGGCAGCGTTCCTCCAAAGAATTTCGGATACACCAGCGAATAGAACGGGAATATTGATATTGTCAGCAGAGTCAGGAAGACGATCTTGTTCTCTATGATCTTCCTCGTGGGCCTGTAGTAGAAAAGTATGGGGGCGATCAGACCGATTATTATTGTGACGGCAAGGACAGGAGAGAATGGCACAGCGCTTATGGAGGCATGTATCCATATCAGCGCACCAAGTTCAAGGATGACGCCAAGGTATGATGCTACCAGCGATATCTTCATGTAGTTCTCGAGGCCGTAGAATATGAAGGAGAACCCGTACATAAGTATGACTGCGCCTATGACGAAGAGGACATCGCCCGGTGCGGATGCCCATCTGCCTGCATTGAATGCCAGCTTTGCAAGTACGACGCCTCCACCCGTCACAACGGACGATGCGAATATGACAAAGACCAGGCAGAAGAGGCATTCAAAGACAGAGAATATTGAATACATAGATCTGTCGGATAGCCTGCTCTTCCTGATGAATTCGCCGAATATTATGAAGGCGTTCCTGCCTATGAAAGCAATCAATAGCAGGAGAAGAGGCACAGCATAGATGTAGGCCGCTGGAATCAGGATGGACGGATATGCAAAGTCCGATGTCACGACCCAGAAGGCTATGAACGTGCCAGTGAGTTCCCATATCGGTATTACATACGGACTAACCTTGCCCTTCGCTCCATGGTAATGGAAGAGGAATAGCATGGCACCCATTGATTCCGTTATGAACAGGGCAAGCATTATGGACATTATGAGGAAATTGAGACCAAATACTGAATTCATGTTTCACACCTCAGAAGTTGACACCTGTAGCAGACGGTGATTCGCTGATCTCCTTGCTGACTTCTTCCCTGTTGAACACCCTGGCCGAGAAGTAGAACGATACAGGTATCAGGATGGTATAGAAGATGATCATGGCTATGCCCGGCCCTATCATTGAAGTTGTTGTGTTTGCTCCCTGGTAAACGTACATTACGTTGTATATTATCCATGGCTGCCTTCCAACCTCATCCACAACCCATCCGTCCTCCATTGTGTACATCGCAATTACACCGAAGATCGGGAACAGTATGGCCATCCATTTGTTGCCGTATGGCTGCTTCTTCATCGCCCACATGATGAGGTATGCCAGAAGATACAGCCCTATTAGTATACCGAAGAGCACCATCAGATCGAACATGGTGTGCACGATGAGGGGTGGCCACTCGTTCATCGGGTAGTACATCAGGCCCTTTGGAACTACAAATGAGGCTTTGCCAGTACCGGCCAGCAGACTCTGAAGCCCGGGTACAGTAATGGCACCGACTATCTTTCCGTTGACTATTGTTCCGAAGAGCTTCTCTGGTTCGAACCCGCGGCCACCTATCAGGTTCAGTTCCAGTGCGGAATACTTCAGTGGCTGGGTGACTATCAGTTCACTTGCAGCAAGTGATCCGGAGATCCCAGCGAGGATCACGTAAGCCATGGACAGGGCTGCAGCTATCTTGCTGCCCTTCATATAAAATGTGCGGTCATCCTGATTCTTCGATATCAGGTACCTGTACGCAAAGTATCCTCCGATCAGCATGGTACCAGCGAGGAGCGTCACCGGTACGACATGAGCGATCTCGGAGAGGAATGAAGGTGAATTGAGGGAAGCCCATGGATTTACTCCAGTGATCTGGCCTGTGCTCTCGAATACAGGTATATTGAACCCATCAGGCGTGTTCATCCATGCGTTGACCATCACGATGAAAGCAGCAGATCCAAGCGTACCTGCTCCTATGAAGAACGTCAGTATCCAGTGCGTTATCCTGTTCTTGAAAGCATCCCAGTAGTAGAAGTATATGATCAGGAATATCGTCTCGGTGAAGAATGCGAATATCTCCAGATAGAACGGTACCATTGCAACCGCTGCAACCACTGCAAAGAATTTTGGAAACAGTATGACCAGCTCAGCTGCCATCACTATTCCGCTTGCCGTCCCTATCGCGAAGAATATTGTGAATACCTTCGCCAGACGTTTGGCAAGCAGATCGTAGTATTTGTCCTTGTACCTGATACCAAGGTATTCGGCCACGCTAAGCACCACTATGGTCGAGATACTCATGGTGACCAGTATTATGTGGACGCCTATCGAATAGGCGAAGAGCAACCTGTCAAAAGTCGTTATGAACGCCATATCTCAATTAATAACTGATTCATATTTAAATCTTATTTTATCATATAATAATTTTTCGTAATTAGATGAAGCTACATGCTGCGCCATATCCGATGAGTTGATAACCTAAAATATTAGGTCGTTGCACATCCATTCAGAACCATGAACCCATAATAGGACAAAGAGATATCGGATTCAAAAAAGAAAAATACGATGCTTTACTTCAAGTTAATATGATAGCTGAGAGCCTGAAATCAATGTTTGCGGACGAATGGGACAGGTATGTGAACCATGAATTCGTAAGGAAGATGAGATCGGGGGATCTACCACTGGACAATTTCAAGTTCTATCTTGTTCAGGACTCGCTTTACGTGAACGAGATGCTGAAGGCCGTGATGAGATCATCGGAGCTGTTGCCAAACGATATGGCGCTGAGGATCCTTTCGGCCGTTATACTTGGCAGGGATAAGGGCATGGAAACCCATGCATTCCTTGAGAAGGAGCTTAACGTGGTTGAATCCAACAGGATGACCATGACAACGTATTCCTACACGAGGCATCTCAGGTATGCATCAACTGTTGGTTGGCCGCAGTTCCTTGCGGCCTGGATACCATGCATGTGGGGATACTCTGAGGTTGGAAAGGCGGTATCTGATTCTCCAAACATGTATTACAGGGCATGGGCTGAGTTCTATGCCTCAAGCGAATACGCCGAAAGAGTGTCGGTCATACTGGAAGCCATGGACAGATTCAACGGCGATGTGACGGAGATAAAGGACTACTTCCTAATAAGCCTGAAGTTCGAGCAGATGTTCTGGCAGGCATCGCTGGATATGGAAAGCCCGATCTGAAAACCTGATCCAATGCCCATGGATACGTACTCAAGATTCGAAAAAATAATATTGTTCTAAAGATGCCTATAAAAATATATTTTACGATTCGTTACGATTATACATGTCCCTGAAAGGAGTTGTAATGGCCGGAGGTAAGGGAACGAGGCTCAGGCCAATAACCTATTCGATACCGAAACCGCTCGTTCCAGTTGCTGGCAAGCCAGTCATATCATACATACTGGACGCGTTTTACAGGTCCGGAATAAGTGATATAATAATAACAACCGGATATAAATTCGAATCGCTTATAAAAGGCGTTCTTGAGAATAAGAACACCGCCCAGAACATACTTTTCTCGGTCGAAAAGGAGGCCGCTGGTACAGCCGGAGGGGTAAAGCTTGCGGAGAATTTCCTGGACGACACCTTCATCGTGGGGAGCGGAGATATACTGATCGATTTCGACATAGCTGATATGATAAGGGAGCACCAGAGGAAGAAGAACAAGATAACAATAGCGGTGACGAAGGTGGATGATCCTTCGCAGTTCGGTATCGCAGAGATAGACGAGGAGGGGTACATAAAACGCTTTCTGGAAAAGCCGGGAAAGAACGAAACATTCTCGGACACAATAAATGCAGGTGTTTACATCATGGATCGATCGCTGCTCCACTATATACCGCCGGTTGGACAGTTTGACTTCGCAAAGGACCTGTTCCCAAGGCTGCTCTCTCAGGGCGTAAAGATCGGCACTTACCTTATAAATGGCGTGTGGCTTGACGCGGGAAGGCCAAAGGATGTGATAAAGGCGAACCAGATAATGGTGGAGAAATATGGAGAGACGTACAATGGAGGCGGAAAAGCCATAATAAAGGGCAAGGTCCCGCAGGGGTGTTCCATAAAGCCGCCAATATACATCGGCGAGGGCGTTCATGTTGGCAAGAACAGCACCATATCCGGATCTGCGGTGTATGACGGCGTTTCCATAGGGGACGACGTCCAGATCGAGAACTCCGTGATAATGGCCTCTTCAAAGATAATGAAGGGTACGAAGGTCGTGAATTCTGTCATAATGCAGAACACCGTTATAGGTGAGGACTGCGAAATACACGACAGCGTGCTCTCGCAGAAGCTCAACCTGCAGAACGGATCCAAGGTGTTTCAGGTTGCCCTCTCATCTGAGATAGTACAGGATGAAAACTAAAATTATCAGTATGGCAACTGCAATGGAAATGTAGATCAGGTTCCTGTCATTGCCGAATACGATCGGTATGGGACCTATCATGATGAGGCCTCCGTAGTGCCTCTCTTCCTTTTTCTCCTCAGCGGTTTCATTTTCATGATCATCGTATTCTGGTGGAATGAATATCCTGTCCGTGCTGTGAGAGAACTGGAACGGGGCAAAGAACATCAGGACTATGCCCAGAAAGATCAGAAGAAACGGTATAATGGAAAGACCTGAACCGTATATGACGGGAAAAATTACAAAAAGCGCAAAATGAGCAATCCCGATTGCAGCCATTGCAACCAGGACCAGTACGCCAAACAGCACCAGCAGGTAACCGATACGGAATATATTCATATCACAGGAAGCCGGCCTTCTGCAGTATCAGCAGATCGTCGGTTGTGAGCTCTTCGCCGTTCTTGAACTTCTCGAAGAGCACCTCTGCCTTCTGCTGCAGCTCGTCATCCTTTTCCTTCTTCTTTGTAGCTCTCTTCTTAGTCCTGAGCCCAGCTATGACCTTCTCAAGATCCTTCAGGTCATTCTTGGCCTGTATGAAAGCCTCGTGTTCCTGCTCTGATTCCTTTCCGTATTTGATGGCCATTTCATGCATTTCATCCGCTTTCTTCCTGACCTCGTCGAGCTCCTGCAGGGACTTGTTGATATCGTTGCTTATCTCAGATATCTGGTTTGATATCTCTTCGGCTCTCTTCTTGAGATCCCTCGCAAGCGTCTTCTCCTTGTCGATCTCGGCCTGCAGTGCCTTGACCTTCTCGTTCTCGCTGAGCTGCTTCTCCCTGTCATCCTTCATCTTCTTGATCTCGTTGCTGAGTCTCTTTATTTCCTGAACGACCTTGTCCTCTTCGGCCTTTGTGAGCTGCATCGTCTCCTGCTTTTTGATGAGTTTCTGCAGCTCCCTCTCCTTGGCCTTGATGTCTCTCTGGTTCACGCTGGCATAATTCGCTTCGTCCGTTATCTTCTTGTACTCCTTCCTGAGCTCCGAGAGCTTCTTGAAGTGCTCTTCCTTTTCCGTCCTTATCTTCTGAACTTCCTCGATGAGGGCATTTTTCTGTGATATCTTCTGTTTCACCTGGTCCCTCATCTCGTGGACCTTGGCATTCAGCTGGTCCCTCTGTTCAGCATAATTACGGCTTTGCTGTGCAGCTTCATCTCTTTTCTTTATATGCTCCTCTATTGCTTTTCTCAGAATGTCTCTCTTTTCCTCAAACTCCTGGAGAAGATCCGTCATAGTAACACTTCATTGCAGAATTCTATCCTTTATTAATGTGAGGCATATATAGATTTCGCAACGCAACTGATGGAGTTTATACATCGCTAGTTTCTGCTGATTATCGTGACGATGTCCTCGTCCATGAGGGGGTAGTCTATGCCCACCCTCTGCTCTCCGATTGGCCTGTTCTTTCCGGATACGATTGCGTACCTGAATGAATCGATCATGCTCCTGTTGATCTTCCTGCAGACCTCTCTCACCGTTGTACCCTCCCTCACTATGAGAGGTTTCTGGAAATCCACAACACCTGCCTTGTTTCTGAGGTAGATGCGTATCAGGTTCAGCGATCTGAATATTCCCTCCTTGAGATCTTCTATGCCATAGCCTGTCTTCGCGGATACCCTGAAAACCTCCCCATACTGTGATACCTGCGATGTATCGAATGACGGGTTCATATCTATCTTGTTGACTGCCACTATTGACGGTATGTACACGTAGCGGCCCTGGAGCGTCTCTATTATATCCTCGACAGATACGTTTTCGCGTATGTAGACATCGGCGTTGACAAGCTTGAATTCCTTCATTATCTCCTTTATGTAGTCTTCATCTATGTCTATGTTCTTTGGCCTGTGCAGCCTTATTCCTCCAGATGTTGTCTTCCTTATTTCGACGTTCCTGCGCTTCCGGTTCACAACTATGCCCGCGTTGTAGAGTTCTGCCATGATCTTGTCTATCCCCCCAGCCTGTACATCCGTAACAATCACTATGAGATCAGCAGATCTCACCGCGCTCAGTATCTCCCTTCCACGTCCAGCTCCATACGAGGCGTTTTCTATGATCCCTGGAAGATCGAGTATCTGTATTTCAGCACCCTTATACTCGAGGATGCCCGGTATGGCTTTGAGGGTAGTGAACGCGTAATCCCCTATCTCGCTGTCTGAGTTCGTCAGCCTGTTGAGGAGGCTGCTCTTGCCCACGTTTGGAAAACCAACCAGAGCAACCGTCGCATCTCCGGATTTTGGCACGGCGAACCCGCTATGAGAACCGCCATGCCTTGCACTTGCCTCCATCTGAAGCTTTGCAATCTTAGCCTTCAGGAGGCCTATGTGGTGCTCTGTAGCCTTGTTGTACTGAGTACGCTTTATCTCATCTTCGATCTCCTTAATCCTCTCTTCGATCGTTGGCATCTGTTCTACTTTCTTCCCTAATTTTCAACCTCTTTATATCTCTTTGCGGTACATCTCCTTGCATTTCCGGTTGTGTTGAAACTCCCAGATGACCGGCATTCCCCCATCGTAAAGTACGCACTTCGCCTTGCATAGAAAGCCCGGATATCCAGGTTATTTGACAGAATCGATTCAGGCGATCATGCGGAGGCTTCAAAACCTTTAAGATGATTGAAATGCATGGTCTCTGCATGCCTAATCTTTTGCTGAACCCTGATATAAATGGCGACAGGATCATATTTGTCTGCTGCGACGATCTGTGGGAGCACGATCTGAAAGACGGGAAAACACGGAGGATAGTGACCGATATAGGTGTCATAAACAATGCCAGATTCTACCCAGACGGGAGAAGGATAGCTTTTCGCGTCATGAGGGGCGCTCCACTGAACACGGCTGAGGTGTACTCATACGATTCCATGAATGGCCAGGTCAGGCGGTTGACCTATTTCTCAGGAAGGAGCACTGGAAGGAGGATGTTCACTGATATCGCTGGCTTTGATCCGGAAGGTAACCTCATAATATCGTCAGATGCCATGCACCCGTTCTCATCCATGACGTACCTCTACAAAGTGGAAAAGGATGGTGCAGATTTTGTTCCGTTGAATGTCGGGCCGGCAACGCATATCATGTTTGTGGACGGCAGGAGGGTCATAGGAAGGAATACCTTCGAACTGCCGCACTGGAAGGGTTACCGTGGTGGAACGCGTGGAAAGATCTGGATCGAAACGGATCATGGCACTTTCAAAAAGATAGTCGACATAAGCACGCATGTCTCAAGCCCCGTGATCGTTGGGCATCGCATATACTTCATTACGGACATCGATGGTTTCGGCCAGATATATTCAACTGATCTGAACGGTGGTGACATGCGGAGGCATACCTCGTTCAGCGATTACTATCCGAGACATCTGAACACTGACGGTCGGAGGATAGTCTTTTCTATGGGAGGTTCGATCTACATCTTCGATCCCAACACGGAGAAGGTCCAAAAGCTGGAGATAGGTGACCTTGAGTCGCCTGACGACAGGCTGACGAACATACCGTCAAAATTTGCAGAGGACTTTTCACCCCTAGATGGGGATCTTGTGGCCTTCGTGAGCAGAGGCCAGGCAATTATTCAGGATGTTTCTGGCAGCTACGTTATGAAGGTCCCGGAACCGCTGAGGATAAGATACGTACGCAGGGCCGGAGAAACCAAGGTTGCCTTCATACGTGGGACGAGGGATGGCGATTTCCTCGGAATTTACGATTACAGGACAGGAAGTGTCAACGAATTTAATGAGAACCTCGGAAACGTATTCGCAATGGCCGTGAACAAGACGGGTAAGTTCGCTGTTGTAGCCAACGACAGGTTCGAGATACTGATGGTTGACCTTGAAAGCGGAACCTCATCTGTCATAGAACGCAGCAGGGAAGCCATGATAACTGATTTCGCCATATCTGACAACTCAAGGTTCGTCGCCTACAGCTTTCCGCTGAAGCATGGAGAAACGGACGGCTACGTTATGCAGTCGATCCATGTGTACGATGTGGATCAGCGTAAGATATTCAAGGCCACAACAGAGAATTCCCATGACTATGCACCTGCGTTCGACGCTGATTCAAAGAACCTTTACTACCTTTCATACAGGAGCCTGGATCCGACCCCGGACAGGGTTGTGCTGAATTTCAGCTTCGAGGTGGTTTCCAGGCCATTCGTTATACCACTGAAGCCCGGATCGCCAAATCCCACAAAGCTTGTCCCGCCATCAATGGTTTCAGAATCCGGGGAATACGATCTATCCGATATGTACAAGAGGTCAAGCCCCATAAATGTTGAACCTGGAGATTACAGGATGGTGATCCCCCTTGAGTCATCGATAATGCTCTACAACGTGCCGGTTCACGGCGAATACGCCTCATACTACCAGGGTGCTCCTGAGAAGGGAGTACTGATAAAATATGACGTGAAAACGAAGAAGACCACAGAGGTTAAGAGAAACCTAACAGATATGAGGCTGTCAGTCGACGGAAAGAACGCAATGGTCAGAAAGGATGATGGAAAGCTCTACGTATTCGCTCTGGAGAAGCCTGAGGATGAAAGGATGGTGGAGACGGACAGGAGACCACTGTCTTCGAGCAGGCTCGAGGAGTTCCTTCAGATGTACGATGAAGCGTGGAAGCTAGCCAGAGACAACTACTGGAATGAGGTCGTTGCAAAGGAGGTATCCGATAGGATATACGATAAGTACAGGAAACTCGTTCCGATGTGTGTCACCAGGTTTGACCTGAGCAACGTCATAGTTGAGATGCAGGGTGAGTACCGTACCTCGCATTCCTATGAGATGGGCGGCACGTTCACAGACAAAGACCAGTTCAAAAGCGGGAGAATAGCCTGCGATTTCAAGTTGAACGGCGATCGCTATGAGATAGCAAAGGCCTATGTCGGCGATTATTCAAACGAGGGGGAAAAATCGCCTATTTTCGAGTATGGCATAGATCCAACAGGCTACCGCATTGAAGATATAGATGGAGAGCCTGTGAGCGAACAGAACAACCTGTTCCGCATCCTTTCAGAAAAATCAGGGACGTCTGCAAGGATCAGGCTATCGAAGGAGAACGGCGAAGCGAAGGATCTTATGATCGATGTTCTGGACGATGACCGCTTCATAAGGTACAGGTCATGGGTCGAGGAGAACAGGAGGTACGTGCACGAGAAGAGCGGCGGCATGATCGGATACATACACATACCAGACATGGGCATGATGGGACTGAACGAGTTCTACCGGCTCTTCATAAACGAATCTTCATATCCCGGCCTGATCGTCGATGTGCGGTTCAACGGCGGAGGATTCGTATCACAGCTGATAATAGAAAAGCTGATGAACAGGAGGCTTGGATACGACAATCCGCGCAGAGGAACGTTGAGTCCTTACCCGACAAACTCCGTGAGGGGGAAGATGATAGCAATAACCAATGAATACGCAGGATCTGACGGAGACATATTCAGCTTCTCCTTCAAGAAGCTCGGGCTCGGAAAGCTCATTGGCACCAGGACATGGGGAGGCGTAGTCGGCATAAGCCCCAGGCGCAGGCTCATAGACGGCACGGTGCTATCGCAGCCCGAGTTCGCCTTCTGGTTCCGCGACACCGGTTTCGGCGTTGAAAACTACGGAGTCGATCCAGACGTGGAGGTGGAATACGCCCCGCATGACTATCTCAAAGGGAAGGATCCGCAGCTGGATTACGCCATAGGCAGCCTGATGGAGGAACTGCGCAACTGGAATGAGGAGCTGCCCCAGAGGCCTGATAAAAATATATGAAAAGGAAATGATCGATATAAGGACAGCTTCAAACTTTTTAGAGATATCCTTATATACGATATTTGGTTAATTTATATGCGAAACTCGATAAGCTTAACTATATATTTGCAATCATTAATTTCCTATGGAAGCTTCAGAAGAGGTTACTATGGTCAATAAGAGTGATGACGGTAAGTCCGGTATTAGGTATTACACAACCATTGAGGAACTCTCAAAGGCAATCAACGCCGGCCTAAGCCTCCAGGACCGGCGGATGAGTGAAGAAGAAGCCATGGAGGCTGCTGAACATATCATAAATTTTTTCGGTTATAATGACCGTGTTATTGATAATATGCTTGAACCGGAAGACCGTGATTCTTTCTACACCATGGAGGATATAGGTATACTTCAGACTGAAAGGGAGGAGACAACACTCTTCGATGGGAGGGAGTGGCGGATACACTACTGGATCCTCAACATAAACAAGATCATGGAACTTGCGAACATGAAGGTGGACTACAGGAAGAAGAAGACCGATGAGGAATACAAGATATACGATGAGATACCCGATGACTACTGGAAGGTCGTTGAGTAGGGATGCCCGATGCATGTAGCCGTCCTAGACCGGGATAAGTGCCACCCAAAAAAATGCCACCATGAGTGCCAGTATTACTGTCCCCCGGTGCGAAACCATGTGATGGCCATAGATTTTCCGGATCCAGATGGGCAACCGCTCATATCTGAAACCTTGTGTATAGGCTGTGGCATATGCATCAGGCGATGCCCATTTGGAGCTATAAAGATCGTAACGCTTCCAGATGAGCTGAACAAGGAGGTTCTCCACAGATATGGCGTAAACGGTTTCAGGATTTATTCCGTACCGAACATCTCTCCAGGCCGGGTATCTGCCATACTTGGGCAAAACGGCCTGGGAAAGACAACCACGCTGAACATACTCTCCGGCATAACTGTACCCAACCTGGGATCTTATGAAAGACCACCCTCGAAAGAAGAGGTTATGGATCGATTCGCAAGGACAGAGATGGGTGCCTATTTCAGGGGGCTTTACGAACAGAACAAGAGGGCTGTGCTGAAGAACCAGTACGTTGATTATATACCCAAGGTGGTCAAGGGGACCATTGGAGAAGTTCTGAAAAAGAACGATGAAACCGGAAGATACAGCGACATAGTCTCACAGCTAAATCTGGAGAACTCTGTCAACAAGAATGTGACAGAATGCTCCGGAGGAGAACTGCAGAGGCTGGCGATAGGTACGGTTCTTGAGAAGGAAGCGGATATATACCTCTTCGACGAGATGACATCATACCTTGATATAAACGAGAGGTTGAATGCTTCCAGGATAGTTCAGGAACTCGCAAGGAAAAAAACGGTCATAGTGGTGGAACACGACCTGGCCATACTCGATTGGCTCGCAGACTCCGTGAACATAGTCTATGGTGATCCCGGCGTCTACGGCATATTCTCAGAGCCGCTTTCTACGAACAGGGCGATAAATGCATACCTGTCTGGTTTCCTGAAGGAAGAGAACGTGCGCATACGAAGCTACCCAATAGAGTTCGAAGAGAAGGCGTCAAGGAGAGACAAATTCACGCAGGATCTGATATCATGGACTGATATGAGAAAAACCCTGGGCGATTTCACTCTAGATGTATCGCAGGGAAAGATCCACAGAAGCGAGATCGTGGGTATACTTGGGAAGAACGCCTTAGGCAAGAGCACATTCATCATGATGCTCGCAGGCGTTCTGAACCCGGATTCCGGGTCAATATCGCAGAACGTGAGGGTATCGTACAAGCCCCAGTACATATCAACCTCCTTCGATGGGTCAGTTTCCGAGCTCATAAGGTCCTCGCTTGGCGAAAGGTCAGATGATTCGTTTGTTAAGAACGAGATCTTCCATCCTCTGAGCATTGAGGATATCATGGAGAATCCAGTTAACGGACTGTCCGGAGGAGAACTGCAGAGGCTTTCCATAGCCATAACACTGGCGAGGGATGCAGACATATACCTGCTGGATGAGCCATCTGCGCATCTCGATTCCTCCTTCAGGATGGTGGTGGCCAAGGTCATAAGGAGGGTCATGGAAAACACGAAGAAGACCGCAATGGTCGTTGACCATGATATCTACCTCATAGACCTTATATCGGACAGCCTCATCGTCTTTTCTGGTGTGCCGGGTTCGCATGGCCATTCTGAAGGTCCAATGGATATGAGGGATGGAATGAACAGGTTCCTGAAGACGGTGGGCGTGACCTTCAGGAGGGATCAGAACTCGAAGAGACCAAGAATAAACAAGGAGAATAGCAGCCTGGACAGAATGCAGAAGGAACAGAACAATTATTATTATTCGTGATCTATGGAGATTAAGGAAAGGGACGGCCTTGCAAGGATAGCGAAGTTCGAGACACCGCACGGTACCATAGAGACACCAACGGTTCTACCGGTTATAAATCCAAATATAATGGACATAACGCCCCAGGAGATGAAACCTCTCGGGCTACAGGGCATAATAACAAACAGCTACATAATTCTGAGGACGCCTCAGCTGAGGGACAGGGCGCTGAAGGAGGGCCTTCACTCCCTGATAGGCTACGATGGGCCCATAATGACTGATTCCGGTACATTCCAGAGTTACGTATACGGTTCCATAGAGTTCAACAACAGGGAAGTTGTGGATTTTCAGAAAAGGATAGGAAGCGATATATCCACAATACTCGACGTGTTCACAACACCCGGAACATCAAGATCCGAGGCAGAAAAGGCCTTGATCGAGACGTATAACAGGATGATGGAGGTCAACGACGAAACCGGGATCATAGCTGGTCCAGTACAGGGCGGCATCTATCCCGACCTCAGGAGGAGATCGGCCGAACTTATGAATTCCACCAACGCCAGATACCACCCCATAGGCGGCGTCGTTCCCCTCCTGGAAACGTACGACTATTCAACGCTCGTGGACATAATAATAAACTCAAAGATCAGCCTGAGCTTCAACAGGCCTGTGCATCTCTTCGGAGGTGGCCATCCGATGTTCTTCGCATTCTCTGTTTACATGGGTGTTGATCTTTTCGATTCCGCATCCTATGTGAAGTACGCCAAGGACGACAGACTCATATACCCGGACGGTACGAGGGACCTGGCAAGGATAACTGAGCTGCCGCAGTGGAGCCCACTATACGATAAATACACGGTAAAGGAGATCAGGGATCTGGACAGGGAGAAGCGGAGCGTTGAGATAGCCAGGCATAACCTGAAGGCCATATTCATGGAGATAGCTGAGATCAAGGAGCGCATTTACGAGGAGGGGCTTGCACAGTATGTGGCGCAGAAGGCTAGATCGCATCCGAGCCTGATGAAGGCCTACTGGAGGATGATGTCATATTCTAATATTCTTGAGAAGTACGAGGATCTGTCCAAAAAAACCGCCTATTTCTTCTACGATTCGTTCTCAACGAGGAACCCCTATGTATCCAGGCTGAACAGGTTCACGGAATCTTTCCTGTCCTCAAACAGAAAGGATACGTATGCGTTCAACGCCAGGGCATGGGTCCCCGGATATACAAATTCAGAATTTGTCAGGGACGTGTACCAGAGGATAGACTGCAACGCCCTCATATCATGGTCGGGGACCTTTGTGCCGGCTGAACTTGAAAACACCTATCCAGTGGAACAGACCGTGAGTTCCGGATTCGAAACTGACCCTGATTTTTCAAGGGTAAAGGACATGATATCGCCCTTCAGGGTGGATGTCTACAAGGGCGAGAAGTTCGAGGGCGAACCCGTGAGAAGCTTCAACCTGAACAAAATAAGGACCGTGGCCGACTACCAGTTCGGTTTTGGCGTTGGAAAGATGCTGTTCAGGGACGACGTGAAGATAAATGTATCGAAGACCGGCCGCATAAGGGGAATCCTGTCAAAGGATGGCAGGCAGATAGCCACGCTGCGCAACGACGGTTTCTTCACGCTGACCTATTACGGCGCTTCGCTCATACATTCTCAGCTGAAGCGACCGTCGATGAGGGTCATCGTGTCCAGGGACAGCGCGGAGTACAATGCCAAGGGCTACAGCGTATTCTTCAAATTTGTTGTGGATGCCGATGAAAACATAGTTGCGAAGAATGACGTTCTTGTCGTGGATGAGGATGACGGACTCGTTGCCGTTGGAAAGGCCACGGTCTCGGGAAGGGAACTCAAGGAGTACACGGAGGGCATAGCTGTTAAGGTGCACGAGGGCAGGGATCAGTCCGAGAAGTAGGATATAACGCCTATTGAAACTATCATTATGCATATTCCAAGTATTTCCACCGGACCAACCGGCTCATTGAAGAGGAATATCGAGGTCACGTCCGCAAAGATCGGTTCGCCTATCAGTATGACTCCGACCTTTGTCACGTTCATCTTAGATAGGGCAGAAACGTATACATACGTCGCAAGAAATGTGGCAAATATTGCCGTGAACACCACCACGAAGAGAGCGTAGTACGAAAAGTGCAGCGGATACATGTCTGTGCGCATGAAGGCAAGCGACAGCACAGCCACGACCACTATCTGCAGGAAGGAGAACGTGAGCGGGTCAATATCCGAGGCGTACTTCGAAACGTACACAAGCTGCATCGCATAGAATATTGCTGCAATGAATGTCAGTATGTCTCCAGACTCTATGGCTGCACTGTGGAGGCCGCTGTAGGACATCAGCACGAGACCGAGAAAGGCAAACACCGACGAATAGACCTCTATCTTCATGACCCTGCGCCTGAGGTAAAAATACGATATCAGCGGCACGAATACGACGTATATTCCAGTTATTGTTCCGGATAATGCAGGTTCAGTGTACATGAGGCCAACGGTCTGGAGGTAATAGGCGATGAAGAGAAATACACCTGCTATTATCCCGTACCTTATCGTTTTCCTGTTGGAAGCCCTGAGTTTTCTGTAAACAAATGGCAGGAATATGAGTGCAGCCACGACGAACCTTATGGCAAGAAATGACACTGGAGACAGGTATACGAAGACGTCCTTGATCATCGGAAAGGTTACGCCCCATATGAACGTCACGAATATCAGGAGGGTCAGGTACAGCGCATCATGTCTGTCCATGGTCTACTTCCACATGGAATACAGTATCCCCGGATTCCTGAGAAGTACTTTAATTATCACAGTTGAAGGGTAGTCTATATCGCCGCTCCTGTTTATAACGTCTATGATCTTCTCGTTCGATATCATACCGTATATCCTGTTGAAGGACCTGTCGCTTATCCTGGAATATATGCTCTGAACCATGGAGTCCTTCTTCAGTTCCCTCCCTATCGTTGCGCGTATCTCCCTGTCGTACTTCTTCAGGGCGGTGCCCGTATTTCCATTCTCCAGATCCTCTATTACGTATCTTGCAGCAACGTCGGATGAGAATATGCCCGTATATATACCTCCACCTGAGAGGGGCTTCACTATACCGCCCGCGTCACCCACAAGCACGGTTCTCTTCGTGTTGAGGCGCTCGGCCATCCTTATTGGTATGCCAGCACCCGTTATGCCGAGGACACGATTATCCCCAAACCTGTGCGAGAGGTTCTCCATATACGGACGTGCAGACGCCCTATAGCTGCCGGTGCCAACCCTCACAATGTCGCCGCCGGGTACGGCCCAGCCGAAGAAGCCATGCGTGTACTTGGAACCCAGGTAGACGCTGACCGAGTCCTCATCATCCATAGTGGAGGCCATATCGTACTGCAGCGTCGATACCACATGCCTCTGGCGGAGCCTGTAGACGTCGCGCCTGACTACGCTGTTTATCCCATCAGCCCCCACAACGATCATGGCGTCTTCCTCCCTGATGTTGCCGTTCTCCCTGTACCTGACGGTCACGTGGTCATCGTGTTCCGTTACGGATAGGGCCCTTGCATTTATCCTGATGCCCGAACCTGCACCTATGGCCATTGCAGCCACGTCCTTATCAAATGAATCCCTGAAGAGCACAATTGTCGGATCATCCTTCTCAATGTGTATGCTCTTGCCGTTAGGAAAGAATATGTTCGCTCCCCTGACGGTGCCCGCTATGCTCCTGGTCCGGACATACTGAAGGACGCGCTGAGAGACAAGACCCGTGCACTCCACAGGCTTTCCGACCTCCCTGTGCTCTTCCAGGAGATCGACGGAGAAACCTGCCCTGGCGAGCCTGTAGGCCGCAAAAGATCCCGATGGGCCTGCTCCTATGACTATGACGTCCTTCACGTTTTCCAATCCATAATCCATTAATAAGTTTTTATGAGGCTCTATGGATCATACCGCGAAGAGCGTGAACCATATTGGTCTAATAGCGCAGATCCTTGGGATTGTTGATTAAGCCTGATGGAATGTGATCGCCTTTCATTTTAGACATGTAAATAATAAAATTAATACATAAAAAAAGGATAACACCAAGGTTGATGGTATCATATCTGGATACCTGATGGTGTGTGATTATGGGACTCAGCAAGAGGGATCTGAACAGAAAGAAGAAGAGCTTAGAGATGAAACTCCAGGAACTCGAGGAAAAGGCCAAGAAAAACCCCATGAACAAGCAGCTTCAGGAAGAAATAGCTGACCTGAAGAAAAAGATAGAAAAGGCTGGATGATTCAGCCTATTATGGAGTCTATCTCTGCCTTCAGTCTTTTTAATTTTTCTATTGAAAGCTGGGAAGCCCTTACCTGATCCCTGTTGTCCTTAAGGTAGCTTATGTAATCGCCTATCCTGTCTATGGTTTCGTCCACGCCATGCGTCTCCACATCCATGCCATAGAATGGTCTTGTCCCAAGCATGTTCAGCATCTCCCTGCCCTTCTCCTGCAGCGAGTAGTACTTCTTGTTGTCTCTCTCCGTGCTCTTCACATATCCCTCCTCTTCCATATCTCTGAGCAGTGGATACACCGCACCTGGAGACGGCCTCCATCTTCCCATTGTTATGCTCTCCATGGTCGACATGATCTCAGCTCCGGTCTTCTCACCCTCTGACAGTATCCTAAGGATCCAGTACCTTATCCCTACGAACCCCCTCGAATGGTACACATGGTGTCCCCATGGACCCCTCATTCCTCCAAACATCCTTTCTCACCTCTGATCGATTTTTAGATATCGATAATTAGATATCAATTACCCATATTTAAACATTATGATATGGGAGGGCCGCAGCTTTATTATTACGGAAGAGCAGTTATACGCCATTCATATACGGTCAGGCTACGTATTGTCAGATCCATGATCTAAAAATATAAATCATGAATACTCATTGGCTGTTATGCCAGAGGATCTTGTTTCTAAAACGCTGAAGAGGATAGAGGAGGACAGGGTGGAATTTCTGCAGATGCAGTTCACCGACATAACTGGCAATGTTAAGAGTCTCACCGTGCCAAAGAACAGGTTCGAGAACGCCCTGACCGAAGGCGTGGTTTTTGATGGGAGCTCCGTTGCTGGATACGCGCAGATAGAGGAAAGCGACATGCGCGCCATACCAAACCTTGAAAGCTACACCCTCCTGCCAGAGGAGTTCGGAAAGAACAGGATCGCCAGATTCGTATGCAGCGTGTATTCGCCCGACGGCACAAGGTTTCCGGGTGATCCCAGATATGTGCTTGAGCGTATACTTGAAGAGGTGCATAAGGAAGGAAACGAATTCTTTGTTGGGCCTGAATTTGAATTCTTCCTGTTCAAGAGGGACGAACATGGAAATCCGACCACCGAACCAAGCGACTACGGAGGCTACTTCGACAATACGCCGCTTGATTCTGCGAGCGACATAAGGCAGCAGATAATGAAGGAGCTTTACGATCTTGGCTATCAGCCAGAGGCGGCTCACCATGAGGTGGCATATGGACAGCAGGAGGTGGACCTAAGGTATGCTCCGGCGCTGAAGATGGCCGACAGGATAGTGATGCTGAAGAGCATAATAAAGAACATAGCGGAGAGGAACGGCCTCTACGCATCATTCATGCCGAAGCCGATAAACGGCGTCAACGGGTCAGGAATGCACATACACCAGAGCATAATGAGCACAGACGAGAAGACAAACAGGTTCTATGACAAGAATGCGAAGTACGGACTGAGCGATTACGCCATGCACTACCTCGGAGGCATCCTGAAATACATAAACGAGGCCTCCGCTATCCTGGCGTCAACAGTCAACTCCTACAAGAGGCTCATACCTGGATACGAAGCTCCGGTATACATATCATGGGCAAACAAGAACAGGTCTGCGCTGGTCAGGATACCCGCCGGAGAGGGCGTAAGAAAGAGAATGGAGCTGAGGTGCCCTGACCCTGCAGGAAACCCGTACCTGCAGTTCGCTGTTGTGCTCGGAATGGGTCTTGAGGGCATAAGGAACAGGATCGAACCTCCTGAACCGGTTGAAAAGGATATATTCCACATGACGCCAGAGGAGAGGCAGGCTGAGGGCATAATGTCAATGCCTGAGAGCCTTGGAGAAGCGCTTCACCACCTGAGATCCAGCAAACTGATGAAAAATGTCCTAGGCGAACATGTCTATGAGAACTTTATAACTGTGAAGCAGAGGGAGTGGGACCAGTTCCGATCCTATGTGGGCGAGTGGGAGATAAAGAGGTATCTCCCAACCCTCTGAACAATTTTTTCATACAAGTGCATGTGACGGGATAATCAGATCCACGATCTCTACACGTACTTCTCCATGGAAAGAAGCAGGTAAGAGCATAATACATCCCCATTGATCTACCCGGAACTGGAAAAATTGATAAAGATATAAAACATCAGCATTGGCTGACACTGGATAACTGCACGGAAATGCCGTTTCAGGCCAGTATCTTCGTGCGGTGGGTATGGTATTTAATGCATCATGCACCTATGCCCACGAGTACGAAGAAACCAGATCCAAATATCAGGGTAGCGTTATGATCGAGATATGGACCGAGAAATACAGACCGAAGAGCCTTTCTGAAATATACGGAGAGGACGAGAACATCCAAAAGTTGAAGTCCTTCGTCGAGAGGAAGGAGATACCGCACCTCCTCTTCGCGGGATCTGTCGGCACTGGGAAGACGTCCACGGCCATAGCGCTTGCAATAGAGCTCTTCGGCGATTCATGGAAGGAAAATATGGTGGAGATGAACGCCTCCAACGAGAATGGCATAGACGTGATAAGGAACAAGATCAAGGACATAGCAAGGATCAAACCGTCAAACCCCCTTGGATTCAAGATACTCTTTCTGGACGAAGCGGATCAGCTCACCGCCGAGGCTCAGGCCGCGCTGAGGAGGACCATGGAGATATATTCTGAGACGACCAGGTTCATATTCTCATGCAACTATTCCTCCAAGATAATACCGCCCATACAGTCCAGGACAGTTGTCATGAGGTTCCGCCCTGTTCCTGATGAATACATAAGCAGGAAGCTTCAGGAGATAGCTAAGAATGAGGGCTTCGAGATAGACGAGGAGAGCATGCATGCTCTCGTTGAGGTCTCGGCCGGAGACATGAGGAAGGCAATAAACGTCCTTCAGGCCGTGTACACGTCCGGGGAGATCTCGCCGAAGAAGATATACGAGATCATAGGTTATGCAAGCCCGGATAAGGTACAGAAGATGATATCCCGTGCAATAAATGGGCTCTTTGATGAGGCCCGCGAAATAGTTGACGGTATGCTGGTGTACGATGGACTGTCCGGGATCGACATAGTGAGGAGCCTGCATTCATACGTCAGGAGCAGCATGATATCACCGAGGCAGAAGATAGAGATAATAAAGGCCCTTGCAGATGCAGAATTCAGGATAGTTGAAGGTTCGAATGACAGGATACAGCTCGATGCACTGATCGCAAAACTTGCAGAGATAGGAAGCAGGACGGACTAGAAGTCGAATATGCTCTTCTGCACGTCGCCTTTCTCCTCCCTTACCTTTGAAACTTCCTCCTGCCTGAGGTTCTCTATCGTCTGAGTCATGCGCGATACCTTTCTGAGGCTGCTGTAGTAGTATGCCATGTCCCTGGAATTCTCGAAGACAAGTATGTACACCTGGCCATTCCTGCTCCTCCCTGTCCTTCCCTTCCTCTGTATGTACCTTATCTCTGATGGTACGGCTTCATAGAATATCACAAAGTCAGTATCTGGTATATCCAGGCCCTCCTCCGCTATGCTCGTGGCTATGAGCACGTTGTAAACGTTGTTTTTGAAATCCTCTATTATCTTCTTCTGCTGGTCCTGTGAAAGGCCCTCGTCCGATCCGCGGTCAGCCTGGCCTATGAATCGCACGGGCTTCAATGATGTGTTTCTCTTCGCTATGTAGTCCATCAGGAGATCGGATGTTATCCTGTAATGCGTGAACACTATGGCTCTTTCCTTTCCGCGTATGTTTGATTCCAGTATGGAGAGTATCCTCTCCATCTTCGGATTCACATAATCCTCGGCAGCCGTCCGCAGCTTTGACTTCAGATCTGCGAAATCCTCAAGGCTGGATAGCATGGACATCGCCCTCCTTATGCTGGGGTCATCGCTTTTCTCCATCTCCTCGAGGTAATGCATACCGATGTCTATCCCCTGCGTCTCTATGTACTCCTTGAGGTAATCCAGGCGGATTGCTGCCGTTATCCTGCGCACAAGCTGGAAGAGGCTGCGGTCCTCCTTTGCAGATCCTATGACCTTCTGCATAACTGCCACGAGTTCCTTTCTTGATCTGCCCACCCTGAAGTTGCTGTTCCTGACTGGCTCCAGAAGCTGGGACATTAAGCTATCGATCATGTTAACGATTTCCCTGGTGGCCTCGGGTTCAGGTATCTTCATAAGTTTAACATCTATGGTTTTGACGTACTTTCTGACGTCTTCATCCATCTCTGTCTTTGCTATGACCTTCGAGATGCCCAGGTTGGAGATGATCTCGTCTATCCTCTCCCGGTCTCCTCCAGGGCTTGCGGTTAGCCCAATTATGAGTTTTTTCTTGTACTTCAGGTACTCCTGGGCTATGTCCACATAGGCATAGTTTCCAACAGCCCTGTGGGCCTCATCGAATATTATAAGATCGAATTTCGTAATGTCAAGAACTCCGGATCGCATGTCATTGAAAACCACCTGCGGAGTTGATACGAATATCTTCTTCGTTACCCATATCAGCTCACGTTCCTCAGCATCTATCTCGCCTGTGAATACGCCGATCTCGCTTTCGCTTATTCCTGTGGATTCTGCTATGGTCTTCGCATGCTGCAGCACCAGGGGCTTTGTTGGGGCAACCATGAGGCTCCTCTTCTTTTCGCTGTAGAACTTCTCGATGAGCATGGCCGCTATTATGGTCTTACCCAGACCTGTAGGCATGACCACCAGCGTGTTCTGGTCTATTGAATTTTTAAATACGTTTAATTGATATTCCCTGGGCTGAATAATCACATATGATTATGCTTCAAGCATATAAATATTAGATGGGCCGGTAGATCAGCGGTAGATCGCCTGCTTCGCAAGCAGGAGGCCTCGGGTTCAAACCCCGACCGGTCCATAACGGAAGGGGATTAACTTTGCTATAGGAGAACGCTGTGATTATTATATTTTAGAGCGATTGTCATAATCATAGAAATACAGATCCTTATTCATTCAAGCTTTCTGTCTATATGGTTAATGATGGTCCTTATAATGCTTATCATTTTACATTAATGTAAAATATCATGATCGTATAGTTAAAGTGGAAT
>NZ_VYIJ01000018.1 GCF_008709555.1 Thermoplasma sp.
ATCCAGTGTGGTAAAGGTTCATAATCTTTGATCATGAGGTCATGAAAAAGGGTTTCGGTTGTGGTTTTTGGAAAACCTTAAAGATACATTCTGTGAATCAGATATTTAAAATTATCCGCGCCTTGTGGTACTTGCTATCACCACTATCAGATCTTTCAATTTGGATACAGAGAATCAGCTGATACTCACAGCCCAGCCGAATGACAAAAGATTAAAATGAATAATAAATTAAGGAGCGCAATGGAGATAGACATCAATTATTTCAGACAGCTTGATATAAGGGCAGTCAAGGTTGTTTCAGCCGAAAAGGTTGAAAAATCCAGAAGCCTTCTCAGGTTGATCGTAGATCTGGGTGGCGAACAGAAACAGATAATATCAAGTATAGCAGACTATTACAATCCATCAGACCTTATCGGGAAGACCATCATAATACTTAACAACTTGAAGCCGGCAAAATTCATGGGCCTTGAGAGCCAGGGGATGCTCCTCGCAGTGGACAACGAAGAGGGAGTGAAACTGCTAACCGTGGACGGCGAAGTAAAGCCAGGATCGAGGGTATCCTGATGTCCTGGGCCGATAAATACAGACCAAAAAATATAGACGATGTTATTCTAAGCCCAGAGATAAGAAAGCAGATAACGGATTGGATAGAATCCTGGAAGGAGGATATACCTAAGAGAAGATCGCTTATTCTCTACGGATCCCAGGGCACAGGAAAGACAACCACTGCATACGCAATAGCAGGAACATTTGGCGTTCCAGTCGTAGAGATGAACGCATCCGATCAGAGGAACAGGGATAGCATGAAGGGCACCGCCCTCATGGCCTCTCTTTATGGTGATCTGTTCGTTGATTCCGCCAAAAGGCCATCAAAGGTCATATTGATAGATGAGGCGGATAATATGTTTGAGAGGGGTGGCGACACGGGCGGGATATACGAGCTATCAAAGATAATCAAGAATTCAGCAAATCCGATAGTTATAACTATGAACGACCTGTTCGAATTCAGAAAGAAGAACTATGCCTCTGATGTCATATCGTCCTCGCTTGTCATAGAGATGAAGCAGTATGGCAGGAAGCTGGATAAGAATTACAATGAATTCCGCAGAAATATAAAGGCCAGGCTTCTCTTCATACTAAAAAATGAAGGATACACCTTGCCGGATCAGATTGTGGATCGGATAATTGACAGGAATATGCCTGATATACGGAGCATGATAAACGATCTGGAGGCATCTGCTGTTTCTGGCACAAACATAGGCGACCAGAGCTCAAGGGATGTACCAGAGATCGTCTATTACATGGTGGATAAAGCCTTCAAGAGGAATTATGATGAAACCCTTAGATCGATATATGGGTCGGATATAGACGATTCATACTATGTTAGCTGGATAGATGAAAATCTGCCTTTCAAGATCTCTGACCTTCAGGATCTGGTTTCGGCTTATGATCTGATCTCCTATGCAGATCACCTGATCTGGGCCATGGAGCGAAAGAGGCATTATGAGTTAATGGCATTTCCAATGGAGATCGCGGGTGGAATATCGTATTACATACAGAATATGAAACATGAATATGTGAAGTACCAGAGTCCATCTTACATAAATCAGATGTCGAGAACAAAGGAGAAAAGACATGCTCTAATGTCTCTTGCCCTTAAAATCGGGCTCCTGGTGCATATGGGTGCACAGAGAACCATGGATGATCTCTGGTTCTACAGCCTCCTATACCAGAAAAACGAAGGAGTGAAAAACCTCTTAGATGAAAAGCTTAATCTTACCCAGGGTGAGGAAAACGCCCTGACAAGAAGCGAATGATCAGATAAGATCTGACGCAGTTTTGGGACATCATGGGCAAACTTATATAATGCCGGATTGATTAGGGGTAAAGTCAAGGGGAATTCAATGTCATCCAGTGGCTTATATCAGGCAGTACGTGAGGAATGGAAAAGTCTAAAGAAATCCGAGATATATGATTTAGAGAAGAAGAGAATGATAGAGTGGAGGCATGGGCCATCCATAGTCAGAATCGATCATCCAACAAGGATAGACAGGGCAAGGGCCCTCGGCTATAAGAGCAAGGATGGCTTCATAGTTGTAAGATCCCGTGTGAGACGTGGAGGAAGCAACAGAGAGAAGATAATGGGTGGCAGGAGACCGAGAAGATTGGCCTACAACAAGCTCACAAGAAAGAAGAGCCTCAAGCTCATCGCCGAGGAGAGAGCTGCCGATAAATACCCAAACATGGAGGTTCTCAATTCGTACTACGTCGGAGAGGATGGTCTTTACAAATACTTCGAGGTTATACTCGTTGACAGGTCTCATCCTAACATATTCAACGACCCGCACATATCATGGATATCTGAACCACAGAACACTGGCAGGGTCTACAGGGGACTCACCTCCGCTGGTTACAAGGTAAGGGGTCTTAGGACTGGCAGGAAGGGCTCCAGCAAGAGCAGGCCTTCCATAAGGTCAAACGGCAGGTTGAGAAGGTAATTTGCCGCGGTGGCCCAGCGGTACGGCGCCAGCCTTGAGAGCTGGTTCCCTTGTGGATCGGGAGTTCGAATCTCCCCCGCGGCGCCTTTATTACGGCACCTACATTCCCAAGTTTTTAAAATGAGAATTTATTGTGTGATAGTATCGTAATCCTTAGATACCTCTTCTAAGGTTCTTCCTGCAGCCTCAGGTATCAGGAATATCATTATTATTGAAAGTACGGCTATCATTGCATAGGCCAGCACCATGGCCGATAACCCATAGCGTGAGAGGAGTATTGGAAATGCTGTAAGCCCTATGGCATCAGCAGTTCTATCAATTCCGACTGTTATTCCCTGTGATGTACCTCTAACCTTTGTGGGCGTTATCTCTGGCGTGACCATGGCCCCACCTATTATTGACGCAGGCCCTGTTGCTGAAAAAAGATAGTTCATTATGTAGAAGAAGAAGCCAAGTATGGCGGCCTTTCCTATCAGTCCTGCAGGCGTGACGTCCGATGCGAGCCCTGCAAAGATTGATGCACGTGCCAGAAGCAGTGAATACATAAGGAGCCAGAAGAAAACACCAGCATATCCCACTACGATGAGCTTGCGCCTGCCTACACGATCTATCAGGAGCGCGGAAACTATGGCTCCCGGTATGCCGGCAAATATCTCAGCATAGTAGGTGAAAGTTATTGGCGTTAGCCCTAAATTGTATGCTATAGTTATCGGTCCATATATGGCGAAGGTTGTCGAATACATATCGTAGAGTATCCACAGGATCGCGGAAACGAATATCAGAAGAATAGAAGCGCGAAGCCTTGAAACGAAGGGCCTGCTGTCAATATCCACGTTGACGGATGATCCTATCTCGGATTCTATCCTAGTTAGTTCTCTGGAGTTGCCTTTGACTCTGGCCTCGAACCTGGGAGTTTCCGGTATCTTTCTCCTAAGGTATATCACAAGCAGAGCAGGCACTCCACCGAATGCCAGCACAAGATGCCAGACAGCACTTGATGGTAGGTACATGATAGATATCTGATCGACAAAAGCAACAAGCATGGCTCCAAACGCCGCCATGATGGGAAAGGTCATTATCATGAGCTTTCCTCTGTCTCTTGTATCGGCATTCTCAGCCATTATGACAGGCGAAAGAACGTAATCTCCGCCTATTCCGAACCCCAGTATTGAACGGAATATGACTAACTCGTAGAAATTTGTCGTGAAGAACTGCAGGAATGAACCCACGGCTATGAACGCCAGATCAATCCCGTACATTGGCTTTCTCCCTATCCTATCGGCAATGAACCCGAACATGAAGGCTCCAACAGCGGCACCGATAAACGATGCGGATGTCATAAGAGAATCCTGAATTGGACTAAGGTGGAGTGAAGCCGATACGAGATAATATACAAGCGATATGGCATATAGATTATATGAATCGGAGAATATGCCAATCCCACTGACTATAACGCTCTTTATCTGGAAGAATGTTATCCTACGTGAATCCAGTCCTTCAAACATCAGCATATGATCCTTGCCACATATAAAAATATTTGAGTAATTACTCTGACTTTAGTAGCATATTTCAATTATTCGAATTTCATGATAAAAGAAATCTTTATTATTCGTCTGATTATAGTGGCTGGAGGAGATAACATGCAACAGGGCCAAATGGCTTACGATAGAGCGATTACGGTTTTCTCACCTGATGGCAGACTATTCCAAGTAGAGTATGCAAGGGAGGCAGTTAAAAAAGGTTCAACAGCACTCGGTATGAAATTCGCAAACGGCGTGCTACTGATATCAGATAAGAAGGTTAGAAGCAGGCTCATAGAGCAGAATTCACTGGAAAAGATACAGCTCATAGATGATTATGTTGCAGCTGTCACATCGGGTCTGGTGGCAGATGCAAGGGTACTTGTCGACTTTGCCAGGATAAGCGCTCAGCAGGAGAAGGTCACCTATGGATCGCTTGTCAATATTGAAAACCTTGTGAAAAGGGTTGCAGACCAGATGCAGCAGTACACCCAGTATGGCGGCGTAAGGCCTTATGGAGTATCGCTGATCTTTGCCGGTATCGATCAGATCGGGCCCAGGCTCTTCGATTGCGATCCAGCCGGCACAATAAACGAGTATAAGGCCACGGCCATAGGATCAGGGAAGGATGCAGTCGTGAGCTTCCTCGAGAGGGAGTATAAAGACAACCTGAGCGAGAAGGAGGCTGTGACGCTGGGAATAAAAGCGCTGAAATCCTCACTGGAGGAGGGCGAAGAGCTTAAAGCTCCAGAGATAGCGTCAATCACGGTAGGCAGCAAGTACAGAATATACGATCCGGAGGAAGTTAAAAAATTCCTCTGATGTGATATATTTTTATTTTTAAAGGAATTCACCAAGTATGGTAAAGGTTGAGGACGCCATCGTTGCCCGCCTTGAATCACACGGATACCATTTTGAGATTCTAGTTGACCCTGACGCGATAGAGCGCATCAGAAAGGGGAACATCGATATAGAGAACGATCTTGCATTTCCCGAGGTCTACAAGGATGTCAGGAAGGGTGAAAAGGCAAGCGATGAATCTCTGAAAGAGGCATTCAAGACAACGGACATCGCCCAGGTTGCAATCGAGATCGTGAAGAAGGGACAGATACAGCTTACAACTGAGCAGAGGAGAGAGATGTACGATGAGCGTCGCAAGCAGATCGTGAATCTGATCGCAAGGGAAGGCATAAATCCGCAGACAAACACCCCGCACACCCCGTACAGAATATCGCAGGCTATGGATGAGGCGAAGGTCAAGATAGATCCATTCAAACCGGCTGAGGATCAGGTGCAGAACGTGCTGAAGGCAATAATGCCCATCATACCCATAAGGCTTGAGAAGGCAAAGATAGCCGTAAAGCTGATGGGTGATGCCTATGGAAAACTCTACGGTGAACTTGCAAAATCAGGATATATAGTTAAGGAAGAGTGGGGCAAGGACGGATCGTGGATGGGGATACTCGAGGTGCCTGCAGGTATACAGGGAGACATCATTGAGAATCTTTCGAGGAGAGGCGGCGACAAGGTGCAGATAAAGATCATAAAACAGTAAACGAAAGTATATTATGAAAATTACAATAGAGTTTCAAACTTAAGGAGAAGGTGTATCAATTGGGAGACGTCAAAAAGATAGTGCTGCCCGGTGATCCGATAGATGTGCAGGGTAAGATGAGGAACGGAGTTTACAGGGGGCAGGACAACAGGTATTATTCTGAATACTTCGGAACGCTTCAGGTGAATGACCAGTTTGTGGATGTCGTGCCTTTCTCAGGACAGTATATACCGAGGAAGGGAGATAAGGTGATAGGCAAGGTAATAGAGGTTGGCCCATCAACATGGACTGTAGACATAAATTCGCCTTATTTCGCAATGCTGCATATGAACGACACCCCATGGAGAATGTCATCCGGAGATCTTAAAAGGTATCTTAACGCTGGAGACTACGTTTATGCGAAGATAATGAGCGTCAACGAGATCAAGGAGAGCTGGCTGACCCTGAAGGAGCCCGGATTGAAAAAACTGGAGGGCGGGCATATGGTCCTCATACACGCTTCACGCGTGCCAAGGGTCATAGGCAAGGGCGGTGGCATGGTGAACATGGTGAAGGAGCTGACCGCCACCCGCATAATAATAGGGCAGAATGGTCTCATATGGATCGACGGCCCTATAGAAGGTGTAACGATGGCGATAGCCGCCATAGAGATGATAGAGAGGGAGGCCCATACTGAGGGCCTGACCGCGCGCGTTGAGAGTTTTTTGAAGGAGTTGAAAGGTGAAAAGGATGGAAGCCAACAAAATAAAGCTGATCAATGAAGATAACCTACGGTTGGATGGCAGGTCTTTCAATGAACTGCGCCCCATAAAGATACAGGCCGGTATTCTTAACAGGGCAGATGGATCTGCCTACATTGAATGGGGAGGAAACAAGATAATGGTCGGAGTCTACGGGCCAAAGGAGGCATACCCGAAGCATTCGCAGGATATAGACCATGCCATAGTGAAGGCAAGATACAACATGGCCGCATTCTCGGTGGACGAGAGGAAGAGGCCAGGACCTGACAGGAGAACAATGGAGATATCCAAGGTCATATCTGAAGCACTGAGCTCATCCATAATGATAGAACAGTTTCCAAGGGCTGAGATCGATGTTTACATAGAGGTTCTGCAGGCAGATGCCGGTACGAGAATAGCCGGCCTTACAGCAGCAACCGTTGCACTGGCCGATGCTGGCGTTCCGATGCGTGATATGGTCGTTGGCTGTACGGCAGGAAAGGTAGATGGGCACATGGTACTGGATCTCTCTAAGGAGGAGGACAATTACGGCGAGGCAGATATTCCGATCGCCATAATGCCGAAGACCGGAGAAATCGTCCTGATGCAGATGGATGGTGACGTGACCGAGGATGAGCTTTACCAGGCAATGGACATGATATTTGAGGCCACAAAGCGAATCTCGCAGATCCAGAGAGAAGCTCTCCTGAACAAGTACAAGATACAGGATATAGGGGAAGGTGAGTGATAATGGCTAAGGAATCAGCAGAAATTCTTTCAGAGATAAGAAAAAACTACATACTCAGCACGATGAAGGGCGGCAAGAGGATCGATGGAAGGCTGCCTGATGAGTTCAGGGAACTCACGATAATAGAAAACTATATTCCAAGGGCAAATGGATCCGCCTACGTGGCCCTGGGGAACACAAGAGTGGTGGCGGGCGTTAAGATAGAATCTGGAGAGCCATTCCCTGACACACCAGATCAGGGTGTGTTGACAACAAACGTTGAGCTTCTTCCAATAGCTTTCCCGAGCTTCGAAGCGGGCCCCCCGAATGATCTTGCCATCGAGGTATCTAGGGTCGTTGACAGGGGCATTAGGGAGAGCAAGATGATAAGCCCTGAAAAGCTTGTTATAGAGCAGGGGAAGAAGGTGTGGATCGTTTTTCTTGACATAAACGTTCTCGATTACGATGGGAACCTCATAGATGCAAGCACCATAGCTGCAGTTGCCGCGCTCCGCAACGCCGTTGTTCCAGCATCAAAAGAGGGCGGTGAGAACTTCAAACTCCCAGTATCAAGCATACCCATCTCCGTCACAATGGTGAAGATAGGTGAAACCCTTGTATGCGATCCAAGCTTGGAGGAGGATCAGATATGTGGAGGCAGGATAACTGTAACGACGACTGAGGACGGACACATCAGGGCTATGCAAAAAGGTGAAATAGGTGCTTTCACTGTCGAAGATGTTAAAAAGGCTATTAAGATGTCCCTCGAAGTAGGCAAGAAGCTGAGGGAAAAATACTTCAGGTGATATTCATGTCAAAGAGAACTGTTAAGGTCGGTGTTGCAGGAAGGTTTGGGCCGAGATATGGAGTTACAATAAGGAAGGAGTGGAGCGAGATCTACAAGCAGAAGATAGCGATCTACACATGCCCTTCCTGCAAGAAGAAGAGGGTAAAACGTGTTGCCAATGGCATATGGCAGTGCAGGCACTGCGGTTATAAATTTGCCGGCGGTTCATACACACCGGCGTACGAGATAAAAGTGGTAGAGGGATGACCGAATATAAATGCGTCAGGTGCGGAAGGCCACTTGAGAAAACCATGGGATCCGCTGAGATCGAGTGTGAGTGCGGTTCCAGGGTTTTTGTCAAGGAGAGACCGAGCATCGAAAAGACCATAAAAGCAAGATAGACCATGTTCCAGCTTTCGGAACTGGCCAACTATCACCTTTGCAAAAGGTGTTCAGGTAGGGTTTTTGCATACCATGGCCACGGGATATCTAATCTCGATAGGGGTGAGTATCTCCGCTTTGCGATAGGCTGTGAGATCGGAGATCCGGATTTTTCCTTCTCAGATCCAGAGAACTGTCAGGTATGTCACGGCATATTCGATAGGTTCGAGGATCTCTACGACCTGGTGATGAAGAAGATCGACGGTGCCCAGTACAAAACTTTCCTCGTTGGTTCTGTATTCTCTGAGGATACCATAAGAACTGAGGAAGAAATCCAGAAGAGGTTCGGGTCTACAGGGGAGAGCATAAAGAAAGAATTCAACAGAGAATTCGGAAAGTATTTTTCAGCACGAACAGGCAAGGAATATTCCCAGGATAATCCTGACCTGACGATCATGGTAAACGCAGAATACCTGTTCGCTGAGGTAAAGATCAGGAGTGTATACATATATGGCAAGTACAGGAAATTCAGGAGAGATATGCCGCAGACCAGGTGGATACATAGGCCTGATGGCGATACCGTTGAGAGCGTCATTGGATCCGTATTAGTTAGGTATGCCGAAGGTACCAACTATTATCTCCATGGCTCAGGGAGGGAAGACGTTGACGTAAGGATGCTTGGAAACGGCAGGGAATTCGTTCTGGAAATTGAAAATCCAAAGTACAGGGAATTTGACCTTAGAGCAGCCACCCTGGAGATCAATGCATCTGGAAATGGTGTTGAGGTATTAGATCTCCGCTTCGCAGAACGCAATGAGGTGTCCGAGGTCAAATTGGAGAAGCACAATAAGGTATACGATGCTCTCATAGTTTCGGATAGTCCCGTGGATGAGAAGAGGCTCAGCGATGCATGCTTGAATCTCGCCGGAAAAAATATTTATCAGAGAACACCATTAAGAGTTGCCCAGCGCAGATCCGATCTGGTAAGGACAAGGCACATAGATCAGGTTGATCTGGTTGGTGTATCCGGTAACGAAGCGGAGATAGTGATTTCGGCTGAGGCCGGAACCTATATAAAGGAGCTGGTGAATGGCGATGGCGGTAGAACCAAACCCTCGCTGAGTGAGCTGTACGGATCACCATTAAACATAAAGGAGCTGGATGTGATAAAGATCTGCAGAGGTGAAGATTAATGGTTAAGATGTCGCATGGTCCGAGATCCGGATCAAGAAGAAAACTGACTAAATCGGCTGAAGAGAGAAAGAAATCCGTGATAGGTAGATTCATGCAGGAATTCGAACCTGGAGATCGCGTGGCCATAGACATAGAGCCATCGGTCCATTCTGGCATGCCATATCACAGGTTTCAGGGTTATACAGGAGTGGTTGAAGGATCGCAGGGAGACTGCTACAAGGTTGCAGTAAAGGTCGACAGCCTCACAAAGTATGTTATAGCTTCACCGGTGCACCTCAAGAAAATTAAAGGATGACCATGGAGAAGAAATACATAAGCATACCAGAGGTCATAGATCTTTTATCCAATCGTGAAAATCTCACTGATCTTGAAAAGGAGAATCTTACCTATGCCGAGAAATTCGCAAAGATAGATCCGAAGGAGATAGAGAAGGTAAGGGAAGATATTCTGTCAATAGTTGATCTACCAGAAAAGGCTCTCGTAAAGATACTGGATCTCAAGCCAGAAACTCCCGGAGAACTCACGGCAATCCTGTCGACATACGGGGTCATGGTATCCGACGAAAATTTAAATGCACTTACCGACTACCTTAAGAAACTGAGATTCTGAAGGGAGTGATCTTTTGGAAGAGTATGCATATGTTCTGGATTATTTACCGCAGGGTAGACCTGATGACAGATCTTACAGATCAAGCCCAGTTGTGCTTGCCATAGGCGAGACAGAGTTCAAACTCCTGGAGCTGATCCCGAAGCCAAACGAGATCATAACGGTAGGAGAAAAAGTGTACATTGGTAAGAATCCTGAGATGAGAAAAAAGATCCTCTCGGTTAGAAGACGCATAATGTACAAAGATCTAACCAGTGCAGCCCAGAGTGAACTCCCGTATGTGCTAGAGGACATAGTCTCTAAGCAGGAGGGCAGGTTCATCGAATTCTTCAACAAAGCGGAACCCATAAATGCAAGGTTGCACAGCCTGGAGCTTCTGCCAGGCCTTGGCAACAAGACCATGTGGGCCATACTGGAGGAAAGAAAGAAGAAACCTTTCACTTCGTTCGCAGACCTGACGGAACGTGTGAAGAGCATACACAATCCGCAGAAGATGATCGTTAACAGGATCATTGATGAACTCAAGGACAGATTCGAAAAGTACAAGCTTTTTGTTGCAAAATGAGGTATAGCAAGAGGATGGGGCAGGTCTTCCTGCAGAGCAGGAGGATCGCCGAATATGAGGTTGACCTCCTAGGTGTTCCAGGCACCGTCCTGGAGATAGGGCCAGGACATGGCGTTCTGACAAAGATACTCATCGATCGTGGCTTCGAGGTCACCGCGGTAGAAAAGGATCGCTACATCTTTCAGGAGCTGCAGCCCATCAGATCCAGAAACCTGAATCTTATAAACATGGATTTTTTGGATATGGCCCCAGGGTCCTATGATTACATAATAGGAAACATACCGTACAGCATATCGTCACCCATAATTTTCAAACTTTATGAGTTCGAATTCCAAAGATCAGTGATCATGGTGCAGAAGGAATTTGCCGAGAAGATCGCATATCCAAACGATATGTCGAGGCTGCACGTGAACGCACATGTGAGGTACAGCGTTGAACTAAAGAGGTACGTGAGCAGAAGAAACTTCAATCCACAGCCAGAGGTTGATTCAGCAATACTTGTCCTCGAAAAGAAGAAGTACGAAGAACCCTATCCCATGGATTTCCTGGACAGCGTACTTATCCAGATGTTCTCAAAGAAGAGAAAAAAGTTATCGAATATATTCGATATATGCCCGGAAGATCTGGCGGACAAAAGACCGTCAAACCTCACTGTTTCTGAGATCCTTGGTCTTGCCCGCCTATTGTTTGATTCCGGCTTTTCAGCACGTCGTTGATGCCGAACATCGAAAACGTTGAACCGGCCACAGGCACCTCCGACGGTATCATTATCATTGAGGATTTGCCCTCTAACCCAACCTCGTATATGATCTGCATCCACCTGAGCTGTAGCCCTATTGGGTTTTCAACATACTGACGGGATGCCTCGACCATCTTCTGGGCAGCCTCGACCTCTGCCTGAGCCAGCGTCACCCTGGATCTGCGCTCTCTCTCCGCTGAGGCCTGCCTTGACATGGCCTCCTGGAGCTGGGAAGGAACCAGCACATCCCTTATCTCCACGGATGCAACCTTGACGCCCCATGCTTCGGTCTTCTGGTCTATTATCTCCCTTGCAGTCTCACCGACCTTTTCCCTCTCCGAGAGCAGCTCATCAAACATTGATTTTCCTATAACCTCCCTAAGGGTTGTCTGCGCGGCATAATTTGTTCCAACAGAATAATTCTCTATGTTAAGTACGGCCTTCTGCGGATCTATGACCTGGTAGTACATTATCGCATCTACGTTGACAGGCACGTTATCCTTGGTGAAAGTTGCCTCTGTCTTGAACTGCACCGGCTGAATACGTGTGGAAACGTAGATACCCCGGCTTACTATTGGCGTTATGAATATTATACCTGGCCCGCGAATACCACCATATCTTCCGAGAGTGAGCACTATCGCTCTCTCCCACTCTTTCAGGACATGAATTCCCGAGAGCAGTATTATCAAGGCTATGATTATTATTATGATAAGGAGTATATCTAATCCTGTCATGTCTTAGTATATTAAATGTAATATATAGACTTTCGTAATCTTTGATCTATAATAAAATGAATTTTCAATTTAACTGGGCTCAAATTTATAAATAAAGTTTCCATTCAGGCGTTGTGGGGCCGTGGGGTAGCTTGGTATCCTACGGGCTTTGGGAGCCTGAGACTCCGGTTCAAATCCGGACGGCCCCATAGCGAATTAATATGAGGCATGCCACTATGGAGGATCTAGAGATCCATAGCACTTTGATAGAAAGGATCAGAAAAATCAAAGGAATTAGGGAAAAGAAGCCTAGCCATTTTTATTATAAGGGTAAAAACGTCGTACATTTCCACACCGATGAGGGACTGATATTTGCCGATGTTGGAAATACCAGGATCATCGTTATGAAAGAAAAATACGATGATATAATGAATCTCATCGTTTCTTACATGAACACCATCTAACAATTTCCGCTGATCCTGAATCTTTTATAGAAAGGTTAGGGGTTTGGGGAAGCAGTAAAACTCCCCTCATACATGAGATACAGGGACTTCCCCCGATGGAAATATCTAAAAAAGTATGTATCTACGTTTTCTTGTATCCTCCACGATAACCGAGTGGTGTTATACATAAGTAGGATCGGTAAAAACCGAATCAACGCCCGTGGAGATCGCAACATCCGTAAACCTGCTTCAAGACGTGGATCGAAATAAGGTTTCCAATGAAGGGAAACTGCGATCTGGTTGTATTTGGATCGAGTTTGGTAGATGAAGCAGGAAGATCCGGAGCTTCAGCTGAGGAGTAGATCACCTGAAGCCATCCCATCATCCATATATTTCACATACATTTTCATAATATGGTGTCATAGGAAAAACTCCGCATCTAGTGCGCATTGCGTCTAGCTTATCGATCATCTAAACACCATAGACATCAACATCGGAAATATGAAAATACTTGTATAACGTTTGCATACGTTTCCAGTATGAAGACCTGGAGTGGTCATATATATTTTGACGATAAATTCGAATGGAACAAGCTTGAGAAGGCCTTTCCCGATATCTATTCTCTGGTTGTTGAAAACAAAAAGAACCCTGAGGACCAGCAGTTCGATCAGGTCATGCTTCAGCTGAACCTTGAGGAAATGCATAAGAACAAAAAACCTCTTGGCTACATAAAGGACGATGCCAAATACAAACTGGTTTTTCCGCTGGATCGTAAGGAAATGATAGTGTACCGCGGAGTTGTGAGCGATGAGGTCAGGGAGAAAACGGAGGAGATAGAGAAGGTCCTGAAATCAAAAAAGATAAGATACACCGTGGACTACGATAAGATGATACTCTACCAGATAAGGAAGGCCAAGAAATGAACGAAGGTATCCCGATAATGTTAAATATCGTATTCCCATTTTAAGGTGGATCGCATATGGCGTCTGATAGGAAATCTGAAGGTTTTCAGTCCGGTGCCGGGCTTATAAGGTATTTCGAAGAGGAAGAAATTAAGGGCCCTGCACTTGACCCGAAGCTGGTTGTTTACATGGGCATTGCCGTTGCGGTCATCGTAGAGATAGCCAAGATATTCTGGCCTCCATGAACGGAGGAGAACTCATGCCTCAGGCATGCGACCAATGGTCCTGGTACCCATCATATCGAATGATGTCCTCACAACGAAGTTGGATACGCGCATCATTTTCTTCTGGATGGCGTTGAGATTTTCTGGCCTGCACAGTACAAGGACGAAGCCTTGAGATCCTCCACCCATCAGTCTTGCGGCCTGTGCACCGCTCGATAACGCGAGTGATATTATCCTGTCGATGTGTTCGTTCGTTATCCTTGATCCAAGTGCTTTCTTTATCTCCCATCCACGGTTTATCTGGTGCGCGAACTCCTCAATGTCGTTATTTATTACGGCGTCACGCAGACGCTTCGCAACATCCTTCATCTGAAGAAGGCTTCGATTTGTTCTCTCATCTCCCATCTCAGATGCTTTTACCTGTTCCATGAGCACCTCGGAGCTTTGCCTTGTCTTTCCTGTGTAAACAAGCAGTATCCTCCTCTGCAGATCTCTTGTGAATTCTGAGTATCTGCCGAGGTTCTCGTACTTTGTTCCGTCGCTATTAAATTCCATATACTTGAAGCCCCCATAAGCTATGGCATATGGATCCTGCTTACCGAGCACCACATGGAAATGATCCCTCTCCAGGTTGTATGACTCCTCTGCAAGGATCCTTGCGTCCACTCTTCTACCTCTTATGGAGTTCACCAGGTTCATGAGGGCAGATACGGCAGCGCTAGACGATCCAAGCCCAGAACCGGGAGGTGCATCGCCGGACATTATGACGCGACCCATCGTTATGCCTGAATCGTTAAGAAAATCGGCCATCATCTTGGTCACGTTGGCAGGCCTGTGCATGTTCACTATGTAACTTCGTACGAAATCTCTGGATGACAGCTCCAGCTGGTACTCATCCTCTATGTATCGTACTGAAACACCCCTGTCGATCGTGGCGTTAACCACAGCGCCGCCGTATCTCGATAGAAAAGGTTCAACATCTGTGCCGCCGCCTCCAAATGTTATGCGCAGAGGGCTGTATGAGATGTACACCGTAGATGATTTGAATCCATCTTATTAAATTCTTGCCGAAATACGTTATCATGCGCAAAAAACAATAACTGGTAACGGTTGCCTGTACGATGTGCATGACCTACAGATCAATTGGATCGACGGCCTATCCAACTATCGGTGTTGTCCTCCTTGGTGGAATTGCAAATCCGGTCACCAGGACTCCCCTGCATACCTCAGCGGGAATAGCGTACAGCGATTCCTGCGGATCCGTAAGATCGGAGACTAAGATATACGCGGATGACATGACGCATATATATTTCAACGGAGTGGAGTCAACAGATGATAACAGGTCTGTTAGGCGCGTGCTTGAAAGGTATTCCAACGTTTTCGAGGAAGCTCTCGGAACGCCCACAGTCTCCTATTCATCTCAAAACTTTGGGATACTCAGCGGGAGTTCTGACGCAGGCGCTGCATCAATAGGGGCCGCAATAATGGGCCTCAAGTCGGATCTCGATCCCCATGATGTGGAGAATGACCTCAGGACTGTATCGGAGAGTGCCGGAAGGAGCCTTTTCGGTGGACTGACCATAACATGGAGTGATGGATACCATGCATACACCGAAAGGGTGCTTGAACCTGAAGCCTTTTCGGGTTATTCCATCATCGCCTTTGCGTTCGATTATCAGAGGAACCCGTCAGATGTCATACACCAGAACATAGTAAAGAGTGACCTGTACGAGTCCAGGAGAAAGCACGCAGATGAGCATGCGCATATGATAAAGGAGTATGCCAGGACAAAGGATATAAAGGGCATATTCGAACTTGCACAGGAGGATACAGACGAATACCATTCGATACTGCGCGGTGTCGGTGTCAACGTGATAAGGGAGAACATGCAGAAGCTGATCAGCTATCTCGGCATTATAAGGAAGGATTACTGGAACTCCTACATCGTTACTGGCGGCAGCAACGTGTATGTGGCTGTGGAAAACGAGAATGCGGAAAAACTGTTTTCGATCGAGAACACATTCGGATCGAAAAAGAAAATGCTCAGGGTAGTTGGCGGTGCCTGGCACAGGAAACCTGAGTGATCAACTCTTCTCGAATATCATATCTGATACATCCTGCGGGAAATCAAGTACCCTTATGTATTTCTCACCAGGAATGTCGACCGTGCTGTAGGCCGATCTGAACGGATATTTTATCTCTCTGTCAGTGATGAAATACTGACCGCCAAGCTGCGAGAATTCTTCGCATCTGCCATCGTCTCCGTATGGCATGGCTATGTTCTCAGTAACGTCGAAGAATTCGCGGAGTCTTCTCTCCTGCACTGATGGATCGATAACCACAATCGCTGCACCTGCCATTATGGTGTCTATCACATCGTTGAGTCTCTCGGATAGGTTGAGCACTATGATATCGAACATGTGAGAGAGATAGGTGTATTCTGCTGTATTGATCACATGGCGATGGATGGCATCGTAATCCACGACGAACACCTGATCGGCGCCCAGCAAACTCCGTACCGTTTCCGGATCGGAACGTCCATGCCTTATAGTGAGTGTGTGTATCTGCAACCATACATCATACACAATGATCGATTTATAGTTTTACATGAGAATGCCTCTCAGTATAATTTTTATTTATCCAGTATAATTCATTGATTGGGATCCAATGTTTCCCGCATCTTTTAATTATACATCTGAAAATTATTAAAACAGATGTATTTTCATATTTCCAAAAAGATTAAATAGAATGCACCCGTATTAGTGTTGATGTTCGAAATTCCCAGACCGTACCTGCTAAAATTCGACAGGATCGCAGTGCCCATGGCGGATGGCCGGAGCTCCAGGAGAGTGCTGCACATAGCCTTTGCGTTCGCATCCGTCATGGGGTCAGAGATAACCGCGATCACGGTCAGAGATCAGGCAAAGGACATAATGTGGACAAACAAGATAACGGTTGTGACGAACGCCTACAAGGAGGGATTGAGCCAGAGCATAAAGGTCGTTCCGAAGATCCTGACCAGCTCGGATGTGAAATCTGCCCTTGTGGAGGAACTGAACAGACACTCATACGACATCGTGATCATAGCATCAGAGAAAAGGTCAATAATAACGAGGATAACCTCCGGGCCTGTATCAAACTACGTGATAAAAAGATCTAACATACCCACGGCGCTTGTCTCGGTGAAGACACAGACGTTCCCGTACAGGACCATATACATACCACTGAGCGAGTCCGTTAATACAAGGGGGTCTGTGGCATTCGGTCTCTTCCTCAAGAAGGTCACCGGCGCAAAGGTGATATTCTCGGATCTAAGGGCTTTTGATCAGAACCCAACGCACAAGTTCAGCTACGTGTTCGATTACATGAATGAGATAATAGAGAACTTCGGTGGCGACATAACTGTGCGGAAGGGTGGTACAAGCAGCGACCTGAAGGAATCCATACTCTCGGAGGCGTCAAACTCGGATGCTGATGCTCTGATACTCGGTGTCCGATCCGGACAGAACGGGAAGATAAGGGTCAACAGCGAGATTAAAGATCTTATGAAAACTGGCGAATTTGACAGCATCCTCTTCAAGAAGTGATTCAGATCTGCGACCTGCTTATGTACCCATCCCTGAGGAGGAATTCTATTATATCCACATTCAGATGGACGACGTTGACGTAATATGAACCGAAGAAGGGAAAGTTCTGGGCCTTTGTGGAGTTAACTATACTGTACAGGAAAGAATAGAGATAACTGATGGACAAATTTGTTATGTTGTGCAGCGCTATGCTTATTCTTGGTATCTGTATGATCGCGCCTTGCAGCGGTATGTCTGGATCTAGACCAGATCCTGAGTACGATATCATGGCGTAGGGTATCTCGCTTATATTAACGCCAGGATTTTCGCTTAGGAAACGATGCAGATATTTTTCTGTCAGATTCAGCATGGCAGGATTTCCAAGCGAATAATCGTATGATCCTGATTCGCTCAGGTTGTAGTCTATGGCAGATGGCCTGGGCTGAAAGAAGAAGGATGAGTTGAATGCCTCCGCCAGAAGATAGCTTCCATAGATATGACCGTCGATCTCCACAGGCTGTCCTTCTGACTGGAATGGGAGCGCATGTTCCGTTATCAGGGCTGTCACGGTCGGATATATAAATCCCAGTATGAAGAGAAACAATACTGCAAATACAAAGGCCTTAGTATAGGATTTCACCAGACCACCCCCAGTGCAACCAATAGCATGTATATCAGCTTTATAGCTATGAACGGGACAACAACGCCTCCAAGGCCGTATATCATTATGTTTCTCTTAAGCAGGTCTGATATGGAAGTTGGCTTGTATTTGACACCGCCAAGGGCGAGCGGTATGAGAAACACTATGATTATGGTGTTGAATATCAGCGCTGATGTCACAGCGACTATCGGATCCGTGAGATCCAGGACGTTTACGAGCGAAAGGCTCGGGAACATGTAGAAGATGGCAGGAATTATCACGAAGTACTTCGATATGTCATTGGCTATGCTGAACGTGGTCAGAGCGCCCCTGGTTATCAGTATCTGCTTACCCAGGAATATGACGTCCATCAGTTTGGTAGGATTGCTGTCCAGATCGATCATGTTTGCAGCTTCCTTTGCGGCCTGAGTTCCGTTGTTCATGGCCAGGCCAACATCAGCCTTGGCCAGAGCCGGAGCGTCATTTGTGCCGTCTCCGACCATGGCAACCATCCTCTGCCTCTCCTTCTCCCTTATGACCACATTGTACTTGTCTATGGGCTTCGAGTTGGCTATGTACTCATCCAGACCAACCTGCGCGGATATGTACTGCGCCGTGACCTCATCATCGCCAGTACACATTACAGTCTTTATATCCATGTTTCTTATCTCCGATATCCTCTCCTTTATGCCCGGTTTTATAAGATCCTGCAACTCGATAACACCTGCGAACTTCCCATTATGCACTACAGGAATGGCAGTGCCTCCTCTCATGGATATCTCCTTGCACAGGGCCTCTATGAACTCATCCGCAACGTGAAACTTCTCCTTGAGAGCACGCAGAGATCCCTTTATCACGTAATCGTTTTCTAACTCTATGCCGCTGTACTTTGTTTCGGATGAGAAAGGTATGAACCTATATCCTTTTAGATCGTCATCTGAAACGCTTATTCCGTTGCTCTTGGCAAGATTGAGGATCGATATGCCTTCCTTCGTCTGGTCATAGAACGAAGCCAGTGCACACATCCTGTAGAACTCCTTCTCGTCAACACCCTTATTGGGGTACATGCGCACCGCCTGGCGCTCTCCTATGGTTATGGTGCCTGTCTTGTCCAGTATTATTGTATCAATGTCACCTGCGTTCTCAATAGCCCTTCCACTCTTTGCTATGATGTTGTACTCTGACACCTTGTTTATGGCCGCTATACCGATCGCAGGTAGCAGTGCGCCTATGGTGGTTGGTATGAGAGCTATGAGAAGGACTATGAGCATCATAACGTTGGCGGTTCTGCCATAGTAATGCGATATCGAGAATATTGATGCAGTTATGATCAGAAAGATGAGGGTAAGCCCAGAGAGGAATACGGTCAGCGCTATCTCGTTCGGTGTCCTCTCCCTCGTCGCCCTGTTCACAAGTTCGATCATCTTGTCTATGAACGTGCTCCCTGGATCTGCTGTTGCCCTTATCTTGATCCTGTCTGTGATGAGCCTGGTAGAACCTGTTACCGTATCTCCTATGACCTTCATGACGGCCCTTGACTCACCCGTTACATTGGATTCGTCCACATATCCAGATCCCTCAACCACCTCGCCATCAATTGGTATTATTTCATCCCTGTAAACGATTATGATGTCGCCTTTGCGAAGATCCGTGGACTTGACTTCAACGGTTCCGTCCCCCCTGACCACATGCGCAACAACCTCCGTCTTAAATTTCTTGAGCGAGTCAGTTATGGCCCTGCTCTTTCCTTCAGACATGGCTGTGCTCATGCTTGAGAAGAATACAGTGAGGAAGAGGAGGATGACAACAGCCAGATAGAACTGAAGATATGTGCTGGTGGATGGGACTCCAAAGAATCCGGGGAATAGGTATATGAACACGGAGATGAATAGGGACATCTCCGTGAGGAACATTACCGGGTTGTGTATTATCACGTCCGGTCGCATGTTCCTTAGCGTTAGAATGAATTCCTCATAAACCTTCCTGAAGTTCAAACCATCGCCCCCAGCATAAGATTAAAATCATGGGCCCACGATAGGAGAGGGCCCAGCACTATTATCGGGAAGTATGAGAGAAGCCCGATCAGAATCATCGCTGCGATGAGGAGCATGCCGAATATCCAGTTGCTCGTATCTATCGATCTGTAATACTGGGCCTTCGCCTTCTTGACGGAAAAAGCCTGCGCTATGGCCAGCTGGAACGCCATGAGCAGGTATCTGCCAAGCAGCATGAGGACGCCGTCCAGGTAATTGAAGAAGGGCTGGTTTGTGTCGAATCCGCCCATTTCTGAACCGTTGTTGGATGCTGCCGAAGCGAACTCGTAGAGAAGCTCCGTTATACGGGAAGAACCCGGATTGACAAATGTGGACATCAGGTGTGGTATCATCAGTGTTATGCCGAGGGGTATGACGACCAGCAGCGGATGCGTTATAAGGGAGAGCGTTGAGTACTTTATCTCCTTCGAGCTTATCCTCAGGCTCATGATCTCTGGAAGCTTTCCCACCATCAGCGACGCTATGAATACTGTGAAAATTATATACATGAATATGTTCAGAACGCCGGTACCGACGCCACCCAGAGGATCGTTGAGGAGAAGACCTATCAGTACGCCGATTATTCCTGCAGGCGTGTATGAGACCAGAGCTGCATTGGAGGCACCGGTTGAAGTTATTGTCGCTCCAACAGCAAATATTGTGCTCTGTGATATACCTATTGCAGTCTCCTTTCCCACCATGTTGCCTGTGTAGTACCCAAGGTGCAGGAACGGTACTCCGACAAACTCTCCGAAGAATGCGAAAAGTGCATCGAAAATGAAGAAGAACATGACGACCCAGTAGAGCATGCGGCCAAATTTCCTGTCTCCAAATACTATGCCTAGTGCAAGAAGCGATGCCAGAGGTATTATGATGAATGATACGAATTCCACAAGATTCGTGAACCAGTCTGGGTTCTCGAAAGGATAGGCTGCGTTTGCCCCATAGAAACCGCCCCCGTTCGTCCCTATGTTCTTTATCGCCTCAAGGGTTGCAACCGGACCGAGTGGTATGTTGTAAACCTTGTTTGTTAGAAAGGCGTTCACGGTCACATAACGCTGCATGGTCTCCGGTATCCCTGCGAATATAAGTATGACGGTCACGATGATGGTAAGCGGCAGGATGAGATCGAAGATCGCCACAAGGAAATCATGGTAGAAATTGCCGATGTTTCCCCGATCAGTCCTGATGCCCCTTACGAAGGCCATAGAGGCCGCAAAGCCAGTACCTGCCGAGAGGAACATCAGGCCCGTTATAACTAGGGTCTGGCTGAGGTATGATAGACGCATGGGATCCGAGTAGTGCTGTATGTCCGTATTGGTGAGGAAACTTACCACGGTGTTGAACGCGAGGGATGGGGGCATTCCAATGGTATCATATGAGAATGGGAGATAGTTCTGGAACATTATAACAAGAAATGATATCAGTCCTGCAAAAAAATTGAAGAGGAGAAGATTTGTGAAATATTCCCTGAAATTCATTCCATGATCCGGAGATTCCCCTATAAGCTTCTCGAAGAATGATATGACACCTCCAGTGGCCCTGGAGAAGACTGTTTTCTCATCCGAATATATTTTTGCTATGTGGAATGAGAGTATGTATGCAAATACTGATGCGATGATCAGGTAAATAAGTATGATGATAACACCTGAGACGGCCCTTTCGGCGACAAAGAATTTGGCCCAGAAATATGCCTCATACTCAATTAAATTCATATTTTTTCTGCCTCTACTATGGTGTAAAGCAGGTATATTGCCATGATTAGAACCAATACCGAAAGCAATATGATCGAGGCTTCCATTTTTCAGTTTAATTCTATAACCATATTAATAATTTACTCTCATTCACCAGTATTCTGAAAGTTTCGATACGGATTTACGTCCACAGAACTTCACAGGATCTTGGCAACATAAGGCCCAAGATCATCGTATCCACGCTTTCTGAAGTATTCACGCACGCCGATGCCGGATATCACCAGTATACGGTCCAGGCCTTCCTCCTTTGTTATGCGTTCAGCCTCCAGCACGAGCCTGTTGCCGAAACCACGGTGCTGCCATTCTTCCTCCTCATGCCTGCCGACTGGGACCTCCTGACCAAATACCTTGAGCTCCCTTATCACACCTGTGTTAAGGACTTCCTGCCTGTGGGCCCTCTCCGAAGGTATCCTCAGCCTCAAGAATCCGATTATCCTGTTGCTCTCCGTCACGTATGATATGAAGTATTCCGTCCCGCCACCGGCACCGTAGCATTCAACCTTGAGATCGACCTTCTCATTCTTTATTTTGCTATGGCCTATCTCCCTGTACCTTATCTCTCCGGTGCGTATCCCCTCCTCCTTCATCCTTCTTTCAACCAGGTTTCTTATATCTGACCGCTTTACGCCTGCAACTATGAACTGCACAGGTATATCACGCTGTATGCGCTGGATCCTTATCCATTCTGGCATCCTGCGCATGAATTCCACTATGAGATCGACAGTCTCTGCTGTTGTATATGGCCTGTATTTTCCGTTCTTCCAAAGATTGTAGAGACCAGTGCCCTGCGTCACAAGCGTCGGATATATCTTCAGCATGTCCGGCCTGAACCTCTCATCATTTATCATGAGGTTGAAGGACTCGAGGTCTTTTTCCATGCTTGAACCATACATTCCAGGCATTATATGGTACACGATCTTTAGACCTGCATCTCTCGCAAGCTGTGTGGATCTGGCTATGTCTTCAACCGTATGGCCACGATTGTTCATCGCCAGTATCCTGTCATCTATGTTCTGAACGCCCAGTTCAACCTTCGTGGTTCCATAGCTGAGCGCATCGTCTATCTCGCGCTCGAAGAACCAGTCAGGCTTGGTCTCCACAGTCAGGCCTATGCACCTGTGCCTGCTGGTCTCGTTGATCCTTATTGATTCCTCCAGGCTACGTCCTATGGAACCATTCATTGCGTCGAGGCAGCCCTTCACAAAATTCCTCTGATAGTCCGGATCTCTGGCCGTGAACGTGCCCCCCATTATTATGAGATCTATCTTTGATGCATCATGGCCTATGGTCTCTAGCTGCTTGATCCTGCTGAACGTCTCCATATACGGATCGTATGCATTGTTCCTGCCCCTGAGTGCAGCTGGTTCGTAACCGGTGTAGGACTGTGGCGAATTGCTTTCGACACCGCCCGGGCAGAATATGCACTTTCCATGCGGACACCTCTCCGGTGACGTCATTGCCGCAACAACCGCAACACCCGAGATGGTCCTTGTTGGCTTCCTCCGCAGTATCTTCTTTATATCTTCACCGAAATCAAATGAGTTGAGGATTTCAACGTCGCTCGGGACATAGTCAAGCCTGTATTTCTTTGATAATTCCAGCTTGACGTCCTCCAGTTCCTCCTTGTCCCTGATCTGCCCTGAGAGGAGGATGTCCCGCATCTCTTCGAAGAAATCCATGTCAGGCTTATCCAATATTGATAATTATGATTTTCCATATTTCAGATGCGCGATTCTAGAACCGGATGCCATATGCACATATTCATGCAGAATAGGGCATGTGCCCGCATGTAAAATTTTTGAAGGTTCATAATCAGTATCTCCGAACCG
>NZ_VYIJ01000019.1 GCF_008709555.1 Thermoplasma sp.
CCGTTTTCTGGGGCCTTGTACCCGTAGTATCCATACTTGTAGGTTTTCCATCGCCTGTATTCGTCTTCTTCAGAGTGCTCATATCCCTGTTGTTCTTCTACGCTATATACCGTGGAAAACTGAGGATGCGTGATCTGACCAGATGGCCAGTGCTTTTCTCCGGTATACTACTGGGGGTGAACTGGATATCTTTCTTCTACGCGGTGAGCATCATGCCGGTATCAATGGCCGTTGTGCTTTACTATTCTGGTCCTGCAATAGCCATATATCTTAGTTTCCTGATAGGAGAGAGACCAAATAGGCTTGCAATGGCCGGTGGCTCTTTCTCCTTCGCAGCCATGGCCATAATGTTCATGCAGTCGCTTCATGTCAACCTTGCCGGATTTTCTATCGCCCTCATATCCGGGGTTAGCTATGCGATGATCGCATTGGTGTCGAGAAAAGCCGTTGATCATGTGAGATCATCGGATCTGGTGATTTACCAGACGATAATAGTTCTGGTCATGACGGCTCCATTCCTGGCCATGATGAGATTCAGTATGAGCTATGTGAAACTTTCTCTCCTGATCTTTGCCGGGATCTTTCAGACAGGTATTGCGCTGCTGCTGTGGTATGACTCGCAGAGGAGGATAGGCGTGCAGACCGCATCCGTTTTGAGCTACCTGGATCCAGTTTTCGCTGTCATCTTTGCCTTACTGATACTTGGGCAGAGGCCAGACATGCTCACCGTTATCTCAATATCGATGATACTCGCTTCCGGCTTTGCCGTATCCTTCGCAAATATACGAGCGTCAAGAAAAATCTTGGAGAATAAGGTCACTTGATTATCGTGCCAGTCTCCTTGTACCAGATGAACAGATCCAGTACACCGGGTTCTATTCCAAAACCTGCCGATATTTCCTTGAATATCCCCTCGTTGTACAGGTAGTTCTTCCTGCTTGTGTTCTTCTTCACAGGATAGTACTGGGACATCCACCTCATTATGTGCTTGTCAAGTATTGCAAAATCAGATATGCCGACATTTCTCATAAAATGCGATGCTTCCTTGTATCCTATGCCATAGACGTTATCAACGAGATAATCCCTTGAACCCGCATGGTCAGATGAGGATACTATCCATGGCAGATCGTCTATGATGGATCTTGATCTGACGATGAAATCGGATCTGACGTTGTAGAACCTGTATCTGTTCTCTTTGAGCGATCTCCGCAGATCATCCCTTGACATGTATAGGAATCCGTCGCCAATACTTTCCTGCATCCTCAAACTCATCTCAGCAGATGTATTTGCAGCGAGTATACAGAAGACCAGCTCCTTGAACAGGACTTCCCTGGAGGATCTCCCCATGGCACGGAACTCCTCCACTTTACGTGAAACTAAGGATCTTACGTTTTCGTCGTTCAAAAAAGGTATGGAAACAAGTGAATCCATAAAATTTTCAGGATTTGAAAGCCTCGTATGCTTTCTTCGCCCTGTTGAGCCTGTCGAGAACCACTGGCCAGTTCACGTTCTTCAGGAACGCGTCCAGGTAAGGCGCCCTCTTGGCTCCATAATCAACATAGTATGCGTGTTCGTACACATCCATCGTGAGTATGGCTATGGAGTTCCATATTAGTCCGACGTTGTGGGCATCAGAACCTATGTTTCTTAGCTTTCCATAGTTAAGGTCGAAGACAAGTATTGCCCATCCTCTGAAGGCTGTGCCAGTTGCCTTGAAGTCCTCAAGCCACTTCTCGTATGAACCGAAGTCCTTTGCCACGGCATCCTTGAATTCCTTTGGCACCTCGGAATGCTTCGGCGTGAGGCCCTCGAAGTAGAGCTCATGGAGCAGCGATCCGCCATAGTTGAATGTTTCCTCGAGCTTTAGAGCTCTGAATTCGCTGTAGTTCTGGTTTGCCTTGCTCCTGTCCACGTCAGGGAGCCTGCTCCATATCTCGTTCAGCTTGTTCACATATCCCTTGTAATGCACATCAAAGTGGTTGTCTATCTGCACGTCTGATATTCCTTCCAGTCCCCTTGGTTTAAGTTTTTCTTTTATCTCCCATGTCTCTGCCATTTTCACACCAATACTTTATGTATTCTTTATTTAAAAATTTTTTTAAATTTAATTATTTGTTAATAAACATTATAATTCACAGGAAGTTATCCAGAGGTATGCATTCTCTCTCGTTAGCCTTTACTGTGGAGGATTCTCTTGTACGTGAGAGCCACTCCTCGAATGATTCATCGTCCATCGTGCGGGATCTCTGGATCTCTGAGAGGCAATCTGAACAGTATAATCCTGAATAAATCGTGGATCCACAGATTATGCAGTGAAGCTTCTGTGACATGAGAATAAGCATGGCGTGGCCATAAAAATTATTTGCGGATCTACCTGAAATTACGTAGTTTTTTAACACATTATACATAGATTTTTTTCATAATTCATTAAACATCTGCCTTGTTATAAAATACAAAGGCATGCATGGCAATAACTATTATTATATCACAGATTACCTGCAGATGAAAGGAAAGCATGTGATGATAACGGGAGGTGCAGGTTTCATAGGATCAAATATGGTGGAGATGCTTCTTCAGGACAATGACGTCACGGTGATAGATAACCTCAGCATAACCGATGATAGATACATAAGGCAGTTCATGGGAATGAAGAATTTCAGATTCATAAAGGAAGATATAACTGAATCTGTCACACCAGGTGATTACGATCTTGTCGTGCACCTTGCTGCAGATTCTGATGTAAGGAATGGATCTAATGATCCGACCATAGATCTCAGATCAAATGTTGTCGGCACGGTAAACGTTCTTGAGATGATGAGAAAAAACGATGTGAAGGATCTTCTATTCGCCTCCAGTTCAACCATATATGGCGAGGCTAAGATTACACCAACACCGGAAAATTATGGGCCGCTTATGCCGATATCATCATACGGTGCTTCGAAGTTATCTGCTGAAGCTTTCATATCGTCATACTCGCATTATTACGGAATGAATGCAAAGATATTCAGGTTCGCCAATATTGTTGGAAAGAATTCCACGCATGGTGTCATATTCGATTTTATAAACAAGCTGAAGAGGAACAGCAGCGAACTGGAGGTCCTCGGGGATGGAACTCAGGCAAAGTCCTACATGCACGTAACTGATTGCATAGAGAGCATGTTCTACGTCCATGAGAAGGTGAATGGTACAGACGTATTCAACCTTGGAAATGATGATGTGACCAACGTCGATACAATTGCAAGGTATGTGATAGAAGCCATGGGACTCAAGGATACGAGGATAGTGCACAGAGGAGGATACATGGGCAGAGGATGGCCTGGTGACGTAAAATACGCCAGGATGGATGTGAAAAAGCTGAAGGAAACAGGATGGAAGAACAGATACAACAGCGATGAGGCGGTGAGGGTGGCCATAGAGGAGATCAAGAAGCAAATTTTATAAGTAATTTATATTAAATAAAATATTTAGAATAGAGGGGGAGGGGTGTATTTCCACTGCAACATCATTTCACTATCTTCGGCCTGGAGACAACAGCCCTATGATCAACAGAACGTATCTCTATCATGACCTCGGTGTTCTCCTTGGAGTAAGCCTTATCTATGTATCCAAGTGCTATGCCTTTGTTGAGAACAGGCGATATGGTGCCGCTGGTTACTGTTCCTATCCTCTTTCCATCGGCCTTTATAAGATTGCCGTTTCTTGGTATTCCATCTGAGAGTATGAATCCCCTGAATATCTCATGATCAGATTTTCTCCTCTCATCGAGCTTCTTCTTTCCTATGAAATCTCCATCGTTGTTGACTATGAATGAAACTGAAGCTTCATATGGATCCCTGTCTTCATTGAAGTCATGTCCCGAGAGCAGCATGCCCTTCTCCATCCTAAGGGTATCCCTAGCACCCAGCCCGGCAGGGAGGCCATTTCTCCTGGATATGGCTTCAAGGAGTTTTTTCCAGAGTTCTACCGCAAACTCGTTTGGAATTATGAACTCGACTCCTTTCTCTCCGGTGTAACCTGTTCCTGATATAATAATCTGATCTTTTCCTGTTATTGGATTCATATATTTACCGTTATCGTACTGGAACTTGAAGTAGCCTGGATAGGTGAAGCCCAGCTCCTTGAGGACATCCTCTGATTCAGGGCCCTGCAGCGCTATGCTTGATATTTTGTTTGAAACATTTTCGATTCTGACGTCGTATCCCTTTGAATGATCCGTCACCCATCTGTATATCTTCTCCGTTGTTCCAGCGTTCGGAACGAAGAAGTATGAATCCTCTCCCATCCTGTATACTATGGTATCATCTATCATCAACCCATCTTCATTCAGGAATGCGGTGTATACGCACTCTCCTGACTTCAGATTGCTTACCTTTGTCGGAAACATGTGGTCAAGGAATGCAGAAGCATCCTTTCCTTTGACTGTTATGTCTCCCATGTGCGAGACATCGAAGATACCGACATGCCTTCTCACAGCCATGTGCTCCTCTATTATGCTCCTGTAGTAAAGCGGCATATCCCAGCCGTTGAATTCCGTGAACTTGGCGTTAAGCTTTGCATGCTCATCATAAAGAACAGTCCTCATACCATCACCTTTTCATTTCTGCAGTGGAAATGTACCCCCCTCTCCCCCATACCATGTTGACAAAGTATTCATGCACCCTTGTGTCCCCCGTGAGTTCAGGGTGAAACGTCATTCCCAAGACGTTGTTCTGCCTGACTATCACCGGTCTCCCGTCCAGCGTGCCCAGCACCTCTGACCTTCCTGGATCCTCTATCACAGGTGCCCTTATGAATACAGCCGGGAAATTGCCTATGCCGTTGATATCGATATCAGTTTCAAATGACATCACCTGTCTTCCATAGGCATTCCTCCTTATCGTGACATCAAGGAGGCCCATTCCCTTCACCCTGTCATCGTTCGTGTTCTTTGATACGAGTATGAGGCCAGCGCACGTTGCCATTATCGGCATGCCCTCAGAAGACCTCTCCATTATCCTGCTGTACAGCCCGTATTCCACGCTGAGTTTGTATATTGTTGTGCTCTCCCCTCCAGGTATTATCAACCCGTTGACGCTGTCTAGATCGCTGGCCCTGCGGATATGTACTGCCTTGAGATCCCTGACCCTTCTGGAGATCCTCTTCAGCATATCGATATGTTCCTGCACATCCCCCTGGAAACCCAGAACTCCTATGTTCATCTGCCACCACCTTCAAAAGGGGAAAAAGAAGGTATCATCATGTTTGTATCGTTTCCATGCTTAAACGTTTATCTCACTTTTTCTAGATCGATTCCGTTCTCCGTGTATTTCCTCTGGCTTTTGAACGGCCTGAACATCCTGCCATTGCCATGGTAGAACTTTGAGAAGAACTCGACGTATATCAGCCTTGCACCCTGTATACCGGGCTCGAACACCGCAAGTATGAGGTTGAACATCTGACCGAATATCAGGATCACAACACCGGCGATTGCGAGGCCTATTGAATGCGAAACTATGCTCCTCATGAACACCAGGTCTATTATCTCAGCTATTACGACGCTTGCGATCAGTATGCCGACGAGCCTCAGATACGATAGTATGTGACTTATTATTGATGGCATCTCTATGAATCCCTGCGACTTCTCCTTTATGGCTATCAGCGGTATCCCGATAACTATCAGCGCAACTGCGATCATGTTGGATATGCCGGTCTTAACGCTGAACGTGAGATCGTGGTGTATAAGGTTGAGGCCGATCGTCGCTATTCCAACAGCGAAGAACAGCCATCCGAGCCTGTCCATTGCGCCTTTCACATCCTTCATCCAGAGATCCTCTATGAATCCGAGTATGAAACCGAACACCACCATGCCCAGGCCTATGTAGCCGGCGATCAGCATCAGCTTTGGAAGCACCGCATAGACATGGAACACGGTGAATGGCAGAATGGCGAATCCGAAGAACTGGTTGAACAGTATGCCGGCTATCATGGCTACTATCGACGAGGGTATCAGGGCCTTTGCCAGGATCTTCAGGGACTGCGGGGACATTATCATCAGCACGAACCTGCTTATCACCCTTGGTATGTGGCTCTTTGCGGGCGGATGGTCCACGCGGTGTATTATGAAGAGGGACAGAAGCAGTATGGCAAGGCCGTAGCCCCAGTCTCCGACCATGAGCCCGAAGAAAACAGGGAAAACGAGCGCAAATATCAGCGTTGGATCGTATTCCGTCCCCTCTGGAAGGGAATAGAATTTGATGAAGAATTCGAAGAGCGAGATCCTCCTTGGGTTCCTGAGCAGTGTTGGCGGTATCTCATCAGTCTTCACCCTGCTTATTATGCAGCTGTTCGCCGTAACCCTGTTTATGGTATCGCTTACCCTGCCGTAGGAATCTGCCGGTATCCACCCCTCGACCGCGAATGTGTATTCAGTCCCCTTGAGCTTGTCCTCAACCTCGATCTTCTTGGCCTCTATCTCAAGGGCCTCCCTTATCTGTGCTATCCTTTCGTAGTACTTGTCAGATAAATCGCCGAGATGCCTTGTTATTCCCTGCATAGCCTGTTCAAGCTTTTTCCTCTCCTCCTGCAGCATCGATATTACATCATCAGGCTTTCCCTTCACGTTCGGTATGTGTATGAGCCTCACTCCAATTGAGTTCGCGATCCTGCTGAGATCCTGCGTCCTATCCTCAGCAACTGTTATTATGAATGCATTCTTCAGCGGTATTATTTCAGCATCCAGCGTGGAGAAGGCCTTCGTATCGATGTCCCTGTCTGGTATTATGTAAGATTCAAAGTGCTTGCCGTTGAATATGGACACATCGAAATCATATCCTTTCATATACTCAAGCGCTGCCAGCCTGCTGTCTATGTCCTTAATCGCGGCTGCGATGTCATTCTCCTTCGTAACCGCTATGCGCACGTCCTCATCTATGTTTATCTTTGAGGCCTCGCTGAGTATATCAGAGAGGGAGGAAAACCTTGCCCTCGTGGATACTGGCCTCTTCGGAAGGATATTCTCGTAACCGCGGAACTTCTGGAGATAGTCCATGACCGTCTTGGCCTGTTCCGAGATCCTTCCCGGTGAGAGAAGCCTGTCGACATCCTCCCTTATCTCCTCTATCTGCATGACACCGAGGTCATGCAATGCCGATATAACGGCATCCCTGTAGGAATAGGGGGCTATGATCCTTATCTTCTCCATTCTGACTGGTCTCAGCATACTACTCCTCTAGATACTGCATTATGATATCCAGAAGCATCTTCTGCAGGTCGCTTTCCTTCAGGCTGAGGTTCATCGATGCTGATCTTTCCTTTGCGCTCTCTATTATGGCGGCTGCCTTTTCCTCAGCCTCCTTTCTCCTTGACTCGAGGTACTCCTGATACCTGGATTTGAGTTCGCCCTCTGTTTTCTCTATGTCCAGAGATTCCTTTTCCATGGCTTCCCTGACCAGTTTCTCCTGCTCCTGCTTGAACTGTTCGATTTCCTCATCAGCACTCGTTTCCTTCTCCTTTATGATCTTGATTGTCTCAACATCGTCCATAAGCATCAGCTCCACACAAGCACCAAGATAAGGGCAGCAACTGCCACATTGAAGATCATGATCAGGTTCCTTATCACTATGAACTTCCTGATCAGCCTGGGATCCTTTGCCCTGGTAATATCGAAATTCTTCACATATTTCTTGGTTCCTATATCGAACCATGGGTTCCTAATCATTCTCGGCCTCTATCTTCTTCTTGATCGTCTTGAGCGTCGTGAAGGTGTCCCTCTCCCTCTCGTCCAGCATCATCTTTATGGTCTTTGCCTGGTACTCCAGCCTTGGAATCAGTATATTTTCTATTGCGTTGCTCCTCCTCTTGGTCCTGTCTATCTCCATGAGCAGGTTTCTCAGTGAATTCTCCTTCTCAACGATGAGTATCAGGTCATAGAAGAGCTTCTGGAACCTTCTTATGGAATCGTCTATCGCAACAGGGACGGAAACGGTACGGTAAACATCAGAGAGTATTGAGAGGCTGTAAGATACGTCCAGCGTTGGTATGTTAACGCCCATGACATTCCTGGAGTTGACGTTGATCCTGGAGTCGCTGGACATGTTCGCTATCCGCTCGAGTGCCAGGGAACCCTCCAGAACGCTCGCAACCTTTATCACGTTCAGGGCATCTACAACCTCCTTCCGGAGGTTCTCCTTCATACCTCTTATAGTCCTGCTTATCTGGAGGAACTCGTATATGAGGGCAGATCTCTTCATCTTTAGGAGATCCAGGCCCTTCTTCGCTAGCCTTATCCTCCTCCTGGTCCGTATCAGTTCTATCCTTGTTGGCCTTATATCCATGTTCACTCCTTTTTCCATTTTCCGTATTTCTGGATGTGATCCGGCTTGACCCTCTTCATATCCTGAACAGGCAGATCGGCAAGCAGTTCCCAGCCAAGGTTGAGCGTATCCTCTATGGATCGATCCTCGAAGAAGCCCTGCTTTAGGTACCTTGACTCGAAAGTATCAGCGAAGTGCAGGTACTTCCTGTCATTCTGGCTCAGGGCCTCCTCTCCAACTATTGCCGTCAGAGACCTCAGATCCTTTCCGGATGCGTATGCGGCATAGAGCTGGTCAGCAAGGCCCCTGTGGTCCTCCCTTGTTCTTCCCTTGCCTATGCCCTGGTTCATCAGCCTCGAAAGCGATAGCAGAACATCTATGCCAGGGTACATGTCCTTCCTGTTAAGATCCCTTGATATCACTATCTGTCCCTCTGTTATGTATCCTGTCAGGTCAGGCACCGGGTGGGTTATGTCGTCTCCTGGCATCGTAAGTATTGGTATCTGCGTTATGGATCCGCTGTTTCCCTTCAGCTTCCCAGCCCTCTCGTATATTGTGCTGAGATCCGTGTACATGTATCCTGGATAACCCCTCCTTCCCGGCACCTCTTCCCTCGCCGCTGATATCTCACGGAGGGCTTCGCAGTAGTTCGTCATGTCGGTCAGTATGACCAGTATATGCATGCCCTTCTGGAACGCCAGGTACTCGGCCGTGGTCAGCGCTATCCTCGGGAGTATTATCCTCTCCATCGAAGGATCCGATGACAGGTTAAGGAACATCACGGATCTTGAAAGAGCTCCTGTTTCCCTGAACTGGTTTGTGAAGTAGTTGGCTTCTTCGCTTGTTATGCCCATGGCTCCGAATACAACCGCGAAGTTCTCAGATGAATCCAGAACCTTCGCCTGCCTGGCTATCTGTGCGGCCAGCTGGTTGTGCGGCAGTCCAGAACCAGAGAATATTGGAAGCTTCTGCCCTCTCACCAGCGTGTTCATTCCGTCTATTGCAGATATGCCTGTCTCTATGAACTCAGATGGCTCCTCCCTCGAGTACGGGTTTATGGCATTGCTGGTGATCTCCATTCTCTCCTTGGCTATTATCTCTGGACCACCATCTATGGGTTCGCCTATACCATTGAATACCCTTCCAAGCATGTCCTCAGATATGGGCAGCCTGGCGGTCTCGCCCCTGAATTTCACCATCGTGCCCTGCGTCCCTATGCCTGTTGTTGCACCGAATATCTGCACGATGGCGAGCCCCTTCCTCGTATCGAGAACCTGCCCCTGCCTCGTCTCGCCGTTCTCCAGCTCTATGTCCACCATCTCATTGTACGCAGCATTTGGAACGTTCTCAACGAAGAGCAGGGGGCCGCTTATCTGTGAAACTGATTTATAGGTTAACTTCGGCATTCTTCTCACCAATGAAATTTCCATACTCCTTGTGTATCTCCTCAATCAGATCCTCATAATAGGATTCTACCTGAGATTCAGGGACTATCTTCATCCTTGACAGTTTCTCCCTCACAGCCAGTGAGGCGAGGTTGTCCATGGTTGCCCCAGAATCAAGCGCTTTGTTCTGGTACGCATCTATCTCCATGATCGCCTTCAGCATCAGGTACTGTTTCTTTAGAGAACAGTACGCATCGATCTCATCGAAAGCGCTCTGCTGCAGGAAGTCCTCCCTGATTATCCTTGCGACATCGAGTATGGATTTCTCCTTCTCCGGCATGGCATCATAGCCGACAAGCTGTGCAACCTCCTGCAGCTCACTTTCACGCTGGAGAATCTCCATTGCTCTTTCCCTCAGCGCTGACCATTCGGCTGAAACATTCTTGTCGTACCATCCTTTCAGATCCTCTGTGTAAAGGGAATAACTGTTCAGCCAGTTTATGGACGGGAAGTGCCTTCTGTTCGCCAGAGCTGCGTCAAGCGCCCAGAAAACCCTGGTAACACGCAGCGTGTTCTGCGAAACAGGCTCAGATATATCACCGCCAGGAGGTGATACGGCACCGATAACGGTGATGGATCCATACCTTTCATCTGGAGATATGAGCCGCGCCCTTCCGGATCTTTCATAGAACTCAGATACCCTCCTGCCAAGGTATGCTGGATATCCCTCCTCACCAGGCATCTCCTCCAGCCTCCCGGATATCTCCCTGAGAGCCTCAGCCCAGCGGGATGTGCTGTCTGCCATCAGTGCCACATCGTATCCCATATCCCTGTAATACTCGGCTATTGTTATGCCCGTGTATATGCTTGCCTCCCTGGCCGCAACGGGCATATTCGATGTGTTTGCTATTAGCACCGTTCTGTCCATCAGGGGCTGGCCTGTATTCGGGTCCTTGAGCTCCGGGAATGTGGTCAGTATCTCAGTCATCTCGTTTCCGCGTTCACCGCAGCCTATGTACACGACTATATTTGCATCGCTCCATTTTGCCAGCTGGTGCTGTATGACGGTGTTGTGAAGTACGATGAGGCCATTTCCGCCTATGAAGTTGTATCCATAGTCTGGAACCATGAGATCGTAGACGTCGAATGAACCGTAGACCGTCTCCATGGCCTTAACCCTGTCGAATGCCAGGGTCATTACGCTGGTAACGGTCTGCGAATCCTCGTTATCGTGAATTGCCGCACATGCGATCTCATCACCCTCCTGTATATCAGAGGATTGCTTCTCAACAACGGCAGTTCCAGACCTGACGAACAATCTGTGCACAGGCGTGACGCGTACTCTGCGCCCGCCTTCTGTCATAACCGTGACGAGTGCGTTGCTCCTGCCATGATATAAGGCATATGAAACGCTCTCGACAATATCCGATCCAACCATTGAATATATATGCAGGGGTTCCTTCAGCCTTACTATCTCCTCGTCATTGCCGATCTCGACCTCATTATCGGGATTGAGAAGCGCTTCCTTGAAGATCTCGTCTATCCTCTTCTCCCCATCGACCAGCAGCACAGGCGTGTCTCCAGAAACGCACTTCCCGCTGCCGAACGGTCCTGGCACAGCTGCCGTGCCGCCCTTTGCCACTGGAAACAGGGCATCTATCACCCTCTGGCCGGTTACCAGCGGTATCTCCGGAGGAAGCTTTCTCTGGACCCTTCTGGCCTTCCTCACAGGCCATGTGGTCATCATGCGTACATCGTAGTTCTTACCATTTCCGGATATAGTGGCTATGACATCCTCTACCCTGTGATCGCCATCGGCTATGCTCGTAACCTTCCCCGATATCCCTTCTGGAACCATTATCCTGTGCGTTATGAGTGATGTTTCCTGAACTGTACCAAGGATCTGGCCTGGACCGACGCTGTCTCCCTTCTTCACTGCCGGAATGAATTCCCATCTCTTCTCCCTGTCCAGGGCAGGGGGGTTCAGACCGCGGGCTATGAAATCGCCGGAGGTGTTCTTTATGACGTCAAGCGGCCTCTGTATGCCATCGTATATGGATTTTAAGATGCCGGGGCCAAGCTCAACCGAGAGCGGCCTTCCCGTATTCTCTACCTTCTCGTCCGGCCTTATTCCTGCGGTATCCTCATAGACCTGTATCGTGGATCTGTTTCCCTCTATCTTTATTATCTCCCCTATCAGGCCCATCTCCCCGACCTTAACCACGTCATACATCTTGACGTCTTCAACATCCTCTGCCACAACTACTGGACCTGAAATCCTGATTATCTTTCCCATACATTCACCTCAAACATTTCCTATATCTATGCCAAGTATCCTCTTCGCCATCTCCTCTATCGTTTCCTCCTCCCTGACGCCAGGAAGAGGTATGAAGACAACGAGAGGCCTTGAAGAGATCTCGACGCTCCTCAGCGTCCTCTTATCCATAAGATTCTTAACATTCTCGGAGACGATTATTATGTTGCACTGAGGGTTCTCGAATACTTCGAGGAATTTCTTCAGAAGATCCTTGCCCTCAGCTATTACGGTATGCTGTATCCCAAGAAGCCTGAACCCGAGGACTATATCCCTTTCACCAATGACCGTTATGCAGCTCTCCAATCAAACCATCTCCGTTATGAGTAAGCTCTCTGTGATCTCCCTCGGCATCCCGTTGACCCTTGAAAGGTATATCGTCCTGAGGTTGTGCCTCTCAAACTCGCTTCTAAGCATGAAATAAAACAGGCTATCGAGAGACAGCGGCAGCATGGACATGGTATCGAGGTATCTCCTTGCAATGATGTTCCTCATCGCAATATCGAAATGATACAGATTCCCGGTCTCCATGTAGTTCTTTTTTGGTACCTCAAGATCGTAATACTGCTTCAGCGCATCCACTACAGAGACCACGTCCTGCGATGAATATATCTCACGGAGTCTGCTCGCCCCTATGTTGCCGCCATCTATGATACCCGAAGCCATCCTTTCAAACGCTATCTTCAGGACCTTGCCCTTGAGCATGGTCACTATGTTCTGGCGGTCTATGTCTGATCGCACATAATTTAGAACCGGGCCCTCATCTCCCCTGTAATACTTCAGTGCGGATATGAGGTTGAGGTAGTAATACCGATCCAGTGAATAGAGCATGGGAGATATGTCGCCGGTCTTCCTGTAGTCCTCAAGGAACTGCATCATGTACGTGCCGTATCCGAACCTTGCAAGGTAGTTGAGTATTGCCTCTACGTTGGGCAGATTTATCATGTTCCTATAGTCCTCGCTTGTGAGCGTACCGCTCATTATGCCGAGAGGAACATCGCGGAAACTCACAAGGAATGGCTCAGCATCCCTGATGCCATGGCCCAGGAACTTTGCCGATATAACCGTCTTTATGTTCTCTATATCCCATTTGCTCAGGTATGCCATTACGGCATTCTTTGCAAGGGGAGGGACAGAAAACATAACGAGGCGGTTGTTCCTGACCATATGCCTGTTTATGGCCATCTCGGTCAGATCCGGATCCTTGAACACGGCGGCGAGGCTATCATAATCCTCCCTGTAGGGCCCATTATATAGAAAGGCCGATACATCCTTCGGATCGGTCATGGAAAGCAGCTGGTCTATCTGCTGCCTGCTGAAGAACTCTGTCTGGTAAACACGCAGCCTTCCATAGGATCCTATATAGGTTGAATCCATCTCAGCCCTCTATCATGGAATAAAGGCGTACCTTGAAGCGTTCAAGAATTTCGTTCTCGATCCGTGATATCCTCAGATCGAGTTCCACCTTTCCGTCCCTGGAGGTTGCAAGTACGCCGCCATATGGATCTATATCCTCAAATAGGATGTTTGCATCCGAAATACGTCCTCTATCCGCCTTGTTGACCTTGATTATGCAGTCAGGGCCAAGCGCCTTCCTGGATACATCAACCATCTTCTTCAGGATTTCGCCGTATTCCTTTGTCTCAGCTAAATTCTTGATCCATTCGTCCGCCTTGGCGCCATACTGATCCAGGACCTCCTGAACGCGCATCCTTATGATGTTCCTTGCCTCCACGTTCGCCCTGTCTATTATGGAGCTGTACAGCCTTTCTCCTTCCTCCCTCATCCTGTTTTCGTATTCCCTCTGCAGCGACTGGATCTTTTCCTCCTTTTCCCTTTCGATCTTCGCGGTTTCCTGCGACGCTGCATCCGCTATCTGCTTCTTTTTCTCTTCCTTATCTCGTTCGATATCCTTCAGGACTTCTTCGAGGGACATAGAGATCAGATAATGTGGAGCAGCAGTATGATACCCAGAGCAAGACCTATGACCCAGAGTGTCTCAGGTATAACGAAGAAGAACAGGACCTGGCCGAACTTTTCGGGCTTTTCTGCGATTATACCCATACCCGCGGCACCTATTCCCTGCTGGGCCATGCCGGTACCTATCAAGCCGCCAGCGATGGAGATTGATGCCGCAATAGCTAGGAGAGCATCCACTGTAGTTACCATTAATACACCCAATCGGTCATTTTCGAAGCATATATAAAAGTAACCATTTGTATATTCGCTGCAGAACTCATTATTCTGTATAGAAAATACAAGAAAAAATTGTTATCCGACATCCGTTATTGCAGTATTTAAATGATATGTCGCATTCATGCCAATTATTTAAATATCTTGATTATTAATTGGATCTGACAATTGCTTTCAGTCAGCGGATGAGATAAAAAGTGTATTTAACAAGTCAGCGATCCAATAATATGTCCTATGAAGACGCCCAGTACATAAGGGAAATGGCGATGAAGCACAGCGAGATGTTCGGGGACGGCATCGCGCTTATAGCCTCAGAAAACGTGATGAGCCCGCTTGCAAAGGAGGTCATGATAAGCGATCTTGAATCCAGGTATGCCGAGGGGCTGCCCCATCACAGGTATTACCAGGGCAATTATTACGTCGATCTGATAGAGGACAGGACCAATGAGCTGCTCTCAAAGCTGTTCAGAACCAGCCAGACAGATCCGAGGCCCATATCCGGAACAAACGCCAACTCAGCGGCAATATACGCACTGGCCGGTCCGGGAGACCTTGTGGCCACACCCTCCCTCTCAGGAGGAGGCCACATAAGTGCGGCGGAGTTCGGCATCCTTGGCATGAGATCTGTAAGGACGATAAATTACCCCTACGATAGCGACACGATGACCATCGATCCTGACCAGGCATCGAAGATGATAATCAGGGAGAAGCCGAAGGTCTGCCTCTTCGGCCAGTCCGTCTTCATGTTCCCTGCACCGCTGAAGGAGATGTCAGAGGCGTTTCATGAGGCTGGATGCAAGGTATGGTACGACGGTGCGCATGTACTCGGCCTCATAGCCGGCGGCAGGTTCCAGGACCCGCTCAGGGAAGGCGCCGATATAGTTACGGGGAGCACGCATAAAACATTCCCGGGACCTCAGCATGGCGTTATACTCGGAAACACCGATGACGAAACATGGAAGGCTGTGAGGCGCGCGGTTTTCCCCGGAGTCCTGAGCAATCACCATCTGAATGCAATGGCGGCTCTGGGTGTAACGGCCGCAGAAGAACTGGAATTCGGAAAGAAGTATGCCGATGATATAATATCAAATGCAAAGACCCTGGCAGAAGAGCTTTATTCCAATGGTTTTAACGTGCTGGCCGAGAAGAGAGGCTTTACGGAATCCCACACCATGGCCGTTGATGTGAGCAAGAACGGAGGCGGCAGATACGTGGCAGAAACGCTGGAGAAGTGCGGCATAATACTCAACAAGAACCTGCTTCCGTGGGATGACAACAAGAAATCGCAGAACCCGAGCGGCATCAGGATTGGAGTGCAGGAGGCAACACGCGTTGGCATGGGCAAATCAGAGATGAAGGAGATAGCTTCCCTCATAACAAGAGCGATAATAAAGCACGAAGACCCAGAGAAGATCAGGACTGAAGTCAAGCAGCTTAAGTCCGGTTTCAGGGAGGTCAAGTACTGCTACGGAAAGATGGATGGATACTCATACATAAAGCTGATATAGGGACATCTGGCGATCATATGGAAACAGCTAGATCTAGGTGTTTCCAGATTAATGGCTTTTCTTCCATATTCCATTTTTTTTCAGTTTTTCCCGGATGATCCAAGGATCCATCAGTATACTGATATAACGATATACAATCTATTCTCATGCATTTGTATATAAATTTAAAGTAATACAAATCAATAATTCAAAAACATTATATATTAACTATGATTTTTCATGTCATGGGTTTCAACTTCGTTAGGGATGTCATAGAGAAGAACGACAGGAGAAAGACGGCGCTGATCGTTTCTGATGCAGATCTGAATGCCAGAAGCGAAACCTACGGCACTTTTCTTAAGAGATCCTACAGGCTTGCAAATTATCTTTACGATATGAAGGTAAGGCCGGGCAACAGGATAATGATAATGATGGAGAACTCCCTGGAGATATACCATGCGGTCACAGCATCGATTGCCATGGGCGCAGTATACGCACCGATGGCATCCATCCTGCCGGACTCGCAGATAAAGTACAGGATCGATCATCTCAGCCCTAAGATCATCTTCACAGACAATGCATCGTATGATAAGCTGAAGGGTTTCGGCGACAACGTTGTGAATCTGGAGGATCCCTCCACGAATAGGACAATAGAGGGCTATCCGGATACGTTCACCAGGTTCTACGATGATCCGGATGCGGAGCACGTGATATTCTTCACATCCGGTACCGAGGGCAATCCGAAGATGGTACTTCACAACAACACATATCCGATGGGTCACAGGACAACAGTTAAATGGCTTGACCTAAGGGCTCAGGACATTCACTGGAACATAAGCAGCCCGGGCTGGGCCAAGTGGGGATGGTCTTCCTACTACTCCCCGATGATATCCGGTTCCACGGTATTCAATATGCGCTACCGCAGGTTCGATCCGGAGATGGCGCTAAATGCGATGGAGAAGTTCCTGATCACCAGCATATGTGCGCCTCCCACTGTATGGCGCATGTTTCTTCTGCAGGACCTATCCTCCAGAAACCTGCATCTGAGAAAGGCAGCTTCAGCAGGTGAACCGCTGAATCCTGAGATCATAGACAGGATCAGGCAGTATCTTGGCGTGACTGTAAAGGATGGATACGGGCAATCTGAATCCACGCTGATGGTTGGCAACATAGAGAATCAACCGGTGAAGCCGGGATCCATGGGAAAACCGCTCGAACCTTACAGGGTGGTGATAGTGGACGATTCCGGGAACAGGCTTCCGGCCAATTCAGTAGGTCATATAGCTGTGGACATATCGCAGAGGCCAAACGGCCTTTTCAATTCGTACATGAACGATCAGGAACTTACACGCGATCGCTTCAGGAACGGCCTCTACTATACTGGAGACATGGGCTATATGGATGAAGACGGCTACCTCTGGTTCGTCTCCAGATCCGACGACGTGATAAAATCATCGGATTACAGGATCGGGCCATTCGAGGTTGAATCAGCCCTGCTCAGGCATCCAGCAGTTGCGGAATCCGCGGTCGTCGGAACTCCGGACGATATCAGGGGCAACCTGGTTAAGGCATTCGTGGTGCTGAAGTCCGGTTACAGTGCGTCCCAGGATCTTGCAAGAGAGCTGAGCATCCATGTGAGGAACCTTGTTGGCCCGCATGCGAGGCCTAAGAAGATAGAGTTCGTCAACGAACTCCCTAAGACAATAAGCGGGAAGATAATACGCAAGGAACTGCGAAAACTGGAGATGGAGAAATACAGCAGAGGCAAAAACGGCTCCGGCGGTGGACAGCCAGGTTTCGAGTTCTACGTGGATTGAAAAATATTATTTTTATTCACTCGTTTTCCCTGAAGAACGAGAAATCCAGCTCATCAACCGCCCTGTTTTTCAAGTCTGAGAGGCTCTTCAGATTTGCAGGAAGATCCTCGGACTCTGCGGGTATGTACTTTATCCTTCCACGGGACATGCCGTACGAACCAGGGCAGAGAAAACCCTCCCTTACCAGTATCGCATCAGGTTTCAGCCTGAGTATGATGCTCATGGCTATCTCCTTTCCTCCCCTCGGGTTGGCAAAACCCGGGTTCTCGTACTCCTTCATCTCCTTTGACTCGTCATCGAAAAGGATTATGGAGCTTCCCATATCCAGTGGCTGCAGGTTATTCTCATCATCAACAACTGCTGCTATCTTCATAGCCAATCATACCGTATATCAATTTAAAGTAATTGTTAATTCATCGCATAAAAAATTTTTAAATGCTGTACAATTGCATCATCAGTGTTGATATGCTTTACAGATTCATGTCATGGAACGTTAATGGTTTGAGGGCTGCAGTCAAGAACGGCGCTGTCTCGGTTCTCAAGGGCAACGATTACTTCGGTATCGCGCTTCAGGAGACGAAGGCTGATAATACGAACATACCTGAAGAGATGTACCACCTTGGCTATTACCTATACAACAATCCAGCGAAGAAGAAAGGATACAGCGGTACGATGAGCCTTGTTAAGGAAAAGCCGCTTGGCGTTTCATATGGTTTTGAAAGCGAGGAAGGAAGAATACTGAACCTTGAATTCGATAAATTCTACTTCATAAATGTTTATTTTCCCAATTCGCAGCATGGGTTAACGAGGCTTGACATGAAACTTGATTTTGATGAGAAGTTCCTTGAATATGCCAATGAATTGAGGAAGAAGAAACCGCTGATAATATGCGGAGATTTCAACGTTGCCCATGAGGAGATAGATATCGCCAGGCCGAAGGACAACGAGAACAACGCAGGCTTTACGAAGCAGGAGAGGGATTGGATGACGAAGTTCCTGAACAGCGGATACATCGATACCTACAGGTTGTTCGTTAAGGACGGTGGCCATTACTCATGGTGGTCTTACAGGTTCAACGCCAGGGCAAAGAATATAGGGTGGAGAATAGACTATTTCGTTGTGAGCGATGATGTAAAGGACAGGGTGAAGGGAGCCGATATACTGGAGAACGTTACAGGTTCAGATCACGCACCTGTGACCCTGGAAATAGATATGTGACGCATTAAACATCACGATTTCTGTTAAAACAGTTCATTTTTGAACTTAACTGCGCATATGGTGTATTGTGCGACAATGCAGGAAAATATTTTATAAAATTTAAAAATAAATTTATGCCAATCCATTTCCGGCCTACTGATCCACGGTTATCTTTCCGTACATTCCGTTTTCGGCATGCCCTGGGTATGTGCAGAGGTACCAGAACGTACCAGGCTGGGAAAACGTATATGTCAGATTGTAGTAGTAGAAATGCCCTGAACTCTGCGGCGGCAGGAAGTTCATCGACGTCATGAAGCCGTAGGATCCGAAACCCATGGATCCCATACCAGACATGTATGGATAGGGAGGACCGCGAGAGCTGATCACGAAATTGTGATACGAGTCCGTGTCTATGTTAACTACAGTGAAATGAACTGTCACGCCATCCCTGATGACCAGAGTTGGATTGAACATCCCTAGGATCTCGAAACTGTACATGCTGGGAGCATTCATCGGGCCGGCCATGACGAGCAGGTCGGTTGAACTGTTAATGTAGATGGTGGAGTCTGCAGGCGAAGCCTGAACTCCAGAATCTGTGACGTTAAGGCTTTCAAGCTGACTCTGCGTCAGGTATGGCGGCCCGTAATGAGCCCCATTGCCGTTGTAATAGTATGCTGCTGAAAAGATCAGAACGCCGACGAGGAACAGGACGCCAGCGATTCCAGCTATTTTGTATCCGTTCAATTCATGATCACTTCCTTATGTTCTCTATTATGCGTCTGTACTCTTCCTCAGTGATTTCTCCCCTTGCAAGCCTTTCCTTGGCTATCTCCTCTGCTCTGGACACACTCTCGGTGTGTTCGTACTGAACCGGGCCTCTGATTGCTTCGAGTATGAAATATATGAATATCAGGACGAGGATCACGGAGATTACTCCCATGATCGGCATTATTATACCCATGCCGTAGAAACCACCCATCATCCTGTACGGTCCGTAGTAACCATTGTAATATCGGCCTCCGAACAGTATTGATGTTATTATGGCCACAGCAGCGACTACCGCAACAAGTCCAACTAGAACCCATATGAGGTTTTCAATTCTCTTTTCCATAATGTTAAGGATGCTGGAAAAACAAATAAGCGTTGCCTGAAACATGTTTCATGAAACTATTTGGAATAGGTTTCCGTTAGGACTATCTCGTTTGTGACGCCTCTTCTCAGCCTTACGATAACTCCTTTATTCTCCAGCGAGGTAAGTGCCCTGGAAATTGATGCCTTTGAGACGTTGATCGTCCTTGCAATTTCGCTCTGGAGCATCCTGTTTCCATGTTCCTTTATTGTGTCTATAATTTGAAGCTCCAGGTCTGTGAAATATTCCGGGTTTATTTCCTGCGCGGAAGTATTAACACCGGATGCAGGGCTCATACCTTGCTTAGGTAAAACGACAGCCCTTACTTCTTTTGTTTCAGGTTGAAACAATGGGTAAAGCTTGATCAGGCCCCTCACAGAGAGAATCGAAACAGCAAGGTTCACCGCCACGATCGAGATGAAGATATAGAAGAACGGTCTGCTGACTTTATCTTCAAGGTAAACCACCATGATGAATAATGTTATGGATATGACTATGATGAGGAGTGATAGCAGTAGAGATATACCGTAGAATATTGCTGTCCTGAGAATTCTCTGCCTCTTCGCGGCATCAATATCATCAACGCCCTTCTTCATGCTTTTACATGGCATATTGTCTTCGGAATATCAAATATGCTGATGGTAAAATATCTTGTTTTTGAAAACTATAATGACAAAATACATCATGCTGCTCTCAGGCCTTGGGCATGAGATGGCAAATATTATTTATGGACTTCGCAATAAATGCTGCAATATTTCCAATATGGTGATCACAGCTGCTCCAGTTAAGCAAATCAGAAAGTAAACGCAGAAAAGCGATTGCGATAGCGACAGCTCAGGTTCTATTTCACATGGATCCGGATATTGATCCGAACCAACCGGTAGAAGCGATTGCTGCTATCCTTCATGGCAAGACTGAACCGGTTATGACCCCGTATGGCCAGACCTGCGGGGACGAGGTGGCGGAACTGATTTACAGGGAGGGCCTGGACATTGAGGAAATGAAGCACAGGATTATGCAATACAAGGATCGAAGGAGTCTGACTGTCGACAAGGAAAGAAGCTACATCAGAAACGCAATCTCAGATTATCTGTCTGATTATGCCAATTTTTCAAAGACTTATGAGAGATTGATAGATCAGATCCAGTTTTTTCCAGATATCGTACATCAGGATATTGTTCATAACATTACCATAAGCAAAGAGAATATTCATGACATCTTGAAAACACTCACTGAGAATGAAAAGGAAGATATTCTGAAGAAGGTCAATGGGAAGATCTCCAGGAGAAATTCTGAATTTAAATTGGGTGAAGAACTTGAAAGATACCTCAACAATATAGGTCAGAAATATGGAATTGACTGTGTCGTGGATGAATTTGTCCGTGAGGGAAAAGATCTATTCGGCATAAAGGTCTATATAGGAGACCGTGGAATTTTGACAGAGTTTAATGGCACGTTTGCAGAATTGAAAAAGGCACTTGCGAGAGAGCTGGAATACGAAGCGATGGACAGAGTGACCTGTAAATTCTGTGGAAGGGAAATAATAAGGTATGTGGCCCTGCACAAGCTGAAAACATGCGAATGCGGCGCAAGGATTGTTGTTACAAGCTACAGATCGACCAAAGGTAATTTGATATATTTAAGGAAAAGAATATCCTTCAGAAAGGAACACTCCATGGCTTAAACCAGTTTCGTAAACGGTAAATGCTAGACTTGAAAAAAAAGGCCAAGGATACAAACAGAAGCACACTGCCAATTTCACTGAATAATACGAGGCATAGTTTATTCAGGATATGTAACTCAATGCCCACATCATGACTATGCCGGCAGCTATGAAGAAATATCCTATGAGGCTCAAGTACCATAGCACGTCTAGGAATGTTGAGAGACCACCATGCACGCCACTGTAATTCAGGAGAGTCAGAGCTATGAACGACAGCGGTGAAGCTGCCGTAAGCACCAGATGGTGTTCCAGGATAGCCTCTTTCACGAAACCCGGTTTCCTGTACATCTTCTCCATCCTGTTCCTCTCTTCAGATCCTATTGCCAGCCTGTATATCTGACCAATGATCCATGCGAAAAAGAGGAGGATGCTGCCAAGCACGAGCATGGTATCTGCCATCATTGCTAGGTTGTAATTCCCACCATAGTTTTCTGGAGTGACGAATTGGGTCATCATCATGGATATGGAAAACAGTGTCACCACTATGGCCATGGGAGCTATGGTCCTGTACCTGCTCCATCTGTAGAAGAAATAAGCACCGTAGAGAGGTAGTATCACTATTCCGGTGAATAGCAGAATTAACGCTATTATGGAGCTTAGAGTGTCTCCAGACGATCTAGAAGACGACATTTACAATACCTCGCTGATCTCACGGGGCGCATACCTCAGCGCCTGAAGCCCTTGGCAATGGAGGCTTCAACTGATTTCCTTGGCCTAGCTCGCGATATGCGTATGTAAACAACATACGACATGCGAATGTATAAATGGTCTATAGTACGATCATTCCGTAGAACTATATGCAGGAACCCGCTGGCCTGGGATCTGCGCAGAGTGCCCTCATATCTTTCTCCGCCATATGTTTCCACAACAACATATCTGTTCAACAACATGTTCTCACTCACAATATATAGTGTATGCATGAATTAAAAATCAGAAATATGAAATATATTATTAACAAGATATTAAAGCAATAATAAAATATTGGAATAGGTATTAATTGATTTTATATAATTAATATTGTTATATAGCTCTATGTACTATCATATATTATAAAAAAGTATAGAAATATTTCGTCGTAATCGGCCGAACGTAAATCAAAAAGATTGAAAATGATAATATAAGAATAACAATATAATGACAAAATTTGCGTTATATATAATAATATATAAAAATAAATGTCTCAAAAAAACATGCAATATGTAGTTAGAAAATATACATATTCCTTACATTCGTTAGGTATATCTGCATGATGAATTTTCAAATGAATTTCGATATCCATGGTTTTAGGCGAAACACACTGTAACTGCCGTCTTTAGAAATGATGCACACGAACTGAAGATGGGTATTTAATTTAAATGCTATGGATACCCCAGCAAGTGAGTAATACTGATGATTTATTGTGATCACCAACAAGTATTTATTTGATTTCTGATGATTAAAACAATCAAATTAATATACTGCAGTGAACCGCGAGAATGTCGGTATATGCAACCGTGCTCAATGATGGATGTGGCGTTCATGACAGCAGTCAAAGATTCGTGAATGTATCTGAATGCGTCTCCTGAAGATCTGTACGAAAATAACATCATACCTCAGCAGACTTCCAATAAGGGTCTTCTGAAAAATTATTTTCCTTTTCCTCGGCAGTGGAAATTGTTAGCGCCGACATGCTTTGAAAGTCACCGGCTAAATATGGTCATATCGTTCGCAAACGCATCATCATATTTCGCATAATGAAT
>NZ_VYIJ01000001.1:0-24799 GCF_008709555.1 Thermoplasma sp.
CTGCGGATAATATTCAATCCATGATTCAGCGTTTTTTCAATACGTCTCGATTTAGTAAGTAATATATACGCACATGGGTTATTTTTTTCAGGTGAAAACATGCCAGATGAAAGCAGATTTCCTCTCATAGGGGAAAAGTTCCCGGAAATGACGGTCGAGACAACGCATGGGAGCATGAAGCTTCCAGATCAATTCAAGGGTAGATGGTTCATGCTATTCAGCCATCCAGGCGATTTCACGCCAGTATGCACTACTGAATTCTACTCCTTCGCCAGAAGATACGAAGACTTTCAGAAACTAAATACGGATCTCATAGGCCTGTCCGTAGACAGCACCATAAGCCACATAGAGTGGGTCAACTGGATCAGGGACAATCTGAAGATAGAGGTGCCGTTTCCCATAATAGGCGACGCCATGGGACGAGTGGCAACCAGGCTAGGTATGCTTCAGGCTGAATCTTCAACATCAACGGTACGTGCGGTGTTCATAGTTGATCCGAATTCCACAGTCAGGCTGATAATGTACTATCCGCTCGAGATAGGCAGGAATGTGGATGAGCTTCTGAGAGCAATAAAGGCCCTGCAGATGTCCGATAAGTACAAGGGCGCCATGCCGGCCAACTGGCCATACAACGAGCTTATCGGCGATAAGATGCTGAATTCGCCTCCGAAGAACGTCAAGGATGCACCGGCGAGACTCAAGGAATTCAAGGGATACGCCTGGTGGCTGACCTATAAGGAGGTACCAGAAAATGAAGTGCAGGATATCAAGAAAATCGTGAAGATGCGCGAAGAAGAATAGGCATTATCCTTATCTACAATTTTTTTTGCATTTTAAGGCTCTGTCTCCATGATCTTAGTGGCATCATATGACGGAAAGTTTGAGAGTTCATTAAGTCGGCATTATCAGAAATCCGATGGAAGGCTAGATCCGTCCCTTATATTCTGGCGCTTCTTTGCATTACCATAAATTTTTATGAACGTTAACACTGAAAGATTATGGATATCAGGAAAACGGCTGTTGTGGGCAGTGGTGTTATGGGCCAGGGCATAGCCCAGGTTTTTGCCAGATCCGGTTTCCCTGTGACTATAATAGACATACGGGAAGATATACTGGCAAACGCTGTGCGCAGCATAAGAGAAGGACGCTATGGGCTCATGAATCTCGTGAGGAAGGGCACAATGACCCAGGACGAGGTGGACAAGATAATGGAGAGAATAAGGACATCCACAAGCTACGATTCACTTTCGGATTCAGATATTGTGGTTGAAGCCGTCCCTGAAAACCTGGATCTGAAGAGAAAGGTATTTGTCGAAATAGAAAAGCATGTTGGCGAAAACACCATAATAGCATCCAACACATCTGGCATAACCATAGCAGAGATCGCCCAGGATATAGAGAGAAAGGAGAGAGCGGTTGGAATGCACTGGTTTAACCCCGCCGGGATCATGAAGCTAATAGAGGTGGTGAGGGCGAAGATGACGTCAGAGGAAGTTCTGAACACAGTCGTAGATTTTTCAAAGAAGATCGGCAAGACTCCTGTTGTTGTTGCCGACGTCCCAGGGTTCTTCACAACAAGATTCATAGAGGGCTGGCTCCTTGCGGCAATAAGATCATATGAGGCCAACGTTGCATCAAAGACCGATATAGATACAATGGCAAAGCTGGCATTCGGCTTCCCCATGGGCCCGTTCGAGCTCATGAACATAATTGGCATCGATACGGTGTATCACATATCGGAGTATTTAAGGGATGAGACAGGAGATCCACAGTTTATTCCACCCGTATCGTTAAAGCAGATGGTTATCAACGGTTACCTTGGCGATCCAAAGGTAAAGTACGGAAGCAGAGGCGGCTGGTTCGACATACAGTGATGTTTCATGCAGGGCGAGGATCTCTGGGCAGACATCCATGAGATGAACGAGGACCTGATCGCATGCGAGAGGTGTCCAAGGCTTGTAGAGTTCAGGAGATCGGTCGTTGGAAGGGACAAGCGCTTCAGAGGCGAAACCTACTGGGCAAGGCCGGTTCCTGGATATGGCGATATCAACGGGCGTCTGCTCATAGTCGGCCTTGCGCCCGCCGCATCCGGTGGAAATAGGACTGGCCGGGTATTCACCGGTGATAAGAGCTCGGATTTTCTGGTCTCGTGTTTGTATGAGGCGGGAATAACCAACCAGCCCACGTCTGAGAGGAGGGATGATGGCCTTTTATACCGCGATGCTTACATAACCGCAGCGGTAAAATGCGTTCCACCTGACAATAAACCTCAGCCGGAGGAGATAGCTAACTGCTCGGTGTATCTGCGTTCCGAGATAGGATTCATGAAGAACCTCAAGGTTATACTGGTACTCGGGCAGATAGCTCTTCAGGCGGTAGTTCGCCTTATGGCAGATCCGAGTGAGCCAAGATCAAGGTACAGATTCATCCACGGTGCTGTCTACGAGATCGGTGGTGTAAGGATCGTGTGCTCCTATCATCCAAGCCCGAGGAATGTCAACACTGGAAAGTTGAAGAGAAGCGATTTCATTGACCTGCTGAAAGAGGTCAAGAAAATGTCAGAAGCCTGAACCAGGATTCAGATGGATGTTATGAGGCTGTAGACTCCAGCGGATTCAATTATTGCCAGCGTCACCCAGTATACGACCATGTACCACCTCTTCATCGGATTGCCTTTCATTACTCTGCTGTCAGAGACAAGAAGTCCAAGGAGCAATCCGACCGGTGCGAGCACTATCACGAACACTATCATGAGATCGATTACAAGGGAAAGCAGGTAGGATGAGGCTACGATGGCTATGACCGCCGCAGGTATGCTCTCGGTCATGTACAGCATCAGGAACTTCTTTCTGTCAGACATCATGTTATGCTTTAGCGATTCACGCTCATCGCTGTCTAGATCCTCATTCTTTAAGAGATACCTCCCGTGTCTGTGGAATTTCCATCCCAGAGCTTCAGCTATGCCCCATGTTGAGGCGAGTGATATAACGATGAGGGCAAGGAAACCCGCGGTGAAGAATCCTGTAGCCATGATGTAAGGTGCGAGGCTGCCGAATGGTTTCAGCGCCCTATCCAGGAGTGCAGGGTCAGTCGCATATCCACCTATGAACGCTCCGGCTATGACCGTCATGACCATAAGGAATTCGCTAACAGCGGAACCTATGGCCGTCTCATTCCTGCTTATCCTTATGTCCTCCTTTCCCATGTGCTTCTGGACGCTTGCGCCTGCTTGGTAGAATATCATGAAGGGCATTATGACAGCACCTATGTTCGCGATGAGGAGTGTTTCATACTGCCTGTTTGTGTAAGGCTGGATCGGATTCAGGCCAATGCGTATTATGCTGAGGAGCGAAGGCTTCATCATGACAGCGCTCGATATTATCGATACAACAAGAACAAGAGATATCAGTAGCAGCACACGCTCTATCCTGTGGTATCTGCCGACCATTATTATCGCGTTGTGTATGGCGAATATAACCGGTATCGATATCAATGGCGGTATACCGATCATGGACAGGCCTATGGCCATGCCGCTGTATTCTGCAATATATGAGAGAACGTCGGTTGAAGCCATGGGTACCGAAGCGATCATGGCAAGCTTCCTCCCATACCTTGTCCTCACGGCCTCACCCATCCCCATTCCGGAGAATATGCCGAGATAACCTGCGGCATTCTGGACGATGAATAGCGGTGGGATGAGTATGATCATTATGAATATCATTCTGTATCCAAATGCAGCCCCGGACTGAAGCCCGGTTATCACGCTGGCGACATCCACGTCGGCCATCATGACTATCCAGGCAGGCCCGATCCTGGACATGATCCTGTGTATGTTCACGGGCTTCGCTATTTCAAAGTTCATTCTAACACCGTAAGGATAACCTTACATCATCAATTGATATATAAATGTCTTGTACCTGCGTCGAAAAACGAAAAAAGGTATTCAGTGCTCCCCTGGAGGGAAGACAACGTTATCGTAGTCTCTGTAACGCTTATCCTCAAACCTGAGCATATCGGGATTGATGTTTCTTCTTACCGCCAGATAATAGGCCAGATAGTACAGGTCAAGCGTGTTGAGGAATGCAGCGGTGAAGTCATCCGGTGGGTCGTTATACACACTTATATCCCCCTCCCCATTGATGGCCAGCGTCTTCGAACCGACGTAACGCGAAGCCCTGGAGATCTGATCGCCCCTTGCCCGATCCTTCTGGCCCTCTATGAGTATGACAAGTGTTCTATCGTCCATGACAGCTGTGCAGCCGTGATTGAACTCCTCGAATTCTATGCCCTCGGCGTGCATGTGCGTCGCCTCTCTTATCTTCTGTGCGGCTTCCCTGGCCACAGGGAAGTTGTATCCAGATCCAAGGACAAAGATATCGTCGATATGGTCAAGTTCCTCAGCTGCCGATCTCATCTCATGATCGTCAATACCGACATGCTTCGAGATCTCGGCCTTCAGATCGTTCATGTCATAGGCCAATCCTCCGTAATAATCCGCAATGTAGAGCGAAGCGAATGCATTGTTGAAGAAAGCCTTGGTGTTGCAGAGTGACTTGTCCTCGTCATCTATTATGATTGGATAATCGACGGAATTGGAGAGGGGAGAATCCGCATAATGCGTAATTCCAGCTGTCTTTGAGGTCTTTCTGGCCTTCAGCGCTGCATCAACCGTACTCTTGGTCTTACCCGTATGCGATATGGCTATCGTTGTTGCACTTGATCTCATGTAATTTAAATACTCATAAGCCTGCACAACGGAATGTCGCTTTGAAACCCGATCCAGTATCTGGCTTCCGACGTACGCTGAATGATATGCGGTGCCATTTCCCAGGAACAGGAGATCATCGCCTATGAAGGAGAGATCAACCTTTTGCATTGATGATATTGTTCGTTCTATTCCGTTTGGTATATCCTTCATCATATCATACATCACGTAAGGATGTGATTTTCTGACTTCCGGTAGCTGATCAGTCATATATGCCATATCCATTATCAATAAATAAAAATTTGCAAAATTGAGAAACGCAACTGATTAATCGTCCAAATGCATTATGATAGTATGTATTATATAAATGAGGATGAGGTCCGTTCAAACCTTACAATGAAGGAAACGATCGACGTGATCCGGGAAGCCTTTGAAGAATACAGGAGCGGTAGGGCTTCTTCAAATACTAGGGTCAGAACATTCTCCGAGGGATCCGTCCTGAACACCATGCCTGCATCCATGGAGAAGTATCATATAATGGGGCACAAGACCTATTCCGCATCCAAGAACGGAGCCCGTTTCGTTGTCACTTTGTTCGATTCCAGAAGCAACGACCTGATAGCTATCGTTGAGGCAAACAGGCTCGGGCAAATGAGGACCGGAGCCGTGACCGCTTATGCAACAAGTATACTTCACCCTTCGGTGGAAAATTTCACGCTGATCGGATCTGGTTTTCAGGCCGAGACGCAGCTTGAGGGCATGCTTGTCGTATCGCATCCACGCAGCATCAGAGTCTATTCGCGGAACCACGAACATGCAAAGGACTTCGCCTCAAGGATGGCAAAAAAATTTGGAGTGGATGTAAGGCCAGTTGACAATGCAGAGGCAGCCATATCTGGTGCTGATACCATTTCATCCATAACGAACAGCGTATCACCGATCATACTCAGGAAGTACCTGGGAAGCCATTATCATATAAACCTAGCTGGATCGAATTATATGAACAGGCGAGAGGCGGAGTACGAGGTCCTGCATGATGCCGATCTTGTTGTGACAGAACATTATGACCAGTCCATGGTGGAGAGTGCGGAGATATCGGAATATGTTAGGTTCGGCGGTAAACCGCTGGAGCTGAGAGAGATAGCTGGCAGATACGGTGAGTTCTCCGATCTTGATAGAACGGTCTTCAAGTCTATGGGTATAGGTCTTGAAGATATTGCTACGGCATATCGCGTCCTTCGTAATATGGGCCTGGCGTAAAGATCAATCTTTCAAATTTGTTTTAATTAATATAATGAAATATTAAAGTATGCCACCATCGACCGGCACCATGGCATCCGTGGTTGCCCCGAATATGTCCTCGTTAACCATGGCCAGCAGCATATTTGCCACATGGGATGGAAGAACCTCCCTCCTGAGAAGGTTCCCTGTCACGTACTCCTCTACTGTCTGGCCCTTAGCCTTCGCCCTGGCCTCTAGAACGCCATTCTCCCATATCTTTGATCCCCTGAATATCTTGTCCGGGTTTATGATGTTGGCCCGTATGCCATACCTGCCACCTTCCTTTGCAACATAGTGGCAGACCTGCGCGGCGAATGCCTTAGCAGAACCATACGATACCATCTCCGGTCCGGGATGCGTGAGATTCTTTGATATATTGAATACTATGTTTCCTCCTATGCCCTGTGATATCATTATCTTCATGGCTTCGCGGGAGGTTATGAATGAGGCCCTACCGATTATGGTGTAATGCTTGTCAAGATCCTCCACGCTCGTTTCAACGATCTTGGAACTTTTCAATATACCTGCATTGTTGAAAACTATGTCTATGCCTCCCACCTCATTTACTATCCCTCTGAACATGTCCATTATCTGCGATTCAGATGAGAGATCCACGATGAAAGGTATTGCTCTCACCCCGTACTGATCCTCGACCTCTCTGCAGCGGTCCTTTATCGAGGGATCGACATCGCATCCAACAACAGTGCATTCGTTCTCCGCGAGCTTCTTCATGGCTTCAAGACCGATGCCGCTAGCAGCACCTGTAACGAGACCTATGGACCCCAGCAGGAACCTATGCGTTGTCTTCTTCAGCTTTGCCTCTTCAAGTGGCCAGTATTCCATCGCATAGGCCTCCTCCTTTGATATGAACTCATGCTTTGATATCTGGGCGGCGTTGGCGTTTACCCTGAAGCTGTGTATTGCAAGATCATCGATGATCTTCGCCTCCCTGTAGCTTGTGCCCGCAGTGATGATTCCAAAACCTCTAACCACGATGACTGCAGGATACGGATCGTGCATATCGAAGCCCTTAACGTACTTCCTGTATTCCTCGGCATATTTTGATGCATATCCTTCTATGTATTCGCCGGCCTTTGAAAGATCATCCAGATACAGAAATTCGTATTTCGTCCTTATGAGCATATCCGGGGTAGCTGGCCCGTACGAACACATCTCCCTTGTCTTCTCCGTTCTTGCTATCCTGCTGGCCTCATCTGATGCATCGATGTACAGGATCTTTTTTCTCTTCCTTGACACCGATCCCCTTATAATCGGAACATATCCCGCGATCTCTTCGTACCGGAGCGCGGGGATCTCATTCCTGAAGAACTCTAGGCTCGCCCTTTCCTTTATGAACTTCTCCGCTCGGTTCACTATGTCTATGTGTCTGTCATAGGCCTCCTTTCCGGTATCACCGAAGGTCAGAAGGCCATGTTTCCTCAGGACTATACCGTCGATGCCCTTCCTGAAACTCTTCATGACCTGCTTTGCAAGCGTGAAGCCCGGCGGTATGTACGGCAGCACCACCACGTTTCCCAGTATCTCCCCGATCTTGTCTGCAGGCAGATCGGTGTTGGTGATTGAGAGTATGGCATCGGCATGCGAGTGCATCACAAATTTGTATGGCAGAAAGGCGTGAAGGAATGTTTCAACTGAAGGCGACGGTTCTGAAGGATTCACCATGCTTCTCTTAAGGTAATCCACCATCGCCTCGTCCGTCATCTCATCGACGTTCACTGCAGCCAGTGCGTCATCCATTCTTATCCCAGTAAAACCCCTGCTGTCTATCGTACCGAGGTTGGAACCGCTGTTCTTAACGCGGAGCACACTTATGGTCTTACCGGTATGATCCTTTTCCGTTGTCTTAACGGAGGTATTTCCTCCGCCATGGAGCACGAGATCTGGTTCATTACCGATTAGCCTTGATGCATATACAACTTCGTCAATATCACTGTCAAACTTTGTCTGGGCCCATCTATTCTGCATGGATAAGTATCGCTGTTCATCTTTTAAATGTTGCATGATCCAATATGGAGACAAATATCAGCATCGATGATAACGTAGCAGATATCGATCACGTTATTTCTTTATTATATGCGATGATTAACATGCATGTACAAATTCGATATGGATGTAAATGGCAGTCTAGAAGAGGTCTATGGAAGGATATTCAAAGTTCTTAAGGATGCTGGATATGTCATGCTGTCTTACGTCGATGTTGCTGAGATCCTCGCCCGCACCATGAACAAAAAGATAGATCCGCTATATATTCTGAATGTATGCAAACCTGTAGCCGCAAACGAATTCATAAATGAGTCGTACGAGACCAGTATGTTCATTCCATGCAAGCTTGTTCTCCACCAGACTGGAGATAAGACCACAGTATCTCTGCAGCTCATATCGCCACAGATAGAGGCTTTCACGGATCTGCCGACCGATGTCGCAAGGAAATACGAGAACGAGATAATCGAGGTACTCAAAAAGATATGAACATCGGGAACAGGTTCAGCCACGAAAATATTAAATTATGAGATGAAATCAGGGATACTGCCTATCCCGGCTTAGCTCAGTTGGTAGAGCGGCGGACTGTAGAGGGTTCAACGGTGAATTCGCCGTAATCCGCAGGTCTCTGGTTCGAATCCGGAAGCCGGGATTCAACACTATTCTCATAAGGTCAATGAATTTGCCTCAATATGCCAACACGGATCCGTTTCCATAGATCAATAAGTTCTTGTTCATCCGTCTTAAAAGGGGAAGATGCTGATGATCCGGCGATGGATACAATATCACGATTTATGCAGATCGAAGTTAACTTAATCACATTTATGATTTTAAATCATGAAAATGCAAAATTTATCTTCGATGAAGTGATATACATACATGGAACCCGATATTGCTAAAATACTGAGGATGAAAAAGCAGGATCAGTCTGATGCCATGTTGAGTATATTCAAGGGTCTACTGGATAAGGATGTTGAGGCTATATCAACGGCGATGAAGGGCCTCATCGAAGAGGTCAACAGGATAGCCAACGATGAGGAATATATCAGGCTGTGCGAAACGAATTTGAATCTCGTGAGAAGCTTGCCAGAGGATACAGCAGAAAAGATAATAAGATCCAGGCTGAAGGCGCAGGCAGATCTTCCAGACAGCGAAAGATCCAGGGATAGCAAGAATCTTGCGGAAGCTCTGAAGAACGTGGACAGAGACGGGAAAATAGGAAAGATAATCCAGAAGATAGGCGCTTGAGATAATGTAATTCTAGTGTTTCTTTGCTTTTTTGATGGATTTTTCCAGATCTTCGATGATTGTTGATGTATCCTCTATTCCTACGGACAGGCGCATCAATCTAGGAACCACGCCTATTCTGGCTTTATCCTGTTCGCCGAGATTCCTGTGCGACATGGTATATGGGTTTGATATGAGTGTTTCAACGCCACCCATGGTGTTTGCAGGGATAATGGTTTCAAGTGACGACATGAATCTTAATGGATCGATGTCTGCATCAAGAATGAATGAAACTACGGAACCATAATTATTCATGGTCCTCTTTGCAACATCGTGGTACTCGCTATCCGTCAGCCCTGGATAAAAAACTCTATCTACATGTTCCGTGGCGGCCAGGTGCTCAGCAATCGCCCTTGCCGACGACGACGAACGGTCGATGCGAAGTTTCAGTGTTTTCATACCCTGAAGAAAGAGAAAGGCTGGGAAGGGATCCATGGATGCTCCGAGGCTCCTCCTGTTGGAGTCCACCTCTTCGATGATCTTTGATGGGCCAGAGGCGGATCCACCGATAGCCGCATTATGCCCACCGATGAACTTTGAGAGGCTGTTTACAACGATATCTGCCCCGTTATCGATCGATCTCTGGCCTATCGGCGTTATAATGGTATCATCAACGACCAAAACGGATCCATTATCCTTAGCCGATTCTGCTAGTGTCCTGATATCATACACGCGCAGCACAGGGTTGGAGAGACTCTCCACAAAGATCATCCTTGTCCCGTTTTTAATCGCCTCCATCACCCGTTCCGTCCCAGGATCCGTTATGGTGACCCTCACCCCAAATTTTGAAAGAAAGTCCCTGGCAAACAGGTATGTCCTTCCGAACACGTCCATGGGCATGACCAGATGATCCCCGGGTTTGAGCAGGGACAGGAACGCAGTGGATATGGCACCCATACCTGAAGAAAAGCATGTGGATGACTGCGATCCCTCGAGCTGGCTGATCTGCCTGGAAAGCTCTTCCACGGTTGGATTCAGCTCTCTGGAATACCTGAAATGATCGCCCTCAGGCGACCTGTAAGCCGTTGTCGCGTATATTGGAAAGTTGACGGAAAACGCATTCCTGTCGAAATTGTCTTTAATCGGAAACTGGAGATCCTTCGACATAAGCACCACCAGATACCTTGGCCTCTATTATCCTTCCAGAAATACCGTATTCGGCGAAGATTGCATGCGTTCCTTCGATTATGGGGCTAACCTCAGTCATATCGTCACAGACCATCAGTATGGATGGGCCAGCACCACTCACTGCCACGCCCACGGCCTCGTTTGCGAGGGCCATGCGTTTCATCTTATGATAATAGGGGAAGAGCGATATTCTGGATGGCTCCACAACATCATCGTTCATGCCGGCCCTTATGAGATCTCTGTTTCCCGACATGAATCCTGCAATCAGCGAGGCGACCCTTCCTATCGATCTGGAATAGCTTTCAAGTGAAATGGATGGTGGGAGCATCTGCCTGGCGGCCCTGGTCTTGTTCTCCGTTATGACGTCAGGGATGGCTATGAGAAACCTATAATCTCCAGAGATATTGATTTTAGATGCTCGGAGTCCACCATCACGCGTGACGAGTACAAGACCTCCAGAGATAGAAGCGGATACGTTGTCCGGATGTGGGCTTCCAGAAGAGGCTATCTCTCCGATCATCGCATAGCTGATCATTTCGTCCTGGCTCAGGCCAAGATCAAAATACTCATCGAGAGCTTTCACTGCGGCTGCAGCGCTGGCTCCGCTACTCCCGAGGCCCAGTCCCTTTGGTACACCCTTCTCTATCCTTATCTCCAGATCCCTGCTGAGATCGAAATCATCGATAAGCTTAAGCGCGGCAAGTCCAGCGGTGTTTCTTTCTGGATCGCTGGGAACACCATCCCCGATGATGCTGAAACCGTCATGATCGACCACGGTGATCCTATCGTGAAATGCGTCAAGCGCTATGGCCAGGTTATCAAACCCGGATCCAAGGTTCGCAGAAGAACACGGAGCTGATGCTGTAACCTTCACACCGGGCGATTGTTGCATTAATATTAATAATTTTGTTATAAATAATTACCTTGGGTAATCAAAGATCGCGCATGAACTTCACAAGCCTCTCCAACCCATCTATGATAACATCTTCAGAGGTCGCAAACGAGATCCTGAAATGATGCCTGCCACGTTCACCGAATGCGCTTCCAGGGGTGACCACAACCTGTTCTTTGTTCAGCAACATCTCGGAAAGCTTTTCAGAGCTTATGTCCTTGCTGTATCCTGGGAATACATAGAATGCCCCTTCCGGCTTGTGTATCTTAAGATCCTCGCTCTCTGACAGGATCTTATAGGTGAGATCCCTGCGCTTCTGGAATTCCGATCTCATCTTGGATGGGCTCTCAGTATCGTCGAGGGCCCTCAGGGCTGCATACTGTGAAATGGAGGAGGTACAAGTTATTGTCTGCTGCTGTATGATGTTGGCGGCCTCCACTATCTCCTCCGTTGCCACGAAGTAGCCGATTCGCCATCCAGTCATTGCGTAGCCCTTGGAGAAGCCGTTGAGTGTTATCGTATGGCTGAATGCCTCCGGCCCCAGCGAAGCCGGCGAATAGAGGCGCCCATCGTAGATCAGATCCTCGTATATCTCATCTGATACTATATAGAGATCATTCTCAATCGCGAAATCGGCAAGATCCCTGACCTCCTTCTCCGATAGAACCTTTCCTGTGGGGTTATTTGGATTATTGAGTATCAATGCTCTAGTTCTTGGGGTCACATACTTCCTCATCTCGTCCAGATCTATGTCGTAATCCTCAGTTGTTTTTACTGGAACTGGCTTGCCACCCGCCAGTTTAACGATGTCCGGATATGAGACATAGTACGGATCAGGTATGAGTACTTCGTCGCCCGGATTCAGGATGACCATCATCGCGAGGTTGATGCCAAACTTTGTTGGGGTCACAAGTACATTTTCCGCATTGGCACTGATACCATTCCTAGCCTTCAGCTTCACCGCGATCTTCTCACGGAGCTCCATGATGCCGGCTGAAGGCGTGTAATGAGTCTTCCCCTGTTTTGCCATTTCAAAAGCATAGTCTATGATATCTTCCGGTGTTGTGAAGTCCGGTTCACCTATGCCAAAATTGTATATCTTCAGGCCCTGCTTCTTCAGCTTTTCCACGTTGTTTGATGCTGATACAGTAGCTGACTCATTGATGTATTGCATCCTTTTGGAGAGCATTTTTACATAATCCCTGAGTGAAATAAAACTTTTCTATGTGATCATGCTTGGTATGTGTCTGAAGAGCATGATATATAATGGGCCAGATTCATTGCATATATATCGCCGGTTCGCAGGATCTTGATCAAAAGTGTTTTAATCTGAATGGAATAAGCTCAAGTATGGTTAACAAGGACCTGGCCCTGTTCGTGCGGTCGCTTATGCCTGATACAAAAGGGAAAGGCGATCCGGACAGACCGGTATCGATGTGGAATGAACTCGACAGGCTGCGCGGATTCCCGGAGAAGACTACAGTCGTGATATTCAGAACCAGGGGCTGCTCATGGTATAAATTTTCGTCCTGCAGCATGTGCGGATACTTCAACGATACGCAGGATGTAACAGAAGAGAACCTTTACCATCAGATAGATCATGTGGCCGCTACCCTCAATTCCGAGGTGGTGAAGGTATTCACGTCCGGAAGCTTTTTGGATCCCATGGAGATACCGGATCAGGTCAGGTTATATTTCTATGATCGCATAGGATCGAAGATATCGAAACTGCTAGTTGAATCCAGGACTGAGTACATAAGGCCGGAGAGGATGGAGGAGCTGAAGAAGATAGGGATACCGGTCAGAATAGCCATAGGCCTTGAATCTGCCAACGATTACTTGATAGAGAACTCAATAAACAAGGGATCGACGTTCAGGAAGTATGTGGATGCAGCGAACACAGCCCGGAAATATGGCATGGAGGTGCGCACATATTTGCTCTTCAAGCCACCATTCATATCAGAAAAGGCTGCAATGACGGATATAATCGATTCAATACGAAAGATAAGGGATCTGACCACAGACGTATCCATAAACCCAATGAACATACAGAAGAACACGCTCGTTGAATATCTCTGGAAGAACGGCCTTTACAGACCACCACGTCTCTATTCTCTGGCAAAGGTTCTCATGGACGGCATCAAGATAGGCCCGGAGGTCATATCGTATCCAACGGGCGGGAACAAGGAGAGGGGCGTCCACAACGACGTATTCGACGACAGGCTCCTTGATCTCATAGTGAAGAGCTCCCTGAACCAGGACATAACGGAACTGGAACTCTACATGGAATCGCTTGATCTCTCTTCATTCTGGAACATGATCGAGGAGGAAGACAGGGCCATGGTTCAGGTTGATTTCGAGAGGATGATAAGGCAGGCTCTTTCAGCCGTTCCGGAGATATGAAAATCGCATTTGAGAAGTATCTGGACAGCGATAAATACCGCCAACTGTTCAGTATAGCCAGGGAAGCTTCTGATTTAATATCGGATCAGAAGAGGGTGGTCATAGTTTCGCATATAGATGCCGACGGCCTTTCCTCCTCTGCCATCGCAAAGAAGACGCTTGACAGGGCCGGAATAGAGAGTGAGGTTGTTTTCATAAAGAACCTGGACCCTGAAGTTCTGAAGAACCTGCCACCTGGCTTCAAGTGGTTCGTGGATCTTGGATCCGGTTCAATGAAAATGATAAGGAACGCCGGTATCGAATGCCTTATAACGGATCACCATCTGCCGGATCAGTTTGACATTGATCCAGAGTTCCGCAGGGATCTGATGAAGTTCCTGCAGCACTCGGATTTCGATGGGATACATCAGGTAAATCCACACATGGTTGGCCTCAATGGTTCCTATGAGATAAGCGGTTCCGGGACAACGTTCCTGGTCTCAATGGCCATGTCGAGCGAGAATGTGGATCTTGTTGTTCCTGCCATAGTGGGAGCCATAGGCGATGTGCAGGATGCAAACAGTGGCATACTCGAAGGTATAAATAGATCCTTCATCAGGATGGGCACAGACCTGGGTCTGGTGTCCGTGGAGAACGATATCAGGTTTTTTGGCCGTGCAACGCGCCCTCTCTCCAAGTTCCTGGAACTTGGATCGGACAGGATCCCTGGCATATCAAATTCCAGAGGTGCTGCCTCCAGGCTTCTCAAGTATCTGGAGATACCACTGAAGGATGGTGAACGGTTCAGGGTCTACAACGACCTTAGCGATGAAGAAAAGCGCAGGATAAGGACAGAGATCCTGAAACGTATGATTATTGCTGGCTTCGAGGATCTCTCTTCGATTTTCGGGGAAACGTATGTTTTCCCCAAAGAGGATTTGAGGTCGCCGACATACGATGCCAAGGAATTCGCAACGCTTCTGAATTCCTGCGGAAGGTACGATGAGGGTCTGACCGGTCTGAACGTGGCTGCTGGAGATAGGGGCGAATATTACAGCAAGGCTGTGGCCCTCATGGCATCGCACAGGAGGAACCTGGTTAACGGATACAACCGCATAATGGCTGAAGGGCTCAAGTCGTTGCGAAACATAGACTATTTCTATGCTGGCAAGGATATAAACGAGAACATTGTCGGCATAATAGCGAACATGATACTTGCAAAGGATCCGGATACCGATCGGCCGCTCATAACCATGGCAGATTCAGATCCGGGTACGGTAAAGGTAAGCGTCAGGGCCAACAAGATCTTTCTCAGGACGGGCATAGATCTGGCGGATCTTTTCAGGAGAGCCGCCATGAACGTTGGCGGCGTAGGAGGAGGCCATGACCTCGCGGCTGGTGCAAACATACCTGCCAACAGGATGGAGGATTTTCTGGGTTTCATCGACACCGAGATAGGCAGGGCCATATCTTCGACGGCGCGCACGCGGTGATATCTTAATGGGAAGCGGAATAATTTTTTCCCAGCCCGATGATAGATTAACACGATGTCCGATAACAGTAAAATAAAGCAAGTAATGACCAGCATGACATGAAATTGAAGAATATCGGTGAAAGATCCATAATATCTAGGCTCGCCTCCATAACAGGCCTTCCATACAGGGATGACTGCTCCTTTGTGGACGAGGGCGATCACTATATACTGATAACCACGGATTCCATAAGGAAAGATACGCATATACCGGAAGGCACGGATCCGCATCTGGCCGGGATGTTCCTGGCCTCGATAAACCTGAGCGATATAGCCGCGATGGCAGGTGAACCGCTGTCCTTCATGACGGCGTATTCAATAACGTCGGACCTTGAGATGGATTATCTTGAGTCAATAGAGGAGGGCATGATGTCCGTCCTTCGGAAGTACTCGGTCGACTTCATAGGTGGCGACCTTAAGGAGGGGGACGATCTCACGCTGGTGGGAATTGCCATTGGAAGGCAGACTAAACGGCTCACAAGAAAGCGATCAGATATAGCGAAGGGGCAGATGATCGGATACACCAACAGGCTGGGCAGGGCCGCAAGTGGGTACATATTTTATAGGAGCGGATATGACCGGAGGCGTGGAATCTCCATGCTCCTTGGCGTTGAACCCAGGATAAGGGAAGCAATAAAGATGAGTGAGTATGGGGCAAGGTTCATGATGGATCTTTCCGATGGCCTCTACTCTTCTCTGAATCAGATGAAGCAGGATTACGGTGTTGGTTTTCGCATCGTGCGTGATGAGATCGTTTACGACGACTCCGTGAAAAAGGCCTCAGAGATATCCGGATCGGATGTATACGATATAGCCGGGAATTATGGAGGCGATTATGAAATATTATTCAGCGTGGACGAAGACAACTATAGGGATTTTCAGGCTGCCATGGAATCCGAGCATATCGAGGTGCATTTCATAGGGGAGACATGGACCGGCGATAACATAATGTTTGATGGAAACGCATGGCATCCGGTAACTGGCAGGGGTTACGAGCATTTCTCGGAGGAACCAAAGCTTGGGAGGATAATCTGATGAAGGCAATTGCCCTGATGTCAGGCGGTAAGGACTCCTTTCTCTCGGCTTATCTTGCGATGCAGCAGGGTTTTGATATAGTGAAGGCCGTTATCGTCCGTCCTCAGGAGTATTCGTACATGTTCCACTTCCCAAACGTGGACATGGCCGGATATGTTGCAGGCCTTCTTGATCTGGATCATGAATTTGTCTCGGAGGATATGTTTCAGGAACGCGTGTTCCATTATGCGCGCGATGGCGTCAGGGCCATGATATCGGGCGCAATAGCATCCGAGTTCCAGAAGACGAGGCTTGAAAGGATGGCAACGGAAGCCTCGATGATCTCGTATACCCCGCTCTGGAAGATCGAACAGCACAGGGTCATCCGGGAGATTCTGGATGCTGGAATAAGGGCCATGATCGTCTCCGTGTCAGCAGACGGATTTGGTGAGGAAGACCTCGGGAGGGAGATAGACGTTCGTTATCTGAATCATCTTCGCCATATTGAGAGCAGGTATGGCATAAACATCACCGGTGAAGGTGGAGAATACGAGACTTTCGTTTTTGGATTTGGAAAGAAGCAGTTGAATGTTCACGGCCACAGGGTATGGAAGGGATCAGGTGGCTACTTCACCATAGACAGTATCGATTAGATTCGCTTGTATTAGCGTGGCTGTTCAGAGATCGAGTGTTTTCTGCTTCTTTTCAATTTCAGGTACCGTGTATCTTTTAAGGTCGATGATCTGGCCCACGATGGTCGATATCATATCAAGAGTTGCGTCGGAGGGTGCATCCTTTGGGACTACAAGCATGTCAGTTTCCGGTATTATTATCCCGGATTCAGAAAGTTTTCTGATCAGATCCTTCCTCCTTTCCCATATGATTGTCTCGAAGTTCTGTGGTTTCTTTGTACCGCACCTCTCTATCTCGGTCAGAAATATTGGCCTGTGAAGAATGGCATAAAGGAGCCTCAAAGCGGTGTCTCCGTCCATCCTGTTCCCGGACGATCTTATTGCGTTGCCAGTTAGTTCGTAGATGTTCATATCCTGCCGCCTCAGGACGGAGTAAAGGGTCACAGGTTTTATCTTCCTCTCCTTTAGTATTCCCGCGTCAACCAGAGCCTTCAGATATCCGGAGAGCATGATCCTGTGCATCTTGAACCCGCTTTCAGATAGAACGCGTCCGATACCAGATATGGACTGCTCTCCGTTCTGAAGAGTATCCAGGATGATCTCCATCATGCGCCTGTTCTCAGGAAGCTTACTCTCCATTTTTGATCCCGATCCTATCTCTGGCCTTCTCCACTATCATATCGCAGATCAGGGGTGCAGATCCGATGAAGTTGGCAGGATCCATGGCATTGCTCAGTTCATCGGCCTTCAGATATCTTTCTATGCCGTTCTCCAACAGACCCTGCCTGAAGCTTATATGCCTGTTCTTTGCGTACATCGCGGATCTTCTTACAAATTCATGCGCATCCTGCCTGGCCATACCCTTCTCAGTCAGCAGCGTTACGATACTTTCCGAGTAGATGCTGTCGTCGCTCTCAAGATTCCTACGTATGTTCTCTTCCTTGACAACGAGGGTCTTCAGCACTCCATTGAGCCTGTCCGTTGCGTAATCTATCAGTATGCTGGCGTAAGGTATAACGAAGCGTTCCGAGGCGCTGTTCGTGAGGTCTCGCTCGTGCCAGGTAACGCCGGCCTCGTACTCGGATATGATGAGGGATCTTATGAAACGTGAGAGGCTTGCAACGTTCTCGGAGTTTATTGGGTTGACCTTGCTCGGCATTGAGCTCGATCCAACCTGCTTCTCATAATCGAAATATTCGGATATCTCGTCTATCTCTGGTCTCTGAAGGTTCCTTATCTCGGTTGCAATCTTCTCTAGGGTAACGGAAATGCCGTTTATCACCGAGAGGTATTCTATGTAACGGTCCCTGTTCACGATCTGCGTTGATCCATCTTCTGGATATATGCCAAGGATTTCCATAACACGTTTCTGCACATCAAGGGCCGCCTTGCCGAGGGCTGCTCCTGTACCGACTGGTCCGAGTATCTTACCAGCAAACGCCCTTTCTGACATCTCATCCCACCGGTCGAGATGCCTGATCATCTCGGCAAGGTAGACAGCAAACTTGAGACCGAGGGTTATGGGTGACGCGTGCTGGCCGTGGGTCCTGCCCATCATCGGGAGGCTACGGTACCTCGACGCGAGCCAGATTAGCGTTTCCATGAATGAGACGATGTTTGACCGGTATATGGAAGAGAAATCGCGTAACTGGAGAGCCGTCGCCGTGTCATTTATATCATTTGATGTAACGCCGAAATGAACATACTTCGATCCAGATCCGGAATACTTGGATAACACTCGAACCATTGCCATAACATCATGTTTTATCTCATCCTCAACGGTCCTGACCTCCTCCAGCGACACGGAACCAGAGTCAACAGCCCTCTGTATATCTATGTACGCCTCAGCAGGTATCAGGCCGAGTTCAGATTCCGCTCTCGCTATGGCCGCCTCCACACTCAGCATGTATCTGAGACGTGTTGCATCATCGAATATACCTTTGACCTCCTTTCTGCCGTACCTGTATTCTATGGGCGAAACTACCATCCTCTCTTAATTGTCATTGTTGTTTTATAGTTTGTTACACAGTTTGATCACATATGCAGATAGGGAAGGATAGTCGTCCTCAATGACCCTTGAATGCACCTTCCATCCTTGATCCAGATATCATGCTGGGATCCAAAAGCCATCCAGAAATGATGGTTAGAATAGGCATTTTTCGAATATGAAAAACAAATGATCAGGTGGTATCTTCTTCATTACAACATTCGGATCGGAAGGTGTGATCCTTCCTTGACGATAAAATGGAGAAACCACTCCATCAATCTTTATATTTAACATGTCAATATCAACATATGACGCTGGATCTTAATAAACTGCGGTTCGGCAGTGAGCTGATCAAGAGAGGTTTCTCCGCCATGACCAAGGGCGGAGTCATAATGGATGTGACGACCGCGGAACAGGCAAAGATAGCTGAGGCAGCCGGTGCGGTGGCCGTAATGGCGCTTGAACGTGTTCCTGCCGACATCAGGGCGGCTGGTGGTGTTGCCAGGATGGCCGATCCGCTGAAGATCAAGGAGATAATGGACGCAGTCTCAATTCCTGTTATGGCCAAGGTCAGGATTGGGCATATTTCTGAGGCTTACGTGCTGGAGAAGATAGGAGTAGACATGCTTGACGAGAGCGAGGTTCTCACGCCAGCCGATCCATTCTTCCATCTGTACAAGAAGGGCCTGACCGTTCCAGTTGTGGCGGGTGCCAGGAACCTGCCAGAGGCGGTGCGCAGGATATTTGAAGGGGCTGCAATGATAAGGACAAAGGGAGAGGCCGGTACTGGAAACATAATAGAAGCTGTCAGGCACATAAGAAAGGTGAACGAGGAGATAGCCGTCCTCAGGAGGATGAGCGACGAGGAACTGCGCAGCGTCGCATCAAACATATCATCATCTTACTTTGTACTGAGGGAGGAGGCCTCGAAGGATCTAACAGGTTCAGAGGGCAAACTATCATACGATTCTGCCTATGCTGGAATGAGCAGGAGCAGGATTGAACGAGAAATACTCACGATCCTGAGGCAGATACGCAGGATGGGTAGGCTTCCAGTTGTGAACTTTGCAGCCGGTGGCGTCGCAACTCCAGCAGATGGAGCACTGATGATGGAGCTTGGCGCTGATGGAGTCTTTGTGGGCAGTGGTATCTTCAAATCTCCGAATCCAGAGAAGATGGCCAGGAGTATCGTTGAGGCCGTTGAGAACTACAAGGATTATGACGTTGTGGAGAAGGCCAGCGAGGGCCTGCAGGGTATGCCCGGTGTTGAGATAGAATCAATACCGAAGGACATGAGGCTTCAGGACAGGGGCTGGTAAGACGACTTTAGAGACGATCCTCCTGACACTGATCATACTTGCGATACTGTTCGTACTTTCGCTGAAGCTCAAAGTGCTGGATCTAAAGGGCAGCATAGCTGCGCTATTCATTGGAGCGATCGTTTCTTTCGTTGGTTCGATCTACTGGTTAATACTAATGCTCATATTTGTGGCATCATCCTTTCTGGCCACAAAGGCATTCTTCAGCAGAAAGGTCAGGATGAAGGTACAGGAGGGCGAACACGGGGAGAGAAAGGTATCCAACGTAACCTATGCTGCACTTGTTGGAATATTCATAACCGTAATATATGGCATATACCCGCACATGCACAACTATTTCTTTGAACTATTTGCGATCTCATTTGCTGTGATAAATTCAGATACATTCGCATCGGAGATAGGCGTGATCGATCAAAGAGTCTACATGATAACAAATTTCAGGAGGGTTCAGCCGGGGGTCAATGGAGGAGTATCCCTGACGGGAGAGCTTGCGGCCGTACTTGGTGGTTTCATAATAGCATTATTCTACTCTATCTTTGCCTTCCACGGGTTCAACGCTGTGCGCATAGCGGAGGTGACGGTGGCCGGCTTCATTGGATGCCAGATAGACAGCGTCCTTGGGGCAGTCTTCGAAAACCGTGGAAAGTTAAATAAAGGACAGGTGAACTTTTTATCATCATTTTTGACCGTGATGGCCAGTGCCGCAATGTTCATCTGAATCATTGCCTATTATGAAAAATCACTGGTGAATTTTCCGAGGCATCACGGTTTCGTTCTTCTTATGGTCCTTGGATAGGGGATGGCTTCTCTTATGTTGTCCAGGTGCATCACCCACATGGCCAGCCGGTCAAGGCCAAGTCCGAATCCTGAGTGCGGTACGCTTCCGTACTTTCTAAGATCTATGTACCAGTAATAGGCGCTCTCGTCCAGATTCGCTTCTCTTATCCTCTGGATCATCTCATCATAGTTCCATATCCTCTGGCTTCCCCCAATGATCTCTCCGTATCCCTCAGGTGCGAGAAGGTCGTGGTTCAGCACCTCACCTGGATTCTCAGGATCCACAGGCATGTAGAAAGGCTTCAGATCCTTCGGGTAGTTGGTGACGAATATCGGCCTGTCATACTTCATCGTTATCTGCCTCTCCTCATCAGCCCCGAGATCGTCTCCATACTTCAATGGAAGGCCAATTGAGTTCGCAACCCTGATTATCTCAGAATAACGTATCCTCGGATATGGCGGCTTCATTGCACGAAGTATCTCTGGGTCTCTGTTCAGCATCCTGAGGTCGCCTTCATTCTCCTCAACAACCCTGCTGATTATGTAGTATATCATCCTCTCCTCTATATCCATCATCTCGTTGTTGTCGATCCAGGCCACCTCGGCCTCGGCATGCCAATATTCTGTGAGATGCCTTCTTGTCCTTGATTTTTCAGCCCTGAAGCTCGGCGCTATGGTGAACACTTTCTCAAGGCTGTATATCATAGTCTCTAGGTAGAACTGCGCGCTCTGGTTGAGGTAGATCGGTTCGCCGAAGAAGTCGACCTTGAAAAGCGTAGATCCGCCTTCGACTGCTGTTGAAACCATGAACGGCGTCTGAACCTGATAGTAGCCGTTCTCATAGAAGAAATCGGCGAATGCCCTGAATATGGTGGATCTTATCTTCAGAACAGAGGTGAATTCCCTGCTCCTCAGCCAAAGATGCCTGTTGTCAAGCAGGAACTCCTCGCCCTGGTCCTTGGTTATGGGGAACACGTCATTCTTCTGATAGACCCTGAAGGAGTCAACAGCTATCTCATAACCTGATGGCGATCTCTTGTCCTCCTTCAGAACGCCGTGAAACTCAACGCTGCTCTCAATGCCAAGTGACGCGATCTCATCATAAACATCCTGAGGGAGTTCGTTCTTTCTGGCGGTGCACTGTATTATGCCGCTCGAATCCCTGACAACAACGAAGGTCACTCCGCCACTGCTCCTTATCCTGTATACCCAGCCCCTTATGGATACCTTAGATCCTACATACGCTTTAGTGGAAACCTCAGCAATAGACAACATCCCACGGTTATTTGTCTTTGAGAAATAAACATTTACCTGAGTATGCCGAACTATCGTCAGATGCGGGTTCATTTATGGATGATAGTGCTCTGTTCCTGCATCTGAAGGATGAGATAATGTGGTCGATAAATATATATTATACCGAAGGAATAAAGTCATCAATGGCAGAAGAATCACCCCTGAAAGATGTGAGGTTCAAGATCCCCGCAGAACTTGATGCCCGGGTCAAGGACAGCGGGAAGAGTTATCGCGATATTGTCTTTGAATATTTTAATGGCTCAAGCGGAGGCAATTCAATACCCGAGTGGATATTCGAACCTGAGAAAGTTAACAGGATATCTCTTTATGGTTATCTCAAGGATCTTGAGGTTAACGACTACAACCAGAAGTTCGTCAGGTATCTTTATCACAGGATAACCGAGAGGCTTGAAAAAAATCCGACTGATGAGAAACTTCTCGATCTGAAGGAATTCGTCATACAGGACATGACAAACGAGGAGAGCCCGTTTGAACTTGATCTGGTGAGATCGGCGATGAAACCCGTGATGGATATCATCGACAGCATTTACTCCGACACAGGACTGGAGGGCGAAAGAAAGAAGGTTGAGGCTGAGATACATGATCTCATAGTGCAGAAGGAGAGGCTGATGCAGGAGATTGAACAGGCAAAACAGGAACTGGCAAACCTTGGAAACACAAAGGTACAGCTGGATCAGGCCCTTTCCGACATGCAGAGGCAGATGGACGACATCCAGAGCGGTATAGATGAGAGGATAAAGCAGATATACGCTGAGAATGAGAGCATGAAGAAGACCCTGGAGGATTACGATAAGGTGAGAGGCGATTTGGCAAACGCCATGTCAACCATCGCTCAGATGAAGGATCTTATACTGCAGAGGGATGCCGAGATCAAGAAGCTGAAGGACAGTTACAATGATATATTCAAAAAATACGACACACTGATAAATAAAATGAGCAGGAAGGAATTTGAAAAAATAAACGCAAGACCGCTCCCGTCAAAGGAATGAAGTACATATATTTGACTCATTGTTTAGCTGATATGGCTACTTTATTTCTCAATTTTTCTCCTTGGTCTCATGCATGGTTTCCACAATGCCCTTTTACATTACATTGGCATGATATGACCTCATAGGCAGTCCATCGTGGTTTTTGGTCGGGTATCTTAACAAAAATCAAATATACAGGCAACCGTTTTAACTTTAATTCTAGGTGTACCTGATGGTGGAGCTGAAAGTTAAGACAGAGATGGATGTTGACAGAAACCTCTGCAACTATTGCGGGGCCTGTGTGGGAATGTGCCCTACAGATGCGATATGGCTTGACGAGACTGTGATAAAGATCCACGAGGAAAAGTGCATAGAGTGCGGGTTCTGCATAGTTGGATGCCCAACCGGTGCCATAACGGCGGAGTGGTTCCATGGAAACCTATGATGTTCTTGTTGTCGGAGGCGGCCCAGGAGGAAGCACAGCCGCCAGATATGCAGCAAAGTACGGTCTGAAAACACTGATGATTGAGAAGAGGCCGGAGATAGGTTCCCCGGTGAGATGTGGAGAGGGCCTGTCAAAGGGGATACTCAACGAGGCCGACATAAAGGCGGACAGATCCTTCATAGCAAACGAGGTTAAGGGTGCAAGGATCTACGGTCCATCGGAGAAGAGGCCGATAATCCTGCAGAGTGAAAAGGCTGGGAATGAGGTAGGTTATGTACTTGAGAGGGACAAGTTTGACAAGCATCTGGCAGCACTCGCAGCGAAGGCCGGTGCGGACGTATGGGTCAAATCCCCTGCGCTGGGCGTCATAAAGGAGAACGGCAAGGTTGCTGGAGCAAAGATAAGGCACAACAACGAGATCGTCGAAGTCAGGGCTAAGATGGTCATAGCTGCGGATGGATTCGAGAGCGAATTTGGAAGGTGGGCCGGCCTTAAGAGCGTCATACTGGCCAGAAACGATATAATATCTGCGCTTCAGTACAGGATGATCAACGTGGATGTGGATCCGGATTACACTGACTTTTATCTGGGTTCCATTGCGCCAGCCGGATACATATGGGTATTTCCAAAGGGAGAGGGCATGGCCAATGTGGGCATAGGATCCTCCATAAACTGGATACATAACAGGTTCGAGCTTAAGAACTACCTTGACAGGTTCATAGAGAACCATCCAGGTCTCAAGAAGGGACAGGACATACAGCTGGTCACTGGCGGTGTCTCCGTATCAAAGGTGAAGATGCCCATAACGATGCCCGGTCTCATGCTTGTCGGTGACGCTGCAAGACTCATCGATCCGATAACAGGCGGTGGTATTGCGAACGCGATCGTCTCAGGAATGTACGCTGCGCAGGTCACTAAGGAGGCGATCGAGAGCAACGATTACTCGCCGCAGATGATGCAGAAGTACGAGAAGCTTGTCAAGGACCGCTTCGAGAGGAAGCATCTGAGGAACTGGGTTGCAAAGGAGAAACTCGCAATGCTGTCCGACGATACGCTGGACAAGCTTGTCGATATAGTATCCGAGCAGGTCCTAACAACGATATCGGTGGAGGCAATACTCAAGGCCATAGCTGAAA
>NZ_VYIJ01000001.1:24808-178458 GCF_008709555.1 Thermoplasma sp.
CGAGCAGGTCCTAACAACGATATCGGTGGAGGCAATACTCAAGGCCATAGCTGAAAAATATCCAGAGGTCGTGAAGGAACTGGAAGACCTCATCTAGGTTTTTAAAAATTTTAAGAATCAAGCGAAGAACATTTCCATTATTTTCTGAGTATTTTTCAACTCAATATCCTGCATTTACATTATCCTTCGGTTTTCTCACAGCGATGATCCTATGTACGTTGATGATTATGGTTGGCCTTTCCAGGGATCATTCCTTTATACCAAGATCCTCCAGTCCGAAGTTTCCCGATCTGAAATTGGACTGCAGCATCTTTTTCAGGCCACGGTTCCCCTTCATCATCTTCATGTTGTTCTTCATGGCCTTGAACTCCTTGAGCAGCATTCTCACATCTTCCTCTCTAACTCCTGCTCCCCTGGCAATCCTCGTTATCCTCTTGGCATTGATTATCTCTGGGTTTTCGAGCTCCTCAAATGTCATGGAATCCATTATAACCCTGTACATTCTGAGCTTATCCTCGGCGCTCTGTATCTTCGAATCATCAATCTTCTGTGAACCAGGTATCCTTGCAAGCGGTAGCGCATCAACGAGCTTCTTCATGAGCCCGGGCTTGGAGAATTTCTCCCAGACATCGTACATGTCCTTAAGGTTGAATTTGCCGGTCATCAATTTTTCAAAGGATTCTTGTGCCTCCTCTTCGGTTATTTCAGCCTCCTGAACCGTTTCGAACAGGGATTCTAGATCGCCCAAGCCAAGAAGCCTGGACAGGAATTTCTTTGGATCGAATACCTCCAGATCATCCATGTGTTCGCCTGTACCTATGAAGTATATTGGCACATGTATCTCAGCCACGGCGCTTAGGGCTCCACCTCCCTTGGCTGTCCCATCCATCTTTGTTATTACTATGCCCGTTACGCCGATCGCATCATTGAACGCCTTGGCCTCTGGGCCAGCCTGCTGCCCCATGGTGGCATCTATTATCATAAGCACTTCGTCTGGGGCGATCGCATTCTTTATTCTCTTGATCTCGTCAAAGAGTTCGGCATCCATGGAGTCTCTTCCGCTGGTATCTATGATCTTAACGGGCACATCTTTTAGCTGTTCAAGACCGCGCTTTATCAGCTTCACAGGATCCTTTTCGTTCTGGTCCCCATAGAATTTCGCATTGACCTCCGACGCGATCTGTTTAAGCTGATCATAGGCCGCATACCTGTGAACGTCCGCAGCTATCAAACCTGAGTTCAACCCCTTCTTGGCGAAGAAGCGGGCGAGCTTGCCGGCTGTCGTTGTCTTACCGTTTCCGTAGAGACCAACGAGCATTATCGTTTGAGGCTTCAGCTTCACGTTTGATGGTTCTCCCAGTATCTTCAGCAGCTCTTCATATATTATCCGGACCATGTAGTCCTGATGGGCCATCCCAGCAGGTGGCTTCTCCTCAAGAGCACGTCTTTCAAGTTCTTTGGTAACCTGAATGACCGTCTTTACGTTTACATCGGCCTTAAGAAGAATGCGTTGCAGATCCTTCGATACCTCCTTTACGGTATCCTTATCGATATAGGTAGATCCCGTGATCTTTCTTATCGTTTCACGCAGAGAGGCCGAGAAACTTTCAAGAACCATATGTATCCATATCGATCTTTGAATATTTAAGTTATCCATCCCTGTTCATAATGATGCTGGAAATGCGTTTGGGCCATTTCCAACAAACATCAATACGGTTATATCCCCATAAATATATTGGAGAAAAAATCATCGTTATTGGGGCAGATCAGACTACCTCTTTCCTTACAAGTCCCATGTTCCATTCTTCTGTGCTGTATTTTCTGTTGAAGAGATCATGTGCCATCCTTTCCTCACTTTCCGATATGGTGTCCTCAACGAAATCTATGTGGAGTGTTTCTGAAAATCCTTTTATAAGGGCATCTCTGACGTCATCTATAGATACATCCACGAAATCCGTTATGTTTGCCACTCTTTCTCTGGTGCTCTTGGCGATCTTGTCCCTGAATTTCTCGTCCGGCACCTTTAGGACAGCCGATAACATATCCAGATTCGTGTGGACAAGCATAGCCGCATGCCACAGTTTGGCTCCCTTCCTCATGGCTCCAGCTGCACCCATTATCTTTTTCTCGCCAGCCATTATGTCGGTCTTCTTGTTGACAGGGATCGATACGTCGTTGAGTTCGCCGGGCCTTGCGTCCAGGCCTATGATCTTAAGGGACTTCACGACGGCCTCGTTCATCATCCTGAACATGGATGTTATATCCATATCGTCGCTGGAACGTACGACTGAGAAGTTTAGATCTCCGAGATCGTGATAAACCGCACCTCCACCTGTGTAGCGTCTGGCCAGCATTATCCCATTCTTCCTCATGTAGTCAAGATCAACCTCCTCCTCCGCGACCTGGAAATATCCTATTATGACTGATCGATCATGCCTGTAGAACCTCAGTATGGGCTTATCACCATACTGGAAGCTCCGGTATATCGCTTCATCATAGGCTAGGCTCATTCGCGTATTGCCTAGGGTTTCAAGTAAAAGAAGTCTGCCCTCCATCACATCACCTTCAGTGCCTGAACAAAGTCCTCGGGATCAACCCCCGGGGTTATAACACCCAGATCATAAAACCTCTTTACGACCTCCTGTATATCTTTGATGCTCGTTCCTCTCAGCATATCTTCAAGGCTGGTTATGGAATCCTCAGGGAACATGAAAAAATCACCTGATATATGAATATCCGTTATCCTGTCTCCATCCACGTCCATCGTGACTCTTATGAGTCCCTTCTTTGCCTTCCAGTTCTTGCTGTATCTCATACGTTGAACTGAATCGCGTTTCATTTATTACTGTTTCGACACCCGTTGAGATACAGCTTGTGAATACATGTGATCTACTCCTCAGCTGAAGCTTCGGATTTTCCTGCTTCAGCGATCAAACTCGATGTCCATACAAAAAGATCGCAGTTTTCCGTCATTGGAAACCTTATTTGGATCCACATCTGGAAGCAGGGTTACGGATGTTGCGATCTCCGCAGGCGTTGATTCGGATTTTACCGATCCTACTTATGTATCACACCACTTGGTCTTCGTGGAGGATACAAGAAAAGGTAGATACATACTTTATGAATATTTCCGTTGAGGGGAGTCCGTGCATCTCAGACCGAGGAGAGTTTTACTGCCTTCCTCAAACCCATAACCCTTCTATAAATTATAGGTAGGCGTTAAGGCGGATGGCGTCTGCGCATCTCTGGATCATGTAACATTTATTAACGGCACCAGCGATAACCGATGTGATGCATTTAATCGATAAGATCAGCAAAAATACCCGTGAGATCGTTACGAGGGATGATGCGGAGAAACTTGAAGAGAAGAGGGGGATAAAGTCATACATAGGTATAGAACCTTCCGGGATTCCGCATATTGCCACGGCTGTGATGTGGCCAAGGAAACTAGCGGAGATCCAGCATGACATGAAGATCACGGTTCTGCTTGCAGACTGGCACGCGATGATAAACAACAAGCTGCATGGAGATCTCGAACTCATCAGGAAGGGTGGTGAAATTCTCAGGAGAACCTTCATGGCGGAGGGCTTGACGGAAGCTGATTATGTCTGGGCATCGGATCTTGTGAGTTCATCTGAATACTGGAGGATGTTCATAAATACGGCCAAGAAGAGCACCCTCAAGCGCGTCATAAGGGCCCTTCCCATAATGGGCCGTAGCGAGACGGATGCCGAAAAGGATTTCAGCATGTACCTTTATCCGATAATGCAGGTTACTGATATATTCTATTTAGACGTCGACGTGGCCTTTGGCGGTATGGATCAAAGGCATGCACACATGCTGGCAAGGGATATCGCGGAGAAGATGAAGAGGAAGAAAGTAGTATCAGTCCACGGTTTTCTGCTCAGCAGCCTCAAGGGAAACACCAGGATGGATAATTTCGTAAAGATGTCAAAGAGCGATCCGAATTCAGCGATACTTGTTACCGATGATCTCGAACATATTGAGAAGAAGATAAACGCTGCCTACTGCCCACCACAGCAGGTCGAAGGAAATCCTGTTGCCGAGATAATGAAATACATAATCATACCATACTATGAAAAGGATATAGAGATATCTGGAGCAAACGGAAAGATCCAGGTTGATGGTGTGGAAATGTTTGAAGGATCGTACCAGAAGGGCGATATTCAACCGCCGGAATTGAAGCACACAGTTTCCACTATACTTGATGAGATGATTGATCCTGCAAGGAAATCCTTAGAAGGGATAGATCTGTCAGAATTCCAGTGACTCATTCTATCTTTTCTATCGTGACCCTTCCGTCGTCATCGAAAAAGCCTATGATATCCTCTGGCTTGATATCGAGCCTCTGTATGACCTTCTTTGGTATGGTTATTCGGAGGGACGAACCCCTGCTCGACACATGCGAAACATCCATTAATTTTTTTACCGTAATTAGATATCAAAGTCTTAATATTAAGATTTTTTCATTTCTGTAAAAATTCAATATTTGAAAAAAATGGAATAATTGTTAAAATACAACTTTACCCACGAATTAAAATGTTTTAATAACGTAATTACATATTATGGCAGCAAACGATATATCTACACGCTGCATAACCTACCGCATTGAGGAGGCACTCTGATAACAGTAATTTTGGCGCAGTGATGCGGGACAGGAACGCCAGTCTCATAGGTATTATAGAGGGGATGCGAACCTTCTCCGCCTTCCTGCCTATCCCTGTGTTTTCACTATATGCATTCAGATACACAAACTCTGGAATTCTAGCCGGTATTGCACTTGGAATTTATGGAATCGCGATGATCTTTTCTCAGATATTCATGGGAACGTTATCTGATACGATTGGGCGGAAGAATGTATCCATTATTTCATCAATTCTGTTTTCGATCGGAAATCTCATATCATGGCATCCGATGGATATTCAGATCTTGATATTTTCCAGGTTTCTGGCAGGGCTTGGTGCCATAAGCTCTCCATTGATGGCGCTCCTGAATGAACGTGCAAGCCCTGAAAGAAGGACGGCATATATGGCCTTTGTAGGTACATTCTCAGGTATCGGCATCGTCATTGGCGTGATAGCAGGTCCTGAGCTTTCTAATTCTCTTGGAATCAATGCTATATTTCTCATATCTACGGTTCTCGGTTTAGTTTCTATACTTCCAATATGGTTGCTGTGCGAAGGTGATCCTGTGATTAATAGGCACCTCAGAATGAGAGGCGATTTGCCTTTCACATTCTCTTCATTTGTTTCATCATTTTTGCTCTTTGCCATATTTTTCTTCCTTCCGATTTACTGGAGTTCAGGAACACGGGTTATATCATATGGATCTTTCATTATATTATCCCTCATCCCAGCTGGCCTGATAGGTATATTCATCAGCATCAGAGCTGGAATGAGAGTGCGTATAGCGACAGTCACGCTGATACTTTTTGCCATATCCGCTGTATCAATGTTTTATTTCAGTGGATTTCTGTATTCCGTGATGATCGGTTTCTTTGTATTTGCCATCGCATACACCATATTCGAGATATCCTTCATTCCCCTTCTGATCAGGGATCAAAGTGGTGATTACGGCTCGATCATAGGCTTCTTCAACGGAGGAAGATACGCTGGAGAATTTGCTGGATCTCTGGCCATGGGCACTCTATTCGTTAACTCTAGAATTTTTCATGGTATGCATGCACTTCTTCTTGTAATTATGCTTATGATTGCATTTTCAATATTATTACTGAATGTTAGATATTCCAAATATGGCAATGTGTTCAATATACACAATTAAATTTAAATAGCCACCTATGATCAAGTTCTATGAATTACAAGAAATTAATTCCTCTCATAGCGGTTGCGCTCCTTCTTCCGACGGTCGCAACGGCCGCCGTGATAGTTTCAGATAGCTATAGCGTAAGCATTAACACGACGACTAATGGGCTTTATCTTGCTCCAGGGCCAAATTATGATACCGCAAAAAATGCAGGATACATTTATGCACCGGTAATCGGATCTGGCAATACCGCTAATATAACCAGCGGATCCCAGATAATGTTGAATTACACAAAGTACTCTGGAACTGACTTCCTGATGAACGTGCTTGAGATAAAGGATCTCGGTGTCAACGGTGTGCTGTACCTCAATGGCAGCCTTCCATCTGGAATATCGATCTATGTAAGCAACAACAGTCAGTCTCACCTTTCATGGAGCAGCGAAGGTTATTCGGTGGTGAATGCCACAACTGGTGCTAGCTCTCATGAATCCCCCTATGCTCCTGGCGATCAAATTACACTGAGTGCTGGTCATGTCTATTACATAAGCTTCGTCATAAATGTGATTGGAATATCTTCCTCATCAACGTCTTCAACACTGTATCTGAACTACGCCTATGATTAGATATCTTCTCGTGGCCATCATAGCAATCTCTTTGATGGCCCTTTCCATTTCCGGGGCGATGCCGCCGATAGCTGTATCTAATGAATACGAGATGCCAGTCAATGCCCTTTCGGGGAAGGTCTATCTGACGTATGGCCAGAACATAGCAATATTTGGAAACATATCGGTGAACAATACCGCAAATTCATCAACTATAGGCAGTGGTTCCACAATATATCTGAACGCTTTTCATTTTTTTGGTTCCTCTATACTTTACGTGTTTGATGCTCTTCAGGTGAACGACTCCTTGCCCACAGCATATCAGGCTGTTCTTTGGATAAATGGATCTATACCATCGGACATCTTCATATTTGCCCAGAATAATACCTCAACTTACATACTTTCAGGAAATAACAGCTTCAATCTTTCAGTAAATGCCACAGTATTTTTCAGTTTTTATGCCATATCTACCAATGCTGCTCCCCAGAACTTCACTCTCTATTTCAGTTATATAATAGATGGTGAAATAGTAATCGAATACACCTATAACTTCGTAATGGATTGAATGATTTCTGATCTGGCAGTTTCTCGCCGACACGACCAGAATGAAAGAGAAAATCGAACATATGATGAATGGATACATTATTATATGGGTATGAATGCAGGATTTTCATTTTCAGCAAAAGAATTATTTACATAAGGGATTATAGTAGCCATATGGTCGACCAGAACGAAAGCACTGAGGACATCTGGACGAAGGACGAAGACCTCACAAGGATAATCGAAGACCGCAATTTCAGGATAAAGGTATTTGGGTTCGGAGGTTCAGGTTCGAATACGATCAACAGGCTCATGAGGGAAAATCTTGTCGGAGTAAAGCTCATCGCATGCAATACAGATGCTGCGCATCTTCTCCGTATAAGATCTCATGCGAAGATCCTTCTCGGAAAGAATCTGACAAGGGGCCTCGGCGCGGGTGCAGATCCAACCATAGGTGAAATGGCAGCGAAGGAGTCAGAGAGTGAGATCCTCAGGCACATAGACGAAACAAGTATTGTGTTCATAACGGCCGGCTTCGGTGGTGGTACCGGCACGGGTGCAGCTCCGTACGTTGCCAAGCTTGCAAAAGATCGTGGCGCCCTTACCATAGCCTTCGCTACCTTGCCATTCAGTTCAGAGGGTTATGTGAGAATGAAGAATGCAGCAGAGGGCATAAGGAAACTGGTCAAGAACAGCGATGCCGCCATCGTCATACCCAACGACAAGCTCATAGAGAAGTATAATGATGTACCCGTGTACAAGGCATTCAAGTTCGAAGATGAAGTGATAGCCACTGGAATAAAAGGTATAACGGATCTCATAATGAACACGGGCACCATAAACCTCGACTTCAACGATCTGCGGAAGGTCATGAAGGATGCTGGCTATGCTGCGATAGGAATGGGATCATCGAATCAGGCGGTCAACGACAGGATTGTTGAGGCGCTTGAGAGAGCCCTGGATTCTCCGTTCATGGATTATGATATATCGCATGCAAAGGGCGCAATAGTAAACGTTACAGGTGGTAGGGATCTGCAGCTTCAGGAGGCCCAGCAGGCTGCCGACATGCTCAGGAAGAAGATATCCAGGGACGCCACCATAATGTGGGGTACGGTTATAGACGAGAATATGCGCAGCGGTGTTCGTATTCTCATAATAGTCTCCGGCATAAGGCCCAACTTCAAATTAGATCAGGATCTAGAGGAGGTAAGATGATAGGTTAATGATAATTACTATAATGTAATATCCATTCATGTCTGAAATATACACATCTGTTGTTTCCTACCGCCTTCTCGAAGGGAGGGAATACAAGGAGGCAACGGTCAGATTCATAGATAAGGGCATAAGATCGATTGCTGAATTCTTTTCTGCAGATCCCGGCTTTATAAATTTCCACCTATACCGATCCTACAGGACCGATTCCGACATAATATTCTGGTACTCAAGCAGGGATCCGGATCTCATGATTCTGGCAAAGGACAGGGTGCAGTCCATCATGCGTCAATTTGCATCTCCGGCGTACTCTTCCATATCCATATATGATGAAAGCCCATACAATGCCATGAACAAGAAGCTCGAGGACAGCCTCAAGCTTCCTCCATTGAGGTATTTCGTGGCCTATCCCATGTCCAAGACACCGGACTGGTATCTTCTGGACTTCGATACGAGGAAGGATATAATGCACGAGCACGTCAAGATGGCTCTGAACCATCCCGATGAGAAGGGAATAAGATCATACACGACGTATTCATTCGGAATAGGAGATCAGGAGTTCGTTGTTTTATACGAGGTACCTGACATAGCTGCGTGGTCCAGGGTGACCGAAAAACTGAGGGAGGCCAGGGCAAGGAAATGGATAGTTAAGGAAACACCGATACTACTTGGCAGGCTGGTCGATGCCGCCGAGTTTACCGGATTCATTTTCTGATACCATCTTTTTTATATCTCTGAACGTGGAATAGTAGGCTTTTATACCGTGGTTCCTTAGTACGGAAGCCACGTAGGCGCTCTGAAGGCCCATACTGCAGTAGATCACATATGTCCTGTCTTTATCGCTGATGTCCATGGCTTCACGGATCGTCATGTTAATAGAATCAGGTACGTGTTCCTTATCATACGCGGATCTAGGCCTAAGATCGATGACAACCGCATCTTTAGGCAGCGATCCCTTCAGCGAAAGGTCTGAACCGACCATCCCGGTGAGTCCATCAATATCGTAGGATCTTATGCTGCTGAACAGATCCTCCATGTCTATGGCCTTCATATCCTCGTCGATGTCCTCTGGCCTGGATCTTATTATTGGATGGGATGCAAATAGGGAGCAGAACTCTCCCATATTGACCTCCGGGAACGTTCCTATTCTTCTCGCGATATCGACAACTTCGTCCTTGTCCATGCCTATGAGGGGGCGGATAACAGGAACGCTGATACCGTTCTCTATGGATCTGAGATTCTCAGCGGTCTGCGATGAGACCTGCCCCAGAGACTCTCCTGTGACTATCCCGTTGTACCCATTCTCAAGTGCAAGCTTCTCCGCAAGCCTGTATATTACCCTCTTGAATGTGACGTTGGAGTACCGTGTCTTTCCCTCAACCACCATGGTGCGTATGAGCGACCTGCAGTCCGCAATGAATATCCTTGGTTTTTTGTATGGGGCCCACCTTTCCACAAGCTTCTTCACAACATCCACGAATGCCTTGAGATCCACAGGATAAGAGAGCGAGCAGAACAGGATATCGCAGGGTGATCCGCGTTTCATCACCATCCACGTTGCAACCGGAGAGTCGATGCCACCAGATACCAGTGCGATGTATTTGCCCTCGGATCCCAGGGGCAAGCCTCCAGGTCCAGGTATCACGTCATGATAGAAGAAGACGTCCTTTCCGAGGATATCGGCGTGTATCCATATGTCAGGATTCCTGAGGTTGACGCCCGCAGATTTATCGTAAAGTGCATCGCCTATGGATCTCTCAACATCAAGCGAGGTGAAGCTGTGTGTGCCTGTTCGGTTGCATCTTACTCCGAACGTCTTTCCACCGACCTTTTCTCCATAGAGATCTGAAGCGATTTTCCTTATGTCTTCAAGGGTTTCAAAGCGAAAACGATTCACAGGAGAATACGATTTTATGCCCATGATGTGGCGCAGAGGCCCATCGTCTTCCGCATCTACAAGGATATGGCCGGACATCAACCTGCAGTTTGATCTCATCCCTCCTATCTCGTAGTATCTCGTTATATTACTCATGAGGATATTTTCCATCCTCTTTCTTTCTCTCTCGCCCTTGAGTCCTATCTCCGAGTATCTGACCATGTAGAGGGTCATTGCGTTACACCAGCTGATACCATGAGATCCTGGATTATGCCCGGATTCACGTTGGCCAGCCTCGTCTTGAGATCCTCTATTGAAATGTGTCCATCTGAGATCAGGCCCTTGACAAGGTAAGAATATTTCTGGAAGACGTATTTGACAAGGGGCAGTAAATCGCTCTTCTCAAGCAGATTAGTGTCGCCTATGATCAGGGAAGTAACGGTCTTCTTTCTGGCCATGAGGTTCTGCATTATTCCCGTAATGTATGATGATATTGATCTTATGGTCTTGTAATCAATGTACTTGGACAGGATGGGATCGCCGTCGACATTCACCTTACCAGAGTCATCCTTGTAGTCTATGCGTATCATATCCGGATTATCCACGGGATAGAAGAACGATATCTGAGAGAGCGTATCCTCGTTCTCTATCATGACGCTTATGTACTTAGGACTGTACTCCACATACGATAATATGTACTTGTCCAGTTTTTCGTAGTCCACCGATACCTCAGAACTCATCAGGGATCTCCCCTTTCTGACCGGTATGCGTATTCCTTTGGTTATGGACGACATATATACGGTATCCTTAAGCTCCGGCACAAGGCTGCAGTTCAGCGAGAACTCATAGGATATGTTGTCGTCGCACCTGTATACGGCCCTGGCCTGATAGGAACCGCTTACATGGTTAAGGTAAACTGTGTAATCTATTATGTGGAACGGATCCTGTATCATGAACAGGCTCAGGCTTCCGATGGATCTGTTAAGATCCCCATCCATCTTCTGTTTTATGGCGTTCTGATCGTCCCTGGCCCTGGCCTCTATCTTCTCCTTTATCTGGGATACGGCAAGCGAAGCGAATTCTATTATCTTATTCTTAACATCTGATGCGTCAACTCCGGTCTGCGAGAAATCGAAGTTCTGAACCGTGTTCTTTATTTCAAGTACGAAGTTATCCGCTATCTTCTTTCTGTTATCAACGAGGATGCTGAAATTTTCATAATCTCCCTTACCCTTCCTGTAGTTCTCCATGTATACGAGGGCATCTATGAGGTTTGATATTGATTCTGCAGTTATAGCCATGACAGTCAGTTTATTCAAAAGTATTATAAAGCAATATCTCAATAATGAAGGGATCTTTATGGCAGACACACTTGACAAGGCGATAGATGACACGATCCTGCAGATAAAGGCGCTCATGCTCATCGCTGGAAATGACAGATCTGCACAGGCAAGGATAAGGGACAGCATATCCAACAGCAGGGATCAGTCGGTCATGGAGTTCAGGCAGATCGTCGGACAGGAAACCCCGGGTAGAGAATACCTGTATGCTGCCATAGGTGAATTCATCATATCCTCATTCCTCATACTCCTCTCCGCCATGATAATGACCCCAGCTCTGGCCTCATTCGTGAACGCAAATCTTGTATCTAAATATCTCAACAGCATCGCCGTGAACATAGTGGCACTGGATGCCGTGGGATACGCTGAGGTGATCGCGATGCTGCTCTTGGCATTCTTCATACTATTCCTCGGTCTGCACACCATAAGGTTAGGTGCAGAGAAGACAGCAAGGATATGGTGAACCGATGTTCAGGAGATACCGGAAGATCACCTTATTCACAAAGGCATTCTCGACAGCAGTTGGCGTCTTCTTCCTCTACTCGACCATATTCTATCTGATAACCTCGAACCCTCTGCTTCATTTTTCTTTTGGATACATCGTCGTCTTCTTTGCAGTAATAGCTTCCCTCGTGCTTTCATCCATACTGATAGCAGAGCTACCATCGGTATACAGAATAAAATTCCGAAAGCCGTCGCTGAAGGAGACAGGAACTCCGGTATACGGTTTCTTCACGCTCTTCGCCATCGGGCTTGGCACTACGATAGGATCTCCGCTTTTCATACTCATACCCGAAAATATCTATGAATACTTCATAGTGTCAATAGCTTCTCTCATTCTGGCGGTGATCATGTCGTACCTTCTCGCCTACCTTTACGACAAGATGCATATCTATTCCCTGGAGCACGACCTGAATGCGCTTGGTGGGCCTTCATTCATAAGGACAGCCTACGGAAGACAGAGCCTGAGATACTTCATATCAAGGTTTTCCATGTGGATAGCCAATACTTCGCTGGCGGCATTCTCAGTCATCTATTTTGTAGAGTTCACATTCAACGTCATCTCTCCACTCCTTTCAGAGTTGGGTCTGCCGCCCTTATTCAGGGATGCGTCGGTTGCCGCCGCCATCCTTTTCATGATCGTATGGTTCATCATAAATGCGTTCTACGGCAAGAAGTATATGAAGGGCATCGGAGTCGCTCAGATAGTGTTCCTGATCATAATGGTATCCATAATATTCATCGATGCGATCGATCTTGGGTTCAGGCATTCATGGAACCTCACCGGGCTCCTTGTGTTGCATGCCGGTGCTCCGGAGCTCATACTGATAAACACGGGCTATCTCTTCATACTTTTTTTCGGATTTCAGGAGATACAGGTTATGGTTCGCGATTCAAAGGATGTCTCCAGAATACCAGTCATATCAGCTATAACAAAGAAATCCTATCCAAAGAAGAGATACATGCCCTATTCGATGTATGCCACCATAGCCGGCGCTGGCTCCATACAGGTGTTGTACGCTCTTGCTGTATTCTCCATACACGCCCCTTACTCTGCTGTTGAAACAGCAGTCATACCCGCAATATACATTGCTTCAGTGTTCCAGAACAACCTATGGGCGCTGGCCATGGCAATATCATTCCTTCTGGCAACCGTGACAACGTTCGTCCCAGCGTTCATGGCCGCCTCCAGGCATCTAAGATCGCTTGCAGAGGACGGCATATTCCCACAGTCCTTCTCAACACTGTCATGGGTTTTCACCTTCGTGCTGATACTCTTCATGAGTCTCGGTGGTACGGGGTTCCTCGTAAACATAACGGACTTCATGGTGCTCATTGCGCTCTCGATCATAGCCCTCTCCGCGATAGCGCTTCGCGACAGACACCGCTTTGACCATGTTGCCGGAATATCCATCCTTACGTTCATCATGTTCATGGTTGGCGCAGTTAGCATATACTTCAACGACAAGTCGGTGGTCATTCTTGGGATAATGGCTATCGTTGCAGCTTATCTCCTGTACGATATACTGAGGCTATCCTTGACAGGGATGGAGATCTTTGGCTTCACCCTGGGCATCATGTCCCTCCTGCCTCTGCTTATATTCAGGACAGAGGCCTCGCCAACCGTCAGGATAATAGGTAACATCATCATAAGATCTCCATACAACCTTATATACATTCAGCTGTCTCTTCTGACAATGACTGCGGTGCTCATCCTGAACTTTGTGCTTCGTATACGTCTGCAGTCAAAAAATATTAACCTCACATGAACACTGATCGATCTAGAAGGAAAATCTGATCAACCAGATCCGGATTCACCACGCCGTTTCTCCGTTGAAGAGAGAAAGTAGAGCGAGACAGCCAGTGAGACTATTACTATTGCCAGTGCGGAAAGCGAGAAGATATCCTTGATCCCTGTGGATATGTCAACAATTATTTCCCTTATTATGTATGATAATCCTGCCTCCACCACATGTCTGAGGCCAGAAGGGCTTCTCACAACGAAATCGTGGGCACCGAGGTACAGCTCCAGGAGAACCAGCGCAAAGAACGCATTCTCCACCAGCGAATAAGAGAGCGCCTCAAGTCCATCCATTCTCATCAAATATATGTCATATATTGCATAACCAACATCGAGAATGATGCTGAAGACAAGCAGGGCTTCTATTATATAACCGAATACCTTTATGATGATCGGAGTGACATCCACGTTGGATCATCTGCAATTCGATTATAAATTATCTTTCGTTGCTCTCGTCGATCTGTTGCCATTTCTCTCCGAGTGAGATCGCAAGATCCACGGCCTTCTGCGGATCTGGCTCCACGTAAACATGGCCTTCCTTTTCCTTGGTTCTTGGTATGTTCAGCGGATAGATGGAGACAACATCCTTGCCTTCAGATATGGCGAATGAGGCTTCAGAAAGGGTTCCAGCGGATCCGTCGATGGCTATTATTGCCTGTGAAGCCCTGATGATCAGGAAATTCCTCATGTACCCCATGCCCGTGGGCAGCGGTATGCTTATGTACCTGTTTGCCTCGGAGGCATCGTAACCCGGAAGTATGCCAACAACTGTACCGCCCCCATCACGGACGCCGTGGGATGCGCACTCCATTACGCCGGTCAGGCCTCCGCAGATCACTATCACGCCTCTCTGGGCCAGTATCCTCCCCACATTATAGGCAACTTCACACACATCGTCATGCACGCGGCTTCCACCTATCACACCTATGTTCATGCTATCACTCAGAAGAGATCGGGAATTTCGTTATCCACATCAAGCACAAGAACCTTTGGGACATCACCGTTGGAGATCCATTCAAGATCCCTCTCGTCTGAATAGTTCCGCACCTCTGCACCGAATCCCTCGGCCGTTTTCTCTATGCTGAAATTGAACCTGAGAAAATCCCGGTTTTCTACCCCATATCCGAATGTTCTGGAATAGCTCCTCAGTATGTTGTATCCATTGTTCCTCAACACTATGAACTTAGCAGGTATGTGGTATCTGAAAGCCGTCCAAAGGCTCTGTGGCGTGTACATGAAGGCACCATCACCTATTATCCCAACGGTCTTCCTGTTTGCTATGGCCACAGATACCGTTGCCGCATCGCCCCAACCAAGGGGCCCGCCGCGGGAGGTGTAATAGGTTTTTGGGCCATCGGCAAAGAACTTCCTCACGGAACCTGAAGCCGTAACAGCTTCATCAACTACAGTGTACCCTTTGAGATGGCCATGTATCGTGGCTATGATGTCCTCGTATACGAGTTTCTCATTCAGAACATCGGGAACAAATTTTTTCTTCTTCTTCGCATACTTTACTGCCATAGAGAGAAAGGATTTGGGATCGGATACGTATGTTTCGCCTATGTAATGACCTGATCTGGTAGATATGAAGATGGATCTGTCCATAAACGATGGATCCTCTCCAGTGTATGGGTAAACGAAGATATCAGATCCTACGAAGATTATCAGGTCGTATGGCTTGAGTATCCTGTTCATTGCGGAAAACGCAGACGGAAGGTCCTGTACATAAAGATCGTCCTTGTAGTATGACGAGGATTGGGCCCATGGCTCAACATAAACCGGTACGTTGAGGGCATGAGCGAATTTCCGCGCCTCCTCCATGGCACCGTACATATCTATTTCAGATCCGAACACGATTGCGGCCCTTTCGGCTGAGTTCACGCGATCCATTATTTCCCTTATCTCGTCATCCCCAATGCTCACCACCGGATGCGCCTTCACCGATGACCATATTGGATCAGCCTCCTCGTCCATTACGTCCATGGGGAATGAAATAAAGGTGGGCCCGAAGGGCGGCGTCATGGATATCTCGTAGGCCCTCTTCATTGCCAGAGGTATCTCTTCCGGCCTTCTCACCTCATAGGCATATTTGACGTAGTTGGACACGAGGCTGATCTGATCCCCGGACAGCAGTGGATCGTAGTAGAGATGCCTTCTGTCCTGCTGCCCCGCCGTCACTATGACTGGTGAATTGTTTTTCATGGCTGAAATTATGAAGGCCATGGAATTCGATATACCAGGAAGTGAATGCAGATTCACTATGGATGGCCGTCCGGTGTACTGGGCATATGCATCGGCCATGGCCACGGAGATCGAGTCATGAAGCGTGAGCATATAATCATCAACATAGGAAAGCATGGGTATCTCGGTTGTCCCTGGATTCCCGAACAGTGGATGCAGGCCATTCCTTTTCAGGAACTCTGAAAATATCTGTGAAGCCTTCATATCTATGCTTATGTTTTTTATCTCATATTCTTTTTGTGATAGACTGTATATATCATTCATGTAAAATATCGTCATGCCATCAACATGCCGCTCATGCCTTCATGATCCTGAGAATAAATTATAGATATTTCATCCGTAATGGTATGCAAGTCCATTTTTTTAAAGCATGAAACAGATAATATTTAAACAGAAAGCTATAACGGAACCTATGAAGACAAAGGCGTTATACCTGGACGATTCATACGCAGTGGAGGGTACGGGAACTGCAATCTTCGTTGAGTTTACTGATATGAAGGTTGATCAATCAATCTTCTATCCAACAACTTTCGGAGAACCGAACGATACCGGTAAGGTGTTAATCGATAACAAGGAATACCAGATAGTGGATACGATCTACGATGGTGAATACGTCCACCTGATCTCCATGGATACGTATCCGCAGGACATCGCAGGCAAAACCGTGAAGCAGAAGATCGATTGGGAAAGGCGTTACATACACATGAGGTTCAGGACAGCGCTAAGGATAATCTCCGGCCTCGCGTATCAGAAATGGAAGGTGCCATGCCGCGTGAACGAGACGTACGATGACAGAGCCTGGATAGACATAGAAAAGCCGGATATAACGGAAGAGGAGATAAATGAAGTCATGGCTGAAGCCAACGAGATTGTTAAAAGGAACCTTGATGTAAGGTTCAGATATATTGGAATAGACGAATTCAACAGGAACGAGGACCTCAAAAAGATGTCCGTGCATGATGCATACGATGAGGACAGGATCCGGATAATGACCATAGATGGACTTCCAGATCAGCCTGAGTTCGGAGTCAACGTCAAAAAGACTGGAGAGGTCGGGCAGATCAACTACAAGACCACGAAGCTCAAGGGAAAAGTTTCCAACAGGATAAACATAACGCTTCAATGAATCAATGCTACTTCATTGGTTAGGACTGCCAGCTTCCACGTTTGCATAGGAAAATAACTCAATTTTGGAGATTCCCTTTTCGAATCAAAATCAAGAAATTATCAATATGGGATATTCTGGTCTATCTGCAAAAAATAAACATCACTTTTTAGGGCTTTTCCTTCACTACCTCAAGTATCTTGTTCTTAATATCATCCGTGAAATCGTAGATGTTGTGTGCATATCGGAAGTGCATCTTCACCATTGGTGGTATGTCCTCCTTCCTCTCCTCCTCGAGCGTGTAGCTGCAGTCGAAGCCATAATCCCTGCATCTGAATATGTACGTCATATCCTGAACATCCCCTGTGAATAATTAATTCTTTTGTTTGAGATCGTCCAACGATGATGGAATGCCATGGACTTCTTCCGGGATATCTAAGATCATGGACAATACCATAAATCTCAGTATGTGTCGCTGCCGGGATAATGATCGTGAACCCTCCCATAGATGTCGATCTTAATATTGAAGGGACCCACATCATCTGCGGCAACAACGTGGTGGCAATGGTCGCATTCGAGATTCATGTTATCCCTAACATGAAAGACTATACCACCGCACTCAGGGCACGAGCTCCTTATGAAGAGATCTTCAGGTTTAAGTAAAGGTACATGAACTTCCCTTCTCATCTCCTGGGAAGACCTTTCCTTTTCCTGTTCAGATCTCTGCTGCCTTATCCTCCTCTGCCTTGACTCGTTCTCCAGGAAGAGATAATATATTCCAACGGAGGCCCATGCGAACAGGAATATTGTGAGAAGCAGCGAATAATCAGGCACTCTGGATGCAAGGACGCTCAGGAAACTCACCATGCTCATTATGAAGTTTGTCAGAATTGCCCTCATCAGTCCAAATTTCAGGTAGATTATCGAAACCATGAATGTTGTGACGTAGGCCGATATCACGTAGTATATGTTCTGGCCAAGGATAAGGTAAATTATGGCAGCATACGTCGCAGTTCCTATGGATATGGCGCCAACAATGTTCCAGTTCAGATCCTCGCTTCTTATCAATACCCTAAGCTTCTTTGAGGCGAAGCCATAGATGAGAAGAATAATTGAGATGGGTATTATCGAGAAGATAAGCGTTTCTCCAGGTACTGAAACAAGGTAGTAGTACACCTGAATGAAGTCTGGCAATTTGTTTATGCTTGTGATGCCGTAAGACGGGTATATACTGGATATTATGAATGACAGGATGAGATCCACAAGAACGTATATTGCCAGATACCAGAAGTATCTGCCATTCGCTTTCTTCGAGAATGACGTAGTGTAATCCCTGCTGAAACTAATGAGTGAGACCATGCTGGCAAACACGAGTATGATGGAAACTGCGATCATGAAGAGGAAGAAGGGGGCCGTGGCATGGAATGAAATGAAGGCGTAATCCGAAACAGGCACCGCAGATAGATCCGGAATTTTGCGTATCATGTCCGGCAGATAGTAAAACGTGAAAGCCAGTGCAATGGCTATGCCAGCACCACCGAATATCAGGCCCGGCAGATCCTTTCTATCCATGATATATCGTATATTGGAAATTCGCATTAAGATTTATCGGAATCAGTAACTGCGAAATTCGGATCAAGCGAAGCAATGATTTTAAACACACGGTCAATCTGAAAACATGCATGATAAGGCCGTTTCCCCGATCATAGCAACGATACTCCTGATCGCGATAACGGTCACGCTTGCGGCTACCTTTTACACCGAGGTGACACCATACTTTACACAGAATCAGTATTTCACCCCTCAGGCACAGATTCAAGTGATCAGCGAAAACCATACATCTGATTACAGGTATTACATATACGTGTCATACTTTCCGGAGTCGCTTCCAATCCGTGAGGTCGATATAAGTATCATATCTAACGGCACAGACATATCAACAAATCTTGCTTCTATTTACCCTTCCTCTGTTTTTAACACATCTGGAATAAGCATGAATATGACCATATACACCGAAGGCCAGGAATTCAACGCAGGATCTTACATATTTATAAACATATCAAGTCCAATTTCGTATCTGGCATTCGTCGATGTGGCCACAGGATCGAATATAGTTACGTTTTCGTCCGGACAATGATTCGGACGACATTTATCTATTATGTTTCTATGACTTCATATGGATGTGCCTGCATATTGCATGGTTTGCGGAAATAAGAGGAGTGGGGAAGAGCTGAGATGCAACAGATGCGGATCGCCCTTTGAGATCCGCACGGAATTCCGTTACAGGGACAGGATTGCTGACAACTTTCCCTACATAAAAAGCATCGTTTCACTTGGAGAATGCGAAACGCCGGTGTTTCATGCCGATGGTTTTGACATGAAGATCGATTACATGCTTCCAACATTCTCATACAAGGATAGGGGCAGCAGGGTCCTTATCTCACATATAGCTGACATCAGGGATTCCGAGGGTATCACGAGGATATCTGAAGATTCATCTGGGAACGCCGGTGCCTCGATAGCCGCATACGGATCGGCTGCAGGACTGGCCGTTGACATATATGTTCCAGAGACCGTGGCCGGTAAAAAATTCTCGCAGATACAAGCATACGGGGCACACGTCATAAGGGTCAACGGCAGCAGGGAGGACGTACAGGCCGCTGCAGAGAGATCGGGCTCCTTCTACGCAAGCCATGTCCTCAGGCCAGAATTCAGGGACGGCATAAGAACGCTGGCCTATGAAATATTCAGGCAATTCGATCGGATGCCTGAGAACATATACATTCCTGTTTCGGCGGGCACGCTGCTGCTTGGGCTGTACTCCGGATTGAAGCACCTCATGGATTCTGGGGAGATAGACCATTTGCCGCGCATAATCGCCGTTCAGACCGAAGCTGTATCTCCATTGTGTGCAAGGATCAATGGGAAAACGTACGATCCAGACAACAAGCTCTCTTCGATAGCTGACGCACTTGTCTCCAGAAGGCCGATCCTCATTGAAAAGATGCATCAGGTGATCTCCGATCACGGTAGATGCATAACCGTAGATGATGACGAGATAATGGATGCAAGAAATAAGCTTGCAAGAAAGGGTTTCCTGGTGGAATACAGCTCAGCCACTGTATATGCTGCATTCAGGAAAAAACCTTTGGAAAAAAGCCTGCTGGTTATGACTGGGTCGGGGCTGAAGAACGATTCTTGACCTGTTCTTTCTTCTCCTTCTTCAGTTTCTCTATTCTCTCCTTTTCCTCTCTCACTCTTATGGCCTGCCCCACGAATTCTCCCTCGTTGGTGAGAATTATCTTCTCACCGAGCCTCTCCTTATCCTCCATTGCAAAACCATAATCAAAGAGGTTCTTCAGAACAGCCTCAGGATCCTTAACGCCGCTCTCATTTTTGACCCTGTACAGTGGAACCTTTCCGCCATGGTTCTTTATGAACATAAGAAGCTTGACCTCATCATCGGTCATATCGTAGTTGTTCTCCAGTTTACCCTTTATGACTGGCTTGTTGAAGGGAGAACCCTTAACCAGCACCTTAGACTCCGCCACCTCACACACCTCCTTCGATCCTTGATCGATCATGCATATCGGCAGAGGCCGAAAATCGCATGATATATATATCAAATTTTCTTCTAAAGCCTTAAAGTTATGGATATCAGAATTGATATCGTTCGATCAAGTATTAATCTTTGCCTGTTATCAGACAGCCATATCAAAGGCATCAAAAAGAGTATATCATCTCCACATCCATCATCGTTGAAATTCAATGTTATTTTTAGTTCATTCCTTTCTCGTTTCATATATTATATGATCTATCATATCAAGTATGATGTCCGCCCCGATATCCTGGGCCTTTGGTGATCCTGGAAGAACGAAAACTGGTTTACCGAAGACTATGAAAAGGTCTGCCGATGACATGTAGGCGAAAATCCCTGCCTGATCCTCACTCCTTCGCCGGAAAATCTCACCAAATCCAGGTACTTCCTTATCTGATACCTTTCTAATCGTTACGGAGGTGAGATCGTACCTGCTCACACCTGTGCCCCCGTTGTACACGAACGCGTCGAATTCATTGAAGTCCCTGAAAAGTTCAGAAAGTATCTGCACAGGGTCATCTCTGACGATCGATCTTGATGTGCTGTATCTCTCAAAACGTTTTTCAAGTATATTTCCCGATTCATCAGTTTCTGACGTTCTTGTGCTTGACACGGTGATTATCTTTATCCTCAGGTTGTAATGGGTTTCACCATGGTGTGGTTTCTGATCCATGTTTCCATATTCCTTCCGCATAGATATCAGTGTTGAATACATGGATCCGGATCAAAAAGCTAAATCCCTTCAACACATGCAAGATATATGATCAACATCTCGGAAAAGGCAATCAGTTCCAGAACTGCCACGGCGAAGGGCAGGATACACCTGAAGAAATCTACGGTGCAGGCCATCAGGGACAGAAAGGTGAAAAAAGGCGACGTACTCGAGGTGAGCAGGGTTGTTGGTACGCAGCACGCAAAGGACACATTTCTGCAGATACCATACTGCCACAACATACCGATAGAGGGTGTGGATGTGGATTTCGTCGTAGGAGATGATTATGTAGAGGTTTCGTGCACGCTAACAACTACCTATAAGACGGGGATAGAGATGGAAGCCATAAGCTGCGTGTCCGGAGCTCTGATCAATATATGGGATATGGTCAAGTATCTTGAAAAGGATGAGGGCGGGAACTATCCAGAGACCAGGATCGAGGATATACACGTTGTTGAGAAGAGGAAAACGCCCATCTGAATGGATCATAATATTTTTTTCGAAAATGCTTGAAAAATGCCATTCATAGCAATAAGACTATATATAGCAAAGTGCTCTGTTTTTTAGGCAAAATGGGCTGTTTGTAGCACATATTGTCAGCAACCCATATATATTCTGATGAATTATTGAGATATGAAAGTTTTACTGATAAAGCCACTTAACCCAACCGGCAGCGGATATACCACAAAATTTGGTTTTCTGCCGACTCCACTTGGTCTTCAGGTGCTCGCAGCCCAGGCTAGGGTCATAGGCATCAATGATGTTAGAATAGTGGACATGGAGGCAGACAATCTGACCCTCGATCAGATGGTTGAATATGTGGCAAAATGGAGACCAGATGTTATCGGAATAACACTGCATGCAACCGCTGCCCATGCATTCTCTCAGGATCTTGCGAAACGCATAAAGGCGATATACGATCCTCTCATAGTTGCCGGTGGGCATCAGGCAACGTTTGTACCCGGCGAGCTTCTTGACAACGGTTTCGATGTCATAGTTCTTGGAGAGGGAGACGAGACGTTCAGAGATGTGTTGGAGCATTACAGGGAGAACATGGATTTCTCCGATGTACCAGGCATAATATTCAAGATGGGATCTATGAAGATCAGGACGGAGAAAAGAGAGCTCATAGACGATCTGGACAGGCTCCCCATCCCGGCATTTGATCTCGTAGAGAAGGAGAGATACACATTCAAGGTTTTCGGCGAGGGCAGCGTCGCCACGGTTGAAACGGCAAGGGGATGCCCGTATGCATGCGATTTCTGCTCCGTGACGCCAACTTGGGGAAACAAGTGGAGGAACAAATCAAACGAACGCATAATGGAGGAACTTCGCATAGTCAAAAAACTGGGCTATAAATGGGTATTCTTCACGGATGACATATTCGTGGTATACCCCAACGTTGAGCAGCGATCCGATCTTTTCGACAGGATAATTCAGGAGGATCTGGATCTGAAATTCATAGTTCAGATGCGGGCCGACGTTACATCGAAGAATCCTGATCTCATAAGGAAGGCAAGCAGGGCAGGGCTCACCATAGCTTTTCTCGGAATAGAATCCGGAAGCGAGGAGGTGCTGAAGGCGATGCACAAGGGAATAATGACCTCGGCCTCGGTCAACGCAGTCAGGGTTCTGAACCAGAATAACGTTGTCGTCCTTGGAGGTATGATGCTTGGCGCTCCGTACGAAAGCCTAAGAGATATGCTTAAGACCATAAAGTTCTCCAGGGTTCTTGCAAGGGCAGGTATAGATGCCATCCAGATAAGCACATACACGCCGCTTCCGGGTACAAGGATATTCCTGGATGCGCTCAAGAAGGGGGGCATATTCACCCTCGATTGGTCTAGATATGATATACTGACGCCTGTCGCGAAAACGAAGGTCAATCCTGCGATAATCCAGGCCCTCACGGCTTACGGCTACTACTCATTCTACGCCTACAAGTGGCTCCATGACAGACTGCACGAAGTTAAGGCCATCGGCTTCAAGGATCAGATAATGATGAATGCCCAGAGGTTCATAGTCAGAATGATGCCATCATATGTCAAGGACATATTCAAGCTTCCGTCTGACATACTGAAAACCGCCATCATGTACAGGGACGGGATGAAGAAGAAGATAGTGTCGGATGATCGCGTGAGAGAACTAATTGCGGACTCAAGTTCCATTGTGTACAGGGAAACAGACGTAAAAAATCCATACTTTAAAATAAAAACAGAGTGAAACAAAATATTTATTAATGTATGACGTTTATTTATAGCAATGTATGACGCGGAGATAAGCAGGAGGAATCCGGGCCTCTTCATCTTTCTCATCGACCAGTCCAGATCGATGATAAGAAAGATGGCAGGTGGCAGTGAGTCCAAGGCAAAGGAGGCAGCTGATGCAATAAACAGACAGATTGGTGAGCTCATAATGCGCTGCACCAAGAACGATGGTGTCCGTGATTATTTCTACGTTGGTGTCATAGGTTATGGCGGGGAGAAGGGAAAGGCTTCCTATCTCCTGGACGGTGAGGTGGTTCCGGTTTCCAGGCTGGCAGAAAATCCGCTCAGGACTGAGAAGAGGATGATGAAGGTACCCGACGGATCCGGTGGAACAGCGGACGTTGAATATGAATTTGGGGTTTGGTTCGAACCGGTTGCCAACAGCGATACTCCCATGGTACGGGCGATGAACATGGCAAAGGAGGCCATAGAAAGCTGGATAAGCGAACACCCATCATCCTATCCACCCATAGTGATCAACATAACCGATGGGCAGTCGACGGACGGAGACCCGTATCCTGTTGCCCAGTCCATCATGGAGATGGAGACAGAGGACGGAAACCCATTGATATGGAACTGCCATGTTTCCACTGAGAACTCAGCTCCACTGTCATTTCCGTATTCCGAAAACCAGCTGCCGAACGATATGTATGCCAGGTCTCTGTTCAAGATGTCCAGCGTGCTTCCAACCAAGTACATAAATTACGCAATTGAGACGTTTCCCGACATAAAGGATGGTTCAAGATCCTACGTGTTCAACGCTCAGCTTGAGCAGATGATCGAATTCATAGACATAGGAACAAGAGGCGCCATAAGTTCAATGGAATGAACGGATGATAAGCGTATTCCACTACCATCAGCCAAAGCTTGGAAACAGCGAGAGCGAGTATGAGGATGCGTTTTCCTATGATGTCGGCAGAGGTCTTTTCGCCATGGCTGATGGTTCATCCGAATCTGTGTTTTCCAATGAATGGGCGAAGTCTCTTGTCGATACCTTCGTATCCGGAAAGCACGATATGAAGCTGGACGATATGGTGGAGACTGCGCTTGGCATGTGGCGATCGAAGCTCCCATGGAGCAACATGAAATGGTTTGTGAAGAACAAGATAGCAAGAGGTTCCATGTCAACATTCCTTGGGCTGGAGATTCAGGACGGTGGATTCAAGTCCGTTGCAGTGGGCGATACGTGCCTCTTCATAATAACCCCAGAGGGCATGAAGAGCTTTCCGATAAAAAATGCATCAGAATTTGGGAACACGCCGAAGCTCATATGGACCGGCAACCCCCTCCTGAGGACGAGGCGATCCGTGAAGTGGGCAAACTACATGGAGGGCAGATTATCCGAAAGCGATATCCTGATCATGGCCACGGATTCACTGGCACACTGGATGATCAGCAGGGCTAAGCAGAGCCCATGGAAGATGCTGATTGATCATTCCGAAAATGAGGGCGAATTGATAAGCGGTCTGATAAATTCAGGTGAGATGAAGAACGATGATGTTACATTCGCAGTCATCTCGCTGAGATAGCTTTCCGCAGATCTATGCCCCTATCGCTTGAGGATCCCAGGGCTTTTATCATCATGGAGGCAAGCTTCCATGATTTTCCACCCATGGACTTTATGTAAGCGAATACCTCTGACTTTTCCGGATTGAGGAAATCGGCCTTTCTGAAAAGAAGGGCGTCTGGATCGTCACCGTTGAACTTCCACGCCTCCGGCCTCAATGAAAGCACGTATAGTGAGGTATATATGACAAGCGCGGAGAAGTCATCCATATTCTCTGAGAAGTCCGATGGCTTCCTGTCAGGTCTCTGGAAGTTTTCGTGCCCGTTCTCGCTGGACGGCATATTCTTCAGAGCAGGGACGTACATGCCATCGTAGTCCACGAATATGACCCTCCCGTTGCTTATCAGTATGTTATCGCAGGAGAGATCGCCATGCGCCATCTTGTTCATCTTGAGTTCCATCACCATGTTCAGGAATTCACCAGCTATCCTCCTTATCTCTCTTCCATTGTCTATATTCTTCTTCAGAAAGGTATACAGGGAATCGCCATCCACCCAGTCCATCTTAAGCACGGGATAGTAAAGAGAGGGATCCTTCATGGTCCTCACACCATTCTCTATGTATTCGAAGTGAACGATGCATGGTATATTCTTCCCCTGGAGATGTCTACCAATTTCGAAGTAACGCCTATGGAGATCTGAACCCTTAGTGAAGCATTTTATTGCGTAATAAGCCCCGTTATTCTCAAGCTTGAATATTATTCCATAATTTCCCGAAGAGTAGATGGTGTTTCCGGCCATCTTAACGTTTGGGTTCCTTATTATTCTGTAACCGCTAAGTTCTCCGGACAGGGAATAGGATGGATTCTGAAAAGCCTGCGCATAATCGAATTGGCTTGGCCATTTCCTGATCTCTCTGAATGTAACGGTTTCTTCTGATTTTTCAGGCTGCACCCTCTCATGAATGGCCTCTTCCTTCTGATCGGTAACTTCGGACTTTTCTGATTTCACCTCGACGGTGAAGTAGGATGATACGAATATGTAGGCAAATACTGCAGCTATAATGATGATAAGATACAGAATTATATGGGTTGATGCCGCGATCGCCAGAAGTTCAAACCTTGCAGGTGCAAGGATAAAATAGCCTGCGTCCATATAGGCGACGAAGACATATACCGCAGTAAACATGGATACAACCGAACCGAAAAGTGCTGCGATCCTTACCTGCGGTCTCAAATCAGGAAATTAAGTTAGAATTGAATTTAAAATTATCGTTTCACCGTTCCTCCGAGCTTAACAGCGTATTCTCCTGCACGCGATATTGCATCCCTGATCTTCTTTTTGAGCGCAGCCTCATCCTCTCCGAAACCGGATATCTCTATCTCAAGCTCAGGATTCTTCACCTCAACGTTTCTTGGATGGCTCTTTACGTATATTCCATCGAACTCCTTCATGATCCTGTCAACGTATGGAGCGAACACACTCTCCATAACACCGGATATGATCACGGACTCATCGTAATAGTGCATGTCAGGTAAGCGAATCTCGTCCTCCATGGCTTCAAGCAGCGCTTGCATCTCCTTTGGTACACCGGGCAGAATGATGACCTTCTTTCCCTCCATGTTGCATAGAAGTCCCGGTGCTGTCCCGACTGGATTCTCAACCGGCCTGCATGTTTGAGGCATCTTTGCCATCTTCAATCTTTGCTCTGTAAGGTCTGATGTGCTGTATTTCTTCCTGATCATCGATAGAGCATCTTCGTTTATCACCAGATTCTGCCCGGTGCATCTGGCGAATCCCTCCACGGTCATATCATCGAAGGTTGGGCCAAGGCCACCTGAGGATACGACTATGTCCGATACATCAAGCGCGGTTCTGAAGGCCCACCCTATCTCATCAAGCTCGTCCATAACTATGATGCCGCGTTTAACCTGGTAGCCATGATATGTCAGGAAGTTCCCTATAAACGCTGCATTTGTATTTACTGTCCTACCCTTGAGTATCTCGTTGCCCACGGTTATGATGCTTGCTGTCTTCAAAATGATCAACCCCCATATGACATCGCGTCTTTGAGTTTAACCATAACGCTAGCGTTCCGAATAGGACAGCAGATCCAAATTGAATCAATGATCTATAAACGGTCTTCAGTCAACAGAAAACAGTTATTTTAGTAGATCGCCAGATGATGGCAACGAGGTAAGTATGATCTTTATACCAATGAAAGACAGACGGTCAGGATCCGGAAAAAAATCGAGATAGCCCAGAAAATCGAGTTGGGGTATATATCATGCACGCTGATCCTGCGGAAATATTATTGTCGATCAGGACTTCTGATCATCGTCTATGAATGTGGAAATCGCCCTGTCACCCTTCAGTATCTTTTCTAAGTTGTCCAGATCCCTAGAGGTAACTATTACCCTTATCCTTGATCGCATCGCTATGCTCAGGGCCGTTATATCCATAAATACGTTTGGGCCTGCGCCAGTAGAGCTCTTTGTTGAGAGCGCTATGGCTTCTCTGTATCCTATCCTGTCGAATCGCTTGGCATTAGCGAATCTGTTCGGATCCATGTCATAGACCCCATCAACGGATGTTACGTTTATGAGTGTTTTAGTGCCGCTCCTCTCGCAGAGCAATGCAGCAACGGTATCTGTGGTGTGGCCAGGTTCTGTGCCACCCATCACAACGAAACGATAGCTGTTCATGAGGTTGACAGCCTCTTCCACGGTGAACGGGATCATTGGATTCGATCCCTGGATTAGGCTTGCCATTGAGAGTGCATTCATCCTTGTTGCATAGATGCCTATCTCGTCCAGGACGTTTTCATTGACGTTAAGCTTCCTCAGAACGGATATATACGACCTTGCCGTTCTGCCTCCGCCTGTGACTATACCGATCCTCCTGTACTTTGAGGATTCAAGAAGCTTGGCAAAGCTCTTCATGTAATCGGCATCTATGGGATCGCCGGATATCACAGACCCACCGAGGGAGATCACTATGGATTCGCTCACTTCTATCGTATGGTGATGAAATACTGATTAAAATAGAATTGCTGTCCCCATTCATGTAGAATTATTATGTGCATGGAGAAAACAATAAAATTCAATATCTTCATGCATTAGATATTGTAATTAGCTAGTTGCAAGGTTCATAGAATAAAGAGGATCAAAGGCTTCAACTAAATGACAAGATCGCTAAAATATATTTAAAGAAGGAAATCCATTTGATGCGTGAAAATGATTAAACCGCCATATTGCTTTGAAATGGGGATCATGGTCTCAGAAAACGATGGACGGATGGATATAGGAACAGTCAGAAAGAGCAGTTTTATAGGCCATCCGCTGGAAGTTCTGGGTGATACCTATGGCGTATTCGAGCTTCTGATGGATACAAGCAAAATCAAACCGATACTTTCAGGCATGCTTTGTTCCCAGGAATACTGGCAGCAGAAGTCCAGGTTGCCGGTAGTCCTGTCCACATTTCCATTCTCCACTCTTGCCAGGGAGATCAGTTCATCCTGCCCAAGCACTCCGTTATATCAAATAGGAAATGTTGAACGAATGGTGGTCGGCGATTCCAGGCATGCCATGAACCTGGGCGACCAGCTTGCATTCGAAATCTTTTCTACAGTTATGCGTATAAGCGACATGGATATATTCCTTCTGGGCGCTTCAAATCTGTATATATCAGATCGAAAGGGATTCCAGAGGGATTTCACTGATGTATTCTGGAGTTCATTCATCTCCTCACTGCTTATCCGGAATGATAGGATAAGGCTCTTGGTTCTCAGTAGAGGTGGTCTGAGATATGTCGATGATCTCCTCACGGGATATATTGTGGCTAGATTGCGCATAGAGGTTTCTGATCAGTCTCTGATGACGAGGCTGATATACCTATGAAATTGAACTATCAGGTTGTATACTTTGCCTTGTTCTTTATTGCACCCGCAGTGCTGGCGTATTTCACATCAAGTAATATATATGTCATACCTCTTGTCTACGTTTTTTGGCTTCTCCTGGCGGTTTCGCTTGCCACGGTGATCATATTCCAGTGGCAGATGTTCAGTGCCGATAAATATTCTGCAAGATTGTTACACAGTGCTGCAGGTGCCCGTGTGATAAGTTTTGTCGTGAGCTATAACGAAGATGTCAGGATGCTCACGAGGACCCTGATTGCCGTCAAAAAGGCGAATATATACGGCGAAACATGGCTGCTGGACGACTCAACGGATCAGCACACGGTTGCAGATCTGACCGAAATATGCGATCGCCTCGGGATAAGGTTTGTGCACCGCGATAATAGGAGGGGGTATAAAGCTGGTGCGATAAATGACGCGCTGAAGCAGATAGATGATTCCTACGAGTTCCTAGCGGTATTTGATAGCGATCAGAGGCCAACCCCAAAATTCTTCAATGGGGTGATCAGCTACTTCGATCGTAAGATGGTTGCCGTTGTTCAGATGCCTCAGACATATACTGCCATTTCGACAGCGATCAGCGAATCAGCCTTCTTCCAGCAGGAGGTTTTCCTTAGGAAGATCATGAGGGCCAGAAACGGTAGATCTGCCTTCATTCTGGGGTCAGGTTTTGTTGCTAGAATATCGGCGATAAGATCCGTCGGGGGCTTCCGTGAAGACATGGTTACGGAGGACCTTGCCACATCGTTGTTGCTTCAGAGCGCTGGATGGGAGATAATTTATGTTGATTCCACGGACATCTGGTATGGCAGGCCTCCGGAAACAATAAGCGCATACCTGACACAGCAGGGAAGATGGTCACTCGGTGGATTCCAGGCGCTCAGCCTGATACTCAGGCTCAGGCTGAAGCCCCCCGTTTACGCTGAGTATATGGCGGGTTGGCTCTATTGGATGTGGGTTGGGCCAATCAGATTGATATCGATGATCATACTCATACTGTTTCTCGATTTCAGGCTCATTACGGTGATGATAGATCCAGTGTTCTTCATATTATTCTACTTTCCTTACTTTATATATTCAATGTTATTTTATTACTATACGGCATCAGATGGCCTCATGAACTATGGAATGAGAGGATTTTTCCTCCATCAGGGGGCTGAACTGTTGCTCATGTTCACTGTAACATCATCATTCATATCATGGGTCCTCGGCAGGAAAAAAACCTTCAAGGTAACGCCAAAAGGTGTCAGAGGTACCTATTCATTCTGGCAGGCGTTGCCCATGATATCAATGGAGCTCCTAATGACCAGCGCGGTCTCCGCGGGTCTCATCTGGATCAGAGAAACGGTTTCAAGACTTATGCAGCTGGCAATAGCAGTGAATATATTCTTCGCGATCTATCTCATACCATTCATGATCGCAGCCAGCGTAATACTTTTCACAAGCAATTACAGAGGAGACAAAAATGAGATAGCCTTAAATAGAATCGATACTGTTGATCGAAGCGCTTGAGGCGCTAAATTTCTTTCCGGTCTGAATAAGAAAATATCCGAGCCATTAGAACATATGGGAACGTCAGTAGGTAAAGCATAACATAGCCGTGACGGATGGGGCCGTCCGGATTTGGACCGGAGTTTCCAGCTCCCGAAGCTGGAAGGATACCAGGCTACCCCACGGCCCCTGTCCCATCCGATCTGAGGCAGAACCGATATTTTGTCGCTGTGTTTAAATTTTATCATAAGTCACCGATGTCCACACCCACACACATCTCATTCCGAGTTTGCCTGGAGCATCATGATCGGAGAGCCAGGACACGGTGAAGACGATGCGAATTCATCATAGAAGAACTATTATAGTTTAAATTAATATCGAAGGGTATAAAATGAATCAATCACGCAGAAATTTAATTTTAAAAATATCGAATACGGGTTTCCGGACACACAGGATCATCCGGAATTTGAGTGCATGTTTTAACCCGGTTCAGCGCCTGAAAGTCGTCTGCTGTGTAGCTGAATGACTTTCGTATTGGAGAGGGTGTTATTTATGGAAGATGATGAGCAGATAAGGAGATATGAATTTAAGCGTGCTCTGGAGGAGCTTTCAAAACTGCATGGACGGGGAACGGAGCTCATATCGCTTTACGTACCGCCAGATAAGCAGATATCAGATGTGGTGGCATACCTTCGAGATGAGTATTCAACGTCCTCTAACATAAAATCAAAATCTACAAGGAAGAACGTTCTTGCGGCCATTGAGTCCATAATGGCAAGGTTGAAATACTACAAGACCCCGCCTCCAAACGGTATGGTCTTCTTTGTTGGTCACATTGCGACCAGGGGCGATCAGACCGAGATGTACACCAAGATAATCGAACCACCGGAGCCAATAACTACCTTTATGTATAAGTGCGATTCCGAATTCCATCTGGAGATGCTCAAGACCATGCTTGAGGAAAAGGAGATATACGGTCTCATCGTCATAGACAGGAAGGAGGCAACGGTTGGCTTCCTCAACGGTACCAGGATCGAGGTCGTTGACAACGTGCAGTCCCAGGTTCCAAGCAAACATCATCAGGGAGGTCAGTCGTCGCGAAGGTTTGAAAGGCTAATAGAGATTGCTGCGAACGAGTTCTTCAAGAAGGTTGGAGAGATAGCAAACAATGCCTTCATGCCAAAGATAAAGGATATCCGAGCTATATTTCTTGGGGGTCCTGGAGCCACAAAGGAGTACTTCTTCGAGAAGGATTACCTCAGAAATGAGATAAAGGACAAGATAAAGGACCTCTTTGATGTGGGTTACACGGACGAATCTGGTCTCAGGGAACTAGTGGAGAAAGCCTCTGAATCCATAAAGGACATGAAGATATCCAAGGAGAAGGATCTCATGAACAGGTTCCTGCGTGAGGTGCGCAAGCCTGATGGCGGCCTTGCAATATACGGAGAGCAGGCGATCAGGGATGCCCTCGAGCAGAAGATGGTCGATCTGCTTTTGATATCTGAGGGACTGCGAAGGGTGAGATACACCTACAGATGCCCCACTTGTCAGACGGAGATCACACTCAATGAGGAGCCCAATGAATGGCCTGTGTGCGATAAGGACGGTACGCCAATGGAACTAGTTGCAGAGGACGATTTCATCGAGGATCTCTACAGACTCGCCAAGGAATCCGGAGCCCAGGTTGAGATAATATCGGATCAGAGCGAGGAGGGCAAGCTCCTAAAGCAGGCCTTTGGAGGCATGGCGGCGGTGCTGAGGTTCATAAGGAAAGACAACGTCCAGATAACGTGATCGCATGATAGGGAGCAGTGCAAGATCGGAGATAGACGGTCTGATCGATTCGATGCACCGTATTGGTATAGGCAATACGCCATTCACAGAGGTAGACGCCGGGATATATGCCAAATTAGAATGGAGGAACAGGTTCGGTTCGATAAAGGACAGACCTGCATTCTTCATGATATACTCAATGAAGGAGTCCGGGGATCTTGATGGAAAGACCATCATAGAAGCATCCTCCGGTAACACAGGTCTGGCTGTTTCTGGAATTGCGAAGATGCTTGGCATACAGTCTATTATAGTTCTGCCGGAGAATGCCAGCGAGGTTGCAAAGAGATCCATAAGGGAAAATGGATCTAGGATAATAGAGACGCCGGCGGATATGGGCACGGAGGGATCCATAAACAGGTTGAAGGAGATGGTCTCGCAGGGAGATTGCGTATGGATAAATCAGCATTCCAACCTCAGGAACAGCGATTCTCATTATTACACGACAGCAAGGGAGATGGAAGAGTCCGGTGGAATCCCATCAGCCATAGTTGCGGGTATAGGCACAGGTGGAACCATAACGGGAATAGCAAGGTACTTCAAGGAGATCGATCCAGAAATAAGGGTGATAGGCGTACAGCCGGCAGCCGGTTCGCACATCCATGGCCTGAGAAATGCCTTTTCTTCCAAGTACAGGGGCATAATAGACAGGTACGGTGATCTCATAGATGAGGTGTTATACGTGCGTGAAGAAGATGCGGTTTCTGAGCTGAAGAGATACTATGAGAGGACGGGCCAGCTGATAGGGATATCATCCGGGGCAAACCTCTTCGCCTCCAGGATGCTGCACGAGAGGTACAGGAAAATATTCACTGTTTTTCCAGACTCAGGTGAAAAATACAGGTCAGAACTGCCTCTCTGATCCCAGGAAAAATTTTTTTAATCCCTGGCCAATAAATACAACCATTTAAATCGCAGATCACAATCATGGACAGAATGCAAATACTCACTCTCATTTCGTGGGATTTCAAAAGAAATAAAAACTTCTTTAATCAAGCCGTTCTCAATCCCTATGAGTACTGGTCTGGCATACTAGAAAGGAATGGCATATCGACGTATGTGATACTTTTGACCTGCAATCGGGTGGAGATATACCTAAGGTCGGGTTATCCTGAGGATCTCGATGGACTAAGGCCCAACATATTCCATGACGAGGAGGCTATAAGGCATATAATGGAGGTTTCGGCCGGCCTTGATTCGATGTCTCTGGGTGAGAGTGAGATACTGAAGCAGGTCAAGGATGCATACGATCTTTCCGTCAAGAATGGGAAGACGGATAAGGTTCTATCGCTGATCTTCCAGAAGGCGATATCAGTTGGCAAGAAGGTTCGTTCCGATACCGATATATCGAGAGGAAAAGTATCGGTACCTTCCATCGTCTACGATATACTCATCAGCAGGGGAGTCTCAAAGGTTTTGCTCATAGGGAACGGGATGCTTGCTGGGGAGATAGCCCCGTATCTCAGCGAAAAGTTCGTTGTCACCGTGGCCGGGCGCAACTTAGAGCACGTGAAGGAACTGGCATCGAAATATAACTACAGGTACACATCCATAAATGACCTGCATGATCTAATGGAGAAGCATGATGCAATAATCGCCGTAACCTCATCGAAGACACCGATAATCAGGGCAGATGATCTGATCGAAGGTAAGATCTACATCGATCTTGGGAATCCACGCAACATAGAGGGGAGACCTGGGCTAGACATCATAACGATCGATGACATCTACTCCATATCCAGCAAGAACGGTTCCATAAGGGAGACCAGTGTAGACGAGGCCAGGAGGATAATAGACAACGAGATGAGATCGCTTATGAACAAGATCAAGGACATCATGATAGATGAGATATTCGCTGATTTCTACCGCTTTGCGGCCGTTGTCCAGAGGATGGAGGTGGAGAAATTCAGCCGCATGCACCCGGAGATCCCAGCATCAGACCTTGAGGCATTCGCTCACTCAATGATAAACAAGGTCATGAACATACCTGTGATGACGCTGAAGAGCGTTGCCAGATCCCAGGATAACCAGGACTTCAGCAGAATATTCTCAAGGTTCTACGACAACTTCAGTGATCTCGTATCTGCTGCTCTCCAGAGTTATGAAGATCATCAAGATACCCAAAGTCTACGAGACCGAACTCGTCAGTTATTGCAAAGATCCTGAAGCATGACGGCTTCATGCCCCTCAGTGACGGCGTGAAATGCTCCTCGCTGAGCAGGGACTGCGAGAGATCGGTTCCTGACGAGAAGAAGCTCATCGCCGGCGTTATGATCACGTTTCGCTTGAAGTTGAAAGCAAAAGCGGGCAGCTTGTATACACCGCCCACGCGATCCCTGAGCACGAGCGATGGATGCTCATGCCCGAGTATGGTGATCTTTCTTGTCCCCATATCCCGGTCTCCATGGTATATGAAGTATCTGTCGTCCTCGTAGAAATCCATCAATCCGATGTTCTTCTTTGACAGGATGGTCGCAAGGTAGTTGTCATGGTTGCCCCTGATGAATATAAGATCGCGGTCGTCGTACCTGTCTATGAAGTGTAGTACGTCAGTCCACTCGCTGGGCAGGTTCTTTGAAAATTCCTGCTTGAAATCTCCGTTGATTATTATCTTCTGCGGGCTGTACCTCTCGATGATCCTGTCCATTATCGATGTCACGTGATCCCTCTGTATCCTCGGGAGGAACAGACCATGAAGGTTCATCTCCTCCTCATAGCCTAGATGCAGATCGGAGACAACTACAGCCTCTATATCGCTCAGGTAGACGCAGTAGAGGTCTGTGAGAAAAACACCGTCAAGAATCTCTATCTCGCGCATCTCAATCCTTTTGCACCCCCATGCGGGAGGCATACATTACTCTATCCCATGCCGAGAGTTGAGGAGTCTAAAAATACGGGTCATATGGATTTAGACCCGATATATTTTATGTATTTTATGACCTCTGGTATGTTTATCCTCATTGGACAGACCTCCTTGCAGCCTCCGGAATGAACGCAGTAGGATGCAGGCCATGGATCTTTGTTGGTTATGTAGTTCCACATCACGCCCGTAGGCCCGTTGTATGGTGACTTTGTTGACACCCAGTCCTTTCCAAGCACACGGTATATGGGACATGAGAAGTAGCAGCGACCGCATTTGATGCAGAGAAGGGCCTCCTTCAGCTCCTCGTCCCTGCTGGCATCCATCCTCCCATCATCCATAAGTATGAGGTGGAAGTTCTTCGGTCCTGTTGCAGGCGAAACGCGTTTCAGTTCGATATCGGCGGTTGAGCTCGGGCCGGCTGTTACGTTTATATATGTAGGCGGAAACAATCCTGCGTAGGCTGACTGAACCATAACCTCGTCCATGGCATCCCTGAGCGTCGGAACGATCTTGTCGATGCCTGTTATTGATATATGGGTCTGCGGCATCACGGTGTCTATCCTTATGTTGCCCTCGTTCTCCACGAGAGCTATCGCGCCGGAGTCCGCTGCCACGGCATTCGCCCCAGTTATCCCTATGTCTGCCTTGACATACTTTGACATGAGGAACTTCCTGACTGCGGCGACGACGTCCTCTATCTTCGAGTTCTCATCGATGCTCGGGTCGATCTTCTTCACAGCCTTTGCCGCATCCTCCCTCGTCATGCCCAGTGCGGGCGCCACTATATGCGTAGGCCATCCCTTCGATATCTGTATTAGGTACTCGCCAAGATCCGTTTCCCACACCTCGTTGTGCCTGGATTCAAGGTACTCCCTTAGGCCGATCTCGTAGGCCACGTTTGTCTTGGAGAACACGACGATTTTGTCCTCTCCAACGATCTCGCCCGCGATCTTCCTGGCATCGTCCTTGTCCTTCGCCAGGTAGGCATGTCCGCCAAGGCGCTCGACGTTCTTGATAGTCATGCTTACGTATGAATCCAGGTTTTCAATCACCTTCATCTTCTGGTCCCTCAGATGATCCGCGAGTTCAGCTATGTACGGATACTCCTTTAATATCCTCTCTACCTCCATGTAATTGCCGCCGGATACCGTTGATATGAGATCCACCCAGTTCATTCTATCACCTCAGCTATGTCCTTTATGCTGCAGTACGGTTCGAGGTTGACGTAGCATAGGGGGCACGCTACCAGCACGTCCTCATACACGGACTTAAGGGATGCAGCCCGGGCCTTTGCTATGCTGTCGCTTAGATCGGCATTTAATGGTCCCACAGGGCCACCACAGCAGAATCCGACACCTTTACCGGTTACTGTGGGATCCTCTACAAGATCGACACCGGCCGACTTCATCTTATCCCTGATGGTATCGTACATATCCAGGAACCTTGAATATAGGCATGAATCGTGCATGACGAACTTTCCCTTGCCCTTCACCGTTCCTATGATGGATAGATAGCTGTGGAACGGTATATCGAAGTTTATGTATTTCTTCAGGTTCGTGAGGGTATTTGTGGTGTGGGGATCCACCGTTATTATCTCCTCGACGCCCCTATCCCTGAAGAATCCAAGAACCTTCTTGCCGTATTCCTTGAACTCGTCAAGGAAGCCAAGCTCGTAAAGAAGCGATCCGCTGTACGGCTCATCCTCATACAGATACCCCACATCTGCCTTGACCCTGGATACCATCCTGTACACATTCTGAAGTATCCTTACCGATCGATCTATATCCTCGTCCTTTGGTTTTATCAATCGCGATCCTATGGATGCGAGGATCCTTGACTTTCCCAGCGATCCAAGGGTAGGTACGTACTTCTCGTAGGATTTGAAAACGGAAGCCATCTGGTACATGTATGAAGTGTATAATATCACTCTTCCACCCTTAGGTATATTCATTCCGTTGGCCCATTTCACGGCCAGTTTCTTGTCCAGTGGGAAAGGGGTGTAATCCTCCATGAGGTTCCTGTAGAGGATGCTTTTGATGAGGGCTTCCTGCTTCCTCACGCGATCTTCGTCCAAAACATCACCGCCATGATATGATCAAAGGTCATAATAAAGTATATTATGGAAGAGTCCAGGCAGCATCATATTTTCGGTATATCCGCGCGTCCGATCATCCATGCACGGGCCATGGTCATCGACCGGCTCACCTCGATCCGCTGGACCGGAGAAGCACCTCTGATATGTCGATCACGCTGTCGTCCTTTGCAAGGTTTGCATAGCATATCGGGCATGCGGTTACGATGGGGAGGCCGGATGACTTGAGCTCCTCGAACCGCCTCAGCGATATCCTATCCGATATCTCAGGAAAGAGCAGTTCATCCGGTCCACCACAGCATCTCGTTGGATTCTCCTCAATATTCACATCGAAGACCTTCGAAACGTAGCCGTTGAAGTCGAAGTACCTCGAGAAGTGGCATGGTGCATGCACCGCGTATCTGTCCGGTACCTTAACAGTCTCTATCAGATCCATGTAGTACACGACTTCGAACTCGAAGTCTACGTATTTTGGGTATATGTATTTGAGTATCTCATAGGTGTGCGGATCTATGGTTATTATCCTGCGCACGCCGTGAGATCTGAAGATCTCGGAAACGTACTCCGCGTATTCCCTGAACTCCCTCTCGAAGCCAAGGTCGTATATGAAGGTGCCTGGATACGGCTCTTCCTTTCCCAGGTACCCAAAATCAATGCCATTCCTCCTTAGAAGTTCCACAATGTTCCTCAAGTACCTGTTCATCCTCTCCATCATATCTCTATCGTAGAGGTCACGGAACATGACCGTGAACGATGGGTGTCTCCTCATGAACGAGGCCAGGCTCTCATCGTAATGCCCGAATATCCTTCTTATCTTTCCGAACTTGCGGAGATAGGCCATCAGCTGGTACATGTTGCCCGTGTAGAACAGCGTCTCCATGGATCCGAATTCCATGCCAGACGCCCAGTCTGCGCACCTCTCCCTCACACCCAGCGGATTGCGGAACCTCATGGTAAATTCAACGATCATCTTTGCTATCTCCGGTGCCTTCCCATTTTTCGCTAAGATCATTCTACCGATCTCGCTGACCTTCCCGGCGTTCACGCCTGCAGGGCACACGCTCAGGCATGCATAACAGTCAACGCATGAATAGAACGAAGGAGAAGGATCGATCTCATCGTACCTGTAAAGGAATTTCGCAATATCGACGCGACCTCTTGCGCCCTTTGAGGAAACGAAGTCAGCGGCCGGAAGTGTTGGGCATACAGACTCGCAAAAGCCGCAGTTTATGCATTTGCCAGCTTCAGCTATCAGATCCTGCATCCTGTTCAAAGATATTACCTCTGTTCAGTATGTTCTTCGGATCGAACAGGTGTTTGATGGACTTCATGAGGTCGAGTGTGCGCATGTTGTCGTTGTACCGCATCTCCTCTATCAGGAGCTTCCTCTTCTCGATGCCGATCCCATGTTCCGCGGAGACGCTTCCTCCGTGCTTGACAGCGATCATGGCCATGTCCATCATGAACCTGTTGACCCTCGCCATGGCCTCTTCATCCGAAAGGTCTGCGAATATGTTAGCGTGTATGTTGCCATCCCCTATGTGTCCGAAGAGAGCCGACCTTACACCATCGCCGTCCCTTGCCTTCTCTATCTCCTTGAGGGTCGATGGCAGTTCGGAGACCGGGACGACTATATCCCCTATTACTATGTACTCATTCTCATTCTTCCTCAGCCTGAGTATTGATGCATAGAGTCCTTTTCTTGCGAGATATATCCTGTTCATCTCTTTCTCATCCGTCGTGCTCCACGTTTCTATTGCATATCTCTTTAGTATGCTCTCGATCTGATCCTTACGTCTCTGTAGGGTCTCCACGGGTCCGGATGCATCGACGATGAGTGCGTAATTCGTACCATCAGGATACGTTATTGCTTCTGGTACGGAATCAAGCGATATCTTATCCATGAATTCGGCCATTTCCGGGATGGTGTGCTCCTTTATCTCCGATATGGCCTTCCCGGCATCATCGATTGTACGGAAGAACGCAAGTATCCTTGCTATGCGTTCTGGCTTCGGCCATATCTTGAGGTAGGCCTTCGTTATTACGCCCAAGGTACCCTCTGACCCTATCATCAGCGCGGTCATATCGTAGCCCGCCGATCTCTTAAGCGTCCTGTTCCCGAACTTGACAAGCGTACCATCTGCCAATACCACATCGAGGCCGAGCACCCAGTCCTTGGTAACACCATAGGCAACGCCCCGAAGGCCACCAGCATTTGTAGATATTGAACCGCCCACCGTGGCGGATCTCGAACTTGCAGGATCAGGTGGATAGAAGTGTCCGTATCCATCTAGGAAGCGCTCCAGGTCGTCAAGTCTAACGCCAGGCTCCACTATGACGCACTTGTCGTTGAGGTTTACATCGATTATCCTGTTCATCCTCAACATGGATATCACGACGCCGTGGCCCTTGAGTATAGATGATCCGGTCAGCGATGACCCACCGCCCTTGACGACGACTGGAACCTCGTACTTATAGGCCAGCCTCATTATCCTCTGAACGTCTTCGGCGGATCCTGGAAGCAGCACGGCATCGGGCATCTCGCCAGTGAAATATGAAGCATCGTTCATGTACGGGATGAGATCCTCCTTTCTCGTTATGACGTAATCGCCGAGAAAGGTCCGGACTTCCTCTATAAAACCCATGGGTAATCATCGTGAAGGCAGTAATATCTTTTTTTATCTGTAATTTTATGAGAGGTCTGTAATTATGATGTGGTCTTTTTTGGCGGATAGATTGAAGAAACATAAATAACAGGATGAAGAACAGATCTCGTATGAGGGCTGTTCAGTATGTTGCAACTTTAACTATATGTAAACCTTTTTCACATTAATAAAATATAAGTAAAATCATAAATGTATTGCGCACATCGGCGCATATGTGCAGAACGCCCGGCATACTCATAGTTTTGCTCCTTCTGCTGTCATGCTATTCAATAACGGCCTCCAATGCGCACTCGATCAATATGGGAGATCCAGAGACCCACTCCGACTACTACTGGTATGGAAACATGACAATACAGCATAATGAATCTCTCAATATAATAAACGAAGTTTTCTTTCTATTCGGTAGATCCATTGCCATCTTCGGGAACATGAGCATACAGAACTCAACCTTGATCCTAAACGATACTCAGATTGAGGTTATGGGAGGATTGTTGTTGCTTAAGAATTCCACCATAGAAGGTAATGGGTCCATATCCCTAAATTCATCAATTTTTAGATCCGAGAATTCAACACTTTTCAAGGGCTATAATGGGTCGCTAGCAGCTTCACATTCATCCGTATATTTGATCAGTTCCTATATTTCCGGTCAGTCGACGTCAAAAGAATTCAATTACACAACATATAGATATTATAATGACAGCTATCAGCCAGGAGGAAAGGCGGATCTGAGCAGTGAGGCAGAGGCCAATGGTTATGCTTACAAGCTTGATATATCGGTTGAATATGAATACGCAAATACGAGCAATCCGGCCGCATTATATGTGGAGGATGAAAATGAATCCCAATATCTGCACTTAAACGGATCGAAAAATATTATAACATCAAACTTCACCATCCTTCTCGACTATCCTTCAACCGATCCAGTTCCAGAGATATACGTGGACAGTAATGAGAGCGATCTGGAGGTCTATGGTATAAATGTTCTTGCCATAGCCAACGATACATATTACCTTTTTGGACCGGATCATTTTGATCTGTACCTGAAAAATAGCACGTTGTACAGTGTTGCTTCTGAATTCGAATTGAACGGAATACCACTGTATCTAAATGATGGCCTTCTGAGTCCAGAGGCCACCGGCATATACCTGTACCATTCTAAGGCTTACATAGTAAGCAGCGGATCCTGGATGACGAACATAACGCAAATACCGTTCATCAGTTTCATGTCTGAAGCCTACTATTACTCGGCGGTGAATATCACTTACATGTTGGATGACCGCACCTATAATTACAGCGGCCAGGTTTATTATGCAGACGGAGAGGAGATAGGGATTAATACCACTGCATGCGATATTGCGAATTCGGTTTATCACTCGGCATCGGTGCACATTGTACCGGTTTGGTTGTTCAATGGAACGATGCAATACGATGGAAACTATGAGATCGATATATACAACAGAACGGAGTACTTTTCATGCGATCCATTTCCAGATATGGGCGATCAAATGCACAAATTCGTGGGTTCGGTAACTCTACCGCAGGTAAGCATCAGCTTGCCATATCTGCTTTACACTGGCGTAAATGAAACGATAAATATCACTCTGGAGTCAACATATGCAAACGTCGCCGAAGCATCAATTGAGGTATACCTGGTAAACAATACATCAATCATACATATTTTCAATCTGTCCATAAACGATCTGCGAGTAAATTCTCCTGAAGAGATCACGGTTGACCTCGGTCTTGATGTATCGCCGGGCGAATATCAGATATATTACAAGGCGAGTGGATCTGGGATGATTTTCTCAGACCAGTACAGAATGATATTGGTTGAGGATCATGTCAACGTCCTGATGCATTGGATCTATCATTACATCATCCCGTTCCACAGACTGTATTTCGAACTTATGCTTTTTGATGCTTCATCGTACTCCTCGATAAATAACATCAGTATGCAATTCATATCAGAAGATAATTTATCTATCTGGAGGAATATAACCGTAGAGGTCGATCCTCTTGCATACTGTAATGAAACCTTCTTGATAAACTCGACCGGTAATCTTACGTCCATTATGATAAGGATGATGTACAATAGATCGATGATGAATTATATTCAATTACAGTCTCAGAACATAACTTTGCTCCCCGTATTCGATCGATACGACGTTAATATCGCGGTATATGGTATGCAGATATATCCCATAAACATCAGCCTGGATGGTTCACAATACACCATATTACATAATGACACGGTGCTGGCTCTGCCAAACGGCACCTATAGCGTTGTTGCAGGAGGAATGAATGGATATCATGTTCACATGCAGAGAAGCTTTGTTGTGAACGGCACTGGCACCGCATTAAATATTTATATCTCTAGGGCGCTTTACACGATCTCGTTCATATCAAACCTGAAATCAGGGTTCAACGTATCAATAGATCAAGAACCATGCTCCTCGAATAGCGTATCGCTGCCAAACGGCACCTATGTTCTCGTGGCCTATCCACCCCCTGGATATGATTGCCTATCTCAGAATATAAAAGTCAGCGGAAGCAACATGACAATATTCCTGAATTTTAAGCATGCGGTTTACAGTATATCCATAATCATCAATGGATCGGCCATTCCTCAAGAAGTCATGATCAATGATACGATGTACACTGTGTCAGCGGCGACGAATGTCTCACTGGATTCCGGGGTTTACACGGTAAGAGGCCTTAACTCGACGTACCTGAGAACCGATTTCAATGAGACCATCGATCTGCTTTCCAACACCACACTGTATATGATGTATTACAGGCCTTATTCTAGAATCGAGATCAATGCCCTAGGCTATAATGGATCATTTTCACTGCAGTTCAACTCGTCTCAGTACATCGTACATTCCGGATCCATGATTAAGGTACCATTCGGGTTCTATGCTGTGAGAGCGAAGAATGTGTCGGACTATTCTGAAATTTACGGTGATACGATCAATATCAAGTCCCCATCATTAATAATTAACATAACGTTCAGCAGACTTGAATTCATGGTCAATATAAGTATGGATAGGCCGGCCAAGATCGTCTTTGGAAACATGACCAGATACGGTCAGAACATTAGTGTTCTGGAACCAGCAGGGATCTATTATCTGTCCATCTCCAGACCAGGTTATTATCCATTAGATGAACGCATCATAGTTGACTCTAATTTGACACTGAACCTAGATCTCACAGAGATATATTACAGGATAGCAATAGAATCTAACGTTTATTCTTTCACAATAGTGATCGGAAATTCCACTTTTTATGCTTCTGGTAACAATTTAACCTTATACTTACCGTACGGAAAGAACATCATAACACTTCTCAAGCACGGATACAGCGATAACCGCACCACGATCTATGTTTCCGGTAATGATACGGTCTTTCTGAAGATGCACAGGTTATCATCAGAGGTCATCATTGCCCACTTCATCAGGAATAATTATCAAACGATCATTACGGTTTCAGTCCTGATGGTTGCAGCCTATTTGGCCTTCCTGAGGCATCTGCGTATTGTTGGTCGGAACGGTGGACCAATACGTCGTGATGTTAAGAGATAAAACACAATAAAAAACGATATATCCTCATTATGCATCAAAATGAGACGGTTAGCGAATTCGTATTCGCCTGTCGGCCATATCGAATGATTCCAAGCAATGTTGGAGTGAAGAGGATGAGTCAATGAAGATAATCCATCAGAAGGACGGGCAGTTGCTCAAAACAGTGTTCGTTGACAGAGATGGTACCATAAACAGGGATTGCCCCTACTGCCATAGGCCTGAGGATCTCCATATCTACGAGGATACCGTGGATCTGCTCAGATCCTACCAGGATAAGGGTTATCGCATAATCATAGTGACGAATCAATCCGGTATCGGACGCGGGTACTTTTCGCTTGACGAGTTCAGGAATTTCAATCAGGCCGTTGTCGATAGCCTGAAACATCGTGGTGTTTTTGTTAGCGCGACCTATTTCTGTCCTCATCGGCCGGATGAGGGATGCTCCTGCAGGAAACCAGGCCGCGGTCTCATAGATGAGGCCCTTTCGGATTTCCGTGTCGATATGGCCGGTTCGATCGTGATCGGCGACAGGGAAGATATTGATGGCGATCTCGCCAGAAAGGTCGGGCTACTCTTCAATCTGATCAGGCACTGATCCTTTCATGAATCGTTCTTCGATTTCAAAGGGCATGGATAGGTGTCTCCTTGCAACAACAGGAACATCGTATCTGCCAGGAGTTATGTTTCTCAGAACCTCCACGAAGTCCCTGGATCTGTACCTCTTCCCGCATCTCGGGCATCTAAAGTCATTGCGTCCCTTTGATACCGTACGGATGCTGCATGATGAGCAGACCGGATTCTCCATGCGGTATACCCTTGCCACGGAATGCACAATCATCTTCTCCACGTTCAGGTTCCCGTTCACGTACGAACCATAGAAGGTGACTAGGTCGCCGTTCTTCAGCTTTGAGAAAACGGAACGGAATTCCTTCGTTGGCTCGAAGGCGGCCGCAGTCAGGTATCTATCCCTGTAGGAGAATTTCAGGAAGTAATGCCCGCCGGGCACCGATATTGGGTCGGAAACCACGTATCCCCTGAGTGCATAGGAATGAAGTTCTTCGATCCTGTCTGGATCCTTTATTATATGGTCGTCGGTCGCCTGATTCGTCCTGAATACTATGCGACCATCATGTTCAATCTCTCCAGCCTCGTTTATAGCATCCGAGGCTTCCATAAGCGAATGCTGGTTGAAACCTCTTATACCGTAGATCACCGGCGTCTTTGGATGGGGAAAGATGGCGGCATACTCATTCCTTAGGTCAACGTTGTTGAACGTCCCCTCAAAACCGTCGGCCATGGACGCCAGCCTCATCTCCTTTTCTTTATCCATGGGAACGGGTACCGGATACCTGTATTCCAGGATCTCATACGTGTATCTTTCAGATGGCCATGCGAGGGCAGCAGCCGACCCCACTATTCCATGCCCCTCCTTCATTTTGTAAAAGGACGCACCGGAATTCGTTATGAACCTTTCAGCTTCTGAAACTGGTATTTCCTCCTCAAGAGCCCTGCGGTAGAAGGATGTATCCAGCCTGTGATCCGAGATCACGATCCCGGGATGTGTGCTGGGGTAGTCCGCCACCGCATACTCTTCCACCAGGTTCTTCGCTATCTCCATGAGATCGAAAGTGTCAACGGTTCCGCTTTCTTCTTCATAGGACATCACGGGTTTACCATGCACCTCTCCTATCTTCTGCGATATTCCCCTACCGTGGCCCAGCCTCAACACGACTGCTCCGTTCCCCCGCGTCTTGAACCTTATGTTCGGGTTGAGTCTCACAAGGTATGGATTACCTATGAGATCCAGTTTCGACTCCTCTATCATCCGCATTACCAGGTAGGTTGTGCACATACGGTCAGGAGAATCGGTATCGTCAATGGCGATAAACATACACTACCTCCCGAACCTCCTCTGCCTCCTCTGGTACGAGTATATCGCCCTGAGAAAGTCAAGCTTCGAGAATTCAGGCCAGTATACATCAGAAAAATATAGCTCGGAATAGGCACTCTGCCATAGAAGGAAGTTGGATATTCTCTCCTCACCGCTTGTCCTCAGTATGAGATCCGGATCCGGTATCCTCCCGTCATACAGGTAGGCCCTGAACTTGTTCTCATCCAGTTCGTCTATATTGATCTTACCGGCCATGGCATCCTTAGTTATTCTCTTTATGGCATCAAGGATCTCCTCCCTGCCGCCATAGCCAATGGCGAGATTTAGCTGGTAATTGCTGAAATTCCTCGTGGTCTCCTCGACGACGTGTATGGTCTGCCTCAGATAGGCAGGAAGTATGGACAGGTTCCCTATCACCCTGACGTTTATCTTGTTTTTGTAGACACGTTCATCTCTGAGAAGGGATTTGAAGGCGTTATCTATGAGATGAAAAAGGAAATCGACCTCCTCAGCATTTCTGTGGAAGTTCTCGGTTGAGAAGGCGTAGAACGTTACGATACGTATATCGAGTTCCATGCACCAGTCCACGACCTCCTCAACCTTCTCCTTTCCCTTTACATGACCTTCATTTTCAGAGATACCCACATTCCTGGCGTACCTCCTGTTGCCATCGGTTATTATTCCGATATGGCGCGGTCTGGGATACTTCTTTACCTCATCCAGAAGAACATTCTCGTAGACCTTTGAGGCCAGATCCCCCAGTTTATTGGATACTCTCATGAACAGCGATTATGATCATAAACGACTATATAGGATTATGTGAAATTCAAAAAAAGAAGGTAGGATTACTCCTGTACGATCTCATCCACAAACGTTGATATCTTTATGACGGTGGTCTTTTTAACCGTTTTTGGTATCCTGAGGATCTTCACGCCGTCGATGAAGGCAACGTATTTCGAGAATTCCTCATCCGTGATATTGCGGAAGATCAGCTCGTCTATGTTCCTGAAGGCAACCTTCTGTCCCAGATCCTTAAGATCGTCCGCTGTGATCTCTAGCTTCTTGAAGTTGTCTATGTATCTCGGTAGTGCACCCTTTGCGCCCTCGATGAAGCTCTGGGATATGTTTCTTACCCCCTCTACTGTCCCAAGGAATGTCCTGTAGGCATCGTTGGTGATCTCGCCTATGGTCTTTCCGGTGTGCTTCGCAAGCTCGCTCACGTTTCTGTAGACATCATCCCTGATGCCCTTGACCGATATGGTTATTTTCTTTGTTTCTTCCTCATCCCTCTTTTCCTTTTCAACCATAATTCAATATGGTTTACCAGTATATAAGCTTACTGGTAATTTGGATTACCAGTAAACCGGAGATGTGAGAATGGTTATATGCCATGCTTCTGTTAACCTGGATATGAAATATGCGATTAGAGAGTACAAAGGAAAGAAGGTGGATCTTGCAAAACTCGCAAAGACCATAGAGGATTACTTCAAGGAGGAGAATTTTATCACGCAGTCCAACCAGCACCCAGATGGGTATCTCATACAGGCGAAGAAAGGTGGTATCTTTCGGACGATCTTGGGCATGGATCGCGCCTTCACCATAATAATATCCGGATCGCCGTCTGATTTCCGCATCCAGATTGGCCTTGGCAAGTGGCTTCAGGATCTGGGCGTTGCCGCGATTGAAGCGTTCTTCATAACGCCGGTGGTAGCCTTCATCGAGGTTCCAGAGTCGCTCTGGTCATTCGAGCTCGAGCATGCTCTCTGGCAGTTCATAGAGACGCAGATAAACCTCGGCATACAGTAATGTCCCTCAGAGACCTGATCATCCGGGAGCTGAAGAAGAGGCAATCCGTGGGCATGGACCAGTACGAGATAGAGGAATTGATGGGTTTTTCTAAGTCCACGGCCTCGGAGACACTGTCGAAGCTGGAATCTGAAGGATTGATAGTCCGGCAGGAAACGGCTGGGCGATCGAAAAGGGTCTGGCTCAGGGAGTATTTCCCATACCGTGATCCGGGGATGATAAGGATAGGCTGCCTCAGATCCACGGAGTATGCAAAATTCCTCAGCGTAGCCATGGACTATGGCGAAAAAAAGGGCCTTAAGATAAGTGTGAGATTCTATGACGAGGCAACCGAGATACTGCAGGATCTCGCATCAGGCACCCTTGAATTCGGCCTTGCACCAATATTCACGGAAACACTGTTTGCCCTTTCCAGCCATGAGATCGTCATAGTCGCGCCGGTGGCATCCGGCGGTTCCGGCATATTTGAAAATCAATCAGCTGCAAACGACCTGGTGGCAACGAGCGAATCGACCTCAATGATGCTTCTTGCCAGGGAATTTCAGAAGAAGCGTCGAGACGTGAAGATAACTGTGTTCAGCGATCCCATAAGGGCGAGAAAAAATTTCCAGAATGGCGATTTCAGGTATATTGCAATATGGGAACCCTATGCATCATTGATAGGCGGCAAAATGGTATACGATTTTTCAGAACTCATGGATAGCTTTCCTTGCTGCGGCATAGCGGTATCATCGAATCGATCTGCCGATAAGGACATGAATAATCTGTTAAGGGCATATGCGGATCAGAATGTGGAGATCAGGTCTGACGTTATAGATATGCTATCAAGGGCAACGAGATGTGGTAAGAGGGCGGTGCGTAATAGCATAAGCAGCTATAATTTTCAGCTGAAATATGACATGCAGACTGTGGTTAAATATATGGATTTCATAGGATATCCGGTTGCGGACGATGCTATTAAAAAAGTATTTTTACTATAAAAATGAAATTATTACCATGCAATTGCAAAAATTTATATTCGATTATTGTCTATGTCAGACATAGGAGGTAAAGATAGGTTGAATGACGAAAAGAGGGTCACGGTCAGGCTGTCCAGGTCAATGGTAGACGAAATGGAGAGTCTGGTGAACAGGGATGAATACGAGAGCGTTTCTGATCTCGTCAGGAAGGCTGTTGCAGCATTGCTTGAGTCACGTGGCGTCAACAGCGACTTCGTACCGGTACAGATACTTGTTCCAAAGAACCTCGTTGAAAAGTTGGGCAAGGATTCAACAAGACCTGTCAATCTTAGCCTCGACGAACTCTCGTCCCTCATACTCGATAGGATAAACGGTCTGACGGTGAGGGAGACGATAAAGAAAATAGTGCACGAAGAAAACATTAAATAAATTCCTTGTCTAACGCACCTCGATGGTTGTAATCAGGGCCCCTGTCGATGATCTGGAGAATAGATTTGGCAGGGAGATCGTTGATCTTATATTTCGTTATGGTAGTGTGATAGGTTATTCCGTTGATCGGGATAAAGAGATAAAGATAGAGTTCAATCCAGACAGGCCGGATCTCTTTTCATTTCCCACTCTTGTGAAACAGGTAAAGATATTCTTCTACGGAGACGTAGAAATACGGAAACCGCAATCGGTTGACGAATCCATAAGAGTATCGGTTTCACGGGGTGTTAGGGGCATCCGACCATATTTGTCAACATTTACAGCGGAAGGATCGTCCATAGGGGATTATTTTGACGATCTCATCGGATATCAGGAGGTTCTCCATGCGTCGATCGGGAAGGACAGATCGAAGATGGCCATCGGCATCCATGATCTGGAGAAGACCGGAAACAGAATATATTACACCACTGTGCGCAGAAATAAGGGGATGCAGACCTATGATGGCATGGAGGGAACCGTTGAATACATAGTGAAGAACCACGAAAAGGGCTTTATATACGGTAAACTCCTGCCGAGTGATGAAAGATACGTGGCGATAACGGACGCTGAAGGAAACATACTATCCCTGCCTCCGATCGTCAACAGCCATAGATCAAGAATAGATCGGGAGACAAAGAAGTTCTTCATAGATATAACAGGTACCGATATCAATTCAGTCAAGTTTGCACACCATCTTCTTTCAAATTTCTTCTCGAGTCTGAAATACAGGATAAGGGTACCGATTATTGAGGGCATTCCCTCTTCTGAGATCGAGAGCATAAGGTCGTTTGACTTCCGGTTAATCAGGCCGAGACGGAGAAACGTGGAGAGATTCCTTGGACAGAAGATGGAGGATCAGGATATCATCGTGCACCTCAGGAGGATGGGATACGTTGCCGAACCTGGTTCTCCTGAGATAGCAGTTTACGTGCCAGGCTATCGTGTCGACGTCATGGGTGAGATGGACATCATAGAGGACATATTGAAGTCAATAGGAATAGAGAACGTATCGGAAAAAAGGATATCCATAGGAAGATTTGGCAAGCCATTCTACATGAACGAGGTCAAGAACCTCGTTAGGGATGTGATGATAGGCCTTGGTTTCCAGGAGGTGATGACCTTTGTATTGTCTCCCGCTTACTATATGGAAGGTTATACGGGGGGAACGAGGGTCCAGAACCCAAAGAGCGAGGATTACTCGGTGCTGAGGGATAAGATATACCCCGACCTCCTGGATCTACTGGCAAAGAACAAGAAAAATGGCCTTCCACAGAGGATATTCGAGATAGGCGAGAAGATGGTCGAAGGTAGGCAGAGGACCGCTCTGTCATGCGTCATAGCGGATACAAAATCAGAGTTCTCAACTGCGAAATCATACATGCAAGCATTCCTGATGAGGTTCACGAAGGAGAACGTCAACATAGTTCCGGAAGGCGTTTATGGTGCCATTGACGGAAGATCTGGTTCCATAAGGATCGGGGAAAATAAAATCGGCGTAATTGGTGAGATACATCCGGCCGTTCTGGAGAGGTTCTCATTGGTTGTTCCTGTATCCTTCTTCGAGATAGATCTGGACATGCTTCAGCATGTTGAAAAGGATCAGACCCGCCTGTAACGATCAAGCTTTCCGCTCATGTGCAGTTCCTTGAGCTTGAGATAATCCTCTGCGTTTGCCTTGATATACGCCATCTGATCCTTGTTAACCTTGACTACCTTTGCTGGAACGCCGAGAATCAGAGAATATTCCTCTGATTCAAAATTCTGCGTCACGACTGCGCCGGCCCCAACTATGGAACCAGTTTTAACGTGCGATCCATTCATCAGTATTGCACCCATGCCTATGAGTACGTAATCGTCAACGGTGCACCCATGCACAACGGCATTGTGCCCTATGGAGACGTTCTTTCCTATTTTAGTAGGAAATCCTGTATCGGTATGTATCGTAACGTTATCCTGCACGTTGGTGTTGTCGCCGATGGTTATGGAGTCCATATCCGCTCTGATTACCGTACCATCAAAAATTGAAACGTTATCGCCGATTTCCACGTCGCCTATTATGACAGCAGTTTCAGCGATGTAGACATTCTTTCCGATCTTCATGTCTGGATATTCGTTCATCATTTTTAGACTTCTGCAGTTCTGTTTTACCTACATAATAGTGTACGATAATCTCTGCAAAAAAGAAGTATATTTATACCTCTGATCGAATGGATGAGGTGCTAGATGAATAAGCTCTTAAGGAAAGTGCGAAAGGTGTTCAGCCTTAAGGCAGATAACAAGGCTGAAACTGGGATAGGCACACTGATCGTTTTTATAGCCATGGTTCTCGTGGCTGCAGTGGCTGCTACTGTCCTAATACACACCGCAGGAACTCTGCAACAGAAGGCAACGAGCACGGGCTCGCAGACGACGCAGCAGGTATCTACAGGCATTCAGGTTAACAGCATATTCGGGCTGGACTCGGACAAGGCTGTACCAACGCACGGAGTCATTGAATGGATGGCTATACAGATATCAGTTACCGCAGGTAGTTCATCGATAAACCTTGCGAACGTAACCATATCTCTTACATACCATGGAGTATCGGCTTCTCTGACATACGTTGGCTATGAGAATATAAGCGTTACATCGGCTAAGGACTTCGTGTACGGGTTCAACTCAGCAGTTGGCGGAACTAACAACGTGTTCAACACATCCTACTTCAGCACAATAAATGGAACGACCAATGGATCAAAACACTTTGCCATACTCGTACTCAGCGATCCTACCAACTCACTGACAGCTCAGTATCCAGTGATATCATACCAGGACCAGGTAGATCTACTAGTCAACGTCAGTGCAGTGTTTGGAGGAATATCTGAGGGCCAGGCGGTAGTCGGTCAGGTACAGGCTCCAGTTGGATCTCCAGGTGTGATACAGTTTACTGCGCCAGAATCCTTCGTTTCGGATGTGATACAGCTTCAATAAATATAAGTTGAAGCTGTATTATATTTTTAGTGACAGCTATGGGTCTCTTGGACAATGTAAAGAAAATGGTTAAAAAGGAGGCCACAGAAACCCCTCAGCAGACCAGTGATGACCAGAAGCAGGTACAGTCCATACACGTGACCAATGGAATAGATCCGAAGGTCATAGACGCGATGAATGAGAGGATGACCAAGATCGAGAATGATCTGGGAAGGATCACAGGAGAGATGGAAGGCCAAAAGAAAACTCTCAACGATATAAAGAACGAACTTGAAGGAATAAAGGAGAATGTGAAGATGGTCGTCTCACTCTACGAACTGGTTTCACGCGATTTCAACCCCTTCATGGACAAGACGCCGGAGGAGATACGGGGAATCACGGATACTCTGGCGGATCAGGTTAACAACGTGAAGCAGTTGGTGGAAGCCGCAATAAAGGATCTAAGAGAGCTGTATGGCGTACCTGACATAGACCAGTTCATACAGATGGAGGAGAAAAAATGATCAACGACTCATTGAAACCGTACCTGGAGGAAAAGCTGGAGGGCGCCAGGAAATCTGTGCCTGGTTTCGCGCTTGAAGAACTGAAGCAGAAGATAATATCTTCACCTATCCAGTTCGGAAAAAATGACATAGACGACCTGGTCTCAAACCTGCTCAAGCGATACGAACAGACCAAGGAGAACTCGCTGATAGGAAAGATCGACTCGATCTTCAAGGAGATATCGGACATAGAGAAAGTGATGTCATCAAAGCAGCCGGAGACTGCGCAGCCGCAGGCTCCAGCTGAGAAACCAAAGAGAAAGGCGAAGCTGGAGGTCATCGGAGATGATGTGGTATCGATAATGGTATCATTGAGATGGCTTGAGTTCCTGCTGGACAACTATGGTCCTGAGAACACGCTTGACGTATTGGACTACTACGAGAGTCTTGGCTGGATATCGGCAACAGTGAAGGAGCAGATGATGAAGTATGCAAAGATGACCGGAGTCATGAACCCGGCACAGGAGTACAAGATAAAGCCATCGATACAGGACCACATCATAAACATGCTGTTCATAGAGAAGCTGAGAGGCGAGGAGATCAACAGGGATCTCATAGAGGCGCTCGAAAGGGAGTTCAGAACAATAAGAAAGGGAGTTGACGAGCTGTATGGGATTTAGCTATACAGTGGCGGCGGTAATAATGCTCTCGTCTACTCTAATTTTTTTTGGAATAGTTTACACTTCATATGTTCAATCCAATGAGAATATAGCGAATGCAAACCAGAAGCTTATCAAAAATATATATGATCTGGAAAATACGCATGTTTCCGTGATCAGTTATTATTACAATTCAAGTTCATCATTATTCATCGTGAATCTGACTAACAACGGAAGCCAGGTGTTCAATATGAGTCTAGCCAACGTCTTGGTTAATGGGACGCTTGTAAAATTCAATGCATCCAGCGAGTTTCTATTCCCACTTCAAACTGTTTCCGTGAAATTCAAAGAACCAGCTGGGACATATTCGCTGGAGATAGTCATGCCTGACGGCTTCGAGATATTCAGGCAGGTGGTGTCCTGATGGCTTCAACTGCAGTATCAGAGCTGGTATTCTTCATAGTGACCCTTCTCATAACGGCATCTGCGGTGGCAGTGCTATCTGATCAGACGTTCCATCTCGTGGATGGGATGCAGACTTCATCGCAGAAAACATCGGATATGATACAGGAGAACTTCGCGATCATAAACGATCCTACACAAATACCTTATAATGGTGGTTACGTATTTTATATAAAGAATACGGGAAGCGTTTCATTCGCATTCACAAATACATCCGTCTCGGTGCTGATCGATGGAAACATGGTAACGGGTTCATACGTTCAGTTTGAAACGCCCGGCGGTACTGGTGTGCTCTATCCAGGGCAGGTCGGCGAAATAGTGGTCAATGAGACGTTGAGTGGATACAACAGCATCACCGTTTCCCTCTCCAGCGGCGTCTCCCACCAGCTGGAATTTGAGGTGTAATGCTATGTTCTTCAGCTTCAAGATCGATGGAGATGAGCTTGACAAGAGGATGGGGGGTGGCGTATACGTTGGCCAGCTCTTCACCATATTCGGCGACAACAGCGAAGGCAAGACTCTTCTTTCGCTCAGGCTCGCCTATGGATTCCTGAAGAACGGGATATCCGTATCATACGTTTCATCTCAGATGCCGGTACGTGAGTTCGTATCGTTTTCGGAAGCCCTGGGTTACCCAGTGCTGAACTCAGTGATATCGGGCTCCATGCTTTATATAACACCCGTATTCATACTCAGGCGGACGAGGAAGGCAAACCTTGATGAACTGATCAGCAACGATCGCATAAAGGAGAAGAGCGTTCTCATAATAGACTCGCTTAATCCCGGCATGTTCAGGGACTTCGAGATCAACTCCTACATGGAGAGGCTCAGGAAGTTTTCCGAGAATAGAGTTGTCATAATCACGGCCAACCAGGCAAGCATGGATGATGCAACTGTGCTTCGGATGAACCAGCTGTCCACGACCATAGTAACGCTGCATTCAAAGGAGCTTGGAGGCATAAAGAGACATTTCATAGATCTGGTAAAGTATCCCATGGTTGTAAGATCGATCCAGCAGAGCATTCCGTTCAGGGTTGAGCCCGGGCGTGGCCTGATAGTTGAGATCTCAAGCGTATCGTGATGATCATGGAGAAGGGAGTTGTTTCAGACAGCTATGAGGTTGCGATATCGAGGAATCCTCACCTCGCGGAGTATCTGTCCAGATACAGGAACGAGACGGGAAGAAGTCCATCCTTCCTGGTGAACATAGACAGCTCCCTTAAGAGCCTCGCCCATGTTGATGTTATATATCCAGTTGGGGACCCGATCTTCATACATATCTATGAGAAGGGGAAGGAGAGGCGATACAAGCCCATAGAGCCACTACTGAAAGGCGAGGAATTCGATTACATGGATGCCATCCTCGATATAATAATGACCAGGGCCTCTGAATATCCACCAGCCGAGAACGAGGAAGAGCAGGAGAAGAACATAGAGGATGTGTATAGGAAGACCGTGTCGATCGGTTCCAACAAGATAAGGAGGAGCAGTGTAACGCTTGAAAAAACCCTGTATGATAAGATGCTCTATAACGTCAAGAAGGAGATAATAGGGCTTGGTCCTCTTGAGCCGCTGATAAGGGATTCTCACATAGAGGATATCAGTGGAATAGGTCCTGAGGATGTCTACATAGTGCACAAGATATTCGGGTCGATGCCAACTGACATAACATTTGGCAGCATGGAGAGGCTGATGAGATTCAGCAAGAGGCTGTCAGAACGTGTTGGTAGACCGGTCAGCGACAAGAGGCCAATCGTAGATGCAACGCTGCCGGATGGATCCAGGCTCTCTATAGTATACAGCACGGACATATCGCAGAGAGGCCCGAGCTTCACAATTAGGAAGTTCTCCGAGATTCCGTTAAGCATACTCAACCTAATCAAATACAATACAATGTCCTATGAGGAGGCCGCATATCTATGGCTCGCACTGGAATACGGCCAGAGCGTATTTGTCTGCGGTGAAACAGCGAGCGGAAAGACAACGGTAGTCAACGCTATAATTCCATTTATAAGGCCTGAATCTAAGATATTCAGTGCTGAGGATACCCCTGAGATCAGGGCTCCGCAGAAGGCTTGGCAGCAGCTTGTTACGAGGGAGAGCGGCGCGGAGGAGAGCCGAGTAACACTGTACGATCTCCTTAGAACGGCTCTGAGATCCAGGCCTAATTACATAATTGTGGGAGAAATAAGGGGCGCAGAGGGCGCAATGGCCTTTCAGGCTATGCAGACAGGCCATCCGGTTATATCGACCTTTCACGCCTCATCGGTAAAGAAGATGATCCAGAGATTCACAGGAAATCCGATCAACATACCAGTGACGTTCATGGACAACCTGAATATCGTTTTGATACAGCAGGCTGTTTACGTTGGTGGAAAATTCCTAAGGAGGACAACCAGCATAAATGAGATAGAGGGATACTATGAGGATCTTGGTGGTGTGGCTACTAGAGCAGTATTCGAATGGGATCCATCAACGGATAGGCATATGTTCAGAGGAATGAACAACTCATACATACTGGAAGAGAAGATAGCGAAAACAGCTGGTCTCGTGGATACAAGCCTCATATATAATGAGCTCTTCAGAAGAGCAAGGATACTGAAGGATCTGGCCGATCAGAAGATCTTCGATTACTACCAGGTCTATGAAAAGATTAAGGAATTCTACGAAGGGGCGTTCGCAAATGGATACTAAGGTTAAGAGAGGATTCTGGATAGGCATAAACTATTCGAAGACCGATCTATCCATCATAGCCGGATCTGCGGTAATGTCAGTAATGTTCTATCTGGTCTACGACGTAACAAAGAAGACGGTAATACTGCTTCTATTCGCGATGCTTGCTCTGGGATCTGCATTCTTCTTTCTGAAGCCGATCATAGACAGGGACAACAAGAAGAACGACATAAACTCGAACATTCCATTCTTCATCACAGCGTTTTCCTCTTTGGCAACGAGTGATGCCAACATAATCGATCTCCTCGATATACTGTCAAAGAAGGAGAAGTTGGGATACCTGCGCAAGGAGCTTGAAAAGATACTGAACCTTGTAAGGAACTGGGGCATGGGACTTGCAGAGGCCATGACATTCGTGGCTAAGAGAACGCCGAGCGATATATTCTCCGATTTCCTTACAAGATTCGGACATGCCATAGACAGTGGTCAGGATATACAGGAATTCGCACGAACTGAGGTATTCAGCACTATGAACAGTTTTGAAACGGCATATACATCTGCACTCTACAGCTTCGATCTGTACAGGGACATATACGTATCGCTGCTGCTATCGTTCGCATTTCTTATCACGTTCATAATGATTATGCCCATCCTCATACCCATAAACATAACGGTTGTACTGAGCCTGAGCCTCCTAATGGTGGCGCTCGGCGAATTTATGTTAGTGTACGGGATAAGCATTGTGTTGCCGAAGGACCCGCTGTGGCACAAGACTGGCATAAAGACGGATACGGACATAAAGATGAGGAACCTGTTCTTGATATCGGTCACAGCTTCCATGCTGATCTTTATTGTTTTGGATGTTACAAAGCTGATCTACAGGATACCTTTCTATTTCACTTTCGCCATAATAGTAAGCCCGGTGGCCTATCCTAGCTACGTTGGATCGAAGATGGAGCGCGAGGTGCAGAAGAAAGACGAGATGTACGGCAGCTTTATAAGATCTCTTTCAGGATCTGCATCTGCGAGAGGAAACCTTTTGATCGATGCGCTGAAGGCCATAGTGATGCACGACTTCGGGATACTTTCAAAGGATATTGACAAGCTTTACAAGAGGCTACTATACAGGATAAACTCCCTGAAGGCATGGAAGATGTTCTCGGCGGACACCGGTTCACACCTCATAGAAATATACTCTGAGACATACGCAGAGAGTATAGATTTGGGAGCGGATGCCCTCAAAAGTGGAATGGTCGTATCTGAGAATTTCGAGAAGATCGTCGGTCTGAGAAAGAGAAAGCATTCGTCCGTTACAAGTTTCGTTGGTATAATGTATGGTATAACGGCTGGACTGGCCTTTTCGCTTGCCATCTCCTTTGGCATACTTAAGATAATAGATGGCATATTCTCCGGCTTTAACCTGTCATCGCTTGGTGTCACCGGCATATTCCTCGCTCCACCGTCCTCATCGGTGTACCTGATCGAGGTATTTCTAATGATCATCCTTTTCGTTCATTCGTTTATTGGCGGAGTTTCACTTAAGGTCTCTGATGGTGGGCGGATACTCCACGGTCTGCATCACACTGTCCTGATGATATGGATAGTTTCGTTCGTGGTATACGGAACACTGCAGATAACAACGATTCTTCTGTCCTCAACAGTCTGATCGATGATAGGACATGGGAATTAAACTTCCAAATTTTTGCAGAATTGCGGGGCGATCAATACAATTTTTTATATATATTGAACTATTCTTGAAAAGATGGCGGATCCCAAACTGACAAAGGCTCTCGTGATGAAGATGAATGCGATCATCACGGAGAAGGATCCAGAAAAGAAGAAGATAAGGATCGCTGAACTGATAGAGGATCTCAAGGCAGCGGATCTTACACAGGTAGATAGAAACGACGTTGATCCATTCATCTCCGTGCTTGTCAGGAACATATCTGACAGCACACAGATCCAGGAGATAATACCATACCTTGAGATGATATCTCCAGGAAACAAGAGCATAGCCGAATCCAAAGTGCTTGAGAATTATAGCGCCGGCAATTACCTGGACGTCATACGCCTTGTGACGTCGGATCAGTACTTCTGCGATGTTGAGAACATCGTGAATCTCGTCATATCAAGCGCGGATCATCTTGAAAAGTATGACAGCGTCGCATTATTTCTTTCCAAATGCGGCAGATACGACGACAGGATAGCTGCTAAATACGCAGAACGTGATAGGAATGACTCGACGACGGATGATATAATCGATAACTACGAGAAGCATGATGACTGCAGGGCGATAATCAGCTTTCTCAGGAACGTGCTCGCATACGAATACTCGGAGAAATACCTGGTCAAGATTATTGAATGCGGTAAACGCGTCGAGGATAATGAATCCATAATATACGCCGTTGATCTTGCCGAACCTGACAGGATTGAAGATGCTGGGGCTTCCCTTGTTCTGGCCAGTACAGCCCTCGATCTTGGGAAATACGAAAAGGCCAGGCAGATCGCCGATAGGGGCCTGAAACTGGATCCTGGAAATTACGACCTGAAGCTTGTGATGGCTAGATCGCTGTACGGGATTGGCAGGATAAACGAGAGCCTTGATTTCTACAGGGATGTTTGCAGTTCACAGCCTGAGAACAGACAGGCGGTTTATGAGATGATGGATATCCTGTACAACCACGGACGAACCAAGGAATATGCGGAAACTCTCACAAAGGTTAACAGGGAGAACTTCAGGCCAGAAGATTATATAAGGATATCCAGTCTGGTGAAGGAATCTGGAGACGTTTCCGGATCGGTTAATCTGCTCAAGGAGGCTGTATCAAAGTTTCCAGATAATGCCGATATAATGAAGGCATACGCTGCAACTATGAGTGATATAGGGAACATGGGCGAAGCCTTTCAGGCCTACAGGCATCTTATAAGCATAAGACCAGAAGACGATTCTGTCGATTTCGTGATGAGATACCTCTTCGACCGCCGCAGCTACGAGGATATACTGGAGATCTACGAATCGCTGCAGAAAGAGGCACTGAAAGAAAAATACATCGGCCTTGCTGCAGCATCGTACATCTACATGGGCTATATGGACGATGCCGTGAAAATGAGCAAGGAACACAGGGAAATACTGGACGATCCATATTTCGTGGACTCCATACTCTTCTCCGTTAGGGACAAGGATCAGGTTGAAATGCTCATTTCAGCCGGACTGGAGAACACCTATTCAAGCGTGTCCCTTGACCGGCTGCTTGGAAAGGAGATCAGGGGCGTTGACTACATCCTGGAGTATGCATCAAAGTCATGCTCCAGGTCCATGGCGTTCATTGCGGCAGAATCCGTATTCAGAAAGATGCACACTGTGCCCGATAAGATAAAGACGGCTCTATCCACAAAGTGCCTGGAAGAGGTCTACGACATAATGGTGTCCATGCAGGGCATATACACCAAGGAAAACATCAAGGTCTTCGAGGATCACCCTAGGTACTTGTATCCTGCCATAGATACATTCATAACCGCCGGTCTTTACGATGATGCATACAGGATGATCAACAGGTATGAGGGGACAAAGGACGATCCATTTCTTGACTATGAATATGCCAGGCTCATGTATGTTATGAATAGGTCAAAGGACGCGATCAAGCTGGTACGAAGGGCCAAGGAGGCGTTTCCAAACGTTGATTTTTACCTTCTCTCAATAACGATCGATGAGGATTCCGTTGTTGACGACATTTCGGCCATACTCGATCTTGACAGGAACGCCGTACCATACAGGATAATACGCGAGAAATACCTCGACAACCATAACATAATGTCGGGAATAATATCGCTGCTCCACCAGAAGAATTTGCAGGATCATGAGGTCATGCGGCTGGAGAGGGATTATCTCTTCCGCACTGGAAAGAAGGAGGAAGCCATCAATGTGTCTGCTTCCCTGATAAAGGAATCCAAGGACGATGAGGATCTGCGCGCGCATTTCTCCATACTGAGAAGTATAAACGAGGACTCGGCCGCAGATTTTTTGCTGCATCACATGGATAAATTCGGAAGCATGGATGACCTCAGAGAGGCAGCCCACTCGCTCTACAGGAGAAGGAATTTTGAAGATGCCATAGCCGTCTACCGTGTGATGATAAGCAGGGGTGCAAATCCGGTTCAGTTTCCAGAGTACATAGACTGCCTGATAGAGGCCGGAAACTATGCAGAGGCCGATGATATTATCTCAAGGTTGCCATCGGTGATGCCGGTCACGATAAAATTCTATATCAGAATGGGAAAGACGGACAGGGTAGTAGAATATCTGAATTCGAAGGGCGAAAAATCGCCGGATGATATAAAATATATAGCAAGGGTCGGTTGGTCCTACGATGACATCAGGGAGGCCTTCCTTAAATACTATGAGGAATCTGGCGACCTCGTTGCCGGGAAGGTAATAATGGAGAAATTCAAAAATGAGGGGAGATACCAGGATGCCCTCAGGATAGCGTCATACCTCTACGAGAATTACGGAGACGCTGATGCCGGCATATCCTACGTGGATCTCTTGAGGATAACTGGCGACAGCGAGAGGGCGCTTCAGGTGGCGGAGGATCTCGCATCGCACTGCAGCGGGAATGCATGTGTGGAGGTGTACCGCAGGATATACGGCATACTCTACGATATGAAGAGATATGGCGATATTTTAAAGATGTTCAGGAAGAGGAAGGATGCTGATTCCAGCATCATACCATTCGTCGTGAGATCCTACCTCGCCGAGGACGATGTTGATCAGGCTGAGGAAACACTGTCGCAGTACAGCCTGCCGGAGAGCGTGAAGAATTCTCTCATGCAGGCAATAAACGAGAAGCGCTATCTTGACAGACTCTCGAAATACACGTCCCGTATACTCACCATTGAGTTCAAGCAGGGAAGAAAGTTATCACTGGGTGAGATGATCTCCAGGGCAGATGTCCCAGATGACTTTACCAATGATATCAAAGCCTTCTTTGATGACGATAAATATCTGGGTTCGCCTAATACTGAATATCTCGAAAGGATATCGTCCAGCGTGATAAGGAGGATAGCGGAGAAGGAGAAGATACATTCCTCAGATGAAATATACATCCATACCATATTCGGTCACCTTGATCCAAGGGATCCTGTGATGGCCAAGAACCTCTACGTATACATCAGAATGGCCATAAGAGGAGAACATGCTGAAACCGAAGAGATCAGGGAGATGGCCGAGAAAGCGATGGCAGACAAAGTCGAGGAGAACGAGATCGAGATAATAAGAAAATACGGCGTTGGCATAAAAACTGCGGCGGCCGTTGTTAGAATGATGAAGCATATGAAGGAGAGAGGATACCAGAATGTACAGACATGATATTTCGAATGAGGAGAAGGACATAGCGGTATCGGTGATCGCGCTTACTGCAGCTTTTGCTATAGCAAATAGGTTCGCCTCGCCATACGGCCCGTTTTTCATACTAGCAGTCTCGTTTCTTGTGGCAGTGACGGCTTTTCTCATGCACGAGCTCTCCCACAGATACGTGGCCAGATCCTATGGGGGCATAGCGTACTTCAAGATGTGGCCGGCCGGCCTGTTTCTTGCCCTCGTAACGTCCATATTCGGGTTCATATTCGCGGCTCCTGGAGCGGTGAATATAGGTGGCATATACCGGAAGGATCAGATTGGAAAGACGGCCCTGGCCGGGCCAGCCATGAACATATTCCTTGGCATACTGTTCTACGGCATAGCGTTCTTCACGCTGATCCCCGTTGCCGCAGCCATATTCAGGTATGTGGCTGAGATGAACTTCTGGTTTGGGTTCTTCAACCTGCTGCCCATACCTCCGCTTGACGGCTACAAAGTCTTCACATGGGATCTATACGTTTACATAGTATCCATAGCAATAGCCCTGGTATTCGTTGTTCTCTTCGTTTTCTGATTTCACCGGATCATTTTTCCGCAAATTTTTGAAGCTCGTAGGTATTCCCACGCCATGTTATGTGTTTCATCCCATGCGCAGTCAGCAGATTGGCCATGTATATGAATGGTATGGCCATAAATATGACGGCGAAGGACGGTCTCTTTATTACCGCACGATCGTACATCCTGTAGATGCCGATCACCTTCGGAGTCAGAAGGTAAAGGAATACCGGATTCAGCGTGGCCAGCACTATTGCCGAGATGAACAGGAGTATGTCCAGAGAATAAAATACCACACCGTAGCGGAAGACCTTCGGCGATGCGCTTATGGATAGTGCCGTCTGCCTGTTTGACCATTCCCAGAACTGAGGCCAGCTCTCGGGGCTGTACACAACCGGCCTGGACTCCCTAACATAGGCGATCCTCAGCCCCTTTGATTTGCATATTGCCGTGAGTGCAGAGTCGTCAGAAACGCTCTCTGAGAAGAATGGCATGGACGAATCAAGGAGGTTACGCCTGAATGCCAGCGATCCGCCCCAGCCAAATCTCGTGATCCTTGACTCCATGAGGGACTGGCCAACGGTGCCCCAGACCGCCTTCACGCTTGACGCCAAGCCGCCCACCGGATGGAAATAAGGGAAGGTTGTGGAGATGCCAACATGATCATCAGAAAGCAGGCATACTAGGTGTCTGAGCCAGTCACGTTTCACCCTGATGTCGGAGTCCGCTATCACATAGACATCGTAATCTGGATGCGCCTTCAATGCGGTGGATATTGCTCTGACCTTTCCGCTGCAGGTGCTGCATTCGTAGTTTGACAGCATATATGGAACTCCGACCTTCTTTATATACTGCAGAGAAGGGTCTGAATCTGAATCAACAACCGTAACGTAGTCTGCCTGAATATCCTGATCTATTATGGATCTCAGGTTTTCCTCAAAACCATAATCTAAACCTCTGCATGGTATTATGACGAGAATCCTGTAGGATACTGATCCATTGCACGCTTCATCTCGATCCTTGTGGATACCGATGTAGGAAAAACCAAATGCTATTAGTGTCAGAAGAGATATGAAAATGAAAAGAATCAGATTCATATTAGAGAAACATTTTCAGTGCTTATCTCGCCAACCCCGTCTATTGCCGATATCTTATTCTCAACGCTGTCGATCTCACCTTCCCTGTCCTGCACGATTATCTCCAGCTTTACGTATTTCAGGCCGAAGCCGATGTCCACCTCTTCCATCCTGTTTATGGTGCAGAGGCCAGCTATGCTCTTCTTTACCTGATCCTCGAGAGCCGAGATATCAACATCCGTATCCTTGGGGAGGATCTTGAGCGAAACGAGGACGTCTCCCATCTAGATCACGGCCCCTGAAAACCGCAGTTTTCACAGACATATGGCGTGGAATGCTCTCTGCAAGTTTTGCACCTTCCTATTACCTCATTTCCACAGTTCGGGCACAGGAATACCGAATAACCTTCATCTATGAGTCCAACACCGCATGATGTACAGGTTTCCTTATATACCATACTCGCAGATATCATTCTCCTATATTAGGTTACGGCATCTCTCATCCTTGACACGGATAGGGAATGCTGTATCCAAGGCTGTTTCTAGCGAGTGTATGAGCTCGGAACAGAACACATCAACCGATACAATGGAACAGCGTATCAGCGCCCAATCATTTTATAGGGGATGGCGTTATTCTTGATCATGGCTGATCAGAGGCTCTTCGGCACCAATGGAATAAGGGGAATACCAAACGAAGATCTCACGCCTGATTTTGCGTTGCGTGTGGGCAAGAGCATAGGAATGTTCGTTTCAGGTGAAGTGGCCGTGGGAAGGGATACAAGGATCAGCGGTGACATGATAATGTCATCGGTTAATGCAGGCCTCATGGCGACCGGACATGACATAATTGACCTTGGTATACTGCCCACCCCCGCCCTTCAGTATTACTGCAAGACCCATGGTATATATGGCGTCATGATAACCGCGTCCCACAATCCGCCCCAGTATAACGGCATCAAGGTAATAGACAGGGATGGCACTGAGATAGAAAGGCCATCTGAGGAGAAGATAGAGGGCATATACGGCGGCAATTCTTTCAACATGGTCAAATGGGAAGGGGTGGGACGATTGCGCCATGTGGATGACGCCATCGATCAGTATATAAATGCCGTCTTGTCCAGGGTTGACGTTAAGAGGATAAGGGAGAGGAAATTCAGGATACTTGCGGATACCGGCAACGGCGCTGCCTATTTCTCGACCCCAAGACTTCTTGAAAAACTGGGCTGTACTGTTGTTACGCTGAATGCAAATCCGGACGGCAGATTCACCTCCAGGAACGCCGAGCCGAAACCGGAGAACCTCAGAGATTTGATGTCTCTGATGGCTGATGGAAACTTCGACCTGGGAATAGCGCATGATGGCGATGCCGACAGAGTGGTGTTCATCGATGAAAGGGGGGAGTTCATAGATGGAGACAGGAGTCTGGCCCTCCTGGTAAAGAACGTCGCGTCTGCGGGGGACATAGTGGTGACGCCCGTCAGTTCATCTGACGCCATATCTGACGTGTGTGCATCCGTGGGCGCAACACTCATAAGGACAAAGGTCGGTGCGCCAATAGTTGCGAGGACGATGATACAGAACGGGGCGGTCATAGGCGGAGAGGAGAATGGAGGTGTCATATACGGAAAGCATCAGTACTGCAGAGACGGAGCGATGACTCTATCGTTGATGCTCGATCTCATGGCGAGGAGCAACAGGAAGATATCGGAGCTCGTGCGCGAACTTCCACAGTACTTCCTGGACAAGCGGCAGGTCGAAAGGACGGTTGACTGGACCCTGCTGGAGAGAGAACTGCGCAGGGGCGAAAAGGTCGACACAACCGACGGCATCAAGATCATGAAGGAGGACGGTTGGATACTTATAAGGCCGTCCGGTACAGAGAGGATACTCAGAATATACGCGGAATCGACAGATATGGCGGCGGCAAGGCACTACGCCGATCAGTATGTGTCCAAAATAAAGGACCTCCAGGAGAAACTGGGATGAAGATCTCAGTTTCCGGAGAGCCTCCTATATATTATGAAGAACCGCTGTATCACTGTGGCTGTACCGAATACACCGAATATTATTAACATAAGATTTGTGGGTGTCAGGTTCATCTGCGGTATATGGTAGAAGGTTGCAACAAATATCTGAATTATTACGAAGATAATCATTATGACGAGCCTGTCAGCACGGCCCATTATGCCCGCGTACAGACGGTTCAGTCCCAGGGCCTGTGCCTGCGTTCCCAAATAGCTGGTCATCAGTACCCCGATGAGGGCGAAGAGACCCAGATAGACATTGCCATATCTGCTAAAGGCAAAGCCCAGTATGAGGAAGACGTCTGCGAAGCGGTCGAAGCTGTGGTCTATGAAATCCCCGAGCTTGGAAGAAACGCCCTTGATCCTGGCCAGTTTGCCATCAACGGCGTCAAACAGCGCGGATAGTATAACCATTACAAGCGTGATGGCAGGATAACCAAAAAAATAGACCAGTCCTCCTATACCGGCTAAAATGAGAGAGAGGAGCGACACTGTGTTCGGGTTCCACCCAATGAAGGCCTTCGAAATCGGCGTCAGGATTGCGTCAACCTTGTTTCTGTAAGAGTCCAGCATTTCCGCACAGCTTATCCATGAACATGGACTTCAATATATTATTTCCGTGAAGAGAATACACGATAATATTGACATTTCAAATTGATTCGGCCTTTTATCATGAAATTAGACCTTATCTTGGATTATTCCGAGGATCTTTGATATGGTTGCTTGCAGATCCGTATTCCTGATCCGGAATATCCTTGTGGCAGGCAGCCTATCAAGGCTCTCCGAGTATATGATATCCGATCTCTGCGCATCTAAGTTCTCCTGGATCTTCTCAGGAGGGTAGGCGCGTTCAGCCATCCTTTTCCTGAGTACTGCTTCATCAGCTTCCAGTATTACGACGATATCGCATGGCAGGAGATGTGAGTAATGCGCAGCCACGATGCCTGAGAAACCATCTCTCAACAAACCGTCTGAGAGGCAGTCCACATCAACCTCATCGCCTGAAAGGCATCCGTATCTGGCTGCAAGGGTATTTCCCTCTACGCACAGGTATCCCATATTTCCGATGATGCTGCATACCGTACTCTTTCCCGTACCTGGGATGCCGCTTATGCAGATTAGCCTCTTCCTAACTGTTTCCTTCATCTTGCATAGTCACCGTTTGCGGAGAAATTATGCCATGCCGTGCAGTGAGCTGCTCCTCGCTGAAGCTTCGGATCTTCCTGCTTCATCCACCAAACTCGATCCAAATACGACCGGATCACAGTTTCCCTTCATCGGAAACTCTATTTCGATCCACGTCTGGAACTAGGTTTAGCGAGGTTGCGTTATCCACAGGCGTTAATTCTGGCTGCACCAGCACTACCTAGGTATCACACCGCTTGGTTATCGTGGAGGATACACACTTTAAAAATATTTCCATTGGAGGAATAGCGTGTATCTCATCGCTGAGGCTGTTGAGACCTACAGCCTTCTCAGAACACCTAACCTTCCTTTAAATATATTATCGCCAACCGATGTAATGATCCCTAGGGTATGGATACATTGCAATACAAATGAGTTAAATCGATAATTGCGATGATCGGCCATGGGTTCAAAAGATCTCTTTCAGGCAGGTTCGTCTCTTTTCCCGATGGGTGTGAATTCCCCCGTCAGATACTTCAGGGATTATCCGTTCTATGTTGATCATGCAAGGGGATCGAGGATATACGATGTTGACGGAAATGAATACATAGACTACTGCCTGGCCTATGGTCCGTCCATCCTTGGGCATGCCGATCCGGATGTCGTGCATGCGGTCATTGATCAGGCAGAGAAGGGTCTGATCTACGGTGCACCGTCGGAGTCTGAGATAAGGCTAGGAGACCTCATAAGGAGGTCATCCAGAAACATAGAGATGATGAGATTCGCAAACTCCGGAACCGAGGCAACCATGCATGCTATAAGGCTTGCCAGAGCCTACACAGGAAGAAATATAATAGTGAAGATGGAAGGGGGGTTCCACGGCGCTCACGATTACGCACTCATAAAATCTGGAAGTGGCACGTTGACCTTCGGTTCCCCGTCTTCACCGGGTGTACCGGAGGAAGTCGCCAGAACTGTTGTGGTGGGAAGATACAACGATGAAGAGAACATAAAGAGCATATTCAACCAGTACGGAAACAGGATCGCTGCGGTCATAACGGAACCGATAATGGGCAATGTAGGCGTTATACTTCCAGATCCAGGTTTCATTGAATTCCTGCGCGAGATAACAGAGAGAAACGGGTCTCTTCTGATCTTTGACGAGGTCATAACGGGATATCGCTTTGCCTTCTCACCGTATCAGGATATTATTGGGATCAGACCGGATCTGACCACCATGGGGAAGATAATAGGCGGAGGCATGCCCATAGGGCTTTTCGGCGGATCATCGGATATAATGAAGAGAGTGTCACCTTCAGGCGACGTCTATCAGAGCGGGACATTCTCAGGAAACCCGGTCACGATGGCTGCCGGCTATGCCGCGCTCAAGAAGCTCCAGGGCATGGACTATTCATCGATCATAAACAGAACGAAGAAGCTGATGGAAGGCATAGACGAGGTGCTGACCAAACACAGGATAAGGCATGTAATTAACGGATATGGTACCATGTTCCAGTTCTTCTTTGCTAACAGCGCAGCGAACTACGATGAGGTGATGAAGGCTGACAGGGATCTCTACTTCAGGATATTCAAGGCCCTGATGGGTCATGGCGTGTACATCCCGCCGTCCCAGTTCGAAACAAACTTCGTGAGCTTCTCGCATTCTGATGATGATATAGAGAAGACCATAGAGGCGCTGGATGCATCTGTTGGAGAGGTCATGGGATGAGGACGATAAGGCTGGGTACCAGGCCGAGCAGGCTGGCCGTACGGCAGGCTGAGATGGTGGCTTCTGCGATCAGAACCGCCGGATACGATGTGGAGATAGTCAGATATACCTCAGAGGGTGATTCTGATCTGAAATCACCACTGTATTCCATAGGAAAGACCGGCGTGTTTGTGGACAGGCTCAATGCCATTATACTGTCCGACGAGATTGACGCTGCAGTCCACAGCGCGAAGGATATACCATATGAGATCGATGAGAGGCTCAGTATATCAGCCGTGATGCCGCGCGGCAGATATGAGGACGCCATGGTATCTGACAGACCGATCCAGGACCTACCAGCCGGTTCGGTTATAGGCACATCCAGTTTAAGGCGAAGGTATCAGATCCTATACCAGAGGAGCGATTTGCGCGTCGTCAACTTACGCGGAAACATAGACACGAGGATCGAGAAGATGAGGACAGAGGGCATGGCCGGCATGGTCATGGCGCTTGCGGCCATAGAGAGGCTTGATCTCAAGGTCAAGTACTGGCCAATGGATCCAGAGAGGTTCGTTCCGGCCCCAAACCAGGGCATCATAGCCGTGGTCTCAAAACGTGGATCCGATGTTTCGGAGATACTTTCAGGCATCAGCGATAAGGCAACATTTATGGATATGATGGCCGAGCGGCTGATAACACAACGTCTCAGGCTCGGATGCTCGACTCCAGTTGGCATTCTGAGCAGGCATACAGAGAATGGAATGCGCATTCTAGCACAGTTCTTCTCCATGGACGGTTCCGATATGATGATGTTTGATCAGCACGTGGACGGCCTGGATGATATAGATGATGTGGTCTCGTATATAAAGGGCAATATTCCAGAGGAGTATGGGTACAATATATGAGAAAGTATGTTTTATCCACAAGGCCTGAGGAAAAGGCAAATACTGTGGACGGCGGCTGTTTCAGCGTTCTCAACGTACCGGTCACTCGGCTGGAGCCGATCGATATTGACTACGACAGCGTCATTGGTCAAGATGTGGAATGTTTGGCGTTTACCAGCTCCTATGGGGCAAGGCTTTTCTTCGAAAGGGCTTCGAGGAAAAATTTCGGATATCTCGGTATAGGAAGATCCACATGCGAAGAGATCAGAAAGAACGGATATGATTGTGAATATCCAGAGAGGATGGATTCGGAGGGGCTGGCAGATCTGATCCTGTCTCGGTGCCGCAACGTGAAGGTGGCGCTGATAAGGAGTGAAAACGCCAATGAGATAGTAAATGAAAGGATCCGCGGACGTATCGATTTCATAGATATCAGAAACTACCGGGTCGTGCCAACAGGCATCGACATCGCAGCATATCTCATGGACGAAGGATGCCTGGGCATCATAGTCACTTCCTCGATGGAGGCGAGGATCTCCATCCCCGCCATAAGGGCTTCAGGCAGGCCGGTTTTCTCAATAGGAAGCGTTACGAGCAAAACCCTGGAGGAGGCGGGAATACATCCCACCATCTCCGGCAATTCAGATTTCGAGGATCTTGTTGAAAAAATAAGGAGATATATCTGCTGATCTCAGCTGAAGATGTCCTTCTCACCCATCGTTCTCTCACAGTACACGCACCTGATCACGAGGGGATGTTTCGAGACGATCTCGAACTCAGACTCAACAGGTTCATGCGTGTTTGTTATGCAGTTCTGGTTCCTGCACTTCAGCACACCGATGAGCCTTGAGGGCAGTTCTACCTGGAATTTCTCGCTTATCTCATAGTTTTTGATTATGCTTATGGTGGCGTTCGGTGCTATCAGTGATATCATGTCCAGTTCGTTTCTGTCAAGGAATCTGTTCTCTATCTTTATTACGTCCTTGAAGCCCATCTTGCTGCTGGGGACATGTATCGCAAGGCTGACCGTGTAATTGACATCCTCGTGCACACCTAGAATACCTATGACTCGTATCCCCTTACCTGACGGTACGTGATCTATAACCGTTCCATCCCTTATCTTTGATATCCTCAATGTCTTTTCCATTTCAATCACCCAGTATGCGGTATATGAGGGCCATCCTTACGGGTACGCCGTAATATGCCTGTTTGAAGTACCTTGCCTGCGGGAGCTCGTCCACCTCCGGCCTGATCTCATCGACTCTTGGAAGTGGGTGCATTATTATGGCATCTTTCTTCATCTTTGACACGAGATCCCCGTCAACAGAGTAAGAACCTATTACGCTTTGGTACTCGTTCTGATCGGTGAACCTCTCTTTCTGTATCCTTGTGACGTACAGTACGTCGGTGTCGGCTATGACGCTCGAGAGATCATCGTACTCCTTTATCCTGCTCCTGTCGCCGATCTTCGTGTAAACGTACTCCGGGAGCCTTAGGATCTGCGGGCTCACGAGATTTATCTTGACATCGTATTTTGAGAGCGCTATGATCAGCGAGTGTATGGTTCTTCCATAGCGGAGATCGCCGACCATCGTGACGACCTTTCCGTCAATGGATCCGGTCTCCTTTCTCATCGTGTAAAGATCGAGAATGGTCTGGGTAGGGTGCTGACCGGATCCGTCGCCTGCATTTATCACAGGCCTGTTGGCAAACTTGGATGCCAGCCTTGCAGCCCCTTCCAGCGGGTGCCTTATCACTATTATGTCAGAGTATGATGAAGCCATCCTTATGGTATCAGCCAGCGTCTCTCCCTTTGCCACTGAGCTCGTCTTCACATCCGAGACCGTTATGACTGACCCTCCAAGCCGGTGCATTGCGCTCTCGAACGATAACCTCGTCCTCGTACTGGGTTCATAGAAAAGCGTGGCCATTATCTTGTTTCTGAGAAGATCGGTGCTTCCCCCCTTCTCGATCGTCCTTAACATTGAATCCGAGAGATCGAAGAGATCGTTGAGATCATCGCTGTCCACATCTTCGATTGAAACAACGCTTCTGTTCTTCAACATCCACTGGACATAAACGGCGAGTTAAAAATGTTATCTCGAGATACCATCATCCATTTCAGAATCTCCTGTAACCAGAGTAAAGGCCAATCCTGCCCTGTCCATCCATCTCTATGAGGCGTCCTCCGGAATACCTGCATATTTCCTCATTGTACGATGGCATGAATTTCTCGCTGCCCATTGTGGATGAGATCAGGAACAGATCGCTTCTAGTACCCAGTTTCGTTGACCACTCCTTGATATCACGTGATACATCGCTGCCCAGCGGTACATTTGCACGGCCATCGGTGATCATTATGGATACTGTCCTCTGCCTATACCTGCCGGAGATATCGTACATCATCTTCAGTGCAGCCGGTATGGGTGTCTTGCCTTGCGGAACTGTTCTGGATATCTCCCTCTCTATGAGTTCCAGGTTTCTGGTCGGTTCAACCATGAGGTGGCTCTCATTCCCATAGAAGGTTATATACGAGAGTTTAACGCGCATTCTGTAGGCCGATTGCAGGAACGATCTGGCTATACCCCTTGCCAGTGCTATCCTGTGCATGGTCTCCATGGACCTGCTGGCGTCAACCGCAAGTATAACGGGTATCGATGCCCTTGATCTGGACGCCACAAAGGCAAGATCATCGTACCTCATCCTCCTATGCCCGTTCATTATCATACGGATAAGGCTGGATCTATAATCGAAGTGTTCTCCAGGCCTGTTATGATCGATGACCCTGAACATGTCTGATGAACCCGTTCTCCCGCTCCTGTTGGAGTCCTCTTCGAATGCAGCCGAGACCTCAGCGCTCCTCTCCTCACTGTCGCCGCGTTCCGACCTCACATCTTTCCTGCCGCTGGATTCCTGGCCCTCCTCGTATCCGCTGTTCGGCCCGGCCTCTATGGAGCTCGTTGACAGATCCCTTGACTCCCTTTCTATCGTGCCCTTTATCATGGCACTGTCCTTCACCCGGTGCTTCAGTACGAGGTTTAGGGCCTCCTTTACATCGTCCAGGATCACGTAGTCTCTCCCGTTGTATGCTGCTATTGCCTTGGAAGCCTTGACTGCAGTGATCATTGCCCTGTTTCCAGCCTGCAGCTTAAGAACAACATCTGCGATGAAACGCTTGAGTTCACCATCGATGTTCACGCGCTTCAGGATCGATCTTGCCCTGATTATCCTCTCCCTTATCTCATTCTGGATACCCTCGTATTTCCTTCGGAAAGCCAGGGGGTCCCTGTCGAATTCCTCAACCCTGTTGGATATCTCTATGAGTTCATCTGGATCGGACGGTTGCGTTGCTGTGACGGACAGGCCGAAACGATCCTTCAGCTGAGGCCTCAGATCACCCTCTTCTGGGTTCATTGTTCCAATCAATATGAACCTGGCAGGATGAGTCACGCTTATACCCTCCCTCTCCACAACGTTTATACCAGAGGCAGCTGAATCGAGAATTGAATCAACAACCGAATCATCAAGGAGATTTACCTCATCTATGTATATTATTCCCCGGTTTGCCTCTGCCAGCAGCCCAGGCTGCAGCGCACGGAGGCCCTCATCTATGGCCCTCTTCAGATCGAGGCTTCCTACCACCCTGTCCAGCGTTGCTGTCACGGGCATGTTCACGAAGGGTATCTTCCTCCTCTCCGATACGATTGAACCCTCCCTGTACTTCTTCAGGCATTCATCGCACATGGATCCAGGATCATGCGGATCGCACTTGAAGGGACAGTCCTTGATCACATCTATGTCGGGGAGCAGGTCCGTTAGAGCTCTCGCTATGGTGGATTTTGCCACCCCCTTAGGCCCCATTATGAGGACTCCACCTATACGCTGATCGATTGCGTTCAAAATAAGCGCCATCTTAAGATCGTCCTCATCAACAACCGCACTGAAAGGGAACAGAATCTTCTCCATCAGACACCCCAGATCAATATTGCAGCGCTAAGGTTCTATCCTGGTATACCCCATGCGCTGTTCAATCCTATCCAGATATGGTATATCTAAATTGCTGTTTCATGTCCATGCAGAATAGTCCTTCCCTGGTTCCTTATTTCTATGCTGGTTGCGTTGAACGAAATGAAATGTCGATGGCATGCGAAGCGTTGATTGTAACGGATAGCGCAGGGGTGAAAAATAAAGTGTTTATCCTGAGGTTCGATTCCCTGGACATGAAGTATGATGTTGCCATCATAGGTTCAGGGATCGTCGGTCTTTCCACAGCTTTCCACCTGTCGGAGAAGCACAGCGATCTAAAGATAGCCGTCATAGACAAGTTTCACACCTACGCACAGGGCAATACCGGCAAGAGCGCTGCAGGTTTCAGGGATGTCTTCTCATCTGATACAAGCTTCAAGCTCTCTTCCTCTTCCATAAGGTTCTACGATCATGTTCAGAGGATACTGGGAATAGATCTTGGCATGAAGCATGTTGGTTATCTCTTCCTGATGGATAATGAATCTGCATCTGAGACTATGGAAGAGATCGGCAGGAAGACGAAGATAGAGGAGATAGGCCTGGACAGACTAGCAGATCTTGGGATATCAGTCAGACCAGATGCCGATGTCAAGGACGTTATGGGGCTGGATGATATAAGGAAGGCCTATCTCGCGCATAATGCAGGCATAATGGAACCGGATAAGATAGCGGCTTTTTATTACAACCAGTGCGTGAACAGAAACATAGATTTTCTCTTCGGTACCAATGTGCAGTCTCTGAACCTTGTTCCGGAGAAGCCGCTTGACTATCCCGGTGAACCGTTCATATGGCAGGACAAGACCATAGGGAGCATCAACACGGACAGGGGTGAGATAAGCGCCGATACCTTCGTGCTTGCAACGGATGTCTGGACTAATTTTCTGACCGATCCTGTGGGAATAGACAGCCATATAAGACCCAAGAAGAGGCAGCTATTCAAGATAAGGAACGAATTCATAGAGGCCATTGTCGGCAGAAAGGTACTGTCAACAGAATCATTTCCATTCACCGTATTCCCAAAGGGCGTGTACATAAGGCCTTCCCCTGCGGAAAGGACTTTCTGGGCCGGAGTAGCCGATGATATAGGGCGGGACTTCTCGTTCGTTGAGGATCCGCAGCCGGAGCCACATTTCTACACATACAACGTGTATCAGGTTCTCCAGGCATACATGAAACCGGTGGCATCTGCATCGGTTACGGGAATGTGGGCAGGTTATTATTCGTATAATACGATCGATGGTAATCCATACATATTCAGAACCCTGAACCTGATAGTGGCAACAGGAACAAGTGGAAGTGGCATCATGAAAGGGGATGCCATTGGCCGCGTTGCCACAGCTCTATACGATGGGGAGGAGAAGGCAAAGTTGTATGATGGCATGCGCATAAACACCGCAGACCTAGGTGTGAAGAGCAGACACGTGGAGGAAGAAAAACTGGTTTTATGAAATTTATACGAAATATGTGGTCAGATCTGTCCACACAAATTTTTATATCGTATATTCCAATCGGTCTTCAGGAATATGGAAAAGAGTGGTATGAAATTTGACGGTTACTTCAATCTTTATGGTGTAATAATTTCGCTTATCCTTGTTGCGATTACGGCAACTGAGATATTCGAAATTGTTGAGCTGCCATTTGAAAAGATCCTATCAGACATAAGCATTGGTTCGCTGTTCAGCTTCTCGGTATCGATTGTCTCAAAGTCAGGATATCTCGGTGTTTTCGGCCTTATGACGCTGGAGAGCACCTTTGTTCCGGTCCCAAGTGAGGTAATACTGCCGCTGTCTGGATACTTGGTTTACATGCATACCTTCTCATTTCCAATGATAGTTGCAGACGCGATAGTGGCCTCAATGGTTGGTTCATTCATTGATTACTACCTTGGTCTTTTTATAGGCCGTCCAATAATAGTGAAGATCCTCGCTCTGTTCTACGTGAAAGAGGATTCCCTTGTAAAGGCAGAAAACTGGCTTGACAGGTGGGGGGCAAGCTCCGTGTTCTTTGCTAGGTTCATACCGGGCGTCAGGAGCCTCATATCAATACCGGCGGGCATGCTGAAGATGAAGGTATGGGTCTTCGCTCTTATGACATTTCTTGGGTCGATTATATGGTCAACGCTGCTGGTCTACATTGGCATGAAAGCAGGGCCATACTGGTCATCGGCTGTACACAGCTTCAGCGTGATACTGGATCAGGTGATAATAGACGCGGTGTTTGCAGCATGTCTTGCCTACATAGGCTATTTCATATATCTGAAAATAAGATCGAGAACGAAACCATCATATTGAGGTTTCGTTCATGAATATTCTGTTCTTTGGCATCTCTTCCAGAATTGATTTTCCGTATTCCGTCGTCTCCTTGAATGGTCTGCTGGAAACAAATTCCTTGAATTTATCCAGGCTCTCCCACTCAGTAAATATCATGTACTGCTGAGGGTCATTTACGTCCCTGTAAAGCTTTACCTCCTTTATGCCCATGCTGGAACTCTTCAGCATGGCCATAACGCTGTTGAAGGTCCTCTCGAACTCTTCCTCGTGTCCTTTTTTTACCCTGTAGTAGAGACCTACGTTTATCATGTTTGCTTAATGCCATCTTTTTATAAATAGAGTTTCATATCAGCGATTACACCACATTTTTGATCATCGCTAAATAGGCTGCTGAAAATGCTCTACACGAAAGGATCATCGGTTGAATGAAATGCAAGATTCAATCTTGTCTTCATAATTATAGCCAAATCCCGATGAATGGAAATCATTTTGAGTCATGCTTTGATCTTAACGATGATGGATGATTCAGAGGATGCGTTTGGTCATGCCCTGAAAGACTATCACCTTGGAAAATGTAGCTATGAGATGGTTGAAACAAAGGATGGCAAGATAGATGTGACATCGATATCATACTACTTCAGAGACTACGATGATTGGCCAGCCATGGAGAGGGAAGCGATAAGGTATGCTGGAGGTCGCATTATAGACGTAGGTGCCGGGGCAGGAAGGCACTCGCTCTATCTTCAGAACCATGGATTTGACGTGACCGCTTTCGATGTATCGCCTCTTGCCGTGGAGGTGATGAGGGATCGGGGCCTGAAGAACGTTAAGCTTGCGGGAATAGATGAAATCGATGGAGGGTGGGAAACCATGATCCTGTTGGGCAACAATTTTGGATTGCTGCGAACTATCAGAGAAGCCCATGAATTCCTCCGGCGGTTCTATTCAGAATCGTCAGAGGGTGCAAAGATCATAGCGGAAACAACTGATCCAATCAGTGCAGGCTTTCATGCGGAATCAGGCTATCCCGGCGAACTTGAGATCAGGATCACGTATGAGCGCTACCGTACCGGCTGGTTTAGGTATCTTCTGGTGGATAGAGTAAAACTTGAAGAGATTGTCGATGGTACGGGATGGCACATAGAAAGCATCTTCGATATGAATGGCGTTGATGTATACTGTTTCGTGCTTTCGAAATGACAAGAACTTAAAAATTAAAAAAAAGTTCATATATAAAAATACCGCATCAGGCGGCAGTTGCATCAAGTCTAGCGTTCTTGCTCTCTTTTCCCAAGAACCACATCACTGCGGTCAACGGAAAGATTATCAGCACGAGCAGAAGCATTGAGTAGGAGTAGTTGTCGTGGAACATGGATGACACGAGCACCTCTATTGTGGACGCGGTAGACGCCACCATGACGCCTATCATATAGGCCACTCCAGGTATTGTTGCTCTTGCCTCCGCTGGAGACCTCTCGTTCATGTATACGCCAGGCATTGCCCATGCACCCTGAACGATGAACTGCATGATGACAGGAGCCAGAAAGGCCATATAAAGCAGAGAGGATCTTCCGAATATCTCTGGAAATGCCCAGAGAGGTGATATGGCTATACCCACCAGCAGGAAGGCTATGGCGTTCCACCTTCTTCCGAGTCTGGTATTCTGGGATATTATTCCCGATATGACACCACCAACTATGGCGGCAGCGTTGTAGGCTATGGCTATGGATGCCACATATGTTGTACTGAAGTGTAGCTGATGTTCAAGGAAGGTAGGATAGAGATCCTGGGTGGAATGCGAAACAAAGTTCATACCGATCAGCAGGATTGATAGATAGATGAAGAGCTTCCAGTGTTTTCCGATGGTGGTGAATGTCTGCCTGAATGAAGCCCGCTTCTTGAACTCGTTGTATACGGGGCTCTCCTTCGTTGTTATCATTATGTAGATCACAGCAATGGCAGGCAGGGCGGCAAAATAGAACATAGGCCTCCAGCCAAATCTCGGATAGATGAACAGGTATACGATCGCCGCCAGAAGATATCCGGTTGGATATCCACCCTGAATGAGTCCGGAAACCCATCCGCGTGCCTTTGTCGGAAGGGACTCCATGGCAAGTGCGAAGCCTGAACCCCACTCGCCTCCCATGCCAAAGCCATATAGGGCTCTCAGTATGAGAAAGACAGTTATAGTTGGCGAGAAGGCAACAAGCGTATCAAAGAAGGCCAGAAAAATAAGGCTGATCACCATGGTAATCTTTCTTCCATATTTGTCTCCGACCGGGCCGAAGAAGAGCGATCCAAGGAACCTCATACTCAGCGTGAGGGTGATACTGAGCGTTATCACAACCAGTGCAACATTGAACGTCTTCGCTATGGCCAGCATCACGAACGTGATGAGAAAGAAGTCGAAGGCATCTAGGGACCATCCCAGATACGTGGCAACTATGGTGTGTGCCTGTGATCTGGTGATATGCTCATTGACATTAGCTTCCATGGGAAGTATAAAATGATGTATGTATAAGAATATTTCACTTGAGTTTCATATAGATAATATTGAAAATCATGAGGATGAAATCAATATATTACTGTGCCATTATGGCTTCCCGATAGAGATGATAATTTACGTCGATGTCTCTAAATATATGAAAAATAGAAACTAAATGTGAACATGATCCTTAAAGAATAAGGTTCCTGGCGGTTTTCATTCAACCATTTCAAGCGTAAGCGTGTGTGCACCGCCTCCGCCATGGCATAATGTCGCCAAGCCAGTCTTCATATGCCTGTGTTTCAATGCGTTTATCAGAGTCACTATGATCCTAGCGCCGCTGTTTCCGATTGGGTGTCCTATGGCAACGGCACCGCCGTTCACATTGAATCTGTCATTGTCTATCTTGAGCTCATTTCTAACTATCACTGAAGCTATGGAGAAAGCCTCATTGTGTTCCACAAGATCGTAATAATCTATGGTTTTATGCTGCTTCTCAAGGAGCTTTCTTGTTGCGGGTATCGGTGCTTCAACGAAATCCAGCGGGTCGAGGGAAGCCTGATCATATCCAGTGATCCTTGCTATCGGCTTCAGGCCGTATTCGTTGATTGCCTTTTCGGAGGCTATCATCAGTGCTGATCCACCGTCAGAAAGCTGAGCAGAGTTGCCTGCCGTGAGTATTCCGTTCTTATCGAAGGCCGGTGGGAGCCTCGCAAGATCATCCATGGTCGTTTTTCGTATACCCTCATCGCGGTCAAGTCCCTCAAAGGGTACTATTTCATCAGCGAATTCTCCAGACTCAGTGGCCCTTATGGCCCTTTCATAGCTCTGTACAGAGTACTCGTCGGCCATCTCCCTTGTAATTCCGAACTTCTTTGAGGTGCGTTCCGCGGATATGCCCATGTGTTCAAAGTAAAAGGCGTCCAGCAGACCATCAGTGAGCATTGCATCATCTATCCTATAATTCTTGTGGAGCAGGTGCTTTGGACCCCATCTTAGGTCCGCGGGTAGAAGAAAGGGAGCATTGCTCATGCTCTCCATGCCGCCGGCAATGACGAGATCTCTCTCACCAAGGGCGATCTCTCTGGCTGCACTCTCCACGGCAAGCATACCGGAAGCACATACCACGTTAACGGTGTATTTCAGAACTGAATTTGGAAGCCCACCATGGAATGCCGCCTGGCCGGCCGGATTCTGGCCATTTCCCGCCTGAATCACGTTGCCCATTATGACCTCTTCAACGGATCCCACATCTACGTGAGTCTCATCTATGACAGCCTTTATTGCGGCGCCACCCAGCTGTGGTGCCTTTAGCTTAGAAAAGGAACGACCGAACTTTCCTATGGCGGTTCTCTTTGCGGCCACTATATATACGTCTCTCATATTCTAAAATAGCTAGGCAATTAATACACTTTTAGTTGTGCATATTCATGAAGCGGATCAGCATGTATGATCATATATGAATTATCTGATAGAAAGGATAGAGCTGCGTCTGGATAAAATAATCTTGTACTGTTTTATAGCCATGGAAATTTACATCAATGATGTCGAAGAAAGGAAGAAGCGCAACTGTACAGATTCAACATTCTTTCAATAAAAATTTCCATCCGGAAAAAAATTACAAAATATCCAATATTTTCCAGTTTATTTCGGCATTCTGATCGAATATAAGTTTAAATCATGGACAATGTTAATAAGGTAATGTCAAAGGTGATGCCTTGGTAGTTGTAGGATTGGATGTAGGTTATGGTGATACGAAGGTAATAGGGGTTGACGGTAAAAGGATACTGTTTCCATCCAGATGGGCAGTGACGGAGACCGAGAGCTGGGGTATAGGTGGAAAGATACCTGTACTCAGCACCGATGGTGGCCAGACAAAGTTCATATACGGTAAGTATGCAAGTGGAAACAACATACGTGTTCCGCAGGGAGACGGCAGACTCGCGAGCAAGGAAGCCTTCCCGCTCATAGCGGCCGCACTCTGGGAATCAGGCATACATAATGACGGTAGCCCAGTCGATCTTGTAATAGGTAGCGGTACACCTCTGGGAACATTCGATCTGGAAGTTAAGGCCGCTAAGGAGGCTTTAGAGAATAAAGTGCTGACCGTGACAGGTCCTGAGGGTGAGGTCAGGCAGTTCAACATAACCAGGCTGATAATGAGGCCGCAGGGTGTTGGAGCTGCGCTTTACCTGCTCAATCAGGGAATCATCGAACAGCAGCCAGGTTACGGGGTGGTCATAGATGTGGGTTCAAGAACGACCGATGTCCTTACCATAAACCTCATGGATATGGAGCCTGTTGTGGAGCTGTCGTTTAGCCTGCAGATAGGTGTGGGTGATGCCATATCCGCGCTTTCCAGGAAGATAGCCAAGGAAACGGGATTCGTTGTTCCATTTGACCTGGCTCAGGAGGCGCTATCGCATCCGGTTATGTTCAGACAGAAGCAGGTTGGAGGACCAGAGGTTTCAGGTCCGATACTCGAAGATCTTGCCAACAGGATAATAGAGAACATAAGGCTCAACCTCAGGGGAGAGGTGGACAGAGTGACCTCGCTGATACCGGTCGGCGGTGGTTCAAACCTCATAGGCGATCGTTTCGACGAGATCGCGCCTGGCACATTGGTGAAGATAAAACCAGATGACCTCCAGTTCGCAAATGCGCTGGGATACAGGGATGCGGCGGAAAGATCGATGTAGATAATGCATGACAATACGAATAGTCCTTGACCTGAGCGATGAGGAGAAGAAGATAGTGGATCTGATAAGGATTCAGGGAGAGACATACGTCGATACAATCAGAAGGATCATCGAGGACTATTACGAATACCAGCTGGTCAGGGACGCAGTCAATAAAATATACGAAAAGCTTGGTCTTTCTGAGAAGAAGGCCGAAGCATCCGATCCTCCGGCAAACGCCCCCGCCAAGAAGGAGGTGGCGATCAGTACCGGGCATCCAGTGAGTGTGACGAAGATAGAGGAGCTTAAGAAGAATCTGGAAAGCAGATGGAAATAGGCTTTTCAGTTTTTCATTTTTCATCGTTTCTCTTCATATAGTTCTCTGCGATATCTTTTCGTTGTTGAAACGTTAACTTTAAGTTTAATGAAATAATACCGGCTTAAATCATGTCTATGTAAGAAAAATCACGTACATGATAAATAAGATTAAATGTAAAAAAATATGATGGTGAGAACATGGCGAAGATGCTGGTTATGGTGATCACTGGCAAAGAAAACATAAACACTGAGATGGTTGCATTCAATTTTGCCATTAATTCAGTGCAGAATGCAAAAGCCACAGTTGAGATGTTATTTCTGGGTAGGGGCGTTGAGGCGCTGTTCAAGAATCAGAACAACTCAGATTCCTTCTTTGCGCAGGTGCAGAAGGCCAGGTCGTTGAATATAAAGCTCACGGTATGCTCCGTCAGCATGAAATCGCTTGGCGTAACGGACGATATGATCTTTGAGGGTATCGATAAGGTAATGGGCGGTGTTGAAACGGCTGCCAGGATCGATGAGGGATACCAGGTAATAACGTTCTAAGCTGATGGAAATGGACATAACTATATTGCAGTATATATTTTCGGTGATATCTGGCGTGATAGTCGGTTTCTCTCTGGGTCTGATAGGTGGCGGAGGATCCATACTGGCTATACCTCTTCTCATCTATTTCGTGGGTATCAGGAACCCGCATCTGGTCATAGGGACGACTGCACTAGCAGTTGGTATAAACGCGTTGATCAACGTATACAGCCATCTCAGGAAGAAGAACGTGAACCTCCGCACGGGAGCCATCTTCACGGTCTTTGGTGTCATCGGCGTTCTAATAGGAACGACACTCGGCCTAATAACACCTGGTGGCAAGCTCCTCTTTCTCTTCTCATTCCTGATGATGATAATCGGTGCCTACATGTTCGTGACCAAGTGCAGGACATGCAAGAACTACGATGCCATACCAGGAAACGCGAAAAACCAGGATGATCCTCCTGATCCACCAAAGAAGGGTTTCTGGCAGAAGACGAAGCTTGAAATCTTCGGTATACTAGCTGGATTCGCCTCCGGGTACTTCGGTATAGGTGGCGGTTTCCTAATTGTTCCAGCTCTGCTATACTCAGCAGATATAACCATGAATCTCGCAGTGGGTACTTCGCTGCTATCCGTGGGCACGTTTGGGCTTGTCACTGCTCTGAGATACGGCATAGCGGGGAAGGTTCTCGTCCCAATAGCGTTGCTTTACGTCCTTGGCGGCATATTCGGTGGCTTTGCAGGCGCAAGGCTTTCTTCGACCATGAAGAGATCCACGCTGCGTAGGTTCTTCTCGCTGATAATAATAGTTGTGGGTATATACATGGCCATTGAATCCTATGCAGCAGTGTTCTGAGGGTATTTTTTCCCTCTTCCAATTCTTTTTTAAAGATATTATGTGTTTGAGGGAAGCAGTAAATCCCCATCTTCTGGCATGAGATGCACTGACTTCTCTAATCGATATGATCATTGTTATGAACCAAATAAAGAAGATATGTCTTATAATTGTAATGCTCGTTCGTTTCTTGTCCAAGCCTGTGGATATCGCTACAACACGATCGTCCATTATATATCTATACAAGCAGGTGTCCCTTCGCTGAGATGGATCTTCGATACCTTAGCATAGGAATGGCTCACCAAGCATCGGTAATGAAATATGGAATCACACGGCTCAACTTTTTATAAGATTATAACCTATAGTTAAGACCAAATAAGATGGAATCAGAAACCAGGCTATTCAGGATAGAGGACTTCTTTCCGTTTCTGGACAGGCACGTATCGAAATGGTTTGACAACAACTATACTTCGCTCACGGAACCACAGAAATACGCCATACCACTGATACATTCCGGAAGCAACGTTCTTGTTTCAAGCCCGACTGGAACGGGCAAGACGATGACAGCGTTTCTCACCATCATAAACGAACTTGTTTCACTTGCTAAGGATGGGAGACTGGAGGATCGTGTGTACTGCGTATACATAAGTCCACTGAAGGCCTTGGCGAACGACATCAATAAGAACCTGAAGTTCCCTTTGGACGGGATATACTCTGTCATGGAATCCGAGGGTATCAAGGTTCCAAGGATCCGCATATCTGTGAGATCTGGAGATACAACAGAAAGTGAGAGGCAGAAGATGGTGCGGAAACCACCGCACATACTCATAACAACTCCAGAATCATTCTCTCTGGCTCTTTCTTCGCCCAGGATGAGAGACAACCTCAGAAATGTGAGGTACGTCATAATAGATGAAATACATGAAATTTCATCCACAAAGAGGGGAAGTCTTCTATCTGCAAATCTTGAGCGCCTAAACATGATCGCCCCTGGCGTAATAAGAATAGGGCTTTCTGCAACTCAGTCTCCAATTGAAGAGATAGCGAAATATCTTGTGGGATTTGATGGAGAAAGGCCGAGACCATGCCAGATAGTGGAGGTGCGCGGAGAAAAACACCTTGATCTTCGTACAATAACGCCTGTTCCAGACCTCACGAGGGTCAGCTATGAAGTCGCCAACGACAGGATGTACGATATCATAGCGGATCTCGTGAAACAATACAGAACCACGCTTATATTCACAAATACTAGGAGCGGAACAGAACATGTGGCTATGAGGCTCAAGAGTAGGGGCATAGAGAGCCTTGAAGCGCATCACTCATCCATGGGAAAGGATCAGAGGCTTGAAGTTGAAAACAAGCTTAAGAATGGAGAACTGAAGTGCGTCATAACCTCCACCTCGCTGGAACTCGGTATTGATATAGGATTCATCGATCTCGTCATTCAGATAGGCAGTCCAAAGTCTGTCAGCAAGGGTCTTCAGAGGATAGGGCGTTCCGGACATGGTGTGGATGAGCTCTCCAAGGGCATATTCATAGTATTCACGCTCGACGATCTCGTCGAATGTGCCGTCTTGACGAAGGCCGCATACAGCAGGCAGATAGACAGGGTTGACATCCCTAAGAACCCGCTCGATGTCCTCGCACAGATTCTGGTGGGAATGTCTCTGGAGAGGGTGTGGAAGATTGAAGAGGCCTACCAGGTGCTCAGGAATTCATACACGTTCCACGACCTTAGTTATGATGAATTCATGATGACAATGGATTATCTCTCTGGAGAGCTTGAGAGCCTGTCGATTTATCCTAAGATCTGGGTAGATCGTGATGCAGGCACATTCGGTAAGAAGCGCAGCACTAGGATGATATACTTCATGAACGTTGGAACCATCCCGGATGAGGCAAATTACAAAGCAATAAATGAGAAGGGAAAAAATGTCGGAGAGCTCAGCGATAAATTTGTCGAGCGCTTGAAGTCCGGAGACGTCTTTGTACTCGGTGCAAGAACATACATATTTGAAAAGACTGTCAGGAACAGGGTCTATGTCAGATCCGTTACAGGCATGAAGCCTACTGTACCTTCATGGACCGGCGAAATGCTTCCAAGAAGCTATGATCTTGGCGTTATGATAGGGGAGTTCAGGAAGCATATCGCATCCATGATCGAAGCGGGCGAAGACCCAACGGAGATGCTAATAAGGGAATACCACGTTGATGAAAACGGAGCACGCAGCATAATATCGTACATAAAGGCGCAGATGGATTATGGCGTACCAACAGAGGATCATGCCCTGATAGAGGGTTATCAGGAATCTGATGGAGTGTACGGACTTATATTCCACGTTCCCCTAGGGAGAAAGGTAAACGATGCCCTATCGAGATCATATGCCCTTGCAATATCTAACAGATACGGTTCCAACACGCGTATCACCATAACTGATGATGGTTTCATAGTCTATACGGAGCGGAAGATACCGATCGATGAAGCCATAAGAACGGTGAATTCTTCAGATTTCAGAGATCTGGTGCGAAGATCGATAGCCAATACTGAACTCTTCAAGCAGCGTTTCAGGCACTGCGCGGCCAGATCGCTCATGGTTCTGCGATCCTACAAGGGTTACGATATATCCGTGGCTAGACAGCAGCTCAGGAGCGACAGACTGCTGAACGAGCTTCAGAAGCATGAGGGCTTCTCCATCATCAGAGAAACCTACAGGGAGATCATGGAGGATCTCATGGACGTCCCGAGGGCCGAACAATATGTCAGATCCGTAATGGATTCAAATTCATACACAGTGAGGAATTACACCAAGGAGACGAGCCCGTTCTCATATGGCATGATAATGGCCGGGTCATCCGACATAGTCATGATGGAGGACAGGTCAAAGATGCTCCGTGATCTGCAGAGCAGGATGCTTGAGAAGATTTACGGTGGGGAGGCCATACATTTTCTATTCGAGAACCAGAAGGATGTCGAGGACTATTTCAGAAAGAAGATACCAGTAGTGCATGATGAGGAATCGCTGATCAGGTTTGCAAATCATTTTCCGTACATAGATGTACTAAAGGATCGCTACAACTCACCCTATCAGCATGCTGAAGGAGAGGTTAAGGAACTGGTGGAAAAGGCGATCGAAGATGGAAAGATCGTTTCTGCATATGTACGGGGGCTCGTATGGACCTCTTCAGATAACTATCCCATACTGTGGACACTGTTCAGGAAGAGGATCGATACCAGCGATACTGAAAAAGAAATACTTGATCATTGCACCGGGCGATCATTCTCCGAACTCAAAAGCGATCTGAATTTCGATGAAAATAGCCTCAAAAATGCGCTTACAAAGTTGGAGTCAGCCTATCTCATAAGAAGAAAGATGAAGGATGGGATCACCGTTTTCCACAGAAACGAAGGCGAATTTTCTGTTGACGTGGACTCAGCTGCAAGGCGTCTCATTGAACTGACGCTATCATCCTACGGGCCACTTACTATCGACGAGATAGATATCAAGATACCTCTGGGACGGGAGAGAATAGAGGCCATATTGAAGGCCATGGTAGCTGAAGGTAATGTGATCTATGATTATATAACACCCGTATACAGCAAGCAGTACATGCTTTACTCGGATCTTAAGTCGCTGACCAGCGTGGAGGATATAACGAAGGTGAGACTCTCTAGGATAACCCGGAAGGTAAACGATCCACTCGAGTACTTCGATGTCTATGGCTTCGCATTTGACGTTGAGAACGTGAATGCGCGTCTCAAGCGCGGAAGGATAGATAGCTTCGAGGATCTTGTCAAAAGCGGACTCGTGATCAGAGGGCATTTCATCAAAAATAAGGTCACGTATGCGTCCAGATGGTTCATAGACACCTTATTCAGCCTGAGAGATCACACGATCAGCGCTGAGGAGAGGATCGTATTGAACTCCGTGAAGGATGGCATAACCAGCGAGAAGATAATAGCGGAGACGACCGGCATGGATAAGAAGATCATCCGCCAGATAGTGAGATCGCTGGAATACAAGCTTGTCCTGTCCAGAGACGGCGATTCGATAAGTCTCGTAAATGCACAGGACATAGGCTACGAGAGGGCACTACGCACAATCATAGAGAGGTTTGGGCCCCTCACCCATGACGAGATAAGGCGGTTTTTCTGGTTCAATCCTGATCTAAGATCCCTAAGCCTGAACAGCGTGTTCTTCAAGGGAGATCTCTACTATTATACAGATAGATCCAAGGAAATTCCTAGTACATCAATAATCCCCGTCATTGACCCTGTGATGATGTATCTCCAGATTTATGTGGAAAACATCGACTATAACAGGATACTCATTGTCGACGGCGAGGAGGTAGCCACTTTCTATCTGGAGGAGAAGGACGGCGTTAGATGGATAAGTGATCTGTCTTCAACCGGAACTTACGATGAGGTCGTGAAACGTCTGATGGATGCCTACCAGGATGGCTGGATCGTGATAATGGCAGGCGCATCGGCTGGACGTGCAACGGCTGAACCTGTGACGAGGCCAGATGGTCTCATCATAAACTATGACGAATCACAGATGATGGGCCTAGCAGTGAAGCTGCTCAGGAAGAAGGAGAAGAAGACGAATCTATACGAGCTTCTATCAGAGATATATTTCGGAATAAGGGACTCGATGGAAGCCCAGAGATATGGTATTTCAGAAATGAATGTAGATAATTACTATGAATCTTCGCTGCTGTATCAGTTCAATGGGCCTTTCGACAAGACCTCCATGGCCACTAGAGAGATAATATCCATCTACAGATCGGTGGCTGACCGAAAACTGGACAAGGATGCAGAGGCGGTGATGAGATCGATAATGGTGCTTGAGGAGGCCAGTGAAAGGCAGATAATGGCCAACGTTGATCTGGATCAGCGTGGGCTGAAAAATATTCTCGACTCCCTGTACAGAGACAGGTACATCGCCAGAAATTACGAGAGGAAATACGTCGCCATACCACAGAAATACACGCGTGATGAGGCCATAAGGCTCCTGGCATATTCTGTGATACGCGATATAGGCATGATAACTCCATCGAGGTTCTCTGCTATGATAGGCATCGGTACGGACGAATCGTTGAGATTCCTCAATGATGTCGAGGGATGCAGGAGGTACTTCAACCTGAAGACAAAGGAGGTCTATTTCAGTAGAGGAGATCTTGCAGCAGAATCTGCACGCGATCCGATCGAGGATGCCATATTCTCATCAAAGGACATACTTTCCCTCATCTATGGTGACTACCTCAAGATGATCTTCGGAACGGGATACGATATGTTCTATTTCGATGGAAGATCATTTTCTGCAGCGCTTTCAGTCCAGAGAACGGTGAGACATCTCAGGCTGAAGAAGTTTGCAGGTGACAGCTCGCTGATCACCAGGATAGGCGAAAGGATAAGGGAGCTCGGTTACCTTCTATCGATCCAGAATAAATGAAAAGGTCAAGATATGAACTAGTTAGATCCATCATGATCGCATCTCATGCATCTTGGGATGAAACGCTTGCAATGACTATGCTTCACATGTCAGATTAGGCAATTCCGTCTGGATAAATTTATATATATCCACATCTTTAATAATGTATGAGAGCTCTGATAGCATACGATGGCAGTGAAACAGCTCAGTGCGCACTGGAGTTCGCGTTGAATCTGAAGAATTCAATAAACAAATACCTTGTACTTTATGTCATCCCCCAGATAATAGGTACGACTCCAACATACGATACATATGTACCGGAATCCATGTTCGAGGATGAGAGGAAGAAGGCTGAGGATGTGATAGAAAAGGCCAGGAAGATCGTAGCAAACGAGACTCTTGACATAGACTTTCAGATCGTAGACTCAGGAACAAAAACTGTTGCGAAGAAGATCGTTGAGGTTGCAGAGGAGAATGGCGTGGATATCATAATAACGGGATCAAGGAACCTCAAGGGCCTGACCAAGATAATATTGGGATCGGTCAGCAGTGAGCTACTCAAGCTCAGCAACGTTCCTGTTATGGTATGCAGCACCAACGCCTGCAAGTGATCTTTTTATATAGCTTATCTATGTGGGAGCATGGGAAGTATCAGACCATTCAATGTCAAGAGGACTGCGGAAGAGCTTGCAGATAAATTTCCAGATGTATTCAGCGATAAATTCGAGGAAAACAAGAAAAAGCTTGAGAAAATGATGCCGAACGTCTCTAAACGTACCATAAATATGATTGCCGGATACATAACAAGATATTCTGTGAAAAAGAAGGAGAAAGCCAAGAGGGAGATAGAAGAGAATTCACTCAATTGATTTTCGTTATCCTGGTATTTTCTTATTCTCCTGGCAGTGATCCATGGATAGGCATAAGGTGATAGAATTCCTGGAGAAGAACGCACACCTCTTCGATGTTCAGGATGCCCGTGAATTTATAGATCAATATTTTGGTGTAAGCTTTTTCAAGGATATATTGGATATAGACACCGATGGCGAGTATTCGTTCATATCTGACGTGACTGGAATTATCGGGGAGAGGTCCATAGACAGAGAGGACAGGGTGATACGATACAGAAAATTCTGGGTAGGCAACAGGATAATTTTCACCCTTTGGAATGATGAAATAGAAAAGTATGCCGGTCTCATTGCCGTGTCCGCAAAGCTGAAATTCATATTCTGCAGGATACAGATTACGCGATTCGGAATAGAGGGAAGTCTGGGGCTCAGAGGATTCATAGAACGGTACTGATTTCCCTGTTCAATTGAGGAAACCTCGACCTGTCATGATGAGAAGATCGAACTCGCAAAGAGTTAAATTTTTAAGATAGTTCATAATGCTTGCGTGGATGGTTAACTGGGTAAGGGGTATTTCAGCAGCCTTATTGTTCATAGGTCTAGCGTTCTATCTGTCATGGTCTATTCTGTATGATACCTGGTTCGATATTGGTTTATATTCATTCACCATAGTCCTGGTGGTCTTCGGTATACTTGGTATAATGCTGACCACAATAAAGGATGAAAACGAAACGACCGCATAACTATACACGTATAATCAATATCAAGAGTCGTCTTCGCCCGTTATGAGAAGTTTCATATATTTATCACCGTAGGCATAATAGCATTCTGAAAAATTGCGGTTCTTTCCTCCTGCCAGCTTTCTCACATCGTCTTCTTCCGGAATATAGCGACGTATCTCGTCCGCCGACATTGCGGATCTGAAGAAGAACCTGTGGACGCTGTTCTCCTCGATGGTCATCCCCAACTTTATATCGCTGATGCTCTGCGTTATTATGAAAACCGAAGTTTCAAAATGTCTGGAGTGCCTCACCGTATTCTCTACGATCCTCAGTGCATCATCGTTTCTCAGCACCATGTTCGCCTCGTCTAGCAAAATTGTTTTGCGTCCATCAACCCGCGACATGAACTTAGATATTGCCTCTGCTATGGCGATGCCATACCTGGCGTCCTTCTCTGCTTGCACCAGATCGTACTTCACAATTAACACGTCGGGTGATCTCATATCGGTATCTTCCCGGATGGCGGTTTCGTTGAAAACATAGAGATCGATCTCAATGCAGGCATCCCCGTAGTCCGCACAGTGATACTCATTGAGCGGATCGAGTATCATCAGTTTTGAATACCTTTCTCTGTAGACCCTCCTGGAGAATATCTTTGCAAAATACGATTTACCAGATCCAGTTTCCCCGGTGACTATGAAATTGTAAGACGTGTGGGAAAAATAGTCCAGATATATGGGTTTGCCTGTATACTCATTGATTCCCAAAAAGATTCCCGCACTCTCCTCTGTGGAGAAGTAGGCCGGAAAGAACGAGCCAATCGAGGGCAGATCCATTGGATACGGTATGTTTTCTTTGCTAAGGTCAAAGAAATTTTGGACAGACCGCCCTGCCCTGAAACTGACGTTCTTTACCTTCATTCCTGCTATTTTGAGCCCCCTGTCCAGCTTGGATATCTCGCGCGTCAGTCCATATGGCGTATTGTTCATAACAAGGAAATCCAGGCCGCATGTGAATACATCCGGATTCTCCTTTCTCGATTCGTTGGAAAGGATCTCAGCCGATCTCATGACCGATCTCAGGTATTCGGTATTCTCCTTACGGCTGCTCCTCTGCCCAAGTTCAAAGGTCAGGTCGGCGATCTTTGCCGCTGCCGTCCTTACAAGCGCTTTTTTCTCCATGCGCCTGGCGCTGAACTTAATGGCCGTGTTAATATCGCTAATCTCCAGAGCCTCGCAATAGGATGGAAATATATCTTTCTCGGAGTCCACTAGGCTGAATATCGATATGTTTCTTTCACCAGAAATGTAATTATTTCTTGGATTCATCTTCTTGCCCGGGAAGAGACTCCCTATCAGTTCAATATCATCGTCGCCGATGCTGAAGGTTAGTCCAGATCTGTCATCCCCCATCAGGAGGTTTCCGGTCGATCCGATGAGATTTTTATCCTTTTTTTCTTGGTGCCATAGCAGGAGGTATGTGGTATAGTACACCTTTCCACTCAGGTTCGGTAGAACGTCGGCTCTGTCGGCTGCATGCGGTATTGAATACGCAGTTACATTGAATCCGGAGTCAAGAATACCAGTTATGAAGGAAGAGATGGCTGAGAAGCTTTCAGGATGGTTATCATAGGCGGTGTTTAGTCTGGCCACAACCGCAGTTGTTCCTTGCACGTCGATGATAGTGCGATCTCCTGATCTCACGATCTTGGGCCGTGCTACTCTGACTGGTAATATGCCATGCACCCATGCGACAATGGTATTCCTGGTTTTTGCCCGAATGATGATGATGTATATCGGGACCGCAATGACGGCGTACGGCCCAAATAACCTTATGAGGATCAGAAATGACGATCCCGAGGCTATCAGTGCAAGCAGTGTTGTCATCGGTATGCCATAGTATTCAGGTCTGTATGCAAGCACGTTTCTCAGCACCGTTCTCTGGTTGCGATTCAATTCGATTCTCCCCTCCTGTAAGATGCTTCATTCGAATACACCTCACTCCAGTCTATCCTTCTACCACCGGAGACCACGGTATCGATCTGCCCACCTATGAAACCGCTGATCAGACCAACAGGTATCCTTAAGGGCTGCATCCTTAGGCCTTCGTTCCTTGTCCAGATAAAGATAAGTGATGGTATTGCTGGCGCCAGCAGGAAGAAACCAAGTTCGAGAACAGGATCGTATGAAAATATGCTGGCTAGGATCAGATCCATGATCACCGGAACCGGTAGAAAGTTCAGCTCTAGAAATGTGGTTATGGAACGAAAGAGGTATTCCTGAGTCTTTCCAGTGAACGCTATTGCGGCAAATACCGGTATGATCATCATGAGGAGGAGTTCTGCCGCCTCCCTGAATATCAGTTCGGCAAGCAGGGAGCTCATGGCTATGAAGTAGCTGGTCAGATAGAGAAAGACGATGACAGTTGACGAAGAATCCGTCCCGGAAGAAAAGTTAAGGATACCCGTGACGCTGAATACGGAGTACCAGTTTATGCCGGGATAGTTCCATAGATACCTGAAAAGATATTCGGAAACCAGCGTCAAATAGGTGAGGGCCCTGAAGGTGAATGCAAGTGCAAGAAATGGTATGAGCAGGTTCATAAGCGCGCGTGTTGTCCTGAAGTTCAGCAGGGACGATCTCATCGCTATGATAAGGGAGAAAATGATAAGAGACACTGGAATTATGCTCTCATAGACCAGATCTGTTATATGCATATACAGGGACAGGTATTCAGGCCCAGGATCAAGTATTATGCCGTAAGAATTCTTCGGATCAAGGCCATAGCAAACTATCAGGTGCCATACCGGATCAAGCACCGCCAGGTATATGGCTACAATGCCCCTCAATAAATCGTACAAGAGGCTTGAGATTCCGATCATGATCCTGTTATTATATAATTGAATATGGCGTAGAGAAGGCCACTCACAGCAAGTACGTATATGAAAGTCCCTATGGCGGCATTCTTCAATCTTGTCCTGGCGATCATTCTCTTATTCTCGTCTGTGCTGAAAAATTCAAAGGCTATGGGTATCCAGAGCAAAGATATGAGCACTGCCGAGATGGATATTGCTATCTCGTCTATCCTTGAGAGCACGTTGGAGATATTGTTCCCGCCGCTTGCCAGAAAGGGGATCAATAAAATAAGTGCCATATATGTCAATAATTAAACTATATATAAATTTATACTTAATAAATGAAATGTAATTGTTTCAATTATTACAATTTTGGTCATCTTTGTATTCGAGTGAATTTCTCATCGCCCAGGAGCGCCATCGATTTCCGGATCTTTGATTCAATGAATTCCGATCTGCCTATGTCTTTCCTCACGTAATAATTGCCTTTGACATGAGCTATGGATGAATCAACTATATCAGAGGCCTCCGGTATGCTCTCGGCCTTCGCAATTATTGCCAGGGATCTGGAGGTGGTTTGCTTGAGTCTATACATATCACCGCTTACGGATGCGTACAGGACGTCAACTCCGTTTTGGAAGATCTCTCTGTCCAGCTCTATCTCACCCGGTTTTGGATCGGATCCATAGCCTACAGGAACGATGTATTTCAGCACCGTGGCCTTCTTCTCGAATATCTTGTCTCCCTGGAGGTTTCCGTCATATATCTGATGCAGTGTCTCGACGAAGTCGCTCTTCAGAAGCGAGAGCACATTTATTCCCTCCGGATCGGCGAACCTTGCGTTTATCTCTATTACCTTCACTCCGCGCGGGGTATCCATGAACTGCCCGTACATTACACCCTTGAACGGAGTATTCTCTGAGTTCATAGATCTAACGATATCGATTATTATGTGTCTTGCCTCCTCCGGGGCCCGATCGCTGAGGAAAGGCAGCGTGAACGTCGAATCGGATATAGACCCCATGCCGCCCGTGTTTGGCCCGGTATCACCCTCGTACGCCCTCTTGTAATCCTGTACTATCGGCATGAATGAGGCGTTCTTCCCGTCCACGAACGCCTGAAGACTGAACTCCTCCCCAACCATCTTTTCCTCGATGAGCACGACACCGTCCCTCCTAAGAACTTCGAGTGCATAGCTTCTTGCTTCTTCGACCGTCTTCAGCTGCTCGCCCATAACCTTTACTCCCTTTCCACCTGTCAGTCCAATTGGCTTAACTGCAACATCATGGTCTAGGCTTCTGAAAGCTTCGTTTACCTCCTCCTCGCTAAAGCATTCTTTGAAATCAAGGTTCCCTGGTATATTGTGCCTCTTCATGAGTTCCCTCATGAACATTTTTGAGGTCTCAATCCTTGCCGCCTCCATGGTAGGCGATGCAACCGGAATCCCGCGCTTCAGGAGGTTGTTGACCAGCGGTGTGTCAAGGACTGGATCGGGCCCTATGAATACGATGTCAACGGAATTGTCAACTGCAAACTCCTCTATCTTCCTGTAATCCAGTTCATTCGCAATAACATACTTAGAAGAAAGAGATTTTATGGATGGGTTTTCATGCCCTATGGCCGAGATGAGTGTTGCTCCTGACCTTGTTATGGCTCTTGCTATCGCATCCTCCCTTCCACCGCTGCCAACGAGCATAACCTTCTCTGTCATATCATTTCACCATTGAATTGCATCATACAATGAAGCAGATCCTCAATTCATCTTTTCATATATTACACATTCGATCCGGATGACCTCGCGTGCAACGATGGAACAAGCTGATCCAAAAGCATCATTCCTGTTGATTCGATGCACTACCGTCATCTCCGGATGATTTGTTAGCTATCTCGCTTCTTATCCTCTTTGCGAATTCCTCTTTTGAAATGCCGAAGTAGCTTTCAAATTTCCTTCCCAGTGTGTATATTCTGGAATTTCCTCTGCTAACGGATCTCACAAGACCCATGTCCTCCAGATGCCCAAGAATCTGGTCAGTTCTCTGGTGCGCTATCTTCTTTATCGCAGTAAGGCTAAGCCCTCTCTCACTTATGGCTATATTGGCTATCACCTTCATTTCAGATCCTGAGATATCTGGAGGAGAGACAGCATAGGCCTCAGAAAAATACTGTGATTTAAGCTGTATTCTGTATTTGTATCCATAGGAGGCCACTTCCAATGCTCCATCCCTTTTCTCGTAATCCCTCCTGAGGTCCATCACGGCCCTTCTTACTATCAAAGGATCAACTGAGAGTATCTGTGAGATCAGTTTGATGCTCACTGGTGACCTGCTGGAATATAAAATTGCCTCTACCTTTCTGATTACCTCACCATCCAGATCCAGACTCATATGATCTTCACCCTAAAATTTCGAATTGGATTGAGATGCCCTAAATGCGGAACACAGTCAAAATATGCCTCGATCCTATCATCATTCCTGGCGCTCATGAAAGAGGGCTCATGGCGTGTATTCTTCTCACGAGTAAACATAGATGTGCGGAAATTTATGCCGTCGGAATATATGAACCTTCCATTTCTAATGTGTAGGCCAAAAGATTAACCATGTTATCAAGAAAAGTTCGAATTCGGATCGAAAGATCTTCGTGGTTCTGCTCTGATAGTAGATAATAAAATTTATTAATGATAGCGCACTGCTGAATTATGAATGCCGAACACAAGTTCGGATCTGATATAGAAAATTACAGTAATTTAGGGAATGAAGCTGATCTTGCGAATGACAGAAGACCATCCACCATGTTCTACATATGGTTTGCCTCTAACCTTACGGTGGGTGACTTTGCGGTTGGCTTTATTCCTGTATACCTTGGCCTCCCTCTGATCTATTCTGTATTGGCGATTGTTATCGGTACGCTTGCCGGCGGTGTCATGCTCGCGTATATGAGCCAGCTGGGGGCAATCTACAGGGTTCCACAGATGTACATGGGGAGGGTGCCATTTGGTTCCGTTGGAGGTTCGCTCTTGTCCGTGCTGCAGTGGGGAAATACGGCAGGTTGGCTGACCGTTAACGTGATTCTCGCATCGCTGGCCATATATCAAATAGTCAGGATACCATATTATTTTATAGTTCTGCTGATCGTCGCAATAGTGGCTTTAACAGCGATAATAGGCTACCGGGCGATAAGGATCCTTGAAAGATCTATGTCGTATGTTCTCGGGATCCTCTTCGTTTTCCTTGTGCTGTTTCTGCTGCATTCTCACGCTACCATATCTTACCAATACACGGTTTCATTCAATATACCGGCTGCGTTCGGAATAACGTTCGCCTCAGCATTCTCGTATATAATGTCCTGGGGTCCATACGCTGCGGATTACTCCAGACACGTATCATCGACAAGAGGTTCGAAGCTGATATTCCATTACACTCTACTTGGCTCAGTGATTGCATCGATATTTGCTGAGATGGTGGGCATTATGGTTTCCGCGGCTTCAGGAAACCCTTCTGGATCTCCTGCCGCCGATCTTGCCAAAGTGATGGGCAGATATGCAATGATAGGCTTAGTAGCGCTGTTTCTCGGCGGTATCTCTGCTAATGCCATAAACCTCTATTCTAACTCACTGGCATTCCTGTCCATAGGCTTCAAAACACGGAGGTGGGTAGCAATCGTCGTGGCATCGGTATTCTCCTTTGCTCTGGGCATAGTGGGGTTCTTCAGGTTCTACGGTTTCTATGAGACGTTTCTATTCATACTCGATTACTGGATAACACCATGGATAGGCATAATGATAGCGCATTTCTTCGTTCTCGCAAGGCTCGGGCACGCAGAGTTTGAAAGGCTTCCTAGGCTGGTGAAACCAGGTATATATGCCTACATAATATCTATAATAATATCCATACCATTCATGTCTCCAGCAGGGATAATAAACATGCCCATTGCCACTATTCTCCATGGTGTTGACATAAGCTATTTTGTGTCATTCTTTTCTGCCATGATACTCTACATCTATTTTTCGGAAAGGTTTAGAAACGAGGCCGTTTCCAGCTCCGTTTCAGGTACGACAAGATGATGAATACAGGTCGATAACTGGACACTGCCAAAAACGGAAATCACATTTATCTATTTATGATCGGATAACCGTCATAATGATATTGAACGATGGTACAATAATGAGGATGGTAGGCGAGGGATTTCTCATCTCTGAAAATTTTGATGCAAGCAGCCTTACACCCAATGGGTATGATCTCCGTGTTGATGTTATTGACATCCAGGGCAAGCAGTGTACGGAATGCGAGATCAAGCCAATGAGGCATTTTCTTGTTTCAACAATAGAGATATTGAATATGCCGGAAGACACGGTTGGTATGATATGGACAAGATCTACCTTTGCTCGCAAAGGGATAATTGGATCGTTCGGAGCAATAGATGCAGGATACCATGGCAATCTCACACTTTCCTTCTTCAATGCTGGAATTGGTCTGAATCTGAAGAGAGGTGAGAGGATTGCACAGATCGTATTTATGAAGATGAATGAGAATGCAGAGAGGCCATATCACATGAGATCAGGCAACTATCAGCATTCTCGCGGACTGGTCAGGGAACCGCAGGCTTCAAACAAGGACGGAGACCACAATCTCCCGTCGCAATGAAGCCCCTACCTTTAGTGTGGATAGGGATTAACCCTTCAGTTCAAACTTTCTTCCCAGCTAAGAACGGGAGGAGGCACTCACAGATACGTTCATCAATTTCAATGGGGCCTGTGATTAAGTTTCCAGGACAGCCTCTGGAAGGAAATTCTACAACAGGAATTTCATGCATGGAATCGTATATAGAGACAGGGTTGCAGTCAATCAGCCTGTTGTGACGATTACTATTTTCGCTCATTCGATCCTCCCAGCTGCAAGATCTGATGCTTTAGCAAGGAGCAGCTGACAAATAGAGATCGATCGCTGAAGAATAGGATGTATTATTCATAAGGATTCCTTTTCATTTCAAGTCTCTTCTATTTTTCGATACATCATTCAGTTCACGGTCATGGCAAATGATTACAGGAAATCGTAATTATCGCATTCAGGCTCATTTAGGATAATCTGTTTGATCATATCTCTTCGATTCTTGTTCAAAATTGTATGGATAAAAATATAAATTATGCAATGATAGGGACTTATGGAAACCAAGAAGCCATCGGAATCTGAAACATTCGTTGAGAGGATGGTTCTGCCCGAGGATATGGATATATACGAATACCTGTATGGCGGCAGACTCATGGAATGGATTGATAACTGTGCATCGATAGTTGCAACAAAGCACTGCAGGAAAAGAACGGTTACAGGAAGCATTGACTCGCTTTTCTTTCTCCTGCCCATACACTTGGGGGATATGGTTATCCTCCATGGCTACATAAATTACACAACGAAGTCAACCATGGAGATAGAGATAGATGTCATAAAGGAGGAAGGTCTGACAGGAATAAGGAGATACGCCACAAAAGCCTATCTAACCTATGTCGCCATAGATTCAGATGGGCGACCAACAGAGATCCCTCAGATTGTGCCTGAGACGGATGAGGAGAAGAAGAGATACCAGGATGCAGAGAAAAGGGCTGAAGAAAGAAGAAAACGCCTGGAATCAATAAAACAGCAGCTGGCCACAATGGTCCCATGAATGAAGCCTGCGTTATTATTCCTGGACATGACATATTAGGTCTGATCTATCAACATAAGGAAAGATGCTGTTCGGAGAATGTTTCCATTGAGAAGTTTTATATTTTTTCATGGGATTCGCCATCCATATCCGCCTCAATATAAACATAAGTGGACTTAAGGTTGAAAAAACAATATGGGCGGGTAACGAAGAAATGAGGGGTGGTTAGGGTGGATCAGAACCTTTTCAATGAAGTGATGTACCTCCTGGATGAACTGTCTCAGGATATAACGGTTCCAAAGAACGTCAGGAAAGTTGCTCAGGATTCAAAAGTAAAGCTGTCTCAGGAGAACGAGAGCCTTGATCTTAGGTGCGCCACCGTTCTTTCCATGCTGGACGAGATGGCAAACGATCCGAATGTCCCAGCGCATGGGAGGACTGATCTGTACACGATCATAAGCAAACTCGAAGCTCTATCTAAAAGTTGAATTTTTATATTATGCCACGGCTGATCTCGTATCTCAAAGATGGTATGATGATCCTGGATAGACTAACCACGCTTTTTTTATTGTAGTTTCTCTATTTTCCTTTGCATATCCTCTACGCTTACCAAGTGGTGTGATGCTTGAGTAATATTGGTGCATTCCGAACTCACGCCTGTGGACATCGCTATTTTGGCTTGTCTGGATGTCCGGAGAGGCAGATGTCCCTTCGGCGGGAGGAAGCTCCGAAGCTTAACCTGAGATGCAGCTCACATTTGCCATTTGTCTCCATGAGAATGGTAAATCGATGGGACGATCAAAAAGTATATATACACCATTATTTAAAAAAGCTAAATATTTATAGAAATATAATATTATGGTACGATGAACATGGTTCTGAGCGAAGATGCTGAGAAACTGGCAAAATATCTGATGATTGCAGATATTCCAAGGAGCGTCGCGTATACCCTTGTATACATGAGGGACAAGGACGAAGTAACCAGCGTTGAGATAGAGAGAGAAACCGGACTCAGACAGCCGGAAGTCTCTATCGCCATGCAATGGTTGCGCAGGAAAGGGTGGATCACTAAACGGAACATGAAAAAGGAAGGAAAGGGCAGGCCCATCCATGGATACAGGCTTTCCAAATCTTTCAATGAGATCCTTGAGGAGATCATACAGGACCTGAGCAAGAAGATCAACGAAATAAACTACAATATTGAGCAATTGAAGAATTACAGGAGATAATCTTCAGATCACTATTTTTATTTCATATGTATTTTTATATTAGCATGGTCGTATTCTTCTTCGACGCATGAAATTCCAATTTTACTGAGAAAATTAATTAATATAGAATGCGATCCTCATTTTAATGAACCGAAGGATAGTCTCAGCTCTTGGTGTTATCGCTATTGCAGCGCTTATCATAAGGCTGATACCATCCTTGACCAGCTATGGCTGGGGCAATGACTTCGGCATATATTATTACATAACGCAGGACTATGTTAAATCAAGATTGCTGGTCATAGATGTACCTTCGCAGTGGGGTACATCAGGTTACGGTTCATTTCCTGTAATGTACTGGGTAATTTCCCTGATCTACTTTGTCACAGGAATAAAGTGGAATATACTGCTCAAGTTTGTTCCACAGTTCTTCGGCGCGATGACGGTGATCCTCATATTCTTCATAACGAGGGAGATAACCAGAGACGACAGGATGGCTCTTGTGGCCGCGGCGTTCCTCTCTGTAAATCCGGTTCAGGCCTACCAGACCTCAATATCATCTATACTTGTTTTCGGTCACTTCTTTGGGCTTCTGACCATCCTTTCTCTGTTTGTGTCGTTCAGAAAGAGGTATTTTATAATACCTACATCGATATTTTCAGTGTTTCTGGTGATGTCTCACCAGCTTTCAACATTCATGTATCTGCTTGAGATCATAGGAATCCTCGCTTACTACAAGATATCTAAAGGTTATGTCGAAGAAAGATACAGGCACTTCCTATTCGGTTTTTCCGCATTCATGTTTGTATATTGGCTCGTAAACGTTCCAAACACGAAAGGATTTATAACAGGCGGTGCTGACGGCCTCCCATGGTATGCGGTTATTGCCATTTATTTTGCCGTCATATACATGTTCTTCAACCTGCCTGGAAAATACATGACCGTTATCAGGAACCTGATCTTGAAACTGAAGCCCATGGATAAGAAGATAACTGCTCCGATCACCGTTGCTCTTTCATTTCTAGTGCCAAGCGTCGCGGTATTGATCTATCAAAAATACATAGTGAACCTGAGCGGTTATTCGTTCTTCGTGTTCATACCGGTTCTGCTTTCGGTCAGCATAGCTGCCTATGGATATATCGTGGTCTGGAAGAAGTATAGGATCCTGCTGGGGATGCTATCACTCCTCCTTATTGTGGCAATATACGCTGCCATGACCATGAGCGGTGTACTGCTGCCAGGAAGATTCTTTGAGTATATATTCGAGATACTCTCTATTTATGATGGCATCGCCATAGTCAGCTATCTAGACTCCAAGAAGCCCAAGGAAATAAAGATAGAATACAAGATCAAATCAACGAAGCCATCCCCTGTGGTGGTGGGCCCATCGTTCGGAATAAACGTTACGGCACCATCGATCTATTACTATCCATCAGGAACCGGATACGAGAGCACGAAGTTCTACTATCAACGGAAGAGGTACAGTGCTTCGCAGATACTGATATCTGCAGTCATGATAGTGATCATAGTCGGATCCGCTGGATCAGTTTATCCGCTCGGTCATGTCGTTGTGCCGTCTGGTACTCAGGCAATATCGTATCAAGATTACTATGCTATAGAATGGATAGACTCGCATGCAAACGCCAACTACAGCGTGCTTTCTGATCACAGGCTCGGGTTGCTCATCGAGGCCGACAACATAAGCGATCCGTTCGAATACGCATCATTCATATGGAATTCCACCGACTACCCAATAATAGTGCAGGAACTATCAGGGCATTTCACAAACCACACCACGAAGCCAATCGAATTCATCCTCATTGATAATTACATGTACACAGACGGTGTCTGGGGATACGAGGGTGCCGTCAATCCGGACAGGCCTCCCATCAAATTCACCAACGAGACATTTCTTAAATTCATGTACGAACCGTTCGTGCCTGTTTACTTCAACTATTCAGCTGATAAAAGCCAATGGGCACTTATAATAGAGGTGAACTGGACATATATAGACGATCACTATTCAATGAATGTTAGCGCTCCGCCGATCGTGCATACGCCGGTATCCTCCAACGTGGTTTTCGTACTGAATACAATAAATCCACAGCTCATAGTATCTTACAGCAAATATGATCAGTCATCCTGATCTTCAGATTATGGGCATCGAATTCTGGTGAAGGACGATCTGAACATTATCTGATTTTTTCCCTCATGCCTCAATGTATATAGATGTCATAGAAAGTATCTGTCTAGCATTCTGCAAAATAATATGTATTGTTTTGCAATAATATGCTATGCCATTCGAAAATGAAAACACCTATATCAGGATGGTAGAGGCAGGAAAAGAGGACGAATTTCATAGGAAGTACGAGGAAGCACTCAAGCAGGTGGAAGTCTATTTCCACAAGGAATATCCGAATATCATAGCCGATGACGTCGTTGAGAGCAAGAAGATAAAAGACATAAGCCCGATCGATGGAAGTGAAATTGCAACATTCCAGCTGGCGTCTGATGAATCCGTCAAAAGGGCAGTAGACATGCTTCATCGGTCTTACAAGGATTGGTACAATCTCGGCTACATGAAGCGGGCTCTCACATTCCTGAAGGCAGCAGACATGCTTAGCGATCAGAAATTCAAGTTTGCAGCCATACTCACATACGAGAATGGTAAGAACAGGTATGAAGCCATGGGGGACGTTGACGAAGCAATAGACTTCATGCGCTTCTATGCGATCAACCTGATAGAGAACCAGGGCTTCATCAAACTCACGGGTAAGGCTTACAAGAACGAGGAATCCATGAGTGTGATGAAGCCTTATGGTGTATTCGGTGTCATATCTCCGTTTAACTTCTTCTCCATAGGCGTAGGAATGAGCTCTGGGCCACTCGTTACTGGAAACGCGGTCATACTCAAGCCCAGCAGTGATATACCTCTGTCGCTGTACCTCTGGGTCCGCCTAATGCATGAGGCCGGTGTTCCAAAGGAAGTGCTGGCTTACGTATCTGGATCGGGCAGCGTCGTCGGAAGGCATATCGTTGAGAACAGAAATGTGGCCGGTATAGTTTTCACAGGATCAAGAGAGGTCGGGCTGGACATACAGAGGAAGTCCATAGACAACGGTCCTAAAGTCGTAATCACTGAGATGGGTGGAAAGGACGCCATAATCGTATCAAACAAGGCCGATCTGAACAAGGCCGTGGAAGGTGTAGTGAGGGCAGCATTCGGCTTTGCAGGGCAGAAATGCAGCGCCTGCTCGCTGCTCTACGTTCACAAGGATATCTACGATGAGTTCATGAAGCGCCTGAAGGAGAGGACTGAGCAGATAAAGCCAGACGATCCTAGAAAGAAGGAAACTTTCCTCAACCCCGTCATAAACAAGGAGGCCTATGATAAATTCGTATCTTTGAAGGCTGAATACAATAAAGGCAAGATACTCACCGGTGGGCACGAGTTGAAGAGGCCGGGATTCTATGTCGAACCAACCATAGTCACAGATCTGCCTAGGGATGCTTACATAGCCAGAAATGAGATCTTTCTCCCAGTACTCAGCGTGTTCAAGTGCAACAGCGTGAAGGAAGCCATAGATGATATAAACAGCATGGATTACGGCTTGACAGGCGGTATATTCACCGAGGATCCGAATGAGATACAGTACTATTTCGACAACGTGGAGGTCGGTGTCCTGTACGCCAACAGAAAGAGCGGTGGATCTACGGGTGCCATGGTTGGATCGCAGCCATTCGTCGGCTGGAAGCTCAGCGGTGTCTCAGGAAAGGGCACAGGGTCATTCTATTACCTCATGCAGTTCCTGAGAGAGCAGGCACAGACCATAGCACACTAAAAGCATGAAATAATTTTATTCTCTTTTTTACATACCCCTAGCGTTGTTAAGCAGGAAGTCGCCGATCATCGTCACTGCAAATATAATCAACGCCATTGCAGGGTATCTTGGCCTTTTCTTCATCACGAGGTACGTTGGCATAATCATATGGGGATTCGTCGCCTTCGGTATGGGGTTCACAGGCATTTTTTCTCTGGCGACAGAGCTTGGATTCAGCTCCGCTTACACCAAGAGCGTCTCAGAGGGCTATGACGTCCGGGATGCAACAAGCACATTCTTTGCGGTCAAGCTGATGCTGGCCGTTATATTTGTTATCATCACGCTCTCCGCGCTCACTGTATGGACTGATGTACTGCACAGGGGTTTTCAGAATCCAGTGGAATACTGGGTCATAATAGCGCTGATACCTTATTATTTCTCCGGTACTCTGCTTTCGATACCCAGATCCTATTATTCTTCCACATTTTCCCCATACAGGCAGGTTCTCCCATCAATAGTTGAGGCGCTTTCGAGAAACAGCCTCTTCATTGCCATAGGTGTGGTCTACTACACGCATATATGGAGGCTACCTGATGCAGACATCGCAATAGTCATAGGATCTGTTTATTCCCTCACATACACCGTATATTTCCTGTTCATGATGCATCTGGGTAAGCCATGGCATTTCCAGAAGCCAAGCATCTCTACGTTCAGATACTTCGCCGCCGTTGCAATACCGCTTGCCGCAACCACCGGAATTGCCACAATAAACGGAAATATCGATAAGGTCATCATACAGTTCTACTGGCATGCCGATGCAACCAGTGCTCTTTACACCTCACAGATACTAGGTACTGCGCTGATATCATTCTCCGGCGCGATAACAGGCTTCTTTTTGCCCATATTGGCGAGGAGGCACAAGAAGATCGACATGACGTATGATTCTTATGACCTTGAAAAATACGTATCTCTGTTCATTCTTCCATTTGTCATAATACTGGCAATGTTCTCCATCTACTTCCTCAACATATTCAGCGCAGGATACAGGAAGTACTCCGACATACTGGTCTTTGTCGCTCTTGGAAACTATATTTCGATAATAACGTCGCCTTTTACCTCAGCTGTCATAGCTTCTGGCAAGACCTGGAACATAGCCAAGATAACCACGCCGTCCATAATAGCAAACATCGCTCTTAACTTCCTTTTTGTCCCCCGATCCGTTTTCGGATTCACTGGTTTATCAATGGGCCCAGCAGGCACAGTATTTGCATCATTTCTTACGGCGTCTGCGGATTACGTGATATACCGCTACCTGTACTATCGTGTTGAGGGCTGGAACGACGTGACAATACTCAGGCAGTTGATACCGGCTTTAGCTGAAATAGCGGTTGGATACGTCATAATAAGGATGATAAAACCGTATCCATTCATCGAGCTCTTGGGATCATCTCTACTGCTTCTTCTTGTTTTCTTCCTTGTTGCCATTGCCATCGGAGAGATAACTGGTTCAGAGATACTGGAGTTCCTCAAAAACCTGAATCCTGTAAATATACCAAGAAACATAAGAGAGGAGAGGCAGACCGATAAGAAATGAGAAATATAGGAGAATCGATCAAACTTCCTATTTCTTCTCCTGTTTGTCCCTCTCTATGATCTCGCCTATGGCCACATCGTTCTTTACCTTTTTTATGCGTATCTTTACGGTCTCTCCCTTCTTGGCACCGGGGACGAATATGGTGTACCCCTTATAGGTTGTCCTGCCCTCACCGGAACTGCCAACCTCGGTTATTTCTACCACGTATTCCTTTCCCTCTTCCACGGTCTCATCATCCTTGACCTCCCTCACCGAGTGTATGGGATGCTGCGCACCGCATGCCTTGCATACGAGGAGAGAGATCCTTCCTGACTTCTGTATTTCGGTATCCAGCGACCCGCACTCGTAGCATCTGACATACGTGTTTATGTATTCGTTCATCTTGTCTAGGAGTTCTTCGAGCGTCAGTTTACGATTTATTATCAGTCTCCTCCCGTTCTGAACAATGTTTGTACCGAATTCTCTTGTGAGGAACTTTATGATGTGTTCCGGGTCCCTGTTTATGATATCCACTATGTCCTGAAAATTCCTGATTATCGTGGCCTTGCCTTCCCGGATTATCTCCGGATCTGGTATCTTCAGCCTGTCAATGTTCTTCGTTGAACTTGATAATACACCCTTTGCCTTTTCAAGGAGTTTTTCATAATCATCGGTCATGTATGACGTATGCTAACGTTCAATATTAATTTGAAGATTACTGCAGGATGCCTCCTCAGATCGTGTGCATTTATATGCAATAATTAAATACTAATAATACATGATAAATGTACAAATGTCAGTACATGGTAGAAAAATTAATATAGTATCTGCATTATAGTTTTATGAGGAGTTGAAATTGCTCAACAAAGATGTCAAGCTCACACTGCGTATATCTGAGGAAGACATCAATGAAATAGATAACTTCTTGAATTCTTATCCTGAATTCGGCAGCAGATCCGAATTTATCAGGCATGCCGTGATGTCGTACATATCAAGCAGGAGGGTTTCCGTTGTCAGGGATCAATCTCAGAGCAGTTCTGATCTCGATCTGGATGAAAATACTGTCAATATTATAAAGACTGTCATAGAGAAAGGCTTCTTCAAGTCGGAGAGGGATCTCATAAGCGCCATAGTCAGGGAGTATGTGGACGTGTTTCTGCTGGACTTCGTTAAGAGAAAATCGAAGAACATGAAAGATCTCATGGGCGAACTCTCCTCGTTTGAAGGAATCAAGCACAGTAATCTGGAGAAGAAGAATGGAAGGTGATCGATATACAAAAGCGTTTCGAGGTTTTCGAAAGGAGCATGGATTCCCGTGCGAGCCTGGCTGAACTCTACTACCGGCAGAAAGCGAACGTTGCCGTAGTCTCGATAGGCAATGCCGGCTTCAGGGTTGTTAAGAAGATGAGGCCCATAGAGGTGAAGAACGTTGATACCTACGCGATAATACAGGATAGCAATCAGCAGAGTCATGCCTATGACGGTATGGTATCGGACGATCGCGGAGAAATTAAAATTTCGCTTTACACGCTGAATTCAGAGAAAAATCCGTTCCTCAGATATACGTCGGGTCCAATTAAGATATTGAACGGCGTTAACAACCGCAAAGAGGATGAGGATATGTTCATGAGGATCGCCGATAGTGCAGTAGCTTTCGTTATAGTCAGCGGATTTGGTGGTAATTTCTCGCAGGCTGTACATCTGCATCTCCTTGGTTGTCTCAACGCCATGGGGAAGGAAACGCTGAACGCGATCATCATACCAGGCAGATATGAGGAAAAACGCAGGCAGAAGGCGATATCTGGCATAAAGAAGCTTGAAAAGATGAATGTACCATACGTAACATTTGACAATGAGGATCTAAAGGAGTCCATAGATACGGCGGTGATAACTGAGAGAATAGATGCAGTCAATCTCAGGATAGCGGATAGCCTTGACGAATACATATCATCTATTTCATCCTCTATAGACCGGCTGAAATACAATCTCATTGAGGATATAAGGCGTTGATGATCCGGTGCCTTTGGATATAATGATCAATTTTTTTAAAAGTACGATAAATCCGAAATTGTATCGCTCGGCAATCTCAGTATCGAAACGTGAGTATCTGATTACAAAGATATGACCAGGAAAGTTCAGAACGTCAGCGAGGAGGTGAACTGCGAGAAGTATATAAATAGAGATGGTAGAATGTTTTTGAAAGATGGAAAAAGTCAACAAGGAGAAGGAATACCACCATGAAAGTCATATAGTGTACAGTTGTCAGTACCATGTGATATTTTGCCCGAAATATAGGAGAAGTGTGCTTGATCCACCAATTGATGGCAGGTGGAAACAACCCATCATTGAAGGGTAGGATGATTATGGGTATAAGGTACTTGAAATGGAGGTGATGTCAGACCACGTCCATCTCCTTTTAGATGCTAACACGAAGATGTGTGTGTACTATGTTGTGAATATAATTAATGAAAAATAGGGGTTTGGTGGAAGCTTTAGGTCTCAACACTTCAAAGAGGAGTAGATCACAATAGCGCGATATTCAGAAATGGAATATATGACCTGAAATAAGGAAGAAGGTTTTCACTTGACCTCTGAGAACACGGTTATTGTCTGTGCTCTCTCCACGCCAGGCATCTCCCTGAGTTTGTCAAGGACAAAGTTCCCAACGGCCTCGGTGGATGACTCTCTTACCTTTATGAGGATATCCCATTCACCGGCTATTATATAGACATTTTCCACGTCCTTGAAGTTCGCTATCTTTGCTGCAAGCTCGCGCTGCGACAGTCCATCCTTTGGCGTGTACGCGACCAGTATGAAGGCAACAACAGGGACACCCAGTGCCTTATAGTCTGGAACTATGGTGAACTTTTTTATGATTCCGGACTTTATCATGTTCTGCATTCTTTCATATATTGTTACACGTGGTATATCCAGAACGCGCGACATATCTGAGATCTTGTCCCTCGCGTTATCCATGAGGTAATTCAGTATCTGTATGTCTTTTTCGTCCATGGTACAATGATAATAAATGATTATTTAAATTTAGTCATAATGTCTATATTAAGAAATTGATGTTGACGAACATGAACAAAACGTTGATTAAAAATTAACAAAATTCATAAATCTTATCCTGATAGGTTCTGTATGGAATCTGGAGAAATAAATGCACTCGTTGAAGAGATAAGCGATCATCTGGAAAAACCGGAGCTATACCATGCACTGAAGGTGCAGAGTTCCATTAGATCCATAACTTCTGAGTTTTTGAAGGAAAGAGGGTTCATAGAGGTACCGCCGGTCATAATATCTGTGCTCACAGATCCGCTGAACCATCCGGTCTTTGATCCAACGATCGATTATTACGGATACAGGTACTCGCTCACGAAGAGCATGATATTCCACAAGCACCTGCTGACAAAGCATTTTGACAGAATATTCACGTTCTCTCCGAACATCAGGCTTGAGGAGCAGGATAAGGTTAAGACAGGCCGGCACCTGGCGGAATTCACCCAGCTTGACCTTGAGATGAAAGGAGCAAGCAGGGATGAGGTCATTGGGCTCGGCGAGGAGATGATAATAGATCTCTTCAGGAAGATAAAGAAGACTAACGGAGAGGATCTGAAATTCTTTGGAAGGGATCTCGCAATTCCGTCAAGGCCATTCAAGAGGATAGCATATCTGGATGCATACAGGCAATACGGCGAGGACTTCGAACACATACTTTCAAGCGAGATGAAGGAACCGTTCTGGATAGTTGATATACCACTTGAGAAAAGAGAATTCTATGATAGGGAGGATCCGTCAAGGCCAGGTATTCTGGTGGACATGGATCTCATATATCCAGAGGGTTATGGTGAGGCACTTTCAGGTGGCGAAAGGGAATATGAACTCAGCAGGATCATAGATAGAATACACAGAAAGGGGCAGACAGAGGAACAGTTCAAGTGGTACATAGAATTTGCCAGGGAAGGCCTGAACCCTTCTGCTGGTTTCGGTATTGGAATAGAACGCCTGACGAGGTTCATATGCGGTCTTGAAAGGATAGAGGATGCCCATCCATTCCCAAAAATTCCGGGGCACCTATCCCTCTGATCCTTTTTATCATTGATGATTTTCCATAAGCTTTTCAGATAGCACAGTGAATAGAGCCAGAAGGCTTGCTGCGCCAGATACGAGAAATGTTATGGAGATCCCGTTCAGGAAACCTGATTTCACCGCTTCGAAACCAGGTATCTTTATACCAAGGAAGGCAGAGCTTAGAGCCGTCTCTGGTACGTACAGAGCTACTATTGTGAACACCATTGACATACCTATGACTGATCCCAGGTTCAGGATGACCGTCCTTATACCGGCAGCAGATCCTCTCCTGTCTGGAGGAGCGGATGACATCAGTATGGCATTGCTCGGAGTATAGAAAAGCCCAATCCCGAATCCGACCATAACAAGGCCGATGTAGAATGGCACGTTTACGGATCTGACCAGCGAAAGAACTATCGACCCAAAGAAGGAAAGAAACAGACCCGCATATATCAGATGCGATTCCATTCTCCTCGTATTGATGTTCCCGACGAGATAGGAAGAAAGGCTCAGCGATACGGCATATGGTATCACGATTATACTGGATCTCAAAGGCGAAATACCTAAAGGACCCTGCAGCATTATTATAACTATTAGAAGAGCAGAATACCTCGTTATCGAGTTGAGAAACGTCGCTATTGACTGTGTGGCAAATGGCCTTAACCTGAAGAGGGAGATGTCGATGAGCGAATCATCCCTGCCCCTCGACATCAGGATGAAAACTATCAGTGAAACCACTGAGACCACGAGGAATATGACATCCACTGGATTCAACCAGAGATCCGGCGGGGCGAATGTTAGATAAACAACGATGAACACTATGAAGATCGAGAAGAACACGGCAGGCTTCCAGTTTATACTCACCCTGCGCCTCTCTATCTCCCTTAGTTTCAGCGACATAACGTATCCCACAATGCCGAAGGGAACGTTGAAAACGAAAACATATCTCCAGTTTATGGCTGTAAGCAGGCCACCCACAAGAGGGCCTATGGCAGTCGCAATCCCTATCACAAGGCTGTTTGTACCGATGGCCCATTTCAGCTCGTCCTGCCTGAAAGCATCGGCTATTATCGCCAGACTGTTAGAGAAGAGCAGTGCACCTCCAAGACCCTGGAGAACCCTTGCTACCAGCAGCAGAGGGGCATCAGGACTGACCGCGGCCACAGCCGATCCAGAGATGAAGAAAAGATATCCCAGGGCGTAGAGCCTGTTTCTTCCCACAAAATCAGAGTATCTTCCGAACAGTGGAGCACCGATGGTCATTACAAGCGGATAAACGACAAGGATCCATATAACATAGAAGAACGTGGTATGCAGTGATATCATTATTGTGGGCAATGATATCAGAAGCGACGTACTGTTGATCACAGCAAGTAGCGATCCAATGCTCGTGACAGTTATTGCAATCAATTTATATGAATCCATTTGAGGGTCAGAGGTTGCCGAATCTGGATATTATGTCCGAGATGCTATCCATGTAGTCTTTGAATATCCTGAGGATATCGCGAGATGTTATCACGCCAAGGAGCTTGCCGTTCTTCATGACCGGGAGTCTCCGGATACCATTCTTGGCCATGATCTCGGTAACCTTGAATGTTGGTGTGTCTGGATCTATGGATATTATGGGCGAATTCATTATTTCATCGATACGGACTTTCCTCGGGTCTCGGTCTTGCGCTATGATCTTGTTGATGTAGTCCCACTCAGTTACCATCCCTCTGATCTCTCCATTCTCTGCGACTATTGCAAAGCCAACGTGATCCTGAGCCATTATCTTTGCGGCTTCGTATGCAGATGTTTCGCCCGCCATAACCTTGTCGTATTTCCTCATGACGTCTGAAGCGTAAAGCACCATGTCGCAATATCACAATTCTGTATTTACAGATTTGTCAGATATCCAGGTTTTCAGATTGACAAGTGCTCCATTTTCATATTAATTCTGTGACACTGCAAATTGACGATGAGGCCGTATGTGGGATTTTCATTAAATATCAGAATTCAGTTGTCTGATGGAAACGATGGAAAACATTTAATATCATAGGTTAATTATGAGTTAGCCTTTTTAAAAGGAGTTGATGTTATGAATCAGACTTTAGAAACTGGTACAACCACTGTTGGTATCACACTGAAAGATGCTGTGATCATGGCTACTGAAAGGCGCGTCACAATGGAGAATTTCATCATGCATAAGAACGGTAAAAAGCTGTTTCAGATCGATACTTATACCGGGATGACAATAGCGGGGCTTGTTGGAGACGCACAGGTTCTCGTCAGGTACATGAAGGCTGAACTTGAGCTCTACAGGCTTCAGAGGAGAGTCAACATGCCTGTAGAGGCCGTTGCCACCCTTCTATCGAACATGCTCAATCAGGTTAAGTACATGCCATACATGGTACAGCTTCTCGTAGGTGGAATAGACACAGCTCCTCACGTCTTCTCGATTGATGCCGCCGGAGGATCAGTTGAGGATATTTATGCCAGTACAGGATCCGGATCACCGTTCGTCTACGGTGTACTCGAGTCACAATACAGCGAGAAGATGACGGTTGATGAGGGAGTAGATCTCGTTATAAAGGCCATAAGCGCGGCCAAACAGAGAGATTCGGCATCTGGAGGCATGATAGATGTCGCCGTAATAACGAAGAAGGACGGATATGTCCAGCTTCCCACCGAACAGATAGAATCCAGGATCAGGAAGCTCGGATTAATTCTGTAAAATCATCCAATATTTTTTTAAATTTTAAAGGTGTACGACCTATGGGTTTTCATGACTATATTGAAGAAACAAGGCATATATTTGACCGTCTGTATCCGGATAACAAGATAACGGACATAGACTATGAGGGTCCAACGATAGTAGTTTACACGAAGGATCCTGAGCTGTTCGCGAAGAGAGATGACCTTGCTAGGCAGATAGCCCAGGAGATCAGGCGCAGGATAGCCATTAGGCCAGATCCATCAATACTGCTGCCGGAGGATCAGGCACGTGATTCAATAGAGAAGATAATACCGAAGGAGGCAGGCCTTGAAGACATATACTTTGAACCAGATACCGGCGAGGTCATAATAGAACTGGATGAGCCGTCCATAGTTACTGCGCGCGGTACGGACTATGTCCAGGAAATAAAGAGCAAGACGCAGTGGTCACCACGCATAGTGCGGGCACCACCCATGTACTCCAGAACAGTCAAGGAAGTAAGGGAGTTCATGAGGGAGGTGAAGCAGGAGAGAAAGGAGTTCCTGCACAACCTCGGTGTTAAACTCTCAGGGCCACCTATGGTTGGAGAGACATGGGTAAGGTTGACGGCGCTAGGAGGCCATTCAGAGGTTGGAAGGAGTGCTACACTGGTTTCAACAAAGAATTCGAAGGTACTCATAGACTGCGGTATGATGAACGTCGGTCCAGATGCCGACCCATGGGATGCTGCACCATATCTCTATGTTCCAGAGGTACAGCCTCTTAGCACTATCGATGCCGTGATACTTACTCATGCGCATCTCGATCACTCCGGTCTGCTCCCCCTTCTCTTCAAGTATGGGTACGACGGCCCGGTCTACATGACGCCGCCCACCAGGGATCTTGCGGCTCTCCTTCAGAACGATTACATAAAGGTTGCCAGGATGGAGGGCGGAAAGGTTCCATACGAATCAAAGTACATACGCGAGGAACTGAAGCACACCATAACTCTGAGATACGGGGAGACTACCGACATAACCAGGGATATGAGGCTGACCTTTTACAACGCAGGCCATATACTAGGATCGGCCTCAGTGCATCTGCATATAGGCGACGGGCTTTACAACGTTGTCCTGTCCGGGGACGTTAAATTCGAGAAGACATGGCTCTTTAACCCGGCGAACAACAAGTTTCCAAGGGCTGAAACATTCATGACCGAATCGACGTACGGCGGACGCGATGATTATTCTTTCACAAGGGAGGAGGCAACGCAGACGCTGATCGATATCATAAACAGGACGCATGACAGGGGCGGATCAGTCCTGATACCCGTTTTTGCCGTCGGCAGGAGCCAGGAGGTCATGATAGTCCTGGAGGACGCCATGCGCAACGGCAGGATACCACAGATGGACGTTTACCTTGATGGTATGATAATGGAGGCAACGGCAATACACGCTGCTTATCCAGAATACCTCAACAAGGAGCTCCGCGAGGCCATAATGGTCAGGAAGGAGAACCCATTCCTGAGCCCGATATTTAAGAAGGTAGAAACGAGAGAGCAGAGGGAGGACATCTCTGAGAGCCCTGAGAGCAAGATCGTTCTCGCCACATCCGGTATGATGAACGGCGGCCCGGTCATGGAATATTTCAAGGCCTGGTCATCCAATCCTAAGCATACCCTGGTATTCGTCGGTTATCAGGCCGATGGTACGCTGGGGAAGAAGATACAGAGCGGCGCTCCAGAGGTAATGCTGTCTGACGAGGGAAAGAACGTAACCTATCCCGTGAAGATGGATGTCGAGACCGCAGAGGGCTTTTCCGGACATTCCACCAAGAAGCAGCTTCTGGCCTATATCGCAACAATGCAGCCAAAACCAAAGAAGATCCTTGTGAACCATGGGGACAATGGAAAGACAGCCGAGTTCGCACGTCTCGTGAGACAGAGATTCAATATAGAAGCTTATGCGCTTAAAAATTTAGAGACTATACGACTGTTCTAACGGCATAAACATTATATATACATATTTTAATGCACGACTATGAACATAAAGATAATAGTGATATCCGTGGCGATTTTTTCTGTCATGGGTTTCGCTCTGACCAGCATGGCTGCCACCAGTCCGACACCGACTGAGGTGACCGCTGGTAATTATACAATAAATATATTCAACAACAGTGTCATAAAAAATATAAGCTTCAACGGAACTTCCATAGTGAACTATGGAAAGGTATCCGGTAAGAATCTGTCAAGCCAATCAGGCATGATTGGCAACATGAACCAGTTCAGCGGTGTGTACAACCTCAGCTACATGAACACCGAGGACGGCAGCGGGCTACTGATGGCAACATATGGATCGACGGCAAGCATACAGCTGAATTTCACGGCGACTCCGAAGCCTCTGCCCATAGGTCATACGGATGATATGTCAAACTATGTTAATCTTTACTATGTTGACATTTCGGGATACAACTTTACCATAGCCTCAACAGTCGCTGCGACTGTTGCCGGAAGCAACTACACGTTTTCAGTTCCTTCGTCCTCATTCGTCAAGTATGTGATCGTTGCGATAGTGAGCAATAGCGCCATGAATAACATGTTCGATCATTTTGAGCATGAGATAAACGGATACAGATTCTCTTACGACAGTTCGACTGGTCTCGTAAATGGGAGATTCCTGAATTTCACATTCTACAGCTCAAATCAGACAATATCGAATTACTTCGATAAGCTCTCCAACATGACCATCTTCAAGAACATAACTGCAAAAGCAACAGGTAATCAGAATTTCCAGTTTTACACAGGTATGTATGTTGGAAACATATTCTACGATTCATCGGCCTATTACAGCCTGATGGTTCATGACAACCCGGCACTTCAGTCAACATTCATGCTTATAAATGGAACCATACACTTCAATGTTTCCAAGAACATGACCATAACACAGAAGAACTTCACATTCAACGACAGGTTTGATTACAGCGGAGAATTCGACAATCTATCCATGGACATGCAGCAGAGTGTCTACGGTGGCGGATCATTCGTGTTCCTCAGTGCTCCGCACTTCTACGGAATGATGACCTTCGCAGGGGCCAGGAACGTAATGGTCAACGGGACGGAGATAACGGCCAATACGAATGGTACCATGGTCGTTTCGTTTGTCTCTCCACCGGGCCTGTCCAATGGCGTGAAGCATTTTGCTCCCATGGCCTACGCTCTTGAGCACGGTAAGCTTGGTCTGCAGGTGGCCATAGAGAAGGTAAATTCAACGCTCAACAACATGACGCTTGATCTGAACACCTCCATAAGCGCCGTGATAAAGAGTGCCAGCTCGAGCGGCGTCGTGATAAATATTAATTCATCCGAATCCAGCGGTACAGTGATAGCGGTGTATGTGGCAAGCAACGTCATGAATGCATCGAAGCTTGTGGTTAAATTTGATGGGTCCGCGGCCGTACAGGTTTCTGCGTCTGCTCTGGTAAACGAGACCTCAACGACGACAGCATACTACAACGTGACGGCTGATGGCAATGGATCGCTCGTTATGATATACATACCGCACTTCTCGGACCATACCATAGAGATCGAACCATACGTCGCTACTTCGACGCCCGTATCTATGTATTATTACATAGCGGTAATAGTGGTGATTGTTGCCATAATAGCTGCAGTCGGATACGTAATGGTAAGAAGAAAACAATAATAAATTAATTTTTTATTTATTATAAAATAAATTTACCATCAGGAGAAACTTTTTTCCAATCTTCAAGGAATTTTGCTAGGCCTTCATCCGTTTTAGGATGCTTCATGAGCGATTTGAGGACAGCAAAGGGTACGGTCACCACGTCCGCACCTATCACGGCTGAACGCAGCACATGAACAGGGTTCCTGATGGATGCCACAAGTATCTGCGTCTTTATTATGTAGTTGTTGAATATCGTCCTGATCATATCTATTATCTGCATACCATCCTCTCCGATGTCATCAAGCCTCCCTACGAATGGAGAAACGTATGTAGCACCAGCCTTTGCTGCCAGAAGGGCCTGAATGGGATTAAACACAAGGGTACAGTTCGTGTTGATGTGTTCAGAACTCAACGTCTTTATGGCCCTGAGGCCATCCTCCGTCATCGGTATCTTGACCACAGCATTGTCGCCAAGGCCGTGTATTTTTCTTGCCTCCTCAACCATGCCCTCATACTTTGTGGAGACGACCTCTACGCTCACGGGGCCATCCACTGTCTTCAGTATCTCCCTTATTATGTCTCCGTATTTCTTTCCGTTGACGGCCTCCTTGGATATGAGCGTTGGATTAGTCGTTACGCCATCCACAATGCCCCAGTTTATTCCAGTGCGTATCTCCTCTATATTTGCTGTGTCAAGGAATATTTTCATAGTTCTTCTCCTCCAAGCAGGTCATAGCTTCGTTTATTATATCTTTAACATCCATGTGGAAGTATGAGAATAGCTCCCAGGCCTTTCCGGACTTACCGAATGTATCGCGCATACCTATACGCCTCACCGGTACCGGATAGTATTCCGAGGTCACCTCCGCAACACGGCTTCCAAGACCGTTATAGATGGAATGTTCCTCAGCCGTTATTATGTGACCTGTTTCCCGGGCAGCCTTTATTATGGCGTCCCTGTCTATGGGCTTTATCGAGGACATATTGATTACCCTGGCGTCGATGCCCTGTTTCTTAAGGGCCTCAGCAGCTTCGAGGGACTTCGATACCATAACTCCATCGGCCACTATGGTGATGTCATTACCATCCCTCATTGTCTTCGATCTGCCCATCCTGAATTCGTAGTCTTCATCGTTTATAACCGGGAACTTCTCCCTGCTGAGCCTTACATAGTGTGGTTTATCCACGCCTGCGAGATAGTCTATTACGCTTCTCGTTTCTACTGAATCCGCAGGCACTATGACGTTCATATTTGGAAGGCCGGCCATTATCCCGACGTCTTCAACGATCTGGTGCGTCGCCCCGTCCTCACCCACGGTTATTCCTCCATGGGTTACCACAAATCTGACAGGTGCATTGTTGTAGCACACGGACTGTCTGATCTGTTCGTAGGTTCTGGTGAGGAATATAGCAAACGTGGACACGAATGGCTTCTTTCCTGAGAGAGCAAGACCAGCTGCGGCAGTGACCATGGACTGTTCAGATATGCCCATGTTGAAGAACCTGTCAGGGAAGGCGTTTGCGAAGTATCCAGTCTTCGTCGAAGAGGACAGGTCGGCATCAAGGACGACAATGTTCCTGTCTACGGATCCGAGCTTCACCAGTTCCTTACCGTAAACATCCCTGAGACTCTCTGTCTTCATATCTCCTCACCCAGCTGTTTCATCGCTCTCCTGTAGAGATCCTCTGATTCTGGCGGACTGCCATGATATTTTGGATTGTTCTCCATGAAATCAACGCCCTTTCCCTTGACAGTGTTGGCTATGATGAACGTCGGCCTATCCGACCTCTTCGATCTTTCTATTGCATTTTCTATCTCGCTGAAGCTGTGACCATCGATCTCCATGACGTTCCATCCGAAGCTCTCGACCATCGCATGGATATCGTGCAGCGGCATTATGTCCCTTGTGTAGCCATCAAGCTGGATGCCGTTCCTGTCCAGTATGGCAACGAGGTTCTTCAGATTGTACTTGTAGCCGGCCATCAGGGATTCCCAGACGTTGCCTTCCTCCATCTCACCGTCTCCGAGGATGACGAAGACCCGGTAGTCTAGTCCGTCGATCTTGGATGCCAGAGCCATCCCGACACCCACGCCAAGACCCTGGCCCAGGGATCCTGTTGATACCTCCACACCAGGTATCTCCCTGGAAACATGGCCCTCGAGGTGCGAATCTATCTTCCTGAATCCAGCAAGATCGGAAACTGGGAAGAACCCGCGAAGAGCAAGAGTTGCGTAAAGGGCGGGAGATGCATGCCCCTTGCTCAGAATAAGGCGATCTCTCTTTGGATCCTGTGGATTCTTTGGATCAATGTTCATCTCCCTGAAATACAGGACCGTCAGAATATCTGCAATGCTCAAGGAACCACCAGGATGGCCACTCTGAGCATTATAGACCATCCTCACTATTTCCCTCCTGATCCGGAGGGCGATCTCGCTCAAGTCGACCTGATAGGTTTCCATTTTATTTACGGGAGATCATATCAAACAAATATATAAGCAAGTATTAACCTCATCAGTAACAACGGCAGGACTTGGGATTTTACGTCAGCGGGTGGGATATTTTCCGTACCGCCGCAGTATGGCGTTGATCTCTGTTCGCAGCTTTTCTTCTGATTCCAGATCCAGTGCATAAAATGGCGGTCTGGGATCGCCTGCATCGTATCCACGGAGTATCCTCACGAGACTATAGTTTGATGCCCATTGACCGTAGCGTGAAGCTGCATCGATGATCTCATCGATGATGATCTGGTTTGTCCGGCCATATCTGGCGGTATCATCAAGGATCTGAACGAACATCTCTGTGGCATAATTTCCTGCTGCAGCAACTGCACCATCCAGTCCGTTTAGTGCTGCATATAGTACGTAGTTGCTTGGTCCGGAAAAGACGAGAAAGTCATCTAGAACGTATTTGTACCTCAGCATATGGTCGATGTCGTTCACCGTATCCTTGACGCCCACAATGTTTCCGCCACGCTTACGGATCTTTTTAGCAATGTCAGCGTTCACGTCATAGCCTGTGAATTTTGGATAGTTGTATATGAACGTATCCATGATACCGGATATCTCAGTATAATAGCGTACGATCCATTCTTCAGGTATGCCTCCGAAGTAGTATGGTGGAATGGCGGCTGCTGCATAGAAGCCCATTGCCCTTGCGATCTTGGCAAGTTCTATGCTCTCCTCCAGATTGAGTGATCCAACCTGGAATATGACCCTGTCCGGTATATCGGAACAGTATTCCGCTAGCTTCTTCCTCTCCTGAAATGAAAGAGTAGGCCCCATACCGTTGGTGCCGGCAATAAAAATCATGTCTATTCCGTCCTCCAGAAGCCTGCGACAGTGATCCTTGAACTTATCTCCATCTATTTCTTTACCCTTGAAGGGGGTCAACACCGGTACGACCTTGAATGGCATGTATGAATATCGAAATATGATGTATTAAAGTGTCTTTCACGCCTGATCCAAATATTTTTATATAAGAATGTAATAAGATTAATTACACATTTTTACACAAAAGTAAAAATGAACCTGTTTCCACCCCTGGGGTGAAATTCCCTAGGGAAATGATTGTTGTGTTTTCTCAATATTATTGTGCTGAATTATTAATCAGATATATTTGATAAATTTTAAATATATATTTGATTATGATCATTGGATAGAATGGAAAACAAGGATGGTGAAGTAAAACTAAATAAAGCTCTGACCTTCCCACAGATGCTGGTGATAGGCCTCATCGCTGCGGTTGGTACCGGAGCACTGTTTGCTCCTGTTGCAATGGTAAGCGTTGCCGGTCCGTCTGCTGTGCTGGGTTGGATAATCGGAGCGATCATGTATGCATTTGTATCGCTGACGTTCGTTGAACTGTCGAAGACATATCCAGAGGCCGGTGGCCCTTCTAGGTATTCTCTGTACACGCATGGACGTTTCACGAATGCACTCAATGCCTTTGCGAGCCTGATCTGGTACATATTCATACCACCAATAGAAGCACTTGCAACGGTGGAAGGGCTTCAGTATCTTTATCCACACTTCATATCCAGCAGTGGCGCTCCCACGCTACTCGGTGCAGGTCTAGGCGTGGTCATATTACTTCTCTTTCTACCTCTTAACTATTTCGGTGTTAGGGCATTCGGTCGTTCATCCTTCTTTATCGGTGTGATAAAGCTCGTCGTCTATCTGCTTGCGGCCTTTGGAATGGCCATCGTTTTCTTCAAGTTCCAGAATTTCTACGCCTACAGGGGTGGTTTCGTTCCATACGGCTTCTCCGGCATACTCTTCGCTATACCATACGCCATGTTTGCCTTTGGAGGCATCAGGGTTGTGCCTGACTATTCCGAGGAGACCACGGAAACTAAAAAGAAGAGGTTTCTCGGCAGGACAATAGTATACACTGTGTTGGGTCAATCGCTCATATACGTTCTCTTCTCAATAGTCTTCATAGGCGGGATCAAGTGGTCAGCCGTAGGCGGAGGAATTTCGCCGGGATCATGGGGTGTATTGAACAGCGTCATAAATGAGAATCCATTTGTGTATCTCGCCAGCACTTTCCATTCATATCCTGTACTGATAATAGTGCTGATAGTCTCCATACTTGGTCCGTTCGTCACAGGATACGTATACGTTGGTGGTGGCGCCAGAGTCCTGTTGGCCACTGCCAGATCCAAGATAATGTCATCGTCCATGAAAAAGTTAAGCGAGACCTATGCTGTTCCGTACTGGGCCATAATAGCCTTCGTGATAGTCGGAGCTGTAGTTGCGTTCATATCTGCGCCTGTTCCAGGAATTTACGCTCTTCTGACGGATGCGGTAGTTGCGGGATACCTTGGGTTTGTCGTTGCCCCAGTATCGATGATCGTGAGCAGGCGCCAGTCCATAACGAAGCCTGCGGACATGATCCCGGGTGGAACTGCAATAGCGGTGGTAGCCTTCGTGAGTTCATCTCTCATAGCCTTCTGGAGCGGATGGCCCTCAGTACCCTACGCGCTTCTCATATTGACCATAACCATGATCGTGTTCGGCCTCGTATTCAGGATAAAGGAACATTTCGTGAATTCCATATGGTACATACTCTTCATGCTCTTCATACTGGTTATGTCGTATATAGGAGGCGACGGTGCCCTTACAATGATCTCCTTTGTCGATTCGACTATAATCGTTGTTATTGTCTCTGCGCTCGTATTCTTCCCATGGGGGATAATATCCGGACTGAAGACTGCTTATGTGCCAGAAGGACAGGTTTTACCAGAACTTGATTGAAAATGCAGGGTTAAAAAACCATATCATTTTCAAATATAATTTTTGATCAATCAACAAGATTAACTGGGCTGCTCTCTTTGTCGCTAGACTTGTAAAGGAGCCTATTGAGGGCGTCTGCTGCTTTTCCAGCTGATTCCGAATCGACTATTATCCATATCTCCTTGCTGAGCCTGTATATATTCCTGACTGAAACTCCATTTATCTCAAGAAATTCAGTTATGAGCAGTGTTATGCCAGCCGTTGTGCATGATCCAGGTGGCAGGAGTATTTTTGCAATGACAAGAGAGTTTCCATCCGTCGTCTTTATTATGCCGGAGTATCCATTGCTTTCCTTTATCACAAGTATTGCATCGTCAGGAATATCGCTTCTATTCTCTGTGGTGATCTCCTTATAGTTGTATTCTAGGGTTAGTATGGATTGCTTCAGAATCAGCAAAACGTCCTTTGGTTTTGCCTTAATTTCTATGTTTGTTAACGCCTTCACTATTGTGTTTATCTTCACCTTCTTTCCGGTCAAAAAATCAACCTGACTCTTTATCTCCCTTGCAAGTTTAGTGTAGTTGACAAGGCCAGTGTTAAGAAGCAAAGTATATATATTATTGCTATTTATTATTCCCTTAACTGCATCTGACGCCTTGGTCATATAACTATATATGATTGTAAAAGATAAAGTTTTCTAAAAGGTGAATTTATTCCAATTCATTCACGAAAATGATTGAAATTCTAGAAATTTAACCTATTGATGAGGAAGATGAATATCAAATGATGTTGCAGGCAGCCGAGGGCATCAGTCCACAGTTCATCCACCTTATTGATCTAAAATGGATGATGATGCCATTGTAAATTCAGCAGCCTGACCGAATTGATTAAGTTTATGGTTCACATTATCCACCTGTTCAGAGGGCGAATGCCTGATCAGTATTCATCACCCTGAAGGGATCACCTATGAAAATTGCATTTGTCATAAGAAAGGACTGCGACAGGTGTGCCAGAATAGCCGAGAGTATTATTGATCTGTTGCCGAAGGACTGGGATATAATCTATGACCATGAGTCCGCGAAATATCTAAATGGCAGCGGCGTTGATATTTCAGAGATATCAGCCGATGTCATTATAACCATAGGTGGCGATGGTACTGTGCTTCGTACGCTGCAGATGGCAAAGGGCCCGGTTCTCGGTATAAATATGGGTGGTCTCGGATTTCTGACAGAACTGGAGGTGGATGAGGTAGGATCCGCTGTATTCAAACTCCTGAAGGGGCAGTACCGTGTCAGCGAGAGCATGAAATTGAAGGTTGAGATAAATGGGGATAGGGTTGAAGACTGCACCAACGAGGCCGTTGTCCACACTGAGAGAATAGCCAGGATAAGGCAGTTCAAGATATACATAGATGGGCATTTCCTGAGCACCATGAAGTCAGACGGCATAATAGTGGCAACGCCCATCGGATCCTCTTCCTACTCCTCATCGGCTGGTGGTCCGCTGCTTCTGCCTACTCTGAAGGGGATGGTTATATCATATTTGGCACCATATTCTTCAAGATTGAAGCCCGTCGTCGTACCATCTGATTCCACAGTCGAGATCAGGATAGCAGGCAGGGATCAGGAATGCATACTGATATTGGATGGTCAGCGCGAATACCGCGTGAAAAGCGGAGATATCGTCAGGATATCAAGGTCGGAAAACAATGCCAGATTCATATCCTTCAGGGAGTCCATATACGATCGCATAAGGGATAAGGTAATCAAGCATGTGGTTAATTAAGAAGAACGTCCTGCAGATGGTGATGGAGGCCTCAAAGGACTCCTATCCAAGGGAGTTCGGAGCGTTGTTGAGGGCAGAAGGCAATATCATATATGAAATAGCGCTCGTGCCAGGCACGATACAGAGCGAAAGGTACACGCTCTTCTATATGTACAACAAGCCCATTGATTTCTCAATAGTTGGATCGGTGCATTCCCATCCATCTGGTGTCACTCTGCCTTCTGATGAGGATCTTCACATGTTCTCTATGACTGGCAGCGTTCATATAATTGTTGGTTATCCGTTCAACCTGGAAAATTACAGCGCATACGATAGGTCTGGTAACAGGATACAGGTCGATATACTGTGATCTCTCCTGCGTTCAAGGCTATAGATCTGATTCGCTCAAATAGGAATACAATTGAAGAAATTAAGTTGATAAAAGTAAGGCTGGTGCAGTCCAAATCTACGCCTGTGGACATCGCTATTTTGGCTTGTCTGGATGTCCGGAAAGGCAGAAGTCCCTTCGCTGAGATGTAGCTTCGATACTCTAGCTGAGGAGGATCTCACAATGAAGTCGATCATCATGGAAGGAAATTTCTGAGTTATGATGCATGCGGAGGGAGGGATTTGAACCCTCGAACCCCTTCGGGAATGGACCCTAAATCCATCGCCTTTGACCAGTCTCGACAACCTCCGCTTTTCAGCAGGTAATACGCTTTGGGCAATCATGGGATCAAATATAAAAGTTAGCCATCTGTTCTGCTCTGGCCTAACGAGGAATTAGCCTTCAGCGCCTTTAGTGTTCTATTGGTATGATAATATGATGAAAATTAAAAACAGTCGCTGTGCATTCTTCATAATGGGATTGAGGTTTTCTGATATCCCGCAGGCAGGGCCAGGATCCTGTTGATCCGCATCGATCCCAATCAACAAGCTGACCGGATAGTTCACTTTTTTAATGTGTCTGCTATACTTAAATATGGATAGTTTGGACGCGTATCTGGATTATGTTTCGGGTATCTGGTCAAAAATAGACAAAAAATTTCATGATCAGGATATTTCAACAAAGATAGCGATACTGCAGCTTGTAGCAAGGCCTTATTATTACTGGATACAGGAGAATCCCGTGCAGGAGAAATCCACATTGGAAGAAGCGCAACCAAGAAAACAGGACGCCATAAAAGAAATAACCTCCAAATACGGAGACGCTCTTCTGGTCGATAATGATACAGTCAGGATCGTCAAGAGGCTTAACACCGATGAATTCAACAGACTCAAGGAGGAACTAAGACAGATAGGTTTCCTATATGATGCTCAGCTCAGAGGCTTCAAGAAGAAGCAGTGATAAGGATGACTTACGTATATCTAATGAGGCATGCTAGAACTGTAATGAACATACAGGGAAGATGGCAGGGAATAAACGACAGCGAAATTCCAGAGGAAAGCCTCGGGCATTTTAAAGAACGGCTTATGTTCTTTAAAGACATGAAGATAACGAAGATATACTCAAGCTGTCTCGTTCGTTCCATAAGATCAGCCACCATCGCCGCATCGATCCTTGGAATTGATCATGTGGAGGCTGTAAGGGGCTTCAACGAGCGTGATCTTGGTCTCATGGATGGGAAAACGAACGATGAAATATTTGAGAAATTTGGAATAAATGATATTTTCATCGCATCAAGGGCAATCGAGATCATACCCATGGTGGAGCCATGGCCAGAATTCGTTAAAAGAGTTATGGCTACGCTTGATGAGTTCAGGGAGAAGGACGGATCCCTAGTGATCACGCATGGAGGCGTAATGAGAGCTATATACAATACGCTAACAGGTAGCAATGAGCGAAAGGTCATATTCGATAATGGCTACATATTAGAACTGGAATTTTCCGGTTCCTGGAAGATATCAAACATAATTGGCCCCTGACTTCAATCTATTTTAAAATAAGCAAATTGATAAATGATATTGTATTCGAATATTTAAACAAAACGAAGGGCTAATTTGGAACTATTTCAAATTTTGCATGGAATTTATTAGTCTATCCATAATAAAGCGAAATTTTAAGCTTCGGTTATTACTCAAAAATTAAATCAATTTTTCAGATGTTCTATAAATAAATAATTTATGAAAAGTATAGATATAACCAGGAATAATTAAATATTCTAATGAGAAATCTCCAATTGATAGAAATGCATGAGATTAGGTTCCATGGAAGAGGGGGCCAGGGCGCTGTAACTGCCAGTAGGATACTGGCAGCCGCGGCCTTTGCCGAGGGTAAATATGTGGTCTCCTTCCCATTCTTCGGAACGGAGAGGAGGGGAGCGCCTGTAACCGCTTTCACCAGGATAGACGATTCGGAGATCTATCTGAAGAGCCAGATATACAACCCTGATATCGTTGTTGTTCTTGACACCTATGTGCTTAGGACCTCCAACGTTACCGATGGTCTGAAGGAGAACGGAACTGTGATAATAAACTCTCCCAGAGATCCGTCAGATTTCAACCTAGATGCCAACGTAGCAACGGTGGATGCTGTTGCCATTGCTGTCAAGCACGGGCTTGGAAGCAGGGCGAATCCTGTTATCAATACATCGATGCTCGGTGCGTTCGCCAAAGTGACCGGCATAGTTTCTCTTGAGAGTGTGCTGGAGGCAACGAAACAAAACGTTCCTGGGAAGGTGAAGGAGAATATGGATGCTGTGAGAGAGGCCTACGATTCTGTGAAGATGCTTAAGAGGATGGAGGTAAGGTGATAGGTATGGTTCTTGTTCCGGTTTCTACGGTTTCCACAAGAAACCATCCAACAGACAGCTGGCGCATACAGAGACCGACGATACAGTATGACAAGTGTATAAGATGCATGATATGCTGGAAATACTGCCCGGATAACGCCATAAACATAGAAAATGGTGATGAAAGGGCTCCAAACGATAGGGTAGCCAAGATGGAGTACCCTGTGATCGATTACAATTTCTGCAAGGGCTGCGGAATTTGTGCCAATGAATGCCCAGAGAAATGCATAGATATGGAGTTTGAGGTGATAGAATGAAGTCGGTTTCTGAATTTAGGACGATAATGACCGGTAATGATGCAGTGGCCTATGGAGCGAAGCTTGCCCGTGTAAAATTCATATCCGCATACCCAATAACGCCGCAGACCACGATCGTCGAAAAGCTTGCCTCCATGATCGCCAACGACGAGCTCGACGCGAAGTATGTTGAGGTCGAAAGCGAGCACAGTGCACTTGCAGCGGTGTTTGCATCAGAACTCACGGGGGTGAGATCATACACGGCGACAAGTTCGCATGGTCTCCTGTACATGCATGAAATGCTGCACTGGGTTGCCGGTCAACGCCTGCCGATCGTAATGAGTGTTGTCAACAGGGCGATTGGCCCGCCATGGAATATATGGGCTGATCAGAGCGATACCATAAACCAGAGGGATACTGGCTGGATGCAGGTCTACAGCGAATCAAACCAGGAGGCAATGGACACCATAATCATGGGCTATAAGATCGCGGAAAACGCAGATGTGATGCTTCCTCTGATGTCCATGGAGGATGCGTTCATACTGTCTCATACCTCGGAACCAGTTTCAATGAGGAACCAGGACCTTATCAACGAATATCTTCCGGATCTCGATCTTAAGTTCAGGATAGACCCTGAAAACCCAATGGGCTATGGATCCTACGATACGCCAGATGGTTCGTTCATGGAGCTCAAGAAGGATATGGTAGACTCAATGGGTAAGGCCAGGAAGGTAATAATGCAGGAGACCGAAAAATTCAACGAGATATTCGAAACCAACTATGGTGGGTTGGTGGAGAGATACAGAATGGATGATGCAGACTATGCAATCATAGCTATGGGTACGGTTGCATCAACAGCAAGATTCGTTGTCGATAAGCTGAGGGGGAAGGGAATGAACGTAGGCCTCATACGCATAAGGTACTTCAGGCCGTTCCCATACGATGAGATCCTGGCGGATCTGAAGAACGTGAAATCGGCAGGCATCATAGACAGATCGGTGAGCTTCGGCTACGCAGGTGCAACTTATTCTGAAGTCGTATCTGGTCTTTATGGCCGGATAAATATACCGGTCTCTAGCTTCATCACCGGAATTGGAGGAAGGGACGTACGCAGTGAAGACATCGAGAACATTGCGGAGACCATAAGGAAGGGATCGAATGGGACTTACTGGATCAACGTGAAGAGGGTGATCTGAATGCCGACATCGATACCGAAGCAGGAACTCATGGCCCCAGGCCATACGGCATGCCATGGATGCGGTGCCACTTTGGCCATGAGGTACGTGCTGAAGGCGCTTGGAGAGAAGACAGTTGTCTCGGTGCCAGCATCCTGCTGGGCAGTTATCCCGGGTGCCATGCCTTTCAGGACGCTGGATGTACCGATGGTTTACACACCATTCGCAGCAACAGGTGCGAGCATTTCAGGCCTCAGAGAAGGGCTCGACATACAGGGGAAGACCGATTATAACGTCGTTGGTTTCGCAGGAGACGGTGGTACAGCAGATATAGGCCTGCAGGGTCTCAGCGGTGCCATGGAGCGTGGCCATAACGTATTCTACATAATGTACGATAACGAAGGCTATATGAATACCGGCGTGCAGAGGTCTGGAAGCACGCCCTATGGAGCGAGGACCACCACCACACCAGTTGGAAAGGAGAGGGATTTCAAGAAGGAGAACAAGAAGATCGTGGCGGACATGATGATAGCCCAGAATGTTCCATACGTCGCTACGGCAACCGTTGCATACCCAGAGGATCTCATAAAGAAGATTGAACACGCGAAGGCAGTCAATGGCCCGAAGTTCATACAGATACTGGCACCATGCCCAACTGGATGGTACTATCCTCCGGAGAAGACCATAGAGATCTCAAGGCTTGCTGTTCAGTCCAGAATGTTCCCGCTATATGAGTTCGTAGAGGGGAGGTTCTATCTTAACAAGAGCTTCAAGCCCGTAGATGTTTCAGAGTATGTCAAGGCACAGGACAGGTTCAAACATCTCAACGAAGATGAGATCGAAAACCTGAGAAGATACGTGGAAGAGAGGTGGAACCAGCTGCTGGAATGGGAGAAGCTCTATTCCAGCCCAATAAAAGCATGATTTTTAAAAAAATACTTTCAATTTTTTCTAAAAAGAAGACCATAATGATGCTCTCCGGCTTCTATTTCATTCATTATCTCGAAATTATGGGATGATATGAGCAGCAGAGCATCCTTTCTATCGATCCTGATATCAACCGGAGGGCCGTGTGTTGTCTCATCCTTCTTCCAGTCAATATCCACAAGATAGCCCCCGTCCCTGAGTATCCGATATATCTCGTTCAGAACCGCATCCTTATCGTCAAAGTCATGAAACGCGTTTGCTATGAATACCAGGTCGACTGTGCCATCCGGTATGGGTATCTTCTCAGCCCTTGCCTTTATTGGTATTATATTGGAGTGGCCATCTATCCGCTGCTTTAGTATCTCTATCATCTCATCGGAGGCATCCACGGCATATACCTTTCCATCAGTTCTGCCAGCCAGCGGCAGAGTGAAGAATCCTGGTCCACTTCCGAGATCAACTATATCAGACCCTGGGCTGATTGGAAGCTGATCAACTATCTTATCCGGATCCTGCCATTCCTTCCTGTACATCGATATCATGAATTCAGCATGGTTCTTTCCAAAGTGCAACTGTACACCTGAATTCTCATTCCAAAACAGTATAAATAACTTATCTATGATATGTTTTCGCTTCCAGTCGAAATGATGCAAGGGATCAGAAATAGATTATAAGGAATGTTAGGGTTTGAGTGAAGCAGTGAAAATCTCCTCGGACATGAGATACACAGATTTCCCTCAATGGAAATATTCATAAAGTATGTATCTACATTTTCTTGTATCCTCCACGAAAACCAAATGGTGTGATACCTAAGTAGGATCGGTGCGATCCGAATCTACGCCTGTGGACATCGCTATTTTGGCTCGTCTGGATGTCCAGAAAGGCAGAAGTCCCTTCGCTGAAATGAAGCTCCTAAACTTAACTGCGGAGTAGCTCACGGTATAACGGATCACGGTTATAAACGAAGTATCGATACGGAGACAATGATGAGTTACGATTTCAATAGCAAGCCGCTCCTTATTTTCTGGGAAACAACCAAGGCATGCGGTTTGAAGTGCGAGCATTGCCGTGCTTCTGCCATCCTTGAAGCTCTGCCAGGAGAGATGGATTATGATGAATCCATAAACTTCCTTTCGCATATAAGGGAATTCGGAAAACCCTATCCCATAGTCATTCTGACCGGTGGCGATATGCTGAGGAAGAACAGAATATGGGATATAATGAGCTATCTTGGGTCACAGGAGATACCCTTCTCAGTTAGCCCAGCCGTTACCGATCTCCTTACACATGAGGTGATAATGAAGTTCAGGAAGTTCGGCGTATCCTCCGTTTCCATAAGCCTAGACGGCATGAAGGAGGTGCATGAAAGGGTTCGCGGAATAGCAGGGGTTTATGAAGCGACCGTGAGGGCCATAGAGGATCTCGTCAATGCCGGGATCTCTATGCAGATCAACACGGTTGTCATGCGGAGCACGGTTGGCGATCTCCCGCAGGTTCTGAAGCTCATAATCGATAAGGGTGTGAAGGTATGGGAGGTCTTCTTCCTGATCAAGACTGGAAGAGGTATTGACCGCGAGGATCTTACGCCGGAGGAATACGAAGATGTGAACAGATTCCTTCTATTCGCAACGGGTTATGGGATAAGGATAAGGACGGTTGAGAGCCCAATATATAGGAGGATAACCATGCAGTATTCCAGGGGAGATCGCATAACAGGCGGCCCACTGTTTGAGGAACTGAAGGCAAGGGCCGTGGAAATGCTTGGGAATCCGCCGAAGGAATATGCAAAGTCTGTTATACCAACGAGAGATGGCTTTGGGATAATATTTGTTGGGCATGATGGCGAGGTGTACCCCAGCGGATTTCTGCCTTACAGCGTTGGAAACGTTAAGAACCAGAGCATCGTCGATATTTACAGAAACAGCGACCTGCTGAACAGGATCAGGAATCCGGATAATCTGCACGGAAAATGTGGTCTGTGCGAATACAGAAATGTCTGTGGTGGGTCAAGGGCCAGGGCGTATGCCTACACAGGCGATCCGTTCGGCACGGATCCAAGCTGCGTATACATACCATCGACCACAGGAGGCACTGCCTGAAGATACGGATCAAGAGGAGAGAAGTGATGAGAGGCACTTCACGGATCTATCTATGTTTTCCTGTGTAACCTCCCTTATCTTCTCCTCGCCCATCATCTTGATGAGTATCCCGTAGTTCACATCTATACTCCAGTGAAGTTCCCCCTCGCGTATGGCTATGCTTAGGTCGAATGATATCGATGATCCGGCTATTCTGCCCTTCCCCTGGACATGCACATTCGAACTATCTGAATCTAGGTAAGAGAATGTTAGTTTTCCGGATATCTTGTTCAGATACGACGATCCCATGGAAGACACGTCCAGCCTGACCCTGCAGCTGTACTCACCGTCTTTCCTCTCAAAGGAACTGACTCCGGGCAGGCAGGGACCAAGTTTTTCAGGATCATGCAGTATCTGAAGGGCGGTCTCATCAGTCAAGCCTATCCTTAAAGATCCAGAGTATATCATTTGCCACCACCTATGATCGATGAGATTGCGTATGCTTCGGCTATTCCAGCGTATTCTTCGTCTATTGTGCCTCTCCGACCGATGGATCTTGCGATGATCGGATCTGAAGAATAACGTTTTTCAAAAGCCTGAACGGTCTCTTCAAGGTCGGGATCCTTCAGGTCGGATACCGTACCAAAGTGGCGCATGACCCTCTGCGCCACCTCCTCGCCCACAAGCCGTCCGGTGGTGAATTTACCACCGACCACGCTAAGGAGGGTATCATTCAGGCCCTCCTCGCTCAGTATCCTGAAGCTCCTGCTGGCAGATCTTGCATCCTCGGATTCCTCCTCTATGAGCGGCCGGACTGAATAGTAGAAGCGTTTCACTGGCATTTTTCTGATTGCGGGTACAAGATCAGCCATATCATCGATCATCATCTCAATGTCCTCGGCCTCTGGGCTGAAGCTGTCCGGATCTTCCACCACGACAGCGGATGTTCCAAGGATCGAGTTGTTCCAGTATGGCAGAAGTATGTCTGCATCCGATGGTTCGCGCATCCTGTTTATTATCGATGTAGATACGCGGCCTTCAAGCACCACCATGACTCCGGCAGAGGGCATGACCGGCGTCTGCCTGAGACCGGATCTCTCCAGTATCTTTCCGGAGAATGGACCTGTTGCGTTCACTACCACGTCAAACTTTTCCTTGTATATCTTTCCGTGTCTCTCGTACTCAAGCCCAGCTACTGATCCATCACTCAGATCTATCTTCTTCACCTCGGAAAATGTCTTTATATCTGCTCCAAGCAAATGTGCGGAAGCGGCTACAGAGACCACGAACTCATAGGATCTTATGACCTTATCAGGAACCCTCATAGCTCTCCTAGCCATGCTCAGCTGAGGGTTCTCCCTGATAAATTCCTCAATGGGTACCTCCGTTATGTCTATGCCAACCTTTCTGCAGGCATCATACAGCTTATCTCCGAAGTCAGATTCATCATCATTAGCAGCGAGGAAAAAACCGCCGGTATCCTCAACATATCTGCTCGCCATGCCGCTGATCCTCCTGTTCTCTGTTATGCATTCACCGGCGGATACAGCATCATTTGTGGCGTAGCGGGCACCGCTGTGGAGCATGCCATGGAACCTTCCTGAAGTTCCGGAATCTATGTCGCCCCTATCAAATACCGTTACATCGTATCCAGAATATGCAAGATAATAAGCTGCAAAAACCCCATTTATACCAGCCCCAATAACAGCTATCTTTTCCGACATCGATATCACTCCATCAGGGACATGAGTCTGTCACCAGTATTTGTTATTACGCCTCTGCATCCAAGCTTCTTCAGATGAACCGCGGTTGAGTAGCTATCCACAGTCCATGGGATGACCGGCCTGATCTTTATTTTTTCGAAAACACCATCCACTATTGCATAGTATGGAAGTGCGACGTCATTCTTCACCGCCTCATCCGAATCATCAGGCGATTCAAAGTCAAGACCGGTCATGACACCGATGTAATGATCGCGTAAATGCTGCATGGCGGATTTGTCAAATGAAATTAGGACTACATTGTCTGTCATCCCCTCATCGATGATCATCCTCGCGACATCGTCTGTTAGTTTTCTCTCCCTTTCCCCGAATTTCTCTATCTTTATCTCTATGAAGAAATTGTATTTTCTAAAAGCTGAGATCACTTCCGAGAACCGTGGAATAGAGGATCCTGACATGAGCTTTATCCTTGATAGTTCATCCCATTTCAGTTCGCTGATCTTCGATCCATTACCCGTTAGTCTCTTGAGATCGAAGTCATGGAAAACCACAGGAACGCCATCTGCTGTTGGCTGGACATCAAGCTCTACGGCTGGAATTCCTGCGTTGAAGGCCGTCTTGAAAGAATCCATTGTGTTTTCGAGGCAAACAGAAGGAAGGCCTCTGTGGCCCACAACGATGAACTTATACTTATCAAGAAAATGCATGGCTTGTAATGGATCCGTTGCTTAAATTTATGCGTCTGTATAGGGAATGAATTTATTTTTGGAACAGGATTGGAAACACAATTGATCTTCAAGCTATGGTCTTCTTAGCAATTTATCTTGATCTCATATCTATTAATTTATTTCATGAAACTTCTACTTATACTATTACATTTTACGATATACATCAATAGAAATAATTATATATCATTAGATCGTAGATTATATGATGACGGATACAACTTCGGTTCAAACCCTGAAGAAAAATGCAGCCGGATTCCCCTCGCTGCTAGGTCAATCCGTTGCCATGATCGCACCACTTGGAGCGGTCGCAGCTACCTTAACCGGAGCTGCTGAATTTGCGGTTGGTTCACTTCCTCTGGCATACATAATATCGATTTTTGGCGTACTCGTCTGGATCAATACGCCGTATCAATTTTCCAAAAAGATCAACGGTACAGGCGGCTTCTACACCTTCAATGCGGTTGGAGTTTCCCCCACGTATGGTCTGATCATCGGATATATGATGTGGTTTTCCTACTTTAACGTGATTACAAACGCTATATTGTTCACTTCAGGAGTCTTCATACCGGGTACAGTATCATATTTTCTGCACGTTAATATCGGAACCTATACGTGGATTCCCATAATGACTGTCTTCATAGCGCTCATAACCTATATCGCCTACATCGGGATAAGGCCGTCTCTGGCATACAGTTTCACCGCATCTGTGATCGAAATCCTGCTTCTCATCATTTCTTCCATAATAATCATCATTAAGGCAGGGCCTGCTAATTCAGCATTACCGTTCACGCCGATACCTGCGCATGGCTGGTCACCGATCTTTGTGGGAATGGTCCTGGCTATTTTCTCCATGTCAGGTTCATCCGCCGTTGTAACGCTTGGAGAGGAGGCCCAGCAGCCGAGAAAGAACATCAAGAGGGCGCTTCTTATAAGCTTTTTGATAACAGGGGTGGTCTTTGTTCTGACATCATATGCCCTCACGATCGGTTGGGGCATCAGCAACATGTCGACCTTCTTTCAATCAAGTGTCCCAGGTCTCATAGTTAGTGACAAATACATCGGTCTGCCATTCACCATAGTTCTGTTTGCATTTATCATTAACAGCCTTTTCGCTGGATCTCTGGCCCCGCTGAACACCAGCTCGAGGATGATCTTTTCAATGAGCAGAGATGGGCTTGGGCCCCGATTCCTCTCAAAGGTCCATCCCAAATACAAGACACCCTACACCTCAATACTATTCGTTGCGGGCCTATCCTACGCTATATCACTTCTCGCAGGGATATTCTTGACGCCTGCCATAGGATTCCTCTATCTGATCTCTGCCTCATCTGCAGCCTTGTTCATAGGGCATATACTAAGTAATGTGGGCGTTGGTGTCGCCTATAAGAAGATGAAGGAATTCAATGCATTGCTGCACGGATTCGCACCAGCCGTCGCAACGGTGATACTGGCTATTGCCATATATTACAGCTTTGTTCCTCCTGCATATCCTGTCGATTACTCAATAATCACGGCGGCTATATTCGTCATAGCCACAACCATAGGTGTTTTCATATACAGGAGAAACCATCCAGAACGCGTAAATAACGCCGGGAAAACTGACATTGAAGTGCAGAGCACAATCAAATGAGCTATTCCTCCGCTGAAGCTTCGGATCTTAATTTTTTGTTGAAGGCTCTGCCTTTATAGGTATGTACAGTTAAGAAGAATGATCACCAAAGGCATCGATTCGTCAGCAGCCCTGGATTAGAAAGATATGCTGGCACAGAATGGGAATTTTAAAGTTGGATGAAACATGTGTATCACATGTCTGAACGAGAGATTTACGGCTTTCCCGAGCACATAATTTTTCTTTTAAATAGAAACGCCTTATAAATTATTTCTGTCAAGCTTTGACATATAATTTCATTCAATTTAAAATATGATATATTAAATCCTCAACGACAGTGACATTCTGTACATCGTAAATATTTCACATTGTGTGATAGATACATTCAGATAAAATTAAATTATATAATCGCAATTATGGTGTGTCCTTAGGGACATGGTGACTTGAATGTCAGGAAAAGCTGATCCAATTGAGATCGCGAAGGAAGCAAAGCCTTCGCAGGTAACCAACGAAGTGGAAGAGGATCCGTTTGAGATCGCGCTAAAACAGCTGAGAAAGGCTGCAAAGGTTTTGAATTTGGATGAGCAGGCCCTGGAGATACTCAGTTCGCCGCAGAAGATACTGCAGGTGAGCCTACCCGTCAAGATGGATGACGGCAAGGTGAAGGTCTTCACCGGTTTCAGGGTCAGGCACAACATTGCTAGGGGTCCGGCAAAGGGAGGCATAAGGTTCCACCCGCAGGAGACCCTTTCTACGGTTAAGGCTCTGTCCATGTGGATGACCTGGAAATGCGCCATAGCGGACATACCCTATGGAGGAGCCAAGGGAGGCATAATCTGTGATCCGTCGACGATGAGTCCCGGCGAGTTGGAGAGGCTCAGCAGGGCTTACATAAGGGCAATAGCGGACTTCATAGGACCAGAAGTTGATGTGCCAGCCCCGGATGTGAACACAAACCCACAGATAATGGCATGGATGCTTGATGAATATGAAAACATAGTGAGGCACAATGCGCCTAACGTTATAACGGGCAAGCCCCTGGAGATTGGCGGATCTCTGGGAAGGTTTGACTCAACCGGCAAGGGAGGTATGTTCGTTCTCCGTGAGGGGGCCAAGAAGATCGGTCTGGATCTCTCGAAGGCACGCGTGGCCGTTCAGGGATTCGGAAATGTCGGCCAGTTCGCAGTCAAATTTGTAGAAGAGATGTTTGGGGCCAAGGTTGTAGCCGTTTCAGATATAAAGGGTGGAATATACAACGAGAACGGCTTCAAGTACGATGAACTTGTCGCATGGAGCAAGAAGATCGGAAGCGTTGTCGGATTCCCAGGTTCGAAGCCGATAACCAACGAGGAACTTCTCGAATCTGATGTTGACGTGCTGATACCTGCAGCGATCGAAGAGCAGATAACTGCGAAGAACGCAGACAGGATAAAGGCAAAGATAATACTAGAGCTTGCAAACGGTCCGACGACTCCTGAAGCGGATGAGATACTTTACAAGAAGGGCAAACTTGTCCTTCCGGACGTACTCTCCAATTCAGGTGGAGTCATCGTATCGTACTTTGAATGGGTTCAGAACAACTACGGTGAGTACTGGAGCACCGAAGAGGTGTACCAGAAACTGGATGCCAAGATCACAAAGGCCGCAAGGCAGGTTCTGGATACCATGGATAAATACCATGTTGATCCGAGAACCGCTGCCTATGTGATCGCGGTTAAGAAAGTCGCTGACGCAATGAAGGTAAGGGGCTGGTACTGAAACCCCTTCCTGTTCTAATTTTTCAAAATAAATCTTGTTTTTAAGTATCAAATCTCGTCTGTTTTGGCATCTTCGATGATTTAAACATCGAGAGATTTTCATCCTCAAGAAGGTATTTTTTTATGGTTTCAGCCTGGTGTACCATTGAGAAGCTCCTTGTACGACCATATTTTCCCATGTTCCTGTCATCCATCATGAGAAGGCCATAATCAGCGAGTTCTGTAAGAAGATCACTTATCCTTCTAGGGCTGAGCGGACTGAAGCCGAGATCATCGCATATCCTCCTGTAGTTTTCGTATATTTCACCGGTTATGACCGAGTTTGGTTCTATCTCCTGGGTCACCACAGCACTCAGAAGCACGATCTTTGAATGAAGCGGAAGGGTGCTTATGGCCTCACGGATGACGTTCATCTCATACCGTTCTCTGGCCTCATATATTTCGTTCTCCGTTATCTTATTTCTGTTCTCCCTTATGGCTATCTCAATGGCTATTCTCATAAGATCTATGGCTTTCCTTGCATCACCATGTTCCTGAGCCCCAATGGCAGCGCATAGATTTATGGCGGTTTGGTCCACGACGTCTGAACCGAGGACTTTCTCAAGCCTGGATGATATTATGTCCTTTATTTCGCTTGCGTTGTAAGGTGGAAAAACTATACTTTCCTGGTTTAGTCTGCTCTTTATCCTGGCATCTATGTTCTCAAGCACAGTGGTATCATTTGTTATACCGATCATGGATACCCTTACAGAATCCACATCAGTCATGAGCTTCAGCAGAACGTACAATGAATCCCCGCCACTTTTCTTGATGAGGCGATCCATCTCATCCAGTATTATTATGAAGAACTTCCCCGTCCTTTCAACCCTGTCAAGCGTTTCGCGGTATATCCTGTCTATAGGCCAGCCAAGTTCAGGAATCTTCTCCTCTCCTGCGGAATTTGCTATGGCCACGAGTATGGAATATGGTGAATCATAAATCTCGCAGTTTACGTAGACCACAGAAACATTGTTCGCCGCCTCCATCAGCATCTTAGTCACATATTTGGTAGTGGAGGTCTTACCGGTACCAGTCTTTCCGTACACTATGATGTTTGATGGTCTTGATCCCCTAAGGATGCTGCTGAGAATGGTGACCATCTCGTTTATCTGGTTCTCCCTGTGTGGAAATGAATCCGGTACGTAGTTCTCCTCAAGCAATGAAAGATCAGCCTGAATTGTCCGGGTTCCAGCAAAGCGAGCGAACGGATTATCCATAGAGACATGAATAACGACACTCAGTACAAAACGTTTTTGCTACGAAAACCGTAAAAATACGGATGATTATTATTGATCTTTAAATGTAGATGGCGGAAGAAAAGATCAGACCATGACCTTTTCTCCCTTTTTCTCGTAGTATCCCTTGATCGTTCCTATCAGGTATATGGAGCCTGTAACAAGCACGAAATCGGATCTCTTTGCAGCCTCGCTAACGGCTTCTATGGGATCAGGGATCACTCGAGCCTCTGTGAACAGGTGCCCGTATAGGTCATACAGTTTCTTGGGATCGACAGCCCTCTCCTTCTCCTCTGGAGTTGTGAATATTATCCTGTCCGATATCTGGCGAATCACATGGAAATAAGCATATGAGTCCTTGTCTGATAGTATTCCAGCAACTATCATAGGCTTCTTGTTGAACACCTTGCGAAATGTGTTTACCATCTTGTTGACCGCCGGGGGATTGTGGGCAGCATCTATGATTATAAGCGGGTTTCTGTTTATTATCTCAAGCCTTCCCGGCCACTTTGCATTCTTTATTCCCCTTACGATATCACTGCTGTCAACGTCTATGCCGGATTCCTCAACTGCAAGAACGGCGGTTGCTGCATTGAGTGCCTGGTATTCGCCTATTAATTCCGTTTCCAGATGGTAAGAATCATTTATGCCTTCAAAATCAAATGCTGTTCCGGATTCTGAAAGTGTCAGGTTCTTTATCCTGCTGGGGTCTAGCATAACTAGGGGAGATCCGCGGACCTGTGAAATGCTTTTTATCGTTCTTACAACCTCAGGCTTCTGGTCCTGAAGCACTATCGGCCTGCCCTCCTTTATTATTCCACCCTTCTCGTAAGCGATGGAGGTGAGCGAGCACCCGAGCTTGTCCGCATGTTCGTAGCCGACCTGAGTTATTATGCTTACGAGAGGCTTTATGATGTTAGTTGCGTCAAGTCTCCCTCCTAGGCCGACCTCAACTGAAGCATAGTCGATCTTCATGTCGCTGAAGTACTGGAATGCCATCATTGTCGTGACCTCGAAAAAGGTGGGATTTCTGTTTGTTTTTGCAAGATCCTCTACCATGGGTTTGTATTTCTCTATGAATGAGTCTATATATCTATCCGGTATCATCTCATCGTTGACGACTATGCGTTCGTTGAATCTTACGAGATGTGGTGACGTGTAAAGGCCAGCACTGAACTTCTGCCTCAATATCGAATATATGAACTCGGATGTTGATCCCTTTCCATTTGATCCGGTTATATGGAAGCTGCTGAACCTGTTCTCAGGATGGCCCAGCATATCCGCAAAATTCCTCATAACATCAAGGTCAAATTTTATGCCTTCCCTCTTCAATCCGTAAAGATAATCAAGATTTGAGAGCACGGTTTGAAATCATAAGGCTATATATTATGTTATCATGTTATGTGGCATCTCCGCACTGCAATCTAAACGCTAGAAGAAACGAATGCGCGTATTACGGTATAGCGGAGAAGAGCGCTATAGTTTCAGGAGACGGCGCCAAACGAAAACTACATAACTAACCTCACGATTTTCCGTAGACACAGACCTGCCGCAGTGGACTGGAAAAATAAACTAATTCAGATGGGCCTGCGTTTCGGGCTTCATAAGTCCAGATATGTGGACAGAACCTGAGTCTCGTGCGCGGAGGTTGTCGAGACTGGCCAAAGGCGATGGATTCAGGGTCCATTCCCGAAGGGGTTCGAGGGTTCAAATCCCTCCCTCCGCATTTCATATTTTCATAATGTCAGTGGATCACCGATATGACCTTTGTTATTATGGAGTACAGGAGGACTACAGCAAATGAAGAATAAGATATCGTGGAGAGATAGGCGAAGAGAATATACCTGAAGTTCATCTCTTTTATATTATAAACGATGTAAGAAATAGCCATCGCTATGACGCTTATAATGATCATATACATCGCTCTAGATGCCAGCGGTAGAGCATCCATCCAGCGCAGACCCGGTAAAACTGTTATCACGTTAACGATAGTGACGGATGCTGACGCCGTAATGATGAATGAAGATATGCCAGAATAGACCAGTGATATATACAAGATGGAGGATTCTAGGAGGCTTATCGTCAGCGCTATTAACAGCACGTAGTTGATGGTCTGATCCCATTTCGGGAGTACATCGCCCAGTTTTCCGTAAGGTACAAGAAGAAGGAAGACAAGGAACCACATGGATATGGAATAGAATATGACAAAGAGATCATAGTAGTTTATTATACGGTGTCTCGCATAGTCAACGTAAGACGACCGCTTCCAGAACCTGATCAAGCTATAACCAAGGCCTGTACGTATGAACCTTGAATAGAGCCCTGGTGAAGACGTTCTGTAGCTGAGGATCTCGAAAACCGGTTTGCCAGCCTGCTTTTGGATTTCACAACTGAATTCATTCTGGTGTCTTATCCTAGGGATCCTTGCCATTCTGAAACTGATTCTAAACGGATTTTTCACCATCATGAAGTATAGTATCAATAAGAAGATGGCCGATGAAACCACGTAGGCTGGCAGAAAAATTATTGAGATTTTTATCATGTTCTATTTTAAAAATTATCATTTTTCTATTTATAAATATTTTCACCATGCAGATATTCGGGAAAAATTACATAAACATATTTGAAGAATAATCATTATTTAGACTTTATCCATGATCTTACGGATATAGTTTGATGTGTCGAACCTGAATGATGAGAGAAATTCAAAATCCGTATTGTATAGGTCCCTGACGTCAGTTAATCCATAATACATCATGGCAAGGCGTTCAAGTCCCATGCCCCATGCCATAACCGGGGCCTTCAGACCCAGTATTTTGAGAACCTCCGGCCTGAAGATACCGGATCCTCCAAGTTCAACCTCCCTGCCGTTTACATTAACGATAACATCTAGACTGGGTTCGGTGTAAGGGTAATATGAAGGAACGAGTCTTATGTCTCTGAATCCAAGCTCTGAGTAGAAATCCCTAAGTATCCATTTAAGAGTCGATACGTTGACGTCTCTGCTGTATACCGCACCCTCAATCTGATAGAATTCCGCAAGATGCTTCCAGTCAACGCTTTCATGTCTGAAGACCTTTTCCACTGAGAATATGGCCTGCGGTGGAATGTTGTTCTCATAAAGGTACCTGGCCGTATTTACCGTTGTGTGTGTCCTGAGGATCAGTCTCTTTGATTCAGAGTCTGACCACTTATAACCCCAACCGGAATATCCATCGACTCCTTTCTCATGTATTCTCTTTATTCTTCTGGATATTTCTGGATGGTCTATCTTGAAATTCTCGCCATCAACGTAAAATGTATCCTGCATGTCCCTGGCCGGATGGTCCTGTGGAATGAATAGGGCATCCATGTCCCAGAGCGTAGACTCTATGAAATGCCCGCTCATCTCCGTGAAACCCATGTTCAGGAAGATCCTCCTTATCTCCTCTATTAGATATGTCATCGGATGCTTGAGCGATCCCTTGGCGGATGAGGTCGGAGAATTCAGGTCATATCTTCTGAAATTCCTTTCTTTCCAAGATCCGGAGGAGATGATGGACGGGTCCAGAGTTCCAATAAGATCCTCGCCGTTGAAACCTGCTATTGCTTCATATGACGCATCTTTCAGTCGGACTATCCTCTCGATCCTAGTCTTCTCCTCAATCACGCCTGATCGGTGCCTGAAATGATCCAGCATTTCGGTATCTCCAGGATCTAGCGTGGAGAGATATCTCTGTCTTCTTTCTATGACCTCCTCTATACCGGAATCCCTGAACGAGATCTTTCCGCCCTTTGGAATTATTCCAAATTTTGCAAGCTGGGCGAGGGCAATCCTATACGTATCAGGCATGTATTCTCTAACTTCATCTAGCGTCATCTCTCCCTTTTCCTTTAACCTCTCGTACAATACGAGTTCAGGGAGGCCTTTATTCAAATATCTCTGCCCCTCAGCAGACAGCGCATAGGTTCTTATCTCCCTGCGATCAACTTCGATTAGTCCCTTCACCTCTAGCCATGATATGGCGCTAGCGATGTCTCTATCGGATAAGCCATCGATGGAAAGCTCTGATTCTTTAGCCGATCCTCCCATTGACTGAATTGCTCGCAGTACCTTATACTCGGCCTCGCTGATCTGAACCATCACCATGGGTATGCACAGATGTTGTATATATTATTTCGTCGGTAGCAGAAGTTCGGGATCCACATTGTTGTCGTGAAAATACGTCATAAAGAGCTTGTTAAGGCGTAAATCAGAAGAGATCCAAAAAGATATGGTCTGGACTCTCTCCGTCGACTCTCAGTGATCTTGAAATGTTATTTCAATACGAATTACGACATAATATGTCTTATTTTTGCTGTTAATTATTCATTTCAACACAAGATTTTTATATTTATAAATGCTGTGGTTATTATGGAAAATAACGATTTGGGAGAAGGAAGATTAGCAGCGTTCCTTAATCCAAAGCTGAATGCTGGTTTAACGCTGGTCTTCATAGCTTTCTTTCTCATCATAAGTCCACTGCTACCTGGAGTCAGCTGGTTCAGGCTTGGCGATTTCACACTTGACATGGTGAATTTCTATCATACAGTGATGATACCTTTTGCATTCTTGCTTATCCTATATACATCTGAACTTCTGGGATTGTCCGCGTTCATAAGGAAGGCGATTAATATCAGCACTATACCGGTGCTCGTGCTTACCGTTCTCGGCATGGCATTCTTTTACCCATCATCAACACAATATGCAGATTACGTTCTACAGGCTCTCAGGGATGTATGGATGCTCGTTGTTGCCATACTGTTTTTGATAGGATTGCTGATATTCCCTTTTAGATCAAAGGAGAGGTTCAGGCTCATATGGGGATCGTATTTCCTGATACTTGCAGCCACCGTATCTGCCGGCATAGCCGCCGTTATGGGCATGGTCTATGAGTATGGAAACCTGTTCGGATATTCATCGATACCGTTCTTCAATTCAATGGTGAATTCCTGGGGAGGTCTACAGACTTTCCTGGGCAATCTTGTAACATCGCATTCGCATGAGATGCTTCCTGCCGTGATGGGCGGCATCGTTGCTGTGGCCGCCGTTTCGTTCAAATACGAAAAGTTGAGTTCCGTAAAGAGAAACATGGTCAATGCAGGGATGGTGATCAGCCTGTTCGGAGTCATCGCCATGACCTATCTTTACATAATCTCATCCTTTGGCACATACGTCATTCCAACGCTGTTCCCATTCGGTCCAGGTGGTATGGATGGCCTCGCAGAGGACGATACCATGACCGGAATAGTCGGTTGGGGCGCACTCATTTCCCTACTCGGGCTCTATTATGCGGCAAAATCAGAAAAGGATGCCGGAGACAGGCTAGCCATGATCTCAGAATTCTTTGTGTGGTTGGCCACCATGGCGGTCATGGTCGGTGTCGGCTATGCCATAGAATTCAACGAGGCATTCTTCGGATTCGGATCTCCAGGAGTGCCACCCAACGGAGGCCCTGGCTATCTGTACGATATGGCGTACACAAATGGTCATCTCCTGTATGCATTCTTCATGATGCCACTGATCGCCGGAACACTGATACTGATATACAGATATGCGCCAACGGCAAGGGTAAAGATTTTATCATCGTACCTCACGGTGATCGGATCGGTGATAGGCGGCTTTGGTCTCATATACTATGTGATCAACCTCCACTGGATACTTGAGGCTATAGGGCTTGCATTCATCCTACTGGCAATAGCAGTCTCATCCATATCGTTCTTCATCACCAGCAGCAAAGAGAAAGAATCCCTAAATATCTCAGCTCACACTGGATGGAGATAATCGATATAAATATAATTAATTTTTATAAAGAAATATTTCTTTAACTTTTCATGCATCATATGGTCTGTTTTCAGAAAAAAGATTATGAATAAATTTGAAATATTGTTTATAGATAAAGTATCTGGTTTTTATGTCATCCTATTTTAAATGCAATGACGTATCAAAGACCTATCCTAAGGGACAGATGGCTCTCCGCGGGGTAACCTTCGAGATACCCGCTAGCGGTATATTTTCACTGATAGGCAGGAATGGAGCGGGGAAGACAACGCTTGTGCGGATTCTAGCCACGGAGCTCATGCCGAGTTCTGGCGATGTTTTCATCGATGGCGTCGACATAATAAAGGATCCAGACAGCATCAGAAAGCGCATTGCAATAATTCCGCAGGAGGCCAGGGCCATATCATGGCTTACTCCAATGCAGACCGTCACGACCTTCCTCCTCTACAGAGGCATGAAGTACGCAGAGGCGAAGGCCAGGTCGAGGGAGGTTCTGAAGGAGCTTGGGTTGACATCAGTGGCGGACAAGCTCAACAGGACGCTCTCTGGTGGGCAGAAACGGAAGGTCCTCGTGGCAGCGCTCGTGGCTTCTGATGCAGATATCCTATTCATGGACGAGCCGACCACCGGTCTGGATCCGATCTCTAGGGCTGAACTATGGGATATCCTCTCCGAACTGAAGAAGAACAAATTTATCTTTCTGACGACGCATTATCTCGAAGAGGCTGAAAGGCTCTCCGATCGCATAGGCATACTGGATCAGGGTGAGATAAAGGCCATAGGCACCATGTCTGATCTCAGGGCCATGGTACCGAAGAAATACAGCATAAGCTTGATAGACAGGGATCACGGAAGCGTCGAAATCGAGAACAATGGTTCCTTGATGAAGATCGGGAGCAGGATATTTGTGGATGACAATGAGGCCTACGTGATAGCAAGGGATCTCATAAACAAGAACTTTAGGTTCTCGATAAATCCCGTATCGCTCGAGGACATCTATTACAGTATAGCGAGGAAGGAGATAGGGGGTGAAGAAGGTGTACAGGACTAGCCAGATGGCTGCATCGATACTTGTGAACGCCATATACGCCATGAAGAACTTTCCCATAACGCTCGTAAACACCCTGCTCTCGCCGCTCTCATTCCTCCTAGTCATCACACTGGCCAGTCATGGCAGATTGCTCTCCGTATCCGTTGGAGGTGCGCTCATCATGTCCATGATATCGAGCGGTATAGGACTCCAGGGTGATCTCTCTCATCTCAAGAACGATTTCAAGCTGCAGGATATGGTTGTGAGTTCACCCACAACCGCATCGGTGTATATCGTTGGTATGGCCATATCAGAGATAGTATATTCAATACCAGCCATCGCTGTTCTTGGCATACTTGCCACCATATACATCCATACCACCGTTCTAGGCGTATTTCAAATTATAGCTGTCATGGTCCTGATGTTCTCATTCTCTATTCTGCTTGGCTTCACGCTCGCCACGATAACCTACGATATAATACAGAGCTGGGCCTTTTCCGGTATAATATCAACTTTGATGTCAACGATACCTCCTGTTTATTATCCAATAACATACATCCCGATGCCATTCAGGTATGCCGCATACGCTTCACCGACAACCTACGGTGCTGAGCTTGTGCAGAACGCAATAGGCTTCGCTCACCTCTCAGGAACGGCGTTCATGGTCGACTGGATAATACTCATAATGATCAACGTGGTCTTCTTCATAATAGCCGTAAAAAAGGCCAGATGGAGAGAGGTCTGATGATCAATCCTCTTCGTAGGAAACCGGTAGGCCGGCCTCGAGCCATCTCTGCATGCCGCCTGCAACATCGTAAACATCGAGACCCATGGAGCTGAGCAGTTCGATCGCAACACGGCTTCTGTTCCCATGGGCGCAGATCACAGCATATCTCTTGCCCTTATCCAGGTTTATTGGTTCCTGCATGATCCTTGAGAACGGTATGTTGATTGATCCTTCTATGAATCCAGAGAAAAGCTCAAACTCCTCACGGATGTCTATTATGGAGAATTCTCCGATCTTTGTGTACAGGCCCCATGCATCAATTGATTTGTAATATGCGAAAGGATAATACCTTGACCAGGATCTATCAGTGTTGTCATAGATTATCTTAACATTACTGGGCAGATCTATGCCCATCAAAAATTCCAAGTCTGCTTGGATCGAAGAGAATATCATTATATTCTCATTCATAAGATCCGGTCTCGAAACGACTGACATTACATCCTTCGCGGGTATGGGAAAGGAAAATGGGGGATGAAATTCATTATAGATGCTCAAAGGATCTGTGTCTATGATGATCGAGGATCTTCCAGATAACATCTCCATTATTTTCTCTCGGTGTTCAATACCCTTGATCAGCTCCACGGACGTTAACTCTGTTTTGAAATATAAATGAATTGTAAGCACAGATGATAAAATTGAGGCCACTTTTTTCCATCGCAATTAATCTTTTCCTTGTAGTTCGGAGTTTTCTCTTCATTTCGCTGTAATATTGTAATTTGTTATTATAAGCTCCTTTATAGGATTCCTTTTGCTTCCGATTGAATTTATATTTCTCCTTGCGTCCACCTCAATATAGCTGAAATCATTGTAAAGTGCTTTTATGAACTCCGTGCTTGAATTGGACTCCATCACATAAACGCCTTTCTCAGAAAGCCCTTTAAATACTCTGAAGAGTCTCTCCTGATCCTTTTCATCGAATCCTGACTTTGTATACTCAGTGAAATATGAAGTCCTGTTCAAGGGCATATATGGGGGATCAAGATATACAAAATCGCCTTTTGTTGCGCCCGAAACAGCAAATTCAAAATCGGAATTCATTATAGCACATGATTGTAGAACTTCAGAAATTGCCATTATATTTTCTGAAGACGGCATACTGGGATTTTTATATCTTCCGAATGGCACATTGAATTTATTTTCAGAATTGACTCTATATAGCCCGTTATAGCCATGACGATTCAGATAAATGAGAAGAGCAGATCTTCTCACCGGATCTTCTGTGGAGTTGAACAGCGATCTTGCCTTATAATAATCTTCTCTGCTATTCCTGAATTCCAAATTCTTCAGTTCCTGTATCAATTCCAACGGGTTTTCTTTTATTATTTTATATAGATCATAGAGATCTTTATTTGTATCTGAAATCACGGCATGATCGATCAGGTTAGAGGAATAAAGTGATATTAATAATGCTGCACCACCTACAAATGGTTCATAATAGTTATTAAACTCAGCAGGAATATTTTTGAGAAGAATCGGAAGCAACTGCCTCTTCCCACCAGCCCACTTCAAAATTGGCCTGTAATCACTCTTCGATAATGGTTCCATGCTGTTTTTCCTGGCCAAAGATACCAATTTATTATATAGATTTTTAATGATAAGTTGAGGATCGGGGGAAGCTGTAGTTCTCAACAGCTTTGGCGATGAGATACGCGGACTTCCTCCAATGGAAAGACCTATTGATAGTTCTCTGTTTTCCTTTGCATATACTCTACAATAACCAAGTGGTGTGATATTTGAGTAAAATCGCTGAAATCCGAATCAACGACTGTGGATATCGCTACTTCTGGCTTGTCTGGATATCCGGAAAGGAGGATATTCCTTCGCTGAAAGGCAGCTCCGATACTTTAGCTGAGCAGTAGATCATCGACGAGGAATTTGATATACTATCTATTCGATTTTTTAATCATCATTACAATACCACATTTTCGGTTTTAGATGGCTGCGAGGTTCGCTTTATTGAAAGTTCATAGATGATTTAATGGTGAAGAAAAAATAAGAGATCATTAAAGTATATAGATCAATAAATTTATCTTATATATTGTATAATATAGTTTTCAGGAAGAACCCTTAGGAATGACGGGCCTGCCGGGATTTGAACCCGGGTTGTCGGCTCCGAGGGCCGATGGGATATCCTGGCTACCTCACAGGCCCACAGGATAATCATGAGAAAATATTTAAAGAAGAGTTAGGAAACTGGATAAAGCTGCAAATGTAAGCTGGCCCAACGATCAGATAAATGGGCTTTCCGCAAGAAAATGATATATAATTAACACTCCTACGCTGTACCGATAAAGATGAAGCTGGTGCATAATCGATGCCATTGGAGATCATTCTTCTTAACTGTATATACCTATACAGGCAGAGCCTTCAACGAAAATTAAGATCCGAAGATCAGCTGAGGAGCAGCCCACGGGAAGGCCAGAGATAAATTTTGCAGGCTGAGATAGTGGCGACACCTATCTATTCATTTTATTTACAGTTCCTTATCGCAGAAAAACTGAAAGCTGTTCATTCTCTTTTCAGAATAGCCTCGACTGTAGATCACTTCCCTCAGTGAATATATCTGGGGCTAAGTCGAAGATATCATAGACGGTCTTTTTCTTCTTCCCAACGGGATCTGTGGTCTTATAATTCATACACAGCGTGCATGGTGTCGCATAGGATGAAAGATAGCATGTGCCTTTATCGTAATAGATGCACATCTCAATACTGCTTTTCTCTTTCGCCATGCATCTCCATCTCTGTATAAAGAGGAACGGATATCGCAGCGAGATCCGATCCGTTCTCAAGACCAGGAACGATCTTGAAGGGCCTGTACATGCTCTTGAATTCCTCCTTTATCGCATCGTTGAGAGGATCGAAGAGATCCTTGCCTGCCTTTGAAATGCCACCACCGATTATGACGAGCTCCGGATCAAGTGTATTTATTATATTGACGAGTCCGACGGCAAGGTAGTATATTGTCTCCTCAAGGATAAGTTGGGAGAACATGTCGCCCTGCTTCTTTCCCTCGAAGACCTTTTCAGCGGTGATCTCGTTGGGTCTGAGCTTTGAGAAGAAGTCAGAATCTCTCACCGCACGCAGATTCTCGATAACCCTCCTGGCTATTGCTTTTCCGCCGGCCAGTGCCTCGAGGCATCCACGTCTGCCGCAACCGCAGGTCGGGCCATTGACCATTATCACGTTGTGTCCAATCTCACCGGCCATTCCATGAGCCCCGCGGTAAAGCTTCCCATTTATGAATATGCCGCCGCCTATCCCGGTGCTTAACGTCATGTACACAAAATTATCGACGTTCCTGCCGGATCCGAAAAGTCTCTCGGCTATGGCCGCTGCCTGTGCATCATTTTCAAGGAAAGTATCTGTCCTGTAATAATCTTTTATTGGTTCGACGATGTTGAAGTTGCTGAGCCCAAAGATATTTGGAGACGCAATGACAATGCCCCTGTTGCGATCGACAGGACCTGCGAATATTATCCCTATGAGATCGGGCTTATCAACATGGGCCTTCTTCAGGGCCGCATCGCCCATGGTGATCATTTCATCTATGAGTCTCTTTTTGCCAAGATGCTTTACGGTGGGCATTCTCACATTTGAGAGTATCTCGCCTGAATCGTTACCGACAACAGTTGATATCTTTGTACCGCCAACATCATATCCGAGAATATTCAACGACACGTTACTTACATTTTAACTTTGTTTATAAGTGTATTGACATATTCAGTATTTTTAATCTCTTTTGCTCTTCTTTCCATAACGGTTCACGTATCCAGATTGGATGAGCAGATCGAGAAGGACGAAGGATGTGAGGCATTCAACTACCGGGACTGCCCTTATCGCGACGCAGGGATCATGCCTTCCCTTAACCGTTATTGTTGATCTTTCTGAGGTCGACAGATTTACCGTTTGCTGAGGCAGGTGTATTGAAGGCGTTGGCTTCACCGCGATGGAGAATTTGATTGGCATGCCATTGGTTATTCCACCCAGAATCCCGCCGTTGTGGTTTGTCCTGGTCACGATTTTCCCATCGATGACATCGAACGGATCGTTTGCCTCGGACCCGCGCATAGATGCAAGCCGGAATCCATCACCGAACTCTATCGCCTTTACAGCGGGGATGGAGAATATGGCATGCGATATGATGCTCTCCACGGAGTCGAAGAATGGTTCACCTATTCCGCCAGGGAAGTTTTCAACGATAGTATCGATCCGTCCGCCTAAACTGTCGCCGGCCTTCATGACCTCCATTATCAGATTGCGGGATCTCTCATCGCATTCAGGATCTGGCATGCGTGTCTCGAAGTTGTATCTATCGCCGGTGATCCTGTCGCATTCCACATCGCCTATTGATCTCATGTAGCTCATTATCCTTATGCCCATTCCTTCAAGATACGCCTTGGCTATGGCTCCAGCAGCTACCAAGGGCGCGGTCATCCTGCCTGATAGGAAGCCTCCACCCTCATAGTTTCTGAATTCACCGTACTTCAGGAAGAGAGTATAATCACTGTGACCAGGTCTCGGGTTCTCTCTCAGTTCGCTGTAATAAGACGAGATCACGTTTTTGTTCCTTATAATGATCGTGATCGGACTCCCGTCCGTGTAGCCCTCATGCAGCCCGGAGACGATCTCGATATCATCTTCTTCCTTCCTCTGGGAGGTCAGTATGCTCGACCCGGGTCTCCTGTACTCCATGTATCTGCGTATGTAGTCAACCGGGACCCTGAAACCGACTGGAAAACCATCTATAGTCGATCCTACAAGCTCCCCGTGGGATGATCCAAATATGGTCAGCCTCAGCACATTTCCCAGGGTAAACATCTAGGACACCACCGATTCGGGGAATATTATTGAACGTACATAGGCGTATCGATGAATTATGTATATGCTTACAGAAGAGGCCATGTCAATTTATGACAAAATCATATATATTTATTTCCTGAACTTGCTCCTGACCGATTCACTCAGTATAAGTGACCCTATGGTGAGAACCATTCTTTCCTTAACGAGAACAGCGGACATTGAGGCATTCTTTATTTCAACGCTGAAGCAGTCGAACTCTCCCAGACCAAGGTAATCGCATAGGATACTTTTTATCGGATACGCATGGCTTACCACTATGTAACTTCCGTCGTAGTCTTCAAGCAGGGATCGCATCCTTCTAACATGAGAGTCCCAGGTCTCCATCTCAAGTTCCTCGCGGGTGCCGTATGGTATCTCGGTTATCCTGCTGTTATTGTATGGACCGAATTCGGATTCCCTAGCGCGCTCATCTTTGATCACCGGAAGCCCAGTAGCTGAAGCTATTATCTTTGCGCTCTGATAGGCGCGGAGGATCGGGCTTGATACGATACCATCGAAGTCAAGTTCGGCCAGCTGGGCAGCGGTTCTCTGAACCTGAACAATGCCATTTTCTGTTAATGGATAACGATCCTCATCCGATGATATTATACCGTAGACGTTCGTTTCGCTTTCTCCGTGTCTGACCAGAATGGCCCGATCCATTGTAGCGTGATCTCCTTTTTGGTTATTACCTTTTTGAACAAGTTTGTGACGAACTTTTTCTATCTGTTCGTTGAAGATGCATATATCTTGCAGGACTACAAAATAACTTAACGGCTTCTAACAGATTCACTCATGCGGAAAATGTATTTGTATCCAGGTTCATAGCGGAAATTTCGTTATCCCACCGTCTACAGGAATATTTGTTCCGTTCACGTAAGAGGATCTCTCAGAGAGCAGAAATTCAACGACCTCACCGATCTCTTCTGGTTCACCGACCCTGCGCAGAGGTACGTCACCGCTGAGCCTGCGCATGCCTTCAGCACGATCCACATTGGACTTTATCACATCGCGCAGCCTTTCCGTATTGATATAGCCCTGGGATATGGTGTTTATTCTTATGCCAAACTTGGAGACTTCGAGCGATAGGTTCTTGGCAAGAGCAACAACTGCCGATCTTATTGAAGATGAGAGCGAAAATCCTTCCATGGGTTCCCGTACGGTCATCGATGTCACATAAACTATCGACCCCTTTCTTGCCCTTATCATATCTGTAAGTGCTTCACGCGTGAGTCTGACCGTTGACATTAATATCATATCTATGGCGTATTTCCAATCATCTTCGCCGAGCTCAATAAATCCGGCCACTCTCGGGTCACCATAGTTCACCACTAGATTCTCTATGCTTCCATAGTTTTCTCTATGCTTTCTGGCCACCATCTCTATATCCTCGGGTTTTGATAGATCAGCTGAAAGAACGAGGGGTTCTGTGCCGAACTTGGTCCGGATCTCCTTTTTTACCTCCATAAGCTTGTTTTCATTGCGCGAGAAGAGGGTGAGCTTGTAACCAGAACGAGAGAGAACATAGGCTATTCCCTTACCTATTCCGCTGGAAGCTGCAGAGATTATAGCATTTGGCATATTTAAGCTAACATGCCATCATATTATTAATTTTATGCGCTGCATTCGCAGGCAACTTCTGGATCAATTGGCATAAAGTAAAAATTTTCAATATATATAGATGGATAAAGATAAAGGTGATCATGATATATCATATTTCAATAGTTCCATTCCCAGATCGTGATGGATGAGGAAGGTTTCATGGATATACCATCCGTCAAAGCCTTTCTGACATAGAATGTGACGAGCCCAGGCAACCGTTTGTGATCCTCAATGAACGATTCTGCATCATTCGCATCATTCACCACGAAATCGGTCCCACCTTCATAGGCATCAAAATAGACAAGGAGATTCCCGGAGGAAATTATATTGCCGGCATACTTTGTAAAGATCTGTTTAGGGTCATCAAGGCACACGTACTTCCAGTCGATGAAGAAGCACTTTTGAGTTCCAGAGTATTCCTCAATTAACGGCTTCGGTTGCTGACCATGGGAGTCCTCTTCATGGAATGTGTATATCATGAACTCCTCCACAGACTTGAATCCAAACTTTTTAACAAGGCTCAGTGATGGTTCGTTCCAGGAGTAGACGGCTGATCTCAACTTCCCCGTCTGACCACTGAGAAATTCGATGGTCTCCTTCATGATCCGTGTTCCCAGCTTGGACCCTCGATGATCCGGATGAATCCTAAGCCCACCAAGCATAATCGATCCATCAAGCAGCTTCTCAATATGTATTGTGGCAACAGGATGCCCATACATTCTAAGAACATAAACGGATCCTTCACTGACCCATTTCTCTATGACCTTGTCTACATAGTCCTCCATTGTACCTGTGTGTCCCAACTTCTGATACAGATCTGCGTAATATCCCACCTTCCATGTGCTTGATGTGAATTTCCTGATCTCTTCAACGTCTGAGTATGAACCACGGTCGAATACGATATCTCCTGGCATCGGCTTCGTTATTATTGATGCGTATTAATCGATTGTGAATGCGATCATCATGGAGTTTTATACGGTATATATCAGGTATATGAGAACATTGCTTTGGTGAATATCCCTAAAAGATAGGTTTTAGGTAATCTCCATAAAAATGGATATGAATAAAAGCATCAAAATCGTCTCGTTTCCTCGGGCGACAAACTTATAGACCTCATGCATCGAGTATCGCTGAGATTATTTTTTTACAAACTATTTAATAATGATTATCCAATATCTAAATATGGCTAATAGTGTAGCGAATGTTATAATAAATACGCTTGCTGATCTTGGGGTAAAGAGGATCTATGGGCTGCCTGGCGACTCAATCAATCCACTTGTTGACTCCATACGGACGCAATATAAGATAGAATTCGTACAGGTCAGGCATGAAGAGGGTGCATCGTTGGAAGCTACTTTTGAGGCAAAATTCACGGGCGAATTAACAGTATGTATGGGTACATCTGGTCCGGGTTCTATTCATTTGATCAATGGACTATATGAAGCGAAGATGAGCAGGATACCAGTTCTAGCATTGACTGGGCAGATAGAAACCGATCTGCTCTATCGTGATTATTTTCAAGAAGTAGATCTAGATCGACTCTTTGATGATGTCTCAGTATTCAATGCACAGATTGTCAATCCGGATTCTGCATCGTATGTCTTGCAAAGGGCCTATCGCGAAAGCATTTCAAAGCATGGAGTTTCCCATCTGACGGTGCCAGTTGATATATTAAGAATGAATGCAGATTATCAACCCGTTCAACTCAGTAGAATAGAGACTCCACATTTCGTCGTAGATCCATCACCTGCGGAGAAATTATTGAACGAGAGCAAGCACCCACTGCTATTTGTAGGCCGTGGCGCCATTGGACAAACTGAAGAAATAATAAAATTTGCAGAGAAGATAGGATCGCCTATATTATATAGCGTAAATGCAAAGGGCCTGCTTGACGATGATGATCCAAAAGTGATGGGTCCACTGGGCCTGCTTGGAACTAGAACATCTGTCGAGGCTATGAAAAGGGCTGATCTGATAATACTCCTTGGCACCATTTTCCCTTACGTTTCCTTCATAAACGAAAAGGCCAAGGTTTTGCAAGTAGATGTAGACTCAACCAATATAGGAAAGAGGGTCCATGTTGATGTAGCGTACCAGTGTACAGTTGCAGATTTCCTAGCAAAAGTCAAACCAGATGAGAAGAAGGAAAAGTTCTATGCCGAGATCTTGAAAGAGAAGGAAGACTGGATATCCAGTATGATGAAGCTTGAGTCAGATATGGCAAAACCAATAAAACCAGAATTTCTTGCAAAGATTATATCTAAAAAAGCGAATAGAGACGCTGTCTTCATCGTCGATACCGGAAATGTTACGGTGTGGGCGACAAGACATATAAAGGGCTGGCCAGATCGTACATTTCTCCTGTCTCCCTGGCTCGGTACCATGGGTGTTGGTATACCGGGTGCAGTTGGTGTTTCATTCGCTACGGATAGACAGGTAATAGCCATAACTGGTGACGGAAGTGCGGCTATGACTATGATGGAACTTATAACTGCTAAGAAATATAACAGACCTGTGAAAATAGTAATTTTCAATAATTCAAAGCTCGGCATGATAAAGTTCGAAGAGGAGGTTATGGGCTATCCAGAATGGGGCGTTGACCTCCTGAATCCTGACTTTTCAAAGATAGCAGAAGCCATAGGCATAAATGGTATAAGGGTAGAAGAACCGGATAAGGTAGAGCCAGCTGTGCAAGAATTTCTTAAGGTTGAAGGGCCTGCGGTGTTAGATGCAGTAGTGGACGGTGATGAGAGGCCAATGCCACCAAAGCTGACATTTGCGCAGATAAAAGGATATGTGACTTCAATACTCAGAGAAAAAATCGAATGAAAATATCTCTGTTTAATTTTATATTATTGTATCTTCATTTTACGTTTAATTGCTTTATTCTGTCCAGCAGTTTCCTGTTCAAATTCAGGAGCTCTGCGCCCTTCGCCAGCCCCATGCTTATGTTCTTCGATCCTATGTTCCGGATCACGTCCTCAGCATCAGGATGATCTATTCCAACCACAGGTAGTATGATCTCTACGGTTCTGGATGCTGTTCTGTTACCTGTGAAATATCTGATCACCAGCTTCATTATCCTCTCCAGGTTAGAAAATATGAATTCACGTCCGGGAAGCGTTTCAAGGGCAGAGCTGAAGAACGTTATCATATCCTGTTTTTTTATCTCCGTCTTCTCTATCATGCCGTATATTGTGGATAGATCTGTGCTTGACTTGAGTTTCCCGAAAGCGGATATTATCCTGACCCTGTCTTCGTCCCTGTCCACAGACCTGAATTTCTCGAGGAGGCCCTTTAAATCCCCAGTAACTAGTGCATACGCTGTTGCTATAGAGCTCCTCATCTCAGGTTCTGAGCCGTCGAAATCCCTGAAGTTCTTTGAAATTTCCTCGGCATATGATTCATCCACTATACAGTAGAGTCTGGATACACGGCCAAGGGCTATCTTAAGATTCTCATCCTGCTTCCCTGTAAGATACTGCATCCTGGACTTGCAGAACATTCTCATGTCATCATCGAAGAAATGCGTAAGCATGTGCAGATACTCGAACTGACCTACTAGAGCGGTTATAACATTATGATCCTCGTCTTCGAAAAAGTTCCTTATTCGCTGCCTGTAGGTTTCGGGATCAATCTTTCCGGACAGAAGTAAGGCGAAGAGGTCATCAACGAGGCCGATCCTATCCAGGGAAGACAGATCACCTAAATGAGACATAACTTCGGAGAACGTTGCATCATCATAGAGAACGCGATAGAAGCCTATGCTGTCCGCATTGATTTTCACAAAGTTATCGGCTTCTATTTCCGTCTCACCCTCCAAAAGTATCCGCTCGACCCTTTCCTTCCTCTTTATGTTAACAGGCACTGGCCAACTCCCTTCTTCGCTTCCATCAAGCAGAAAACGACTCTGCTTCAGCACTATCTTCTTTCCGATCTTCTTTGCCTCAATAACTGGATATCCAGGGTTCTTTATCCAGTACTCCATCACACGCTTCACCGGTTTACCTG
>NZ_VYIJ01000020.1 GCF_008709555.1 Thermoplasma sp.
GAAGCTCACTGAGGAGGAGATAGGGCAGAAACTAGAAGACCCTGTCCCCGTAATATCCTCGCAGAATCCTGACATGTGATATTTCCTTCCGGGTATTCCGGATCGAAATTTTATTTTTTAATCGATTCTTTTCCTGGTCTATAGACATAATGTTCTGGAAATAATCAAGTTAAATACTCGTATTAATGCAAATTTATATACGTATGAATTAAAAGTTAAGGATTGTGGTTCTTATCGAGTATCCGCATGATACAGTGGTGATCAGTTGAGTGAAGAAACATCCCTTAAGGGTAAAGAGCTTGGACTCTGGACTCTCGTGGCTCTTTCAATGGGTTCGATATACCCGCTTGCCTTTGCGGTTTCCAATGGTGCAGGTGCCGTTGTGTATGCAGGATTCGCTGCGCCCGTTGTTCCCATTTTTGCTGCGCTTGCCATACTCCTCGTTTCTGTTCCAGCACTCATGTTCTCTAGGCATGTGAGCTTTGCCGGAGGTTATTATGGTTTCGCAGAAAGGGGTTTTGGTCCTGCGGCTGGAAAATATGTCGCACTCGTGAACCTTTTCTATTACATACTGATGGACGTCGTCTCTGTGGTTGCAGTGTCTTACATACTTTCGACCGCTATCTCAGAACTCTATGGATACACCATCCCGCTTGCGCTCTACATCATAGTTGCTCTGATATCAACGTTTCTCATGTTCCTCTTCACAGTTCTGGACATCAGGATATCCGGCATCTCTGTCCTCATCATAGTCGCTCTGCAGATACTGATAGTCCTGATATTCTCGTTCATAACCATAGCCCGCACACCATACAACAGTATTCAGGCATTCAACATCGCCAGAGCACCTGCCGGCATCACAGGCGTGATGTTTGCATCGGTTACGGCTGGTTTTCTTTTCTTCACCGGATACGATGCACCATTCTACTTCGCGGAAGAGACCAAGACAAGTGAGAGAACCGTCTGGAAATCCATAATACTCTCCATTGTTATACTGACCGTGGTTAGCGTCATCGTCACATATGCCGAGGTGGCTGCCGTTGGTCTGTCAAATGCATCATCTCTTTCCTCTGACTGGAATCCGGCAGTGGTCGCATTCGGTGTATACGTTGGGAGCATCGGTACGCTTGTTTTCATAGTAATTGCACTCATGGGCCAGATATGGGCGGGGATAGTCGGCGGAATGAGCGGAGCAAGATTAATATATGCAATGGCAAGGGACAGATTCGTATTCCCCAGGAGCTTCTCAAGGACACACAGGAGGTATAAAACGCCCGTTTATGCTGCAATCTTCGAGCTCGCGGTGACCTCTGTGCTCACCGTGGTCAGTCCGATAGTTCTCGTCAGCATTTACGGATATTCACAGGGTATCTTCTATTCGCTCTTCCTGTTCGGTGCCCTGACTACCTTCATGTGGGTCCTTCAGCACCTAATTGCCGATGCCTCTTCAGTGCCGTTCTTCCGAAGACTGTACAGGAGGCTTACAGCCAGGGTGGCATCATACACGCTCGTGCCCACAATCGCTGCGGCTGCTCTTTTCATATACGCCGACCTAACATCGTATATCGGCATAGGTGAGCCCTATCTGGCCGGTCTTTATGTCATATTCGCCCTGCTCATAGCCTCGCTTATCTATATAATTTATCTGCACAGTAAGCATCGTCTGGAGAGCATGGTATCAGGTTCGGAGGAGGTTGCTGAATGATCGATGGTAAGTTACCTGTGGACTACAGCTTTGACTTCCGAGGGAAGATAGGTGTAGTTTCAGGGGCATTTCAGGGTATAGGAAGATCAATATCAGATGCACTTGTCAGGTACGGGGCCGAGGTGTTTGGCATCGATACCAGGTTTGAGGAGAAGGAGGAAACGGAAGCGAGATTTCATCAGATTAGGGGAAGCACATCGTCCTCTGAGGATGTGAAGCGTCTCTGGAATCGCGTGGTTGAAAGATCGGATCACGTGGACTTCCTGATCAACAATGCAGGCATCTACTTCTACAGGGGAATAGAGGAATCCACGGAGTCTGATTTTGATCGTATAACAGATGTCAATTTGAGGGGCTACTTTCTGATGACCAAGCAGTTCGTTCCACTACTGAAGAGGTCAGAATTTCCATCCATAGTGAACATAGCGTCCGTTTCAGGTCAGCGTCCCGAGGCCGGACACCCGCTCTACTCGATGACAAAGGGTGGCATCCTTGCGCTGACAAAGGCACTATCCGCCGATCTTGGCCGCTTCGGCATAAGGGTGAACAGCGTGAGTCCAGGGAATATCCGAACACCAATGAACGATGCAGATATCCTGGAACAGGCCAGGCTGAGGGACATGAAGCCAGAGGATGTTGAGAGGGAATACGCCAGGGAAAGTGTACTGGGAAGGCGCGGCGAGGCCGATGAGATCACGTCAGTTGTTCTGTTCCTTATCTCAAGGGCCGCGAGCTACGTGAATGGAGCTGATATAATAGTTGACGGAGGTCTGCTTCTGATATGATCGATAAGGACAATTCGATCCTGTCTGATTTTCTGAAACTGGTAAGATCGATGCGTGTTGTCAACGGAATCGGAACCATGACATTCCTAGGCGGAAATGCGGTATCCGATGAGGTCATTGAGTCGATGAAATATGTGAATGACATATTTTTGAATGTCGAGGAGCTATCGAGAACAGCATCCGAGTACATAGCGAGGAGGCTGGGTGTGGATGCGGCATTCATAACAGCCGGTGCAGCATCAGGTACCGTGCTGGGCATTGCCGGCCTCATACATCTGAAGACGGGTGTCAGGTATGTAAAAGATTTGCTGGAGCAGGGTAGAAAGATGATCGTTGCGGTCCAGAAACCACATAGAAGCGAGTTCAGGGATCTGATCTACATGGCAGGGCCAAGTATAGTTGAGTTCGGCGATGATACTGGTGTTACCGAAGAATCCCTACGCAGCCTCATAGAGGCCAACTCCGGAAGGATCCTTGCAGTCATGCATTACGCGTTCGATCCCATCAAGAATGAGCTACCGCTTGAATCCGTGATCAGGATCGCGCATTCCTACGGCATTCCTGTTATCGTTGACGCGGCGGCTGAGATTCCACCAAGGGACAACCTGACGAGGTATTTCAGAATGGGATCCGATCTTGTTCTATTCAGCGGGGGGAAGATGCTGGGCGGTCTCAGCAACTCAGGTCTCATGATCGGAAGGAGAGATATAATCCAGGCTGTTGAGGATATAGGGCCGCTGAGCGAGGAAGATCTTCCCGAGGGTACGAGGATATTCATCGGCAGGCCTATGAAGGTGAGCAAGGAGACCATAGTTTCCATGGTGGTGGCCATTGAGAACTACATGAACTTTGACGAAAATGCATGGCTCTCTGAACGGAAGAAAATGGCAGATTCCATAGCGGAGATGATATCAGGCATTTATCCGGATATCTCTGTAGATGTCATAAGACCAGACTGGAATCATCCGAGGCCCGTGGTGATACCGCGCGTGCAGGTGACATTCCACAATAGAATCTCGGCCGATGAGATCTCATCCAGACTAAGGAAACTTCCTGTCCCGGTGTATACATACTGCATCAACGATAAGCTGTACATCAATCCGCAGTGCCTGGATCAGGACGATGTACGCCTGCTCGTGGACGGATTGTCAAGGGTCCTGCACTCCGAGAGGGCGGAAGCTGGATGGAAGAGCTGAGATACAGTTCATCATTGTGTCGCGTATCACGACGGGGCGCTTTTGTCTCATCGCTGAGCCTGAACGGTTTAAACATATTGAAGCCAGCATCGGACGGATATGTTACACATGGCGGTATGGCGGTGCTTATACCATATGCCGATACGGTGAAACAGGCATCTTACGTCTGGGAAGGAAGGAGGTACATGCTTCCAAGGAATGCAGCATATGAAGGAGACATGGTGGATAGCATCCATGGTCTGGTGAAATCATCGCCCTTCTCGGTAGTTTATAGGGATACAAATTCTATCCTGTTGCATTACATCAACTACTGGATAAATGGTCAGTACCTTCCATTGCTGTTCTATCCATCAGTCTCCTCTTTTCCCACAAAGAACGTAATGGATACTATGACTCTGGAGGTGACAGAATGAAAGGCGTTTATGGGGTTCTGATCGTGCTCGCGATCAGTCTCGCCTTAACAATATTCTTCCTGTTCTCCGGCTTCTGGTATGGTGTGATGATAGCCGGTATCCTTGCCACTGCATTTGTGAGCATTAAACCGATGTACTCGATCACGGCGTCGACCCTCATCTCGATGACCGCATTCATAATCTTTGAAATACCTCTTATGATGGACGGTTTGATGCGGCTGATGTTTTATGTTGGATCAATAGCAGGTATAAATGGAAACATTCTGGTGATAATAGCGATACTGTTAGATGGGATGATGGCCTTAGGTGGATCCTTCATTGGCGTGTTCATAAACAGAGTCGCATTTGCAGGAAAACCAGCGATAACAGGATCTATAGGGAAAAACTGATTATTCTTGTGAATAATAACAGATATTATTTTTCATTTATACGAGTGTTGAAGGTTTGGGGGAAGCTGCAAAATCTCATTCGAGCAGGAGATGCATGGGCTTTACCCAATGGTAGAATTTATTCCCTCCATAGCTGTGCAGAGTCGATGCCCGCGGAGATGCTTTGCCTTTATTGTTCATATCCGTGCAGGCAGAGGCAGTTCACGGAGACTCAAGCCTCAGAGCTTTGAAGATCAGCTCACAATGCTGCAATCACATCCAGCTCGACATAGACTCCTTTCGAAACAAAGCCTGCAATTACCGTTGTCCTGGCCGGAGGATTGTTGGGAAAGTACTTTGCGAAGAGATCATTCATCTCCTTGAAAAAACCAGCATCGGAAAGATATACAGTTACCTTGAGAATATTCTGTAGTCCAGATCCACAGGCTTTCAGTATTTCATCTATTCTGGATATGGCGTTCTGAAACTGCTCACTGAAGTTTGTATCTTTGTCTGGTGTGTTTCCGGTCTGGCCTGAAACGAAGACGAGATTTCCCGATATGACGGCATGTGAGTATGGGCCACCCTTCGTTAGTCCATTCACATCTATTGTTTTCTTGCTTGCCATGAACATATATGGCTTCTTTGTTTAAAAAATCGATGGGGGTACTGAAAATCCATCTCTCCAGATCAATCTCATAGGGAATATGGACTATAAAATTCATCATGATTCTGCGGATATCGACTGGATAATGAAAATTTTTTATGTATTCTGATGATAACCAGACGTTGAGCTACGAAGTCGTTGATCATGAGAGCGATATCGGCGTTATCGTCTATGGCAAGACCTATGAGGAACTTTTCTCGAACGCAGTCTATGCGATGGCCGATCTAATAGTTGATGTATCCAGACTTAAGGAGAACAGAAAGATGCATGAAGTCATATCGGGAAAAACCCCAGAGGATATAATGGTTAATCTCTTATCGCGAGTTCTTTTTTATCTTGATACTTATTACATACTTTATTATCGTATAACATCGAAATACAGCGATGGAGAACTCGATGCTTATTTCTATGGGTCTGAGATACCCGAAGGCATAGAATACAGAAATGTTATTAAAGCGGTTACATACAGCGATCTTGCAGTGAAGCCGGAAGAAGGATATGCAAAGATCATATTTGATCTTTAGTCTTCAATCTAAATAAAAGTTATAGGTGATTTATTTTACCGTTATTTGCAAATTTACACCTTTCCTTCGGAGACTATCTGTCAGTTGTTCGAAGTAATTTCGATCCCTGCCAAGTTCTTCAGGAAACAGTATACCGGAAGGAACATTGACCTGGCCAGAGAGAAATTCTGCGGTGATGCTGGCCGGAAGCGATGTGGTGATGTCCATGGCAGTTCTGCTTCTGGCCGTATCGTAGTGGACCTCCATCTCAGCTGATCTCTTCACTGGATTTCCGAGCTTCTTCCCGGATACCATCACCCTCATCAGCACCACATCATGTATTTCTGGCCGGTAAAGACGCTTCATGAACAGCTGTTCAGAGATTTCGAACATGGTCAGATTGCATCCCGAAATTTTTGTCCTGTCAAAGTAACCCATATCGCGAATGACTGCAATTTTTTCTGCATGGCCCGGATATCTGATCGTCTTCTCAAACATATCTCCTGAACATCTTATGTTCCGGGCAAGGCTCCTGAGGCCATCGGTGTAGAATGCCTCCATCTCACCGTAATCCCCTATGCTAATCCGTTCTATTCCAGACAGCGCCTCAACCTGAATCTGCTTACCGTTTCTCACTATGCGAGCGGGCCTTGTGTACTCGTCTATGAGGCCCTCGACCGACCACGTGATCGTATAATCCAATGGAGGCAAAGGCTTCTCAGGTACACCTCCTACGTAGATCTTCACATTCTCTATGCTCTCAAGATCAGCCGTGAAGTAGCCAGCAATTGCGTTGGTTAGTCCAGGGGCAAATCCCATATCCGGAACTATCACCGTTCCTGAGTTTTCCGCTATACTGTCCAATTCAACTGGATCCTCTTCCGTGTACGATACATCGATTATTTTCTTACCGGTTTTCGCAGCGTTCCTGAGAAACTGCATGCCTACGCTGCCCGGTAAGGCGCTTATCACAACATCGTAGTTATCGAGCTTCCTGTAAGATGATCGATCCATAACATCGAATTCTATTGTCCTAACCTTTGGCATCATGTCGCGGATCCTGTCCAGAGAGTCGTGACTCTTATCCATTATTTCCACTTCATGTCCGTTTTCTATCAGATTCTGGGCTATGCCTCTTCCGATATTCCCTGCACCCACAATTGCAAAATTCATGGAAAAAATAACGTCGCAGATATAGATAATATTTTGCATCTCCTCGATGATTTTACTGATTTTCAGGCTTCTTTCTGATCACTGATCTTGCATCGAAGAACCCTATCCAGAGCAGCAGAATACCTATGAATTCTGCATAGTACAGGAAGGCTGGAAATTTCGCTATATACAGAGTTCCGGCAATGCTCACGATTATGACGCCAAGTATGATGGAAACAAGCCTGTAGTTCCTGCTCTTTCTGTAGCTCATGGCTGCCATCGCTATGATCACTATGGCCGCAGGGAATGTGATAAGCGATGAGGCTATTGTATCATTGAGCGGAAGTGGACCGAAAACAACATAATGAAGTATTATTCTCTGGACCGGAAACAACATCAGCGAAATGGCAAGATAGATCGACACAGCTATAGAGTACCCGTAATAGTACCGAAGCCACCGTCCATTCAATAGGTTAGCGGATCCGAATGAAAGGAATAGAACAAGTTCGGCCACTGCGAACAGGTATAATCTTATCAACGGCTGGTTGAAGATTCCAATGGCGAACAGGATCTCAAGAAGGACTGAAAACGCAAAAAGCCACATACCGATTGACCAGAACAGTGATGATCTTTTTTGATTTCTGAGATAATTCAAGGATAGAAAGACAGAGAGGACAGCAGAAAGGATGAATATCAGTATGGTGGAAGCTATTACCGTTTCCTGTGCATTCATGCAGTCTCATAACTTTGTCAATTATAACGCTTATTATTTAAACATATATGCTAAAATATTATTAATATACTATGATAGCATAATTTATATAACTATTCTTTAACATATATCGAACAAAATTAATAAATAGATCTAAGCCGTTGATCCATCGTGGAAGAGGAAAAAGTAATTCAGGCTCATAGGAACGAAATGAAAAGGAGTCAGGTGCGCTGGGTCATAGTTTCTCTTCTTTTTCTGGCGATACTCTTCAACTACGCCGATCGAGAGATCTGGATCGTATCGGAACCGGCTTTCGCCTACAGCTTCGGATGGTCTCATTCTACTACCGTGCTGAGCGCGACGGCCGTTCATAACATCTCCCTGATACTATTCTTCTGGTCTCTTTCGTACGCTATCTTCAATTTCCCTGGAGGCTGGATAGTGGACAAGCTCGGTCTGAGGAAATCGATGACAACCATGTTCGCGGTATGGTCCGTATTCACTGCGCTCACTGCAGCAACCTTCAACTTCATATCGATGGCGATAGTCCGTGTCATAATGGGTGCTGGAGAAGGTCCGGTCTGGCCGATAAATTCCAAGGTCGTCAAGGGATGGGCAAACAGGTACGATGAATCGAAATCCTTTACACTTGCCGGCGCAGGACAGGCTGTCGGTCCTGTCATAGGTCTCATTGCAGGCGGCATTCTCGTGACGCTGTTTGGATGGCCGGCTGCATTCATACTCTTCGGTGTTCTCGGTCTTATCTTCGCTGCAATATGGTACTTCTACGTAAGGGACAGGCCTGCGGATGATTCCAAGGTGAACAGCGAGGAGCTTGCGTATATAAGAGAGGGAAAGACGGACGAGGAGAAGGAGGAGAAGGTCCTTCCATCCAAGGTGAGCTGGAGGATATCAGCAAGGATGATATTTGGGACCCAGGCAGGATGGGGCACATTCCTTGTCTTTCTATCATTCGGATACGTTCTCTTCACATTCCTCTACTGGCTTCCTCCTCTTATGTTCTCAACATTTGCACACACCGTCGAGAAGAGCGGCCTGTACTCGGCAGCAATCGATGTGGCGCTCATAGCGGGTTTCCTTGGTTCTGGTCCGTTCAACGATGGCCTTCTCCGCAGATTTCCTGATAATAAGCCGCTTGCGAGGAGACTGGGAGCCATAATACCCATGGTTCTGATGATCATAATGGTAGGTCTCTCATACTTCACTGGGAAAGCACACAATCTCATAGGCACGGCGGTATTTCTGGGTGTTGGAAGCGGTCTGATGAATCTTACCGTTGGATCCTGGGCCGTCAACGCTGTAGATCTCGCACCTGCAGGTACATCGGCTACGGTTTATGGAATCTACAATGGTTCACTTAACTTCGTCGGTGCGTTCAACTCCATCATCGAGGGTGCACTCTTCATAAAGTATGGGCCAGTTCTTGCCTTCACCAGTTCGATCATATTCATGCTGATGTTCCTCGGTGGCTATCTAGGCCTCATAAGGAAGAAGACATGGGAAAGGGCCATGGAGTACAAAGAGCAACTTTCAAGGGAGGCGTATTCTTACCTGAAGGGATGATCTGATGAAGTACAGCATTGGAGATGTGATGCGGTTAGTGGATCACAGCGGGCTCAAGCCGTATCTGACCGAGAACGATATTTCTAGGCTCATAGAGGAAGCGCATGAAATGGGCAATTACGCAGTGTGCATTGAACCCATTTATGGACAATTCGCCAGGAGTTATCTGGACGATAAGAAATACGGCATCAAGCTTGATATCACTCTGGATTTCCCGTTTGGATCGCTCTCAACTTCCTCAAGGGAGCTGATCATAGGCGATTCAGAATACGCTGACGAGGTCGATGTGGTCGTTCCTCTGGGATATGTGAAATCTCATCGCTGGGATTATGTCGACGCTGACCTGAGGGCTATCGTTGGTGCAGCGAGGGATCATGGTTTGGTCATTAAAATCATAACGGAGGATGGATACCTGACGCGCGAGGAGAAGCAGAAGGTATACAGGATGGTGATAGGGGCTGATCCGGACTTCATAAAGACCAGTACTGGTTTCGCCGAGAGGGACTACTGCACCTCGCTTGGGAATGCAACTGGAGCGACTCCTGAAAACGTGGAGATGATGTCTGATGTTGCGCGGGAACTGGGATCAGAAATAGGGATCAAGGCTGCAGGTGGTATTCACACATACCAGGAGGTTGAACGTATAATAGATGCTGCGAAAAGGCCGCTCAAGCCTGAAAAGCTCAGGCTTGGCATGAGTGGCACCAGAAAGCTGTTTGAGGAGATGAAGGCAAAGCAGGTCGTATAGGATATAACGTCTGCATCAGAATATGTTAAAAATGGATCCGTATGATCATTTTTTTGAAATCTACCTTTTATGATGGTATCTATTATACAATATATAGTTAGTATAAAATTATATCCGCATTGGTGATACCTGGGCGTCATGACTGATGCTGATCTAGGTGGCAATCCAGACCATGCAAACATAATATCTATACTCCAGGATCTCGGTCTAACCGAGAATGAATCAAGGGTTTACATTCTGCTTCTCGAATATGGAAGTATGGCTGCACAGGACATACTCCGCTATGTGCCTCTAAGGCAGCCTCAACTATATGATATAACATCGAGCCTTGAAAGAAAAGGATTTATAAATGTGCTGTTAGGGCGTCCCAAGAAATACGAAGCACTGGATCCAGAAGCCGTCGTGGAGGCCAGAGAGCAGATACTCAGCAGAAACAGAAGGTATTTTCTCACATGGGCCAACCGTGCCATGGAAACAAGGCGTGAGACGACCGCCTTGATAAATGCGAAGAATATCAGGAGCGTTATAAACAATTCCATAGAACTCATCAACGAAACGAAGAAGACACTGGAGATAGAGACGACGCAGGAACTCTATTCATATATAAGGGAGCCTCTTCTTAGGAAGATAGGCGAGGGCTGCCGCGTTGAGCTGCTTTTCTTCGGCCAGGAAGTGGATCTGAGCGCGTTCAAGGAACAGTTCCGTGATCTGGATATAGACGTAAGATATGTCATGCCAGGCCAGTTCTTCACGGTTATTTCGGATGAGAAGAACTCTGTATTCATGCCGAGGAGCGTCGCCATGAACACTGATATCGAGAGATACGGGTACGTCATAAGGGATAAGGATATGTCGTGGTTCATAACTCATAATTTCTTCATAGGGTGGTACAGGGGCAATGAGATAAAGAGCCATTCAATAGGTGCACCTTATACCTATTATTCGCAGAGGATACTGATCAGCGATCTGAGGAGGATATTCAATGGAAAGATCAGGATAAGAGGCGTTCTAGATGGTATCATGCGTTCTACGGGAGAACACTTCTCTTCTGACGGAGAGATCACTGATATAAACTCTGATACGGAGATCATAAATTTCACGTTCAATACGGAAAATGGCAGATACACGGTTGGAGGCTATGACTCCCAGATCGAGGACGTGATGATGAGATCATTCACCATCACCTCATTGGAGCAGAGAAATTGATGATATCATGTCCTATTTGTCAAAAAAAGATTAGCGTTCATAATTTAAATTCATAACTGCCGTCGCGGAATATTAGATTCCTTATCCTGGTATCAGATGGAATTACATCAGCAGAATGCGGTATGGAGACGATCCTATCGCCTTCAGGATGCACACCAAAGAAGCCCTCAACAACAGATTCCAAGTAAATTGCTGCAGACCATGCCTGAAGATAGCAGCCCTGCGGATTATTGATTATCTCGGGATAGGAATTGGGTGAGAAAGAACCCAGCGAAGCGTTCAGCTTTCTGAAGTATTCTGATGCCCTCTCGATATCACCATATCTGATGGCACCAAGTACAAACATTCCGGTGTTTATAGGCATGGAGTTTCCATTTGCGTCCACCCTTATTCCGTAGATACTTGAGAGACGCGAGAGGCCTCCCTGATCGGAAACGAACCTTCCGTAAAGTTCTGGATCTGGGAGTCCGGCATAGAATGGAACTATAGAAGTCCAGAATCCGAGGTCAAACGGGACTCTATCCACAATCCTGTTCGCAAAGGTGTTCTTCTCCGGCATCCAGAACGAACGCAGGAGCTTCATAAGATCGCCGATTTTTTCCCTTGGCCTGATCCTATCAGCAATCTCGCCAACGATATGCTGGTCTAAAGTCATCATTTTCTCAAATTCCTTGAGAGACATGATGGTGAAGGATACCGTATCTATGTCCACGCCCGTTCCAGCATCTGGATCTTCCATTATCCCCCTTCCTCGATAACCAGAGTTGAAGAGGTAATCAAAGGATTCTGAGGCGGTCTGGACAAGATGCTTGACCTTTTCATCATGTCCTGTCCACCGGGCGTATCTGAAAACCGCATAGGGAAACATCGCGGTTTCCTCCAGATCACCATCGTTATAGACCTTACCGCTTGTCAGCACCTCATGCGGGATCTTACCTGATCTGCTGAATCTGGCAAGTACGTTGAGGGATCCGAACGCGAGATCGAAGAGACCTGAATCCAGCATACCATTGATTGACAGAAGCGTATCGATTCCAAAGAACCATGGAAAATCTGGATGCCCAGCCATGATGCCGTACCCGATTCCGGGAACCATCAAGGAGAGCCTGATCATGTTGTCCTTAGCCAGCCTGAAGTTTCTGGAGAGATACCGATCCCTGCTTATGAGTACGGAGAACCTGTCTATGTCAGCGTAGCCGTTCATCTTCATATGCTGTTCTCCCGATATTATTGAGTTAGCCCATACTCTGACCGAAGTCCGTCGGTTAGAATGGATCGTAAGTCTTGAACCTTCGATCGAGAGATCAGCCGTGGATCTTATCCGGAGGGAAACCTCGGGGAACATGTAGCTGTACACAGTAACAGTTCTTTTCTTAGGGATCACCCTCGTGTCGTTTATGCTGTACCATACGGTTTCTGGAAGAAGTTCGATCACCAGTACCCTGCTTTCTTGCGTCCTGTTCGTGAGCATGGCGGTGAAAACGGAACCGTCATCAAACGAAATATCGAGATCGGAGCCATCGAAGAGGAACTTCGTTTTATTGTATCCGATCTCCGCACGGATAGGCTTGAGGATCCTCTCTCCATCGCTGACATATACGTTCTTGAGGGCGCGCAGCGGGGGATACCAGAGGCCGTTCATCTCTCCCTTCTTATGATACCCCATTCCATCCGGAACGAGATCAAGATAGCCTATGAAGTATCCACGGTTTGATGATATGGTGAACGGCCTGTGTTCAGGGTATTCTATGATGGTATATGGCTTCATTCTTCCGCACTCTCCGCCGCTACATCCTTAAGAGAGAATCCATCGCGGATGAATGTAAGGTTATAGAATTTTCCCCTCCACGGTATCCTGTGCAGTTTTACATTTCTCCAGGCGTCTGGCAGATGATGCTTTCCAGCGAATGCCGATGGATCGAATGATACAGGATTCATGCTGAGCATGCCCTGAAGAATAGAGAGCACGAACATTGATGAGGACCATCCCTGTGCGAACTGTCCAGTTGGGAGCGGGCGCATGGCATCATACGTCTCATTGATCCTCCCCGGGTCATCAGCTGAAAATGCGAGATCCACGAACGACTTCAGCTGTTCGAACGCCAGATCCGCAAGACCATTCCCATATGCGGCGATTACGAACCATCCGGTCATGAGGGGCCACACCGTTCCTGTATGATAGCCGCCATCGTACATGGGATCGTATACGGACATGGATCTTATTCCCCATGGTGTCATTATTCCACGCGAGAGGTCCTCCATCCTTCTTCTAATCGCTTCGTCTTTCATGAAGAGGCCTGGCACAAACTGCATGGCGCTGGATATGGCATGTGGTTCGCTTCCAACGAAATCAACCGGATCCGCATCGCCGAAGAACAATGACATGTATCTGTCCCTGATCTTACCGTACCCGTTGTTGCCAAACCTGGGCCCATAGATCCTCAGATCCTCAAGCCAGATGGCATTGACATCCACCGTTTTTCCATTCCTTATGTTGGCCCAGGTCTCAGGCCACCCGATCAGGCCACGCCCGAAATCGTTCTCAATGAGCCCATCGCCATCAATGTCGCAGCTGGTTATGAAGTTGAATACCTTCCTCAGGTGATCGTCATCAAATCGTCTCTGATCCCAGTTCTCAAGAGATGCATTGGCCAGAAGCCAAAGCGGGCTGCTGTCTATCGACATGTACATGGTGTTGAACCTGGTCTCACCGATGGTGTAGCCCTGATCGCCATCGTCAGCCAGACCGATCTCATGGGGAATTCTCCCATCATCAGCGTATCTCAGAAGCATCCTGAGATGCTCATGCGTCAACCCGCTCAGTCCGACCATGTTGGCCGCGAGGGCCATCCACAGACCATCCCTGCCGAAGAACCATGAGTAAACGGGAAAGCCGGCAAACCAGCCATTTCCCCTTGTCGTCTCGGAGTAGAACTCAAGCATATCGTGCTTTGCCCAGAGGAATAGCTTGTTGAACCTGAAGTCCGGGGTCTCAAGCACTGCCATGTCTTTCACAGACTCATGGTATTTCAGCGTCGACTCCATATCGTCTGATACTTCGTACGTGCCGTCCGAGATAACTATCTCAGCTCCATGCAGATCACCTATGATCAGATGCAGATTCTCACCGGTCGAGTGAATGCGAACATCATCATCGCTGTACACTGAGATGCACGTTTTTGATATATTCGAAGTGATGCAGGACCCGTTTCCATCAAGACTCACATCAAATCTCTCTGCGGATGCGTGGGAGGGCCATGCCATTGTATGACCGATATCGAATTCAAGATTCAGTTCACTGTCGCCAGTACCGGATAAGATGATGTGCAGCGATCCGTCCCTCTCCGAGATGTAGTCGATCCTGTCGAGACCGGCGTACTGCCTGTAGATGTAGCCGAGGCCTCTCACGTACTTCTTGAATGCATCTGAGAGTTTCCTGCCATCGATACTGCCGTCAAGAGATGCGATGTGGCTGACATTATCCTTCCAGTATCCGACCCTGGAACGGTGCATGTCCGATCTTCGTATCGTTCCGTTCATATATGCTATGAAATGCGCCTTTGACCCCTTGACCATGGTATAGCTGTAGGAATCAAGCGGCCTGTAAGGAGTCCTTACCCAGTGCCGCATATCCCTGTAGTTATCCTCCTCTGTCAGATCGCGTATTTCCTCAATCAGCCTTCTTGATCTCTCTGGAAGCACCGTAATCGACCTCCTTTACGATTGAACCATCGATCTTATCATAGAAATACACCGTTCCTGGTTTCACCTTCAGATGGATGGTCTCCCCATTCCGAAGATCCCTCAAATTCGCGGGCATCTCCTCCTTTGGAATAACGGCTCTAACGGGCGTATCGCCAATCCTCGCGTGGATCTCGGCGTTGAGGCCCGAGTTTATGAAATAGTCGAATGAAGCCGATATGCCTTCGTGTTCAGCCAGGCCTATTATCTCCGGTCTTAGGCCTATGAACAGCTTTCCGCTGGGGATCTTATCGTCCATATCCAGGTGCCCAGCATCCATGACATATATCCTCGATCCGTCTGGCCTCTCCTCGGCATCGCATTCCAGTATGTTCATGGGCGGGTTCCCTATGAATCCAGCCACGAATACGTTTGAGGGATGATCGTAGAGATCGTCTGGTGTACCCATCTGCATGATCTGGCCCTGGTTGAGGACCAGTATCCTGTCGGCCAGCGCCATTGCCTCGTCCTGGTCGTGGCACACGTAGATTATGGTCTTTTTAACCTTCTCATGGAATGATCTGAGCTCTCCAAGCATCTCCCGTCGAAGTTTCGCGTCAAGGTTGGATAACGGTTCATCCATCAGGAAAACAGATGGATCTCTCACCATTGCCCTTGCGATGCCAACACGCTGCTGTTCACCTCCAGACAGCTGCTTCGGATATTTTTGCAGATGCTGTCCTATGTGAAGGATATCCGCAACCTCATCCACCTTTCTCTTTATCTCATCTCTGGGCACGTGCTTTATCTTCAGATTCAGCGATATGTTATCGAAGACAGTCATGTGAGGATAGAGGGCGAAGTTCTGGAACACCATCGATATGTTCCTGTCAGATGGGTACAGATCCGTCACGTCGTTTCCATCGATGTATATGCGTCCTTCATCTATGGGTATTAAACCGGCTATGCTTCTGAGAAGCGTTGTTTTTCCGCTCCCAGAGGAACCGAGTATCACGAAGAATTCCCCATCCTCCACCTTGAGGTTGAAATTCTTGAGTATGTATTTGTCTCCATATATTATACTTTAAATTCGCAATTTTGAATATTCACTTGCCTGCAAAGTGCATTGCAACAAGGACATGCGATAATGCGCCATATTTCAGGTAATCCTCATCGACTGTGAATCTAGGGCTATGGTTCGGATAAACTATGCCCTTCTTCTCATTTCTAGTTCCAAGGAAATAGTAGGTACCAGGAGCTTTCTGGAGGAATCTGGACACATCTTCGCCGCCCATGAGCGGCTCAGTCTCGATGACCTTCATGCCCTCAATGCTCTCCAGAACCTTCTTTACCTCTTCAGTGATCTTTGGATCGTTGTACGTCACGGGATATGCGTCTTCTATGAATTCAGTTTCTGCTTTAGCTCCGAAAGCCGCAGCAACTCCTGCGGCCGTATCTGCTATCTTCTTCTTTATGGATGAACGTAGGTCTTCATCCAGTGTTCGAAGGGTTCCAAGCATTTCTAGATTGTCCGGTATGATGTTATCCTTCGTTCCGGAGTGTACAGAGCAGACCGATATGGTGACCGGCTTCCTCTGATCGATGAACCTTGATCTGACACCATAAAGTGCGTTTATCACATTTGAACCTATATATATTGGATCGACAGCATCGGCCGGCGCTGAGCCATGTCCCCCTTTTCCGTGGACTGTTATCTTGAAGCCATCTGGTGCAGCCATTATCGCACCTCCTCTGATGGCAAATGTTCCAGCGGGAAAATCTCCCATCACGTGTAAGCCGAAAACATGATCGACATGCGGGTTCTCAAGTGCGCCGTCCTCGATCATCGGGAGTGCACCTCCTCTGCCGCCATCCTCCTCGGCTGGCTGAAATAGGAACTTTACGTTTCCATCTAGTTCGTTTCTGTGCTTTGAGAGGATATAGGCTGCAGCAAGGAGCATAGCGGTGTGTGAATCATGGCCGCAGGCATGCATGACACCCTTGTTCTTGGACGCAAATGGTAGTCCCGTCTGCTCCTCAACTGGCAGGGCATCCATATCGGCTCTCAGGCCTATTGTGATCCTTCCGGTTTTGCCCCTTATCAATCCTACAACACCTGTTCCGCCGACATGCTCCCTAACCTCAACACCGAATGATCTGAGCTTGTCGGCAACGTATTTTGCCGTGTTAACTTCCTGATATGAGAGTTCCGGATGCTCATGTAGATAGCGTCGCATGTTGATCAGTTCATCGTTGTATTCTGCCATCTCCTTCAAGAGATCGTGGGTATTCATGATTGAACATATCTGTTGAGAATTAATAAATTATCTGCAGTCCCAGTCTTCATAATGTTGGCAGAAACGAATACGCATCTAGATTTCTGTTATAGAAATATACGTTAGGGTTCAAGACCCAGCTTATTATTCATGATCATGACTCATGAACAATTTTAATGTTATATTTGGCGATAGTCTTTTATTTTTGATAGTTATTCTCATTTATGACAAATGAAATGGCTTCTTCCAGGGCTTCTCTGGAACAGGAGGTTTACCTGCGTTCCCTAACGGGAAGGCTCGTAGGCATGTACGAGTTTCAGGGATTCCAGAAGGTGGCAATAATCAGCTATCCAGACAGGATCTGTGAGTCTATATCAACGGCTGCTGCAGTAGCCTTCTTCGATAAGTACGGCTATTCAGAGAACAGGCTGTCAATATTCGACTATGGCGATGACATCGACTCCACGGCCAGGAAAATAGTGGAGAAAGACTTCGACGCCGTCTACATTGCGTTTGGTGGCGAACAGAAGATGAGCGAAGTAAGCGCAATGTTCAGAAAGACTCTAGATGCTCTGAGAAACGCTGGCTTCAGGAAAGCGTTACTGATACATGTACGTGCATGGCTGGCAACGAAGCAACTTTCTTCTATCATCAGCGATCAGAACCTGAAGAATTATCTAAGATCTCTCCCAGAGATAAGGCTTTTTACCGCAGATGCTGCTGCAAAGAAGTTCTTCTTCCACAGGGTACGCATTGATGAGAGCGGATCGGTGAAGCTTGAAAAATACGCAGAGGAAAACATAACGCAGGAGCATGCGGATCTGCTCAAGATATCGCTTCCGCCTCCGGAATAAAAGATTAAATCATTTTTTAAAAATATATGTTTATTTTGTGATTTGTCAAGCCTCAGCACCCTGGGCGGCAGTCTCCTGCATGTACATTTCGATCTTCTCTGGGTGCATCTTCATCTCAACGAACGTCATGATCGCTGATATTGGTATCCAGGCGATGCCCACGTAAGCCGCTATGTTGTACGGGTAGCTGGGTGGTGCCGGATAGAGTGTGAAGAACATGACTGCGATGAGAACGCCTATGGCTATTACAGGAAAGATCAGGTGCTGGATGAGGTGGAAGTCCTTCATCTTCTTAGCGTAGAAGGGCAGGCCAATTGAGGCCACTATGTGTTCGGTATATGCTGAGTATCCGTTGGCGAAGAGCATGACGAGCCCTCCTGTCACAGGACCGAATATGAGTCCAAAGATCAGGGCTATGACAAGCGAGAGACCGAATACGAATATCGCTGATATCGATGGAGAGCCGTATTTATGATGGACCTTTGAGAGGGATTTTGGCAGAAACAGAATTCCGGACTTTGCAAAGCTGTAATAAACTCTGGAATTTGCATTGCTCACCGATACGTTGTACCCCATGAAGCTGTTTATCGTCACCGCTATGAGCAGTATGAACAGTATATAGCTTACCTTCTTGAAGAGCATTATACCGGGATCTGGTGCTGTTGCAAAATTCGCCATGTTTGCCGGCCCATAGCCGATGGTGAATGCATAGGATACAAGAATGAGGGTTATGCCTGCAACTATGACCGTTGATATCAGCGCCTTCCTGACGGCCACATGCGAATTCTTTGTTTCTTCGGCAAGTGAAGTTATGGACAGGGTTGTTCCAAAGAAGAGCACGACCGAGTATATCATAGAATAGAAGAGCTGAGAGATACCTCCTGGAATGTACTTCGTTGTGAAGACGGCTATTGTGTTTGCATGGCCGGCCGATATAATTATCGCCATCGATCCTGCAATGAGCACTGATATCTCTATGAGACCTCCAAGTATCTGATAGTCCGTCGCAACCTTGATACCGAAGTATGTGAATAAGAATGCTGTGGCCGCGGCCGCAGCTGCTATGGCTATCCATACCCAGGTGCTGCTCAGCGATGGATTGATGAGGCTTATGAAGGATGCGAGGCCGAGGAAACCGAAGCTGGCGTATCCGAGTATTGAATAGAAGAACATGTTCCAGGCCTGAAAGACTCCGGCCGTCTTGCCCAGAGATTTGTATGCGAACGTGAAGTACGAACCAGCTGAAGATATATACTTGGAGAACTGGTATCCGGTGTTCATTATGAACAGGTAGAAGACAACTCCGAGCAGTATGGACAGAGGCGTTGCACCCAGAGCGAACAGGGCAACTCCTGTAAGGAGGTACGCAGCATCCGCCGCAATGGAAAGCGTACCCATGGCCTGCCATATTAGTCTGAACTCGCCTATCACGTTCTTTTTCAACGTAGTATTTGCATTGTCAGATAATTGCATGCACCTGAAACAATTATTTGCCTTATTAAAATTTTCATAATTTATTGAAAAATAATCTAAAATTCATCAGAATATTATGAGTATATCATCAATTTTTATATCAAAATATTTGGAATGATTAAATTCATCTTAATGATTATTTAATGGATTTACTTTGAACAAACTATTGATTCTAATAGTCGATGAGAAAGCCTGAAAAATCTGGTTCTCATTTGAATTAATCTTATGGTTCTTGCGAGAAATTAAAGAGAGGAATTATATGAATAAAAATTTTGATTTATCATCTTCAGATTGTAGATTCTTCTTTTAACTGAGCATTTACGATCTCCTTCACGTTCTTCGGATATCTCATCGCTATAGTTATGATAGGAGCAATGAATGCAGGTATAACGGCGGCGTACAGGAAGGCCGGTCTGAACGGCATCCTAGTCAGTAGATAACCCAGGAGTAATGGTCCTATTATGCCACCAATATTGAACGTCATCAAGACGGCACCACTGACGGATCCCACAACCTGATCACGGACCATGTCCTGTCCGGCTGCGGGACTCAGTATGGAATATATGCTCCAGCCAGTACCAAAGGCTATTGTCAGAACGATGAAGACCGCAAGGTTCCTCGGTAAGTATATCATGAGGATGGACGAGAGGAATATCAGCGCTATCGCCAGTACAAGTATGTATTTTCTTCCCAGCCTATCGCTGGCAATACCTGCAGGTATACCGAAGACTATACCTCCGACTCCCAACACCGAGACGATCACGGCGGTGGATCCGTACGTGAAGCCAACGACCTTTTCAAGGAAGAAGGAAAAGTATCCCAGAACGTTCAGCAGGGTGAAACCGAAGAAGAACATGGCCAGCATTGGGAAGATGGAATATCCATTGATCATCTCTCTCAGAGGATTCCTAGCCCTCTTCTCCATCTTGTAAACGTTCGGTATGAAGATGTAGAATATGGCGGATATGACGAAGCCAATGACACCTGATATCAGAAACGGTATCCTGTAGTTATGATGGAACGGCACGAATATGTAAGGTGCGATGAGTAGGCCAAGGCCTGCCATCACTCCCCATACCATTACTCCAGTTCCCCTTGATTTCGGGTTAGCGTCGCCCAGGAAAGCAACTGATGCAGACTGAAACATCCCCACACCAAAGCCAACAAGAACTCTTGATAATACCAGTTCTATGGCGTTGACGGAATATCCTGTCGTTATGGTGAAGATCGAGAAGAACAGCACCGAGGCCACAACTATGGTTTTCGGCGAAAACTTATCGAATAGAAATCCGCCCACGAGGCTGAAAACTGCTAGGTTATGGTTTCTGTTAACATGGTTAACATCCACCTTTGGAAGTTATCATCCCTATGAATTCAGGGATGCTTAAACTTCTTGGATACAACCCAATACCCTCTATCCCGTCAGCGAAGGCTTCAGGGATTGCCTTTCTTATCATATTATAGGAAGCCTGTAAATCTGCATGTATCAATGTTCCATTTGAAGATCTGAATATTCCCCTCTTTATTCTTTTTCCAAGGTATGTTTCATGTTCTTCTATGGTTTCATCGTCAAGGAATGAGCATTTTGATGTATATGATTCATCCTGTATGATTACTTTTATATTGTGTTCCTGACCCTTGTAGTATATTTGATTTATAAGCATATTAAAAGGTATCTGGACAAAGTTCTGGTTGTTCTTTTCTCCCATGTTCACTGACTGCTTCCATCCATTGTTATGACCTATTACAATTGTGTCTATTTTATTATCCATGGCATA
>NZ_VYIJ01000021.1:0-16136 GCF_008709555.1 Thermoplasma sp.
ATCAGTACACAAGCGAGTATAAAACGAAGTGGCATGAGATAGTTTACTACGAAGATGTCGACGGCAAAGTTGCAATATGCCACGTTTACAGGGAGAACGAGGGAACAACGTACGTAGGCACAACGTACGATGGCAACGGTTCCAAAGTGTACGTATCGTCCATACAGACCCAGCGTGGCAACCTTGTTGTGGAGGCGGGCACGCTTCCAAACAACGTGGCGGACGCAGTATCGTATATGATGAGTCGGGGCAGCACAGAGAAGAACTATACCATAAACGTATCGAAGAGCCTGAACTCAAATACAGTGTGGTACTCCGAGCAGGGCTATTCGACCGCTGCCGATGAGATTGCAGAGGTCAACAATGCAGTGTCCACATTCGTCTCAACGCTGGGTCTCGGTCTAGCCATAATAACAGCGATCTCCGCAGGAAACCTCTTTGACTTCGATCTCGGAATCAGTGCGGAGACTCTGGACGCTGCAAGTCTTGTGACTGCGGCTACAGGTATGGGGCTCAGCATACTCGCCGATCTTACTTCCATAAGCTACTTTACGTCTATATATATTGCCAGTGTTGGATATGCGTTGAATAACCAAGCGCTGGTAAATCCCGGATCGAATTATATACTGTCCGATTACAGCTCATACATGCCAGTTTCGTTCACGGTGAACGGCAACTATTACAGCTTCTACGCACCAGAGGATTACCTCAACGCAACGGCAATTGCAGAGTAATGAAATTGAAAAGTATACACGCATCGCTGAAACATATTTTATAGAAAAGTTAGGGGCTTGAGGAAGCAGTAAGACTCTCCTCGGACATGAGATACACGGACTTCCTCCAATGGAAATATTCATAAAGTATGTATCTACATTTTTTGTATCCTCCACGATAACCAATTGGTGTGATGAACAAGTAGGGCTGGTGCAGCCGGAATTAACGCGCGTGGAAATCGTATCTATGGTGTACGGTATATACCTGCATAGGTCGAGGTCAGGCGTTGAAGCAGGAAGAAGATCCGGAGTTTAGGCTGAGGAGTAGCTCACGGTAGGTCTATAGGAAAAGTCATTGATTGAAATCTGAAAGATCTCTCAAACGATTAAGAATTTATCCGCCTCTAATTGGGTGTACTTTGATGAAAATTTGCGATGAAACCAAAAAGAGTCCGCCGCAGGCCCTGTCGCCTTGAATACTGGAAGACTGATTTCTTCCATTGGTAAGCATGCAGGGATGCTCAACTCTATGCATAACTTTTGAACTTAGGACGCTATCTATGCAGTGGCCGCCAAGGCCTTTATACACAAGCAGCAACGTTCAAATATGCGGTTTCCATGAATAAGAAATGAGACGTGGTATAGTGTTTCTTGTCTTAGTCGTCATTGTGGCCAGCATAGCCATACCAGTTTCATACCACATTTATTCATTTAGTAATGCGCGGGCGAGACAAAAGACACAGCTTCTCAGCGTTTCTAAGAACAGAACGCTCACCGTTAGTCCTCTTATCGGTCCAAAGTTGATACTGAATATAGATGCACCAAACGATATTAACTTGGACATGCAGGATATAAGTATGACCGTACAGGTCTTCGGTTCGGACTTTATGGGTTCGCAGGTATACTGTCTCCTGAATACAAGCATACCGCACAATGGGAACTACACTTTCTTGATCAGCAGCATCTTCTACAACATATCCATGTCGTATGTAAAAGGTGGTTTCGGAGACAATGGTGCCTCGCTAAATGCAGTGGCCCTCTATAACACAAGGGATGGGGGTCAGGCCGGTTATAATAACATAGTCTTCTGGCCGGAACGAGTACACATAGTAAATATGCGTGTGTCTGGCAATATGACGTTTCTAAACGAATATTTCGAGAACACGGGTTTTGACTTCCAACAGTATGGGATAGTCCAGTTTATCAATGTGACGCTTTACTGCGACCTATGATTATGATAAAAGGTATGGATCAACCGACGATACGGGGACAGCAAGGGATGGTCATAGCCACCGCAAATCCGTATATAAATGATAAAAGAAAAATTGAATTATATTACAGGATAAATACGACATTTGTTGGGCAAAAATTTAGACATTGGAAGCTGTAAACATTACAATATAGAAAAACATAAATGATTGTCCTGCTAAGGCATTATGAAAAATATTCAGCAAGGATTGTTTGTTCAGGAGAAAGACCCTTTTTTTATATTCTCCAAAAATATATCACCTTGAATTATCGGGTATAATACGAAGAATTGATCTTCACATTTTATCTTAGGACTATACCCGTCAGGCTCCAAATTTAATGATCCACAATAATATCGCCACGATACTGAGCTTTCATTATCATGTTCAAAGGATGATTCTTTCAAAATCCCAAATATATCAGTGAAAATATCAGTATGGCAAGAAGGAGATCTAAAGTTCGTCAATAATGTCATCAAAGATATTCAAATCTTGTAGCCAATGTGGATAGGCTTATGCATGAACTATATGATTGCCATAGGACTCGTTTTTGGATCTCATGATCGGAATACCTAAAAACTTGCACATCAGAATCAATCAATAATAGATTTCATGAAAATAATTGGATCTTCAATTTGAATATAGGATGTGATAAAATTTAAATATCTAAATTTACATAAACGTGTGCATAAATTGGAGGATAAGAACATGGAAAGTAATCAACCTAATATTCCTCCTGTTGGACCGAAGGCGTCCAATACCAAATGGTATGCGATAATAACCGTTCTCGTTGTTATTATCGTAGTAGTTAGTGTATTGGGCTTCTACCATCCGGTCACAATAGGAAGTAGTAGCAAAGTTACATCTGCAGTTTCTACCGCAACCATAGGTCAGCCCTACAATATCACCATACAGACAAACGGTAAGTTCAACAATCTGACAATCTATTGGGGGGATGGAACAACAACGACAGTTGCTTATTCTGGCTCTGATACCGTGACAGTATCGCATGTATACAACAATGCAGGTAATTACTACATATACTATACTGTGAACTTCGGCTCTTCAGTCTACACCAACTTGGAGTCTCTTGTATCGGTAGTTGCAGCCGCACCATTGCTACCGCAGAATGAGTCTCTGGCCACCGTTGCCCTTATTTCTTCTTCTACATCACCTTTGGTTAATCAGACGCAGATATTCCCAATTGGTACTTCATTATCCTACCTAATAGGCTACTATACGCTCCCTACTAATCCGGCGTTCAGTATAGTGTCGCAGGTCGCGTACGTCTACCGCAATGGTAGTCTGATAGATCAGGTAGTGATGCCGTATTACTACAACTTCACAGATCAAGCGTACAAGTTGCCGCCATCTCAGGCATATCTGAACCTTACCCACCTTGGTGCTGGGTACTATGAAATAGCTGTGGCTACTTATACTGCAGCGATACTTAACTATTCTTCTGGTCTTATAAACGCTACTGCGGGCCTGTTTCATACCACATTCTATCAAGACATAGTGATAGCCTCATCAGCAGCATTGTATGTTGTTCCTTCAGTAGTTACTACCTTTGTAAATGCTGAGGCCGAGACTGGTGCTTATAAGACTCTTGACGGTGCTATCGCTTATGACACAGTGAGTGGTGAAATATTAGAAAACGTTTACCAGTTCCTGGTTATGTATAAGGGTTCTTCATCATCCTCATTTGTACCGGAACTCGCATCTCAATTGCCCTCGACTACGAATGGTGGTATCAATACCAACTATGCCAATTACACCGTGACGACACCGTGGCACACCACTTATACGGTTCATATAACACCTTATGAGAACTACACTTTCCACATAAGGTCAAATGCAACATGGCAGAATGGGCAACCTGTAACGGCATGGGACGTTTATTATTCTTATATAAGGACGTTGCTATTCGATGCAGGTTCGCCGGAAACGCCTGGATGGATAATAGCTCAGGTTCTGTTGCCTGGCAATTATTACGAGAGCAATACTTTCTGGAACATAACACAGAACATGACCGTGAACAATGCAACCAACAGCATAACCTTCCACTTCCAACGCCCGCTGACGCCCAACTTCGTGTTCGAACTGTTTTCAGCATCTGGTGACTTCGTTATGGATGCAAATTGGATAGTGTCTCATGCTACGGCCGCACAACCAGCGCTAGCATGGAAGTCGGGTCTCACCCCTTACTCATTGCCATGGAATGCTACGGGATTCAACGAGTATAAGGCGCAGGGATCAGCGTCCGATTACAACGAATATCTGGTAAACAACGTGATGGCAGATGGTCCGTATGAGATCGACTACATAATACCTTCATCAGCTGTAGTTCTTGTAAAGAACCCGGATTTCAATCCGCCTGGTCCCTGGTTCCCGAGGGCTCACATAGACAAAATTGTTCTGGAATATATAGGTGAGACTTCAACGAGATATCTTCAAATGAAATCTGGATACGCGCAGGCCGGTGGTATACCAAGCAGTGATTGGTCTCTCGTGGAAGGACTAAACGCATCGCATATTGAATACTACCTGTCAAAGCCTTCGCTCAGCATATTCTGGTACGACTTCAATGCGAATGTGAACACGACTATGTTGTCGACTCTGGATAAGTCTGCTAATATGCCGTCAGCTCTATTCAGCGTCCTTCAGATAAGAAAAGCATTCGCATATGCATACAATGAGAGCCAGTACCTTAACACAGACGTGGGTAATGCAATATATCACGTAACATTTGCTGTGCCATACGCCGGTATGTTGGATGCTGGTATGCTTGGATACCAGAGCATAGCGGAACTAAATGCCACCACCAATGGACAAGTACCATACTTCAACCTTGCCCTAGCCAAAATGTATTGGCAGGAAGGCGTAAAGACGTGGAATAATCTTGTTAACAGCAATGGAAACTCTAAATATGATATAACCGTAGCTCCAGATGGCGATTACGAGTACATGGGCGCGCCATTGAATATACCGATAATAATATTCAGTGCTGATCCTGTCGATCTTGCTGGGGCCACTCAGTGGGGTGGATACCTGTCATCGTTCATTACCGGAGCAACATTTCCCGTGATACCGCTGGCCTTCCCGAGCATCCTCGGATACCAGGTGCAGGGCCAGAACCCGATGCCAATATACGAACTAGGCTGGGCTCCTGATTACCCGTATCCTACAGACTATCTCGGGCCAATGGCTCTCCCTGAGAACTCGACAACCTATCCAGGACCTAACGACATGACTCCCTATTGGATAGGCTATAACACAAGCAACCCTGCACGCAATGCTACAGAGGCCTACTATCTGCAGCTCATGATAGGCTACTATGACAACGGTACGGCTGCTGCAAACACAAGTGTTGCACTTATGTGGTTCCACAAGATGAATGAGGAGCTCATAAACATGACCTTCTATGTATACATAGAACAGGCAGTCGACTTCCAGATCATGTCGTACAAGGTACCTCAGAGCGTCATGATACAGTGGGAACAGAATGTCATGTGGACGATAGGAGCTGGAGATCTGCTGTATAACTATTTATACTACACATAACACGGATGGAATTTAACTAAATAAAAATTATAATATTCTTTTCTATTTTTATATGGATGATATCTATTTCTAATGATTATAATTGTCATTTCTAAGGTCTGCAAAATTCTTTTATACCAAATTTCGATAGAAGTATATGGAGTTACGTTACTTCATAATCAGGCGTATTCTTCTTCTGATACCGACGTTGATAGGTCTGACACTCCTGACATTCATACTGGTGCGTGCCTTACCGACTTCGCTTCTTCTATCGCAATATGTTAATCCACACAGCACACTTCCTAGATCGGTGCAGATTGCCCATGCAAAGGCATTGCTGGGGTTGAACTATCCGGTTCCGGTACAGTACTTTTTCTACCTATCCGCGCTCTTCCATGGTGAATGGGGATTCATGGTCAGCAACTTCTACACGGGCCCTGTGTTGACTGGTATTGAGGAGTTCTTTCCCAACACACTTCAGCTAACGATATTTGCAGTTATACTTTCAATAATAATCTCTATACCTTTGGGCACATATATAGGCTCCAGACCAAACTCGGTGGCTGATCATGCCGGTAGAATATTCTCATTGGCCGTATATGCCATGCCAGCTTTCGTCCTGGCACTGGTGCTACAGATAGTGTTAGGGCGTGGTGCGATAACCGGAAACCCACTGGGAGTGTTTCCGATTTCTGGAACATTCAACTATGCTCTTGTGCCATTCCCAGTACCGTCATGGCTTACGTCGCCAAATACAAGTGCGCTTGTCAGCCATCCAACCCACTTGATCATATTCGACGCGCTTATACATCACAACTATGCAATAGCATATAGCGGTTTGCTGCATATTGTTCTCCCTGTGATCACGCTTACCTTGGGTATTCTGGCAGGTATAGTCAGATTTCTCAGGGCAGGGATGATGGACAATATGCGTCAGGAGTATGTTAAAACAGCAAGGGCAAAGGGAGTTCCAGAAAATGTGATAATAAAGCGGCACATAAGAAAGAACGCGCTGATTCCTACGGTGACAGTTCTGGGTCTGTTATTCGCAAGCCTGCTGGGTGGGGTTGTGCTGATTGAGGACGTTTTCGATTATCCTGGTATGGGGCTGCTCGGAATTAATGCGATCACAAGCTATTCAATATACGGTGTCATGGGCGTCACTTTAGTGTTCGGGCTGGTGCTAGTATTTGCCAATCTGATAGTGGATGTTGTTTATGCCTTCCTCGATCCAAGGATCAGGTACTGAGGTGCAATAAATGGCTGAAGTAGAAGCATTCAAAATTAGAAGAAAGGAGGAAAAGAAGAGATCTGCGAGAATGGAAGACTTCCTGTTCACGCTGAAGCTGATTTTTCATAATAGGATAGCATTTGCGGGCCTCGTGATCACGCTGGCATATTTCATAATTGCCATAATAGATTATGCAGATCCAAGGTGGCTGGGGGTCTCAAATTTAAGCGACGCACTGGCATTTCTTCATGGGAAAGCGTATTATCCAAGCGCTACCCTTGTGACTCCGCCCACTCTGGCTCACGGCTGGTATTACTGGCTGGGTACGACCGAATACGGTATACCCATACTCCCTGATATGCTTGCTGCATTGAAGGTGGATCTCACATTATCGGTAGAGATAGTACTCTCCGGTGCGTTGATAGGGCTGATACTGGGAACGGTTTCGGCATATTATGGTGGTCTTATTGATGAAGCCATGATGAGGATCACGGACATATTCTTCAGTATACCTGCCCTGATACTCGCCCTCGCAATAGCATTCATAATCGGACTTACGTTCACAAATATCGCGCTCGCGTTCATTATCGTCTGGTGGCCTATTTATGCGAGGCTTGGAAGGAGTCTGACACTTTCGATCAAAAACATGAATTTCATAGAGGCTGCCAATGCTGCCGGTTCATCATCGGCAAGAAATATCTTCTACCACGTTATACCTGGCGTTTTATCGCCACTCTTCGTTCAGTTCTCCCTCGATATAGGTACCGTGGTACAGCTGTTTGCAGCTCTTGAGTTTCTTGGGGTGGTTCCCGTGGATCCGTTCCTTCCAGAGCTTGGGAGGATGATGGTATGGGGAGAGACCTATCTGATATATGGTAAATGGTGGGCAGTGATAATTCCTGCGATATTCCTGATGATATTCACTATATCTGTCAGCCTTCTTGGCGACGGCCTAAGAGATGTTCTTGATCCGAGACAGAGGAGATAAAGATGATAACGGAGGAACAGACAAAGAAGGAGGAAATTCAGCCGGTTGTGAAGGTATCGAATCTTGTCACTCAATTCTTCACGTATAAGGGTATTGTAAAGGCTCTTGACGGCGTATCATTTGAGATAAGACCCGGCGAGATTCTTGGTCTTGTTGGCGAAAGCGGCTGTGGCAAGAGTGTTACCGCGACTTCCATAATGGATCTAATACCAGATCCACCTGGAAGGATAATTTCAGGTGAAATTTACATAGACGGTTTCAACACGCTGGCCGATCTCAACAGGCAGGCCAAGATCATAATAAAATCAGAGACAAACGTAAAGGTCAAGAGAAACAAGCGTTACATCAAGAGACACAATTTCATAATGTCCCATATCCGCGGAAACAAGATATCGATGATATTCCAGGAACCCTCTCTATCTATGAATCCGGTCATGAGAATAGGAGACCAGATAATGGAGGCCATACTTCTCCACAGCAAGATAGAGATAGCGGACAGTATAATCCGCAGAGAGACCATGACCGACGAAGACATCAGAAAGTTTTACGAAGATGCGGTCAAGACAAAGACCCACCTTGATCTAAGAGGATTCGTTCACAAATGGTCTCAGGATTACGGTGTGGCTGAAGCAGAAGATGGTATAATAGAAATAATAGAAAGAAACGATCAGAATGCAATTCAGGAACTTAAGAACATAGTTGCTGAGCAGAAGACAAACATAAAGCTCAAATATATCCAGCTGGAAAGGGAATACGAGAGGTACAATAACCTGCTGTTCGATCTGAATTTACAGCTGATGGAAGCGGAAAGCAAAAACGATTCTCTAAAGATAAATGAGCTCCGTGAGCAGATTAAGAGGACACAGGCGTATATAAGATCTAAGTTCAGTGGGTACAGGTTGATAAAGAGGTTCATAGGGAAAAGGATAGAGGAGCCATTCAGAAGGGAGGCAAGGAGAAGGGCTCTGGAGCTCCTCAAGCTGGTCAACATAGCAGGCCCGGATCGTGTCATCAACTCCTATCCTCACGAACTGAGCGGTGGTATGCTTCAGAGGTCTATGATAGCAATGGCTCTCTCTTCCAATCCCAAAATACTTATAGCGGATGAACCGACGACGGCACTGGATGTGACAACACAGGCACAGATCCTCGACATAATGAAGGATCTAAACAGGGTCACGAAGACATCGATACTCTTCATTACGCATGATCTGGCAGTGATAGCAGAGATGTGTCACAGGGTTGCCGTGATGTATGCAGGAAATATAGTGGAAGAGGCACCGGTGAAGGAGATATTCAAGAATCCGAAGCATCCTTACACTGTGGGGTTGTTGAAAGCCATACCGAGGCCGGATGTGAAGGTCAACAAGTTCGAAAAGCTCGAGTCAATCAAGGGCTCGGTTCCTAACCTTATCAATCCGCCATCTGGCTGCCGTTTCAATCCCCGTTGCCCGTTCAAGATGGATATATGTGAGCGGGAGAAGCCAAAGTTAGTGGATATAGGCGGAGGCCACAAAGTTGCATGCTTCCTCTTTGAAAATGCCGATGGTTCAAGAAAGGAGGTGGAGTGATGGAAGATGAGATAATCCTCTATGTTTCGCATCTCAAGAAATACTTCGATATACCAAATGGTCTTGGAAGAAACCTGGGATACGTCAAGGCCGTGGATGATGTTACTTTTACGGTCAAGAAGGGAGAGACACTCGGAATCGTTGGTGAAACGGGCTGTGGAAAGACAACGCTGGGCCGCACAATTCTGCAGCTTACACGCGCTACAGATGGGAACGTTTATTTCCATCTCGATCAGGATATAATGAGAAAGGCCATTGAACTGGAGGAGGAATATTATTCGCTTAATCAGAGGAAGCAGAAGACTGAGGAGGATAAGAGAAGGATTAAAGATCTTGAAGATGAGCTCATACCGTTCAGGAAGAAATATTCGCTTACCAAGATGAAGCCCAAGCAGATAAGGGAATATAGAAAATACATGCAGCCAGTATTTCAGGATCCTTTCTCATCCCTTGATCCACGAAAGCTTATAAAGGATATAATAGCAGAGCCAATGAGGCTGCTCACGAAGATGAGCAAGGAGGAGATACTGGAGAAGGAGAAGGAGTTGATAAATGAGATAGGTCTCAGTGGAGACCATCTCTACAGGTTCCCGCATGAATTCAGTGGTGGGCAGAGACAGCGTATAGGTATAGCGAGGGCAATATCGATAGAGCCAGATATGCTGGTTCTCGATGAGCCTACTTCTGCCCTTGACGTGTCCGTGCAGGCCCAGATCCTAAATATGCTTAAGGATATACAGCAGAGGCGTAATTTGACATACCTGTTTATATCGCACCATCTGAACGTCATTAGAAGCATGTCTGATCGTGTTATGGTTATGTATCTTGGAAAGGTTGCAGAAATAGCAGAAACGCATACGCTGTTTACCGAGATGCTGCATCCTTACACGAAGGCGCTTCTATCGGCCATACCTATACCGGACCCAGATACAAAGAAGCAGCATATAATACTTGAAGGGGAGATACCCAGTCCAGTCAATCCTCCAAAGGGCTGCTATTTCCACAACAGGTGCCCTGAAGCTATGAGGAACTGTGGATGGTCGCCTAGGGATCTTTCTGAGCCTATAAGAGATGCATTCGACGTCTTCAGGAACCCTGAAGCTGAGGCATTGCCAGAGATCTCGAAGATCGTTGTCGACGAAGAGAACAACATACTGCACGTGAGGTTCACCAGCGTGGTGCAAGAAAGAGATAAGGTTATGTCGGTCGTCAAGAGCATCATAGATAAAGAATCTCTGGGCAAACGTGGAATAATGTATAAAGCCATAGACAGCATTTCATGGGAGGCAGACGAAAAATCGCTGGCTATAAAGATGATCGAACCTGACGTGCCAAAGCTCGTGGAGGCAAAGAAGGATCATTATGTGTCTTGCCTACTGTATGAAACGCCGATAAGAGAGGAAATAGCCAATGCGCCAGGTACAAATAATTGAAAAGGAGGAAGAGGAAGAGGTCAAGGAAAGCAAGGAACTCACGGAGAGAGAAAGGCTGGAATACATATTCGGAGACTTTCTCCGTGGCTTCTATCTTGTTGGTTGCCTTTTTCTTGACGTTCTGATAGTTGGATTTTCTGTCAGTTTCATACCAAATTATTCGTTTTACGAGAACCTTGTCTCTCAGATATTCGGCCTAAATCTAGTCTTAATCTATTCAGTGGTCGCAATAGTGTTTCTGGAATGCATCCTCATATACTACGAAGCCAAGTGGTTTAAAAAATTCTTCCTGCGTGAGGGCCATTACCTCTGAATTTTCATGAGGGGAGATCCTTTACTCTCCTCTGCTCCATATATCTTATATTTCTTTTTTTCACATGATTGAACCACCAGATCTTTCCGATGAGAGATGCCGCTTCAAATGTCCTGTCAATGGATGGTTCTAGGAAGCATTCCGTGAAGCACTGCGAGCAGTGGTTATCGTAAATTTCCCACTCCGGCTTCTTGTTAAGTACAACCTCGACGTGGTCAAAGCATGGATGGACTTTTCCTCGATAATCCGTATAGAAGATCTCCTGACCAGCCTTGCATTGCAATTTCGATTTACCGTCGAGGTAATTCACGGCCTCCTGATAATAGGATCGCATGTTCCCGAACACGTGTCGGTGATAATTTTCATAGGCATACTTGAATGCTTGTCTGATCATGTCGTTGGTGACCTGAAAGTCCTGGAAGTAGTAGGCATCCTGTTCTGGAAAGCACATTGATAGAGGCACTCCGAGTTCATTGTTGGCGAAATCGGCGATCTCGCCTACCTTGAAGTAATTGAAGTTTGTTACAAGCATATTGGCAGTTACTATCTTAACGCTGTTCTTTGCTTCCTTTATGGTTGAAACAACTGTATCGAATATCTTCAATCCCCTATACTCGTTGTGTTCCTCTGGGATATTGCTGTCAAGAGAGATCGTCACAGCATCCAAATATGGATATAGTTTCCTGAGAACATATGGGTTTGTCCCATTGGAGGCTATATGTGTGAAAAAGTGATTTTCCTTAAGTTTTCTGACGATATCCACGACGGATTTGTTGAGCGTAGGCTCACCGCCAGTTACAGAAACTATCTTGATGCCATTTCTTTTCATTTCCTGTATGTGCTTATCAATCTGATCCTCTGGGAAAAAGATCTTACCCTGCCAGGCATTGCAGCTCTTGCATCGCAGGTTGCAGAAATAGTCGATATTCCAAATCATCGTTTTCATATGCATACGTAACCCTACAACTAATTTAATTTTTTTAATTTCATATCTGGACAAATCTTATCGGTTCGCATGATTCACAGAATACAGACAAAAATTAAGCTCAGGATCGTATCGGAGTTCGTATGAGGAAGGGACTGATCGCATATAATATGAGATATTAAACTTATATACGATTTACATATAGACATAATATGGACGCTGATAGTCTGCTTTCTCATATAAATAGTGAAAGGTCTTACTATATGGCCATGGTGTTTCAAATAAAAGAAGATATTGATGACATCAAAAATAGGATTGCAATGTTATCGGAGGATCTCAGGAAAGTGAACAGAGATAAACAGAGGGCTGAGGAGATAATAGACTGGTTGAAGGGCAGGGCAAATGAATGAACTTACAGGAATAAGGAAGTGCATCAGCCTCCCCGATGAGGAGATGGATCTGATAAGATCCGAAGAGAGATTAAGCAAAGCTCTTGAGGATCTTATGGATGTGTGCAGACGGTATCAGAATGCCCTTAAAGAGAAAGCCGAACTCGAGTCGGAATATGCTGCAATCAGGTTTTCACTGTTTTCTGTACTTGAAGAAATGAAGAGGATTGCTATTCAGATCTCTGGTATGATAGAGTATGCGAAGATGAAGAACATAGAAATACCCGATAGTCTACTAAGATCAGCTTCATATATTACGGAAAGGTATATGATTACAAGGACGGATTAATCTCGTCCTTGAGGCCTGGATCGACATAGTAGGTCATCAGAACGTCATCCACGTACTGGCCCTCTATGAAGAACTGCTTTCTTCTGAAACCCTCTATCTCGAAGCCTATCTTCTTGTAGGCATTTATGGCGTTCGTGTTCGTGGAAAAAACCTCGAGGTTCAGCTTCTTTATCCCCTGATCCTCACACCATTCTATAGCCTGCTTTATCATTTTCGTCCCGATACCCTTATGTCTATGTCCTGCCATTATGGCTATGCCAAGGTTACCAGTATGCTTGTTCTTTCTATATATGCCTCGCTGCACCGTAAGTACGCCGACAACCTTCCTGTCAAGAACCGCAACGAGTGTCAGATCATCGAGGCTCTTTATCCTCTCCTGTTCGGCCCTTTCCGTCAGCATATAATACTCGCCCACGAGGTAGACCTTCTCATCCATCACGCTCTGCATACAGCTTATGATACCAGAAGCGTCGCTAGGTTCCGCCTTCCTGATTATATACTCGTGGGTTAGCTCTGTTGGTTTCTTCCAAAGCATCTGATTCAAAAAATGCAAAACAACTAATTAATCATTTCTTCTGAAGCATCTTCTTTACCTGCTCCAGAATTGCATTCGCCTCTTCAACTGTTTTCTCAGCATCGCTTATTATCTGATCCTTATGCTCTATGAAATCCGGCGTCAGTATTGCGCCTTCTCTTGACGGGGATATTATGTTTTCCTGTTCAAGTATGCGCAGTGAATACCGTATTTTGTGCTCAGGGATTCCAGTTTCTTGGGCCAGCTTGATTATTCCGATCGGTTGTTCCTTCAGCAAAACATCTATGACAGAAATATGCCTTTTCAGCGTCTCCATGTCGTTTATGATCTCTCTGAAGATCGAGTACTCCTTCATGTTCGTATATCACATGCTAGCATATATTTTTATAGATCGCGTGACGATCATCTAAATATATAATAAAATACGGGATCTGCTTAAAATGAATGGCGTTCTCATACCATTATGAAGTGATCAGTCGAAGGAGACTTTAATGTTTTTTCCGTCGTAATCCAGTATTATCTTTCCATTTTCTACGAGTTTGATCTCTCCCTTTTTGCCGGTTATCCTGAATATAACATCAAGCCTTTCCTCTATGTATTTCTCAAACCTGGACGGATCCTTAGATAGCGCCTTTATTCTCTGCGCATCAAGAATAAGAGCGGCCTCTGTCTTCAGCCTGAACCGAGCATTTTCATCGTATGATTCAAGATTGATTATTTCCTGAGACACCTGAATAGGAGATCATACTTATATTATTAACGGTATCGTTTTATGCAATCTGTGCATTGCAACGCTTTCTTTCTGCGTTGCACATAATTTTATTTTTTGTCGGAAAAATCATACACTAACATCAGGTAGATCGATCCATCAAGCTCTGATCCCAGGAATAAAAAGCGAATGAAACGAGATCAAGCTGATGGTCTATTTCAGGGTAGTTCATTATTTCCTGATTTTTCTCTGTACCATGATCCATGAAACTTTATCATTCCATTAGCCATAATGGATCATGAATGTGAGGCGTATTGATGACTATACCTACATAGTGGATAAGGAGGAAGGCATGAATGTTCCAGGTATAGTCTATTCGAGCGAAGAACTTTTCAAAAGTATTGACGATGGTTCGCTCAGGCAGGTCATTAATGTGGCAAAGCTTCCTGGTATAGTCAAAGCTTCATACGCCATGCCGGATATCCATCTTGGCTACGGCTTTCCCATTGGCGGCGTTGCGGCCTTCGATGCTAATAGTGGAATAATTTCTCCCGGGGGAGTTGGATACGACATAAACTGTGGCGTTGCCCTTGTTTCAACGGGCATCAAATTTGAAGAATTCAAGCCAAAAGTCAGGGAGGTCACGGACGATCTGTTCAACGAGGTTCCCAGTGGCCTGACATCAAGAAAGGGCCTGAAAGTATCCTCATCCGACCTGAATGAGATACTGCGTTCCGGCCTGAAATGGGCCTATGAACACGATCTAGCAACAAGGGAAGATATGGATCATACAGAGGACGGAGGTTCAATAGAGAACACAGGGAACAACGTTTCAAAGGCCGCCCAGCAGCGCGGCATCAGCCAGATCGGCACGCTCGGTGCAGGAAACCATTTCCTTGAGGTTCAGAGGGTATCGCAGATCTTCGATAACGAGACCGCAAAGAAGTTCGGAATAGAGATGGATGAGGTCACCGTCATGGTGCACACTGGATCCAGGGGCCTCGGGCATCAGGTAGCCACAGATTACATAAGGATGCTGAGAGAGAGTGATTATGCCATAAAGACCTCGGACCCTGAACTAATATCAGTTCCAGCGGAATCAGTGCTTGGGGAGAAATACCTTGATGCCATGAGATCCGCTGCTAACTTTGCATTCGTGAACAGGCAGATAGCAATACACCGCATACGCGAGGTTTTTGAGAAGCACTTCGATGCGAGACCAAGGCTTGTTTACAGCCTGGCCCATAACATAGCTAAGGAGGAATTGCACATGGTTGATGGGGAAAGGATGAAGCTGATAGTGCACCGCAAGGGAGCCACGAGGGCATTCCCAGCGGGAAAGGCCTCCCCTCCTTTCGAAGATACCGGACACCCGGTTCTCATTCCTGGTAGTATGGGGACGGCTTCCTACGTTCTTGTTGGTCTTCCTGATAACCTTGAGAAATCATTCGGAACGACCTGCCATGGTTCAGGCCGGGTACTGAGCAGGAATCAGGCAGTCAAGAAGTACGCTGGCATCGTTGAAAAGGAACTGGAACAGAGGAATGTGTATGCGAGGCCAGCCACAAAGCACGTTCTATACGAGGAAGCACCTGAGAGCTACAAAAACGTGGATGACGTCGTTGATGCCGTCTACGGTGCACGGCTTGCAAAGCCCGTTGTGAAGATGATACCGATCTCTGTGGTCAAAGGATGAACGATCTCGCATCATGAATAAAATGGAAAAAACTGTTCTATTTTCTAAATACCTGTGCGGACTCACTGCAACAAATTGACAGGCAATTGCATCAGCACTGAATGATCACAATATTTATAAGAAAAGTTTTGTTTAGCCCAAAAAAAGGGAGGATATCGGTGAATAAATCTACAATTGCGATTGCTATTGTTTCCATAATAGCATTGAGTTCCCTTGCGGGATTGAGCTTTGCCATGACGCCACAGACCGGCTATGCAAACATAACCGTTTCATATTATGGAGGGCCGGCAGCTGTACCTGTTGAGGTACTGAATTTCAACGGCGTAGTTGTGGCATCGGGAAGCGGCCCGCACCTTAACGTTTCCCTTCCGTTCGGGGATTACTATGTCCAGGTTCCAAACTACATAGGCCCTAGCTCGAACGGTAATTTCACGATATATGAGGCTAAATCTGTTGCCTTCAACCTAACCTCGCAGTACGAAAATGAAACAGTA
>NZ_VYIJ01000021.1:16146-16451 GCF_008709555.1 Thermoplasma sp.
ACGAGAAGTCGGTGACATTCAATCTCACGTCGCCATATATGAATGTGCCAATTTCGCTGACTGCATTCCCCACCTACGGAATTAGCGTTGCATTCTCTGGCATTCCGAACGGTGCAGTAGTACAGTTCCAAACACAGGATGGATTTGTGTTCAACCAGAGCAAAGTATCCACAGGTACGTACACATTCCAGCTACCCATAAAGGTGCCTTTCTATGTTGTGTTGAATTATGCAGGTACAAATTCAACGTATCTGGAGGATCTCAGCAATTCAACGGCATCCTTAAAGATAAGTCCAAATATTGCG
>NZ_VYIJ01000022.1 GCF_008709555.1 Thermoplasma sp.
CTTCATGGTTAATAACATAACACATTAGTTGTCTAAATAGTTATTGGGATTATATATCATATTTAATAATCAAGTGAAGTGTATATTAATTTTTTCATATTTTAAAAAAAAGTATCTCAAAAACACGTTTCTGCGAAAAATACATCAAAAAAATACACCTGAAATTTCTGCAGGAATATCGGGCATGAAAAAATTTATATATAAAAATATGAAATAAGTAACTCTCTGAGAGTTTCCTTAGGTTCGTTTCTTTATGAGCCCGAAGTCCTCAATTCTCATTGAAAGAGATCGTCCCTCACGGTGTTTATGTGAAGTGGTTTTCCGGAGTAATCCACGTATATGTTCTTCAGTTTCAAGTACTCCGATATTCCGTATTTGCTGCCTTCTCCTGCCTGCCCGGTCATACGGAATCCGGTGTGGTATCCCTGTGAAGCCTCAGGTCCAGGCATGTTCACATACAGTTCTCCGAACCTTATCCTCTCCGAAGCCTCGAATATCAGGTTCGGGTCTTTTGTGAAGAGGTAAGAAGCGAGCCCGTACTTTGAGTCATTGGCAAGATCGTACATCTCATCGACGCTTGATACCTTCCTTGCACCTATGACCGGCGCGAAGATCTCCTCCTGGAATATCTTTGATTTCTGGTCGGCATTATCGATTATCGTTGGCAGGAAGAAGTAACCGTTCTTGTAGGGACCGCTGAGGCTCGGCTGGCTTCCTCCAAACAGTATCTTTGCCCCGCTCTCCTGCGCCTCTTTGACAACCTCGGAAGTCGCCTGTAGAGCTCCCTTGTTTATCAGCGGGCCCATATCCGCGTTCTTCGGATCGCCGAGGGACAGCTTCCTGCTCAATTCCACGAACCTGCTCATGAATTTGTCATAGATGTCTTCGTGCACGTAGAGACGTTCGGCTGCAATGCAAGACTGCCCTGCATTCCAGTACTTTGCCCAGAGCAACGTCTTGAGTGCGTTGTCCATGTCCGCGTCCTTCCACACCATGAACGGGGCCTTTCCACCAAGTTCAAGTATCAGTTTTGCCATATTGGCAGAGGCCTTCTGCATTATCCTCTGGCCAGTAGAGGTTGATCCTGTCATCGTTATGAGGTTGACCTTCTTATGTTCCACGATGTAATCGCCTATATCGGAACCTCTTCCGGTTATGAAGTTCAGGACACCCTTTGGTACGCCTGCCTCAACAAACTTGCGAACGATCCACTCGGCACTACCAGGGGTATCGCTGCTTGGCTTCAGTATTACTGTGTTTCCTGTGAGAAGCGCAGGCGCTAGTTTTCTTGCGACCATTCCTGCCGGGAAGTTCCACGGTGTGAGTGCAACGACAATTCCATAAGGAACCTTGTACTGGAATATCTTCCTGTGCGATGAGGCACCTTCAACAACCTCGCCGTTGAGCTTCCTGGCCCATTCGGCGTAATACTGTATCTGGTCTATGACTCCATCTACCTCTTCCTTGGCTTCCTTAACAGGCTTTCCGTTTTCCTCCATTATTATGTTTTCAAGTTCGGATCTGTTCTGTTCTATGAGTTCTCTTGCCCTGTACAGTATCTTCGATCTCTCAACCGAGCCCAGATCGTTCCATGACCAGAACGCCTCTTCTGCGGCATCTATGGCTCTGTCAACATCGTCCTTGGTTGCAGCCTCAAACTTGCCTATGACCTGGCCGGTCACTGGGCTATACTTGTCAACGGTCTTTCCCGAAGAAGAATTAACCCATTGGCCATCTATATACAATTTAGTGTCCATGATCAAGGAAAGATATTCATCTTAGTTTAACCTTTTTATCATATTATATATATTTATGAATGATAAATATATTATCGCTAAACCTTCGATATAAAATATACGGAGCTATGAAGATGATGCGATGATCCATCCACGATACCACGCTGTAGCATCATACATCTTCCTGTCAAGACAATGCAAGCCAGCCACAGTCCGGAGAAATAAGTCTACACGCATCCAAAGATTTATAAGAATGTTAGGGGGTTGGGGAAAGCAGTAAAACTCTCCTCGGTCTGAGATGCACGGACTCCCCTCAACGGAAATATTCATAAAGTATGTATCTACCTTTTCTTGTATCCTCCACGAAGACCAAGTGGTGTGATACATAAGTAGGATCGGTAAAATCCGAATCAACGCCTGCGGAGATCGCAACATCCGTAACCCTGCTTCCAGATGTGGATCGAAATAAGGTTTCCAATGACGGAAAACTGCGATCTTTTTGTACGGACATCAAGTTTGATCGCTGAAGCAGGAAAATCCGAAGCTTCAGGGAGGCGTGGTTCACCGATCCTGATTGAATCTGTTATCCAAAAGAGAGTCGTTTGTTCATGGCGATGCATGGAAGATCCAGAGCTATTGATATTCTGCGGTTTTCGCGAATCACCAGCATCTATATTATCTGGGCCTTCTCCAGGTATTCCAGAGTGCCATCCCTTTTCAGTATCGATGTGCCTACTAGGTATCCACTGTAGCGCATATCCAGATCCATCACGTTATCGATGTTTATCCCGCTCTCCAGTATCGCAACATCGTAAAATGGTGGATCATGCGTTTCTTCGGTTTTAAGGCTGACCAGATCGCGTCTGTTGAAGCCCAGGATGACATTATCTCCATCTACGAATCTGGAGATCGCATCCCTGTTGTGGTATTCTTCGATCACATCCATGCCCAGATCCGCTGATCTTCTGACTATCCTGCGTATTTCATCCGATGGCAGGAAATCCAGTATGGCGAGAACCACATCGCCACCAGCGTTGTATGCGGACTCAACGAATTCAGCATCCGGTGTGAAGTCCTTGACCAGTACCGGAAAACCGAGCCTGTGTGCGACCGTAACATCATCGAAAGATCCGGAGAAGTGTACCGGTTCGCTCAGTATGCTCAGCCCGGTGATGCGGTGCATCCTGACGTAGGAGAGGTAAGAGTGTATGTCTTCATCCGTGCTGAATCCGGACGGGGACCTGCGCTTGTATTCTGCTATGAGGCCTTTCCTGCCCTCCTCATTTCGTTTTTCTATTGCCTTCCTGAGGCTGATCGTCCCTCTCGATCTTCTATAGTCGCAGTGTCTTTTTCTGTTTCTTGCCAGCACTTCATCTATGTTCATAGTCTCACGAAATTATGTATGATCATGAAGCCGTACTCTGTGAAGTAGCTCTCAGGATGGAACTGCACACCAAATACATGCATATCCGGCGTGTGAAAGCCCATCACCGTCCCATCGCTCATCGAAACGGCGTCGACCACTATCCTGCTGGATGGAATCACAGCCAGGGAATGATACCTGATGGCCTGGAACGTCTCCGGAACACCCTCATAGATAGGACTCTGATCATGCCTGATCTTGTCAACCTCACCATGATAGGGCCTGCTCAGGGTAAAGATGCGCGAACCAAGCATGTGCGCCAGAATCTGATGGCCGAAGCAGACGCCAAGAATTAGACCGTCATAACCATCTAGCATCTTCCTTATGTTGCCCGAATCCCTTTCCGATAACGGCGTGCCTGGCCCGGGTGATACTATTATCTTCTCGTATTTTGACACATCAGCCCAGCCGTCGTTGTCCACAACACTCACGCTTTCTCCCATACTCCGAACGTAGTAGAAGAGGTTGTAAACGAATGAATCGTGATTGTTGATTATGAGTATGCTCAAATAACCGACCTCGCCTTGGAATATATCTCGTGTACCTCGGCTTCCGGATCAGAGTCCTTCACTATGCCAGCTCCTGCCCTGACCCTGAAGCCATCTCCATCAGAATAGGCGCTTCGTATTGTCAGAGCAAGATCCATCATCCCGTCCATAGTTATCCCTATGGCGCCTCCGTATGGGCCTCTGGGTCTCTCCTCATATCTTTCTATGATCTCTATTGCGCGTTCCTTCGGCGAACCTGAAACCGTCCCAGCTGGAAACATGGCTTTGAGTATATCTATATAGGCCGTGTTGGAGAAGGTGGCCCTCACCTGGCTCACTAGATGTTTCACGGATGAGAATTCCTCGATCTGCATGACCTTGGAGACGCCAAGCGACCCAATCTCTGCGAATTTGCTGAGATCGTTCCTCGCAAGATCGAGGAGCATACGGTGTTCGCTGGCGTCCTTTGAGCTTCCTGTGAGAACTGAGGAACTCACGGTGGACGGAACAGTACCGGCTATGGGGTCTGTATAGACCTCATTTCCCACCACCGTGACGAGGTTCTCCGGCGAGCTCCCTACGATCTGATACCTGCCAATCCTGTAATAGAACACATATCTGGATCTATCGTGCGTCACGAACTCCCGTAGCTTATCCCATGGATCGATACATGCCTCGAATTCTCTTGATATGACGGCCTGCAGCAATTCTCCTGATCGGATCAACTGCCTCACCTCGGCTATCCTTTCAGCCAGATCCGGATCGGAGAAGTCTCCGACGTCCTTTTTTATGAAGCTGCCATCTCTTGCAATCTTTCTCTTAATCACGGTATCCGGATCGAAAGAAAGCATCTCTGGCCATCCTGATCTGCGGATCTTTTCACCGAATACGCTGTTGACAAAGTCGTAAGTGACAACCAACGGACGAACCCTGCCGTCAAATATCCTTTCCGGATCTGTTATCATTCCGCTGCCGATGAACGCATATTCGTATCCGGATACGCGGTCTGGAAATGAGGCGAAATAGGCTATTGAATCCCGGTCCTTATATTCGGAGAGCTCATCTATCAGATTCATGAAGATCACCGATTGCCGAAAAGAATCTTCTGACCTTATCAGCATCCTTTTTTCCCCTGTCAGCTTCAAGAGAGCTGCTCACATCTATCATCACAGGATCCCGCCTTATGACCAGATCCACGTCATCTATCCCTATCCCTCCGGCGAAGCCCAGCCGCTTGCCATCGAATGCGTGATCTGATATGATGTCGGATATCCGTGGCTTCCTTTCGACCAGTATTATGTCTGCTGAATGGTATTCCCTGTATTTTTCCTCCAGATCATCAATACCGTACCTTATCACGGATATCACCTTCCTGCCCTGCCCGTGAACGTAATCTATCAGATCCTGATCGTGCGGAAAGTGCAGCTGGATGAAATCTTCGAGCATATCTGACCGGAACACTGAATCCGCATCCGTGTATACTGCCGCGACCTCTATTCCGGATTCTGCCGTCTCTACGAGTGCGCTGTAGCTGGCGTATCGTGGACTCCGCCGATCGAATACAAAGCCCACGATATCAGCTCCAGCATCGCGTACCATGACTGCGTCATCGAAATTCGTTACACCGCAGACCTTAACGATCATGAACGATCATCTCCAGAAACTCTGCGGCCTTACCGTTCATCACCTGATCAAACGCGATGGCATAGCCCTCCTCGAGATTCGAGGCGAGTCCGTTCATCACAAGAAGCGGGGCGGTGTTGATGGCCACGAATTTTGATCCGTCAATGTTCTCTCCCCTTATTGCGGATAACGTTAGCTCGAATATCCTCTTGGGATCGGAGGATACAACGCTGCTACTCGCGATCTTTCCAACGATCGAACGGGCTTCGACGAAGATCTCATTCACGGATCCGTCCACCGATACGATCCTAGTCCTTGAGAACGGGCTGATCTCGTCCATACCATCTGCTGAGTGTATTATCATAGCTGTTATGCCAGAACGTTTGGCGATGCCCGCGTAGAGATCCATAAATGATTCGTCCGAAGTGCCGATGACCCTCCTCATCGGCGAAAGCGGGTTTAATATCGGTCCGAGGAAATTCAGAACGGTTGGAAATCCAAGCCTTCTGCGGACGTTGGCGAAGAGTGCGAATTCTTTCAAAAAATCTGGTGCGTACAGGAAGACAAAGTTACTTCTGGAGAGTCTGGCCGCTGCTTCATCGATGGTTCTTGGGAAAACGTATCCTGCTTCAGTCATGAAGTCGGCTGAGCCATGGCTGCCAGATGCTGATCTGTTTCCGAACTTTGAGATTTTGATCCCAAGGGATCCGGCAACGATGGCCGATGCTGTGCTCACATTTATGGTGTGCGCCATGTCCCCGCCAGTTCCGACGATATCCGAAGAATCCGTGGCACGGTCCACGACACGCATGGCATCGTAGAAACCGATCATCTCCTCCTCAGTGACGCCACGCACTCTTAGTACGGAGAGCACGGCAGCGCGGAAGGCGTCTGTGCATTCATCCGATGCCATGTACCTCATGAGGTTCATGGCCCTGATCCTGTCCATGGGTTCACCCGTCAGAAAACCCTCGTACATCTCAATCAAGCCTCCATTATGGTTTCTATGAGCGACCGATATGAGGAAATATCGCATCGGTCGAGCATCTCCACAACTGCTGTCCCAACGGCTATACCGAAGGCACCGTATCTGGCCAGCATCCTCATGGTGTTGGAATCCCTGATGCCGAAGCCATAAACTATCCGTTTTCCATCAGAATAGGGCTTTATGTGGCTGTATATGGTATCCATGCTGTATGGGAGCTGCACACCCGTTGCTGGCATCATGCCTTGGTAGATCCAATCACCGCCGGCGGCGATCTGCTTCTCCATGACTTTTCCCGGTGTTATGGGTGTGACGAATGGAACGTAATCCAGGGAATGATCTTTCAGATCATCGATGGTTTTCTGGAAAGCCTCCCCATGATCGATCATTAGATCCGGTATTATCGCTCCATTGAAGCCGTTCCTGTTCAGATAATCAAGGATATTACGGTGGGTGGCGAGGACATCGTAATACATCAGGGCGTATTTTCTGGATCCCATATCCTCCGCGATCCTGAATATGCCTGCGTTGGCAGATTCGTCGTATTTGTTCACAGCAGGATCATGTGTCCTCCTTATCCTGACACCGTCGTAGATCGGCCTGGATGTGGGGAATCCAAACTCAAAGGCGTAAACGCCATCAGAGTTTTTGATGAATTCAGCCATGGTATCATACCTGTACCCGAGTGTGAAATATACGAATGGTTTCATGGATGATCACGCGTGAGGATTATGCCGTTAACATCAAGGTCCATAAACTCAACATCGCCGGTACGTATACCGTGCACCATCGCTGGATCGCTTATCCCATGGCTATCCACAACGAAGCCATCCACATGCATAGCTCCGGCCATAACAGGTATCCTTCCTTGTTCAGGTTCAGAATGGGCTGCTATTATGCACCGATCGATGCCGTACACAGCCTGCATCACTGGTATTATGTAGTCAGGGATGTCAGGGCTGAAGAGGATGTACTTGAAACCTTCTTCCTGGCGCTCGATCATCCTGCTGATGGTTCTGAAGTAGAGCGCATTGGCGTTTGGCACAGCTGGATCTATGATCCTCCTGCGTTGCTCAATTGCGGATCTGATCAGATCCATGTTCTTCGTTTCTGCATTGGCAAATATGACACTCCGGCCGGTTAAATTGGCCGCCATATCAATGGCCTCATCCCATGAATGCCCGTGCCTGGTGATCACATCCGAATCGGAATAATACATCTGGAACACTGCCGTCACAAAGGAAGGCGGCAGATTGAATTTAACACGAAGGCCCATGCGATCCTCCACAAAGCCGACCCTGAATCCCGATATGAGATGCTTAAGGTCATCGGTCATTTCCAGCGACTCTGAGAATATGAGCTCATGTTTAAGCACATCATCTGGAAACGACCTGCGTATATCCTCTATGGATACTTCGGTGGAAGAATAATGAACTGGATTGAATCTTCTATGAAGAGCAGCATGTGATGGTGCGAAATTGATATTTTTAATCATCAATAATGTGATATATGCATAATATATAAGCATTTATGCATTTAATTTATGTAATTACATCAAAATATTCGCAGCCGTCCCTATGTTTTAACTGATCTGTGCAGGTAGACGACCCCAAAGAAGAGATCAACCGCGTCAACCGAAAATCCCCTTTCGCGCAGCTTCTTGCTTATGACGGTTGGCTTATAGAAATATTTCACGGTGTTTGCCAGATACGTGTAGTTCTTGGATCCCGTGGCCCTGTTCCCGAAGAATGGCACAAATTTATAGAAATAGATCGAAAACAACTCTGATATCACTGGCTTCGTTGGATTGTATATGTCCATGTTCACGAATACGCCTCCAGGCTTGAGAACCCTGTAGACCTCTGAGAAGTATCGGTCTATATCGGCAAGGTTCCTGGTGAGGAAGGCGGAGGAGACGCGATCGAATGATGCATCTGGAAACGGGAGGGTCTCAGCAGGCGATACAACGAATTTGACGTATTTCTTGAGCTCGGCATTGAACATGCTGTCCGTTATGTCCAGCGCGGTCACGTCGCAGCCCTGGCACCCGAAGTATATCAGCTCGGTCACCTTGCCGCTTCCAGCACCGCAGTCAAGGCAGCGCATACCAGCGCTAAGTTTGAGATTGTCAACAAGAACCTTCCTCCAGTGCTGATCAAGACCCAGGCTTATTATTGTATCGATAAGATCGTATTTCGTTGCTATCTGATCGAATATCTTCTTAACAGCCTGGTGCTTTGCCATCATCAATATCACTGGAATATCTTCGCATACTGTGCGTAAGGTACCTTCTGGATGTAGAGTATGTTCTCCTTCTCTATGAATCCGGCTTCGATCGCAAGGCCAATGGTGTACTCACCAACGAGGTTTGCTATGGTGCACATGTTCATTGATGATATGAACATCTCATCGGTGACTCTCACCTCGCCGTAAAACGATGGATAAACCTCTATGTGGAGGTTCTTCTCCCTGAACTTCCTTCCCAGTATCTCAGCATCCGCTGCAGCAAGCAGTATCTCGCCGCGTATCTCGCTGATCTTCATCACTATCCTCAATTTATCACATCGATCTTTCCGTAGGATTTCTCGAATATCTGGCCGGCGTTCTTCAGCTTGAGGAGAGCTTCTTCAGCCTTCTTCTGTGTCATACCCTTGCTCATCGCCATGTTTATGACATCAGATATCTCCGCCATGCCCTTCTCAGTCTTTATCTGTTTTATTATGTCCAGAACGGTCTCCATATCATTCCTCTGCTTAGAGCTTGCTCCCGTATATATGATGTCGATATCCATCTTTCCATTGTCCATGGATACATCCATCAGGTAATAATCCACGATCTTCTTGGCGAGCATGGCGTCCTCAACCGTAACGATCGTGGAAAGTCTTGCACGGGCTGCAGCCTCGGCTAGCCTTATCGTCGATTCAAGCTGCCTGACCGTTATCGGGATCGCATCGTGCGATGTGCTCCTCGTCTTTACATACTGTTCCTGGAGTATTGCTATTGCCTCATCGCTGAGTCTCGGGAATATGTTGTTCCTTGCGTATGCCACATACTTCCTGAGCATGTCCTTATCTATCTCAGGTTCGAAGCCCTGTTCATCCACGTCTATGTCAGCGTTGCTGTGTTCTATGCTGCGGTAAATCTCCCCAATCCTGTGCGCTTTCAGCACGTGTTCTGCTAGCCTGCTGTCGTTGTCCTTGTTTGGCTGATCCACCATCTTGAATATGACATCGAATCTCGAGAGGAGCGGCAGCGGAAAGTTGATCTGCTCCGCCAGGTTTCTGTTCAGATCATACCTGCCGAACTTCGGGTTTGCTGCGGCGAGAACGGATGCGCGCGCCTTTAAAGTGGCCATTATACCGGCTTTCGATATTGTAACGGTCTGCTGCTCCATGGCCTCGTGCATGGCCGCGGTGTCATGGTCATCCATCTTGTCCAGCTCATCAATTGCGACGAAACCGTTGTCTGCCAGGACAAGCGCACCAGCTTCTAACGTCCACCTACCCTCGCCGAACTCGTCTCTCACAGCAGCCGCGGTTAGGCCGGCGGCACTGGATCCTCTGCCGAAGGTGAAAAGTCCCCTGGGTGATACCTCTGCCATATACTTCAGGAGCTGTGATTTCGCGGTGCCCGGATCGCCGACCATTAGTATATGTATGTCGCCTCTCATCGTGGTACCGTCCTTCATGACCTTGCGGACCCCGCCGAACATCTGGAGGGCGAGGGCCTTTTTCACCATGTCGAGGCCATGTATGGTCGGTGCTATGGATCTTGATATCACGTCTATTATATCGGGCTTCTTCGATATCTCTATGATCTTCTTCCTATCTTCGTCTGTGATCTTCACGCTTTCGAGTTCCTTTATGTCCTTTCTAACGTTGATTGCATACAGATAGGTGAAGAACTCTGTGAGCGGAATATTCCCCTGCCTGCGCTGCTCAGTCTTGAGGATGCCATCGACGACTACCCTGTTGCCCGGATAAAGCAGCCCTGCGAGATCATCCTCTGTTATGATGGTTATGCGCTGCGGCTGTGATCCACCCTCAAGTGTTTCAGGATCCTCCTGGATCTCTACCTTCTGTACATCTATGAACTCTGACAGATTTGGTCTCAGTTTAAAGAATATCTTGTCCTTGCCCTTCGATAGACCGCAATGTTCGCATACCTGTGGTTCGCTCAATCTGTTCTCGGTCTGTTCAACGTACGTGAGGTTATGGCAGCTGCTGCATTCAAACGCTGCATTCTTGAGCTTAGGGAACACCTCTGTGTTTTTCCTCACTATGCCGGAAACGCTGATCAGCGTTCCGATGTTTGAGCTCCTGATATCGCGAATCCTATAGGCGACGTTCTTTTCCTCTAGATCCTTGATCCTGAGGTTGAAAATGTTGAATCTCTGCGTTACACGATCGAGTAGATAATCATGGAGGATGACCTCCTCTCCTGCCTTCAAATATATCTCGGGCGAAATGAGTATCGAACCGGCGAACTGCCAGTTGAAGTCCTCAAGGTCCTTGAAGGAGACGTAAAGCGTCCGGACTTCAGGATACTCCTGGTGAATCCTGTTTATCTCATCGGAGTATCCGTAGAGTCTGAAGAAATCCCTCCAGAGATCCTTGACTCTGTCCTCAGAAACTTCAGATGATATCATTCGAATACGTATGGGCTCTTGAATACTTATTGATTTTGATCCTACGCTGTCACATCTTTTCAGACGGATATTATAATGCATGCTAATATTATTTCTTTTTTATTTTGTCATACATCATCATATTTTGATGCTGAACAATACCAAAATTTAAATATGTATATCGTTTCTTATAGTGTGTCATTCAAAAAGGACGTTATGGATAAATTGGCAGAAATATCCAACAAATTAGACGATCTGCAGAAGAAACTGGATGCTATGTCTGACGCGCCATTGCTGAAGGAGTACTACGCGGACATAGAGAAGAAGATGAACTCCATGCCCGATGACGTCGTCCAGGCGGTATCGAACCAGATTGAGAAGATGGAGGAAGAGATAAAGACACTTGTTGAATCGGTATCATCAAGATCAGAGAACGCTGCAGTTGTGGAGAAAAAGACAACGAAGGCAAAGGAGAAAAACCCAAAATAAACATTTTATCATATTACATCATTCTCGTGCATGGATCTGGATAGGGTCGATATAACTAAGATCCAGATAAGATACGATGATGTTGATCCCCTGGGTCACGTGAACAACGCGAGGTTTCTAACCTATTTCGAAATAGGTCGACTCAGCTACATGAAGAGGTATTTCAACATCAGGGGTGCAATGGACGTCAATATAGTCATCGCAAGGGCCGAACTTGATTTCGAGAGGTCTGTTATGTTTGATGACGATATATTCGTGAGAACCTGGATATCAAGGGTAGGAAATACGAGTTTCGATTTCAGCTACACCATTGAGGACGAGAGAGGAAGACTATTCTGCAAAGGGAAGACCGTGAATGTCTTCGTTGAGAATGGGAGACCAACGAAGGCCCCGGAATTCTTACACAGCCTTGTCATAAAAGAGGGAAATGAAACGGACCGTTCATCCTGATTTTGCCTTCCAGTATGCTTCGTTGAATGCCCTGTTTATCCTATCGGCTACATCGTTTAGACCCGTTATCTCCTTCATTGGAACGATCACCGTGAAGGTGTTCGTAGAACCGCCTGAAGCCGAGAAATACCATTTCGTATTGTCTGGCAGACCGGCAACGTTCTTTTCTATTTTTGATATGGATACATCCGATGGAAGCGTGACCTGAATCCTGTAGGAGAATCCATCGTACTTTCCGAGATTCTCGAATATGGTGTTCCCGAAGAATGCAGAATTTGGTATCTTGATGATGTTGTCATTCTGAGTCCTTATATCGGAAAAGAGGTATGATATCTTCATGACCTCACCTGTTATCGGAGCAGAGAAGAGCCATGACTGCATGTTGACCACGTCCCCGGGTTTGAGCGCGCCTCCAGAGGTGACAGCGAAGCCTGAAAAGATGCTGGAGAATATACCCTGGAGCGCAATACCTATTATCAGCGCGCCCACTGAACCACCCACGAGCGCGCTCGTCAGGTCTATGCCCAGCGATGAGAGTATTATGGCTAATATCACTGCGTACATAAAGAACGAGACCAGGAGATCTATGAGGTTCTGTGCGGATCTGTTAACTTTCTTTGAAAAGTACCTGCTGATGTTCTTTCTTATTATATGCAGTATGAGTATGCCTCCGCCACCTACAAATATTGCGGCTATGGCACCATTCACGTATTCTATGTATGGCGAGAGTGGAACGAGATATGTTTTAACAAGATAATCCAATGCAGGCTTTATTATGAACAGTGCTATTGATATGACTAACATGACCGTTATGATGAGAATAGCATCGCGAACGTTCCTTCGATCCATCTGCATGCCAACCCCGTCTTGCTTAATATTTTTGATCTTATACGGTTGATCGTCAATGAGGGTGATGATCTGTCCGGCGATATCCTGGTGAATAGACCACTGGGCTTTACCGTGATGCGTTTTGATGACCTGGTTCAGGCTAGAGTGGTGGAGAGAGTGAATAGGTTTGCTGTATTGATAGACATCAAGGGCGATCGAGTCATGGCGCATCTCCACGATCCAGGAAGGCTAAAGGAGGTAGTTTACCCGGGAAACAGCATTCTGGTCAGGCGCGTTAACGGATCCGGATTGAGATGGAGGATAGAGTTCGGAAATGTAAGCGGAAGATATGTGCTCATAGACTCAGGCATCCATTCCGAGATAGCGAGGATGTTTCTCCCTGAAAACACAGAAGCAGAGGTCAGGGTGGGAAGAAAGCGTTTGGATTTCAGGCACGACGATGATTACATAGAGGTCAAGGGATGCACGCTTGCAGTGAACGGCATGGCCATGTTTCCGGACGCACCGACTAAACGCGGCCTGGAACATCTTGAGACGCTTGAGGATCTGGCGGAATCCGGATACTCATCGTACATACTGATGCTCATAATGAGGGATGATGTCAGTTGTTTCTATCCAAACTTCATGACCGATCCTGACTTCTCGAGGAAATTCCTGGAGATAGTCCCCAAGAAATTGAGATCGCATTTCCTGACCTTTAAATTCGACGGCAATTATCTGAGGTATTCAGGAGAAATCAGTATGTGCTCTGAGAAAGAGAGGATAGATGCATTGAAGTGCTGACGTCATGGCTGTATTCCGGCGCATTCCCTTGCGATAGCTTCGACCACAGAGTTTAGCCTGTTAAGTGCATCCTTTGATCTCTCTGTCTTGAGATCCGCATCGATATGCCTGAATCGCACATGCGTCGAACCATCCTTCACGTAAACGAGTATCCTGGATGGCAAATCCAAGCCGATTGTCGGATCTTCCTGCATCATGTATGTTCCTATGGCAGGGTTGCCGAACACGAATACAGTGCAGTCGTTCATCTCAAGACCTGCCATTTCAGCATTTTTCCGGTGATCAAATACCGCAAATTCGGTTAACTGCCTCTTCTTCAGAGAACTTTTGAGGTTCGAAACTGTCTCTTCAAATGAGAACCTGCTTAACAGATCAAGCTCACCTACCATGTTCCGATAATGGCTGATGTTATAAAAGCATTTATTTAAGGATCAGTGGACTAACGATCATCCCGGTTTTCCTTGTATATCTGCGATGCTATCCTCTTACCCTCCTTCGTTAGATCGTAGTATATGCCAGCAGGCTTGTAGTTGACCTCCCTTGCCTTGATCTTGATCCATGGCTTGACCGAGGAGGTCGGTGATCGCTTAAGCGGACCGTTGAACACGGTCAGAAGTTTCATGCTCTCCATCTTCTTGCAGGCCTCCTTCAGCTTGTTCTGGTCATAGGTTGGGGCCCATCCGCTTGCCCCAAGCAGCCTGTGCGCCATATACTTTGGGCTGTCCGGGCCATAATTGTAGATGTGCATAAGGATCTTTTTACAAAGATCGCCGAGATCTTCCATAGCTGAAGTGTCATGCCATGATTGCGTTTAACTTTTAGTGATTCACCGATCCATCTATTGATATAATTGATGAAAAAGAAACCATTAACTGAGCTGTTGATATTGCATCGCATGGATGAAGAATCTATCACCGCATTCATTGTAAAGGCAAAGAAGAATACCTACGCAACTAATGGGGGCAAGAGTGTACCGAGGATTCCAGGATCCAGAGAGCACCGTTTTAGGTACGAAGAATACGAATATACGGACATCTACTTCGGTGAATTATCCTTCAACGGAATCGAGACGGTATTTCATAAGGGAAAACCAATATGGGGAATGGTCTATTCCGGTGCTGTGCTGGATGAGGAGTCGAGCGTAGAGGCGATTTATGCATTTCTGAAGAAATGTCTCTCGATGATCGATGAGGAGGCGCCTTTCAGGGGACCAAAGTCCTACGAGGAAGACGAATACGCTTATTACAATGATTTTTCTGGCGATATCTATCATTTCATCGGCTATGAGCACATAGACTCAGATCAAGGTACACTGTATGAACTTCATTATTCCGGCGGTGAGATCGGTTGATCAATGAATCTTGTTTTTTATTAATAATTATTATATAATATATTCTGTTTAAGCTATAATTCCTAATCTTCCAAACTGATTATTTATTTTCAATAATGTGATGTGATTTATTTATGTGTTCTTGAAAGATTTTTTTTAATAATATTTTTGCTATCTTATAAAATTGTTGGTTAAATGGAAATAATATATCGACTTTGCTATCTTTCAAAGA
>NZ_VYIJ01000023.1:0-220 GCF_008709555.1 Thermoplasma sp.
CCGAATGTAAAGGCATCAACGGTACAATGGATCGATCCGTAAGGGGACATCCCCTACCTGTGAAGAGCATAAGGAGGAATCTGAGAATATCAAGAATCAGATCAATGGTGGAACATCTCTACGTAATGAAGGGGATGTTCCACTTCTTCCATGTAATGATAACGAAGGTACAGAGGGTCAGGGTCAAGACATACTTCACCGCCATGTGCTACAACCTTGC
>NZ_VYIJ01000023.1:230-13722 GCF_008709555.1 Thermoplasma sp.
TAATTTCAATGAATTTTTAATGAAATATTACGGTCCCTAAGGCAATCCATTCTGAAATTGATGGTTTTGGGAAAACCTCCTTTGATAATCAGTATAGAAAGACTAGGCGCAGTACCAAGGATTCTTTTTATAAGACTTGCTGGTGAGTATACTTTCCACTTTGACTACATCTTTCATCCGCGAGATTTTATCCTCTAGATATTCCAGATCTTCTAGATTCTGAGATACCGTATCAATTAAAAGAGCATTACTCTCGCATAACCTGTAGAACGATCCTGCATAATTTAAACTGTCTATCCTTTTGATGGTGCTTTCTGATACCTTATTTCTGAATCTTATTACAATGAAACACCTTATGGCCGAATGGAACAGGTTTGGATTCAGTAAAGTGGTGAACCCGATTATCAGTTTCTTTGATCTGAGCCAATCTATGTGTCTTTTTATGGTTGAAGGAGTGACACCAAGCATGATGGACAATTTGCCAATTTCTATCCGACAGTCATTCCTTAGGATTTCCAAGATCTTGTTGTCCAGAGGCGATATACGCGACTGATTGCCTAAAAAGGCAAACCTTTTAATGTGATAGCCAGACCTTCTACTTCTCCTTTTTTTTCTACCGACGTCTGCACCTCCAGCTGCAGGCTCCATAGAAATACCATTTGCTTCTTTGTATGTCCCATCTGATGGTACCTTACGACGTGATTTTTTCTCTGTTTTTGGCAGGGGAAGATCATCGATATTAACCTCATCTTTTGCATTGATAGGCGTAGTTCTTTGCCCTGAATATTCATCAGAAGAGTGCTCTCTATGTAAAGTATTTCTTGTATTTTTAACGCCCTTAATGGATTTCATCATCTTCACATGGTCATCAATACAATATCTGGTTTAATATGTGAATATTTACGTATAAATAAGAATGTAAAGGATTCAATAAATGTCACAGATCTATCCTAATATCATCAATCATCTAATTATATATTATATAATTTAGTTATATAATAAAATTTTATTGTTGTAAATGATAATATTATTATAAATATTCGTAGTTAAATATTAATATTCAAATAGATAAAAATTCAAACAATCAGAAAATTTCCAAATATTGTGATAATAAACAATAAATATTAACGTATAAGCATACTGTATTATATTTTTCTCAAGAATTTTAGGCTGATAAATATGTGGATACCGGTGCCTTATCACTGGATAGATTATGGATCCATAGCTGTTGTGGTTGTGATGATCATAGGTTTTATCGTGGAAATCTGGAGGGGAGCACTTGGCTCAAAGAACGTTTACCCATTCAGGGGACCTGTGAAGAAGCAGGGAAAATTCAGGGCGTATATCATGGGACTGATAGAAGCTGTATTCGGTGATGCATTCTATTCAACGCCGCTCAAAGAATGTCATTTTGCGGCCTATTACGAGCGCAAAACGCATGTCAAGAGGATAGCGCATTTTCTCATATTTTATGGCTTCATACTTCTAATACTATCGACAATCACGGGATTTGTTTTCGATAAATGGATATCGGTTTACTCTTTCATACCAGCGGAAAAACTGGGTTCGATGGGCAGGTTCGTAGAAATTGGGCTTGGGATAACTGGGGGCTTGCTTGTATTGATAGGGCTTTCTATATACATTCCTTATAGATTCAGAGGTGAAATCTCCAGGCGTATTACAACTGCAGACACATTCATATTGCTGCTTATCCTCTCTGTTCTCTCGGGATTTTTGCTTGAAATATCCGAGTATATAGGATCACATCTCTTTATAGTCATAGCGTTCTGGATACACATGGCCTTCGTGATATCGCTCTTTGCATCAATGCCCTACACAAAGGCATCACATGTGCTATATCAGATAATATGGAATTTTTGGGAAAGGACAGGAAGAAGGCTTGGTAGGCTACCAAAAATCCCAGGAACAGAGGTAAAAACTGAGAGGTGATGTTATGCCAACATTTGTTTATACTTCAAGATGTGTTGGGTGTGGAGACTGTGTGGATATATGCCCAAATGATCTAATGCATTTCAATCCAAAGAATAGGAAGCCATACAACATAGAGCCAGAGGGTTGCTGGGAATGCCTCAATTGTGTCAAGGTGTGCAACAGATCTGCCATAGAGGTACGCGGTTATGCTGACTTTGTGCCAATGGGTGCTGCAATCGATGTGCTCAGGGATGAGAAGAGAAACATGGTATTCTGGAGGATAAAGTATAGAAATGGGAAGATCAAGGAATTTTCATTTCCAATACGGACAAAGCCTTGGGGCAGTATAAAGCGACCAAAAGCAGCAGATCCGGCTCAGCTAAGGTCAGAATTTCTGTCCGATGAGCCAGATATCATAGGGATTAAGGATCTTAAGGTTCCTTCTGCACCAAGGGAGGTGTCAAAATGAGATCTAGAACTATAAATTGCGATATTCTCATAATCGGAGGAGGGATGTCCGGCTGTGGAGCTGCATGGGAAGCAAGGAGATGGCTCCCTTCTTCAAAGATAATTATAGTAGATAAAGCCAACATAGATAGGAGTGGAGCAGTGGCGATGGGGCTCTCGGCCATAAATACATATCTTGGCCTCAAGAACGGGGAAAACACCGTTGAAGAATACGTAAAGTACGTCAAGAACGATCTTATGGGCGTAGTACGCGAGGACCTTGTCTATGATATAGGGAGGCATGTAGATGGTACTGTTCACATGTTTGAAGAATGGGGCCTTCCTATATGGCATGACAAAAATCAGCCCGAAAGATACGTGAGAGAAGGCAGATGGCAGGTAATGATCAATGGGGAGTCATACAAAAGCATCGTTGCTGAGGCGGCTAGGAGCGCAGCTGATGAGGTCTATAACAGGGTAGCCATAACACATATTCTCAGAGATGGCGACGGAAAAGGCTGTGGTGCAGTTGGATTCAATGTAAGAGACGGAACATTCTATGTATTCATCGCAAAGGCTGTGGTGGTCGCTGCTGGTGGGGCTTCTCAAATCTATCGCCCCAGATCAACAGGAGAAGGGATGGGAAGAACCTGGTATCCTCCGTGGGCCAGTGGTTCTGCGTATGGACTTCTCATAGATGCCGGAGCAGTTATGACCATGATGGAGGCAAGATTTACTGTACCAAGGTATAAGGATGGATATGGACCAGTGGGTGCCTGGCAGTTGTTACTGAAGGCACGCCAGACAAACGCAGAGAACAAGGACTGTTTCGGTCTGCATAAGGACGAGATCAAGAGAGACTTCAATGGAATGGGAGGTTATGCAGACGCAATACCTACACCAACAAATTTACGCGTATATGCTGTGCTGAGTGAGATGAAGCTTGGGCATGGCCCCATATACATGCATACAGAGGAGGTACTAACCGAAAAAAACGAGGAGGTTGGCTGGGAGGACTTTCTGGATATGACGATAAGCCAGGCCCTAGTTTGGGCTGCACAGAATATAGATCCTACGAAGATGCCGTCTGAGATACTACCCTCGGAGCCATATGTTATGGGATCGCACGCTACAGAAAATGGTGCATGGGCGAGCGGTCCAGAGGATATATCCAAGGATCATAACCCTAGGGGAGAAAACGATCGTGGAAAGCTGTATTTCTGGGGTTATAACAGGATGTCTACGATCGATGGAGTATTCCTCTGCGGAGATGCATGCGGTGCAACGGCTCATAAGTTCTCATCCGGTTCATTCACAGAGGGGAGGATAGCGGGGAAATCCGCTGCTAGATACATACAGGATACTGGCGGTTCTAAGGGCTCAGTGGATAAGTCTACAATCGAAGACCTGCATGATTTGATATATTCTCCAATCAACCGCTATGAGAAATTCCGGGACACGGTTACTGGGGGTGATGTATACTCTTCGCTTCTGTTCTGGAAACAGGGAATAGTCAGGCTGCAAAAAATCATGGATGAATATGCGGCGGGTTGGGGTTCTTTCTATGAAACAAATGAAGGGCTCCTAAATACCGGGTACAGGCTTATTTTGTATCTGGCTGATGACTTTGAGAAATATTCGGCAGCGAAGAGCTACCACGAGCTTCTCCGCATATGGGAACTCTATCACCGCATACTGACGGCTGAATCGGTGATGCAGCATATGATGTTCAGAAAAGAGTCGAGATGGCCAGGATACTATCTGCGGTCAGACTATCCAAAACTTGATGATCAGAACTGGAAAGTATACGTGAACTCACGTTACAACAAGCATGAGAAGAGATGGGAAGTCTGGAAAGTACCGGTTCTTGAAATTGTGGGGTGAATAATATGGAGTTTATATTGGAGATGCCAAAACCGTATGGAGGCAGACTTGTAGAAGCTGTTTCCAATAATAAAGAGGAATGTGCAGGCTGTCCAAGTCTGGATATCAATTCAACCATCGACATGGCGACTGGAATACCGATCAGAAATGCTTACAGAGAGATAATGTCCATTGCCTACGGATTCTTCAGTCCTCTGGATCGGTTCATGACCAGAGAGGACGTTGAAAGTGTGATCTCCGAAAGAAGGCTCCCTGAGGGCTGGATATTCCCGTTACCAATAATATACGATGTGTCTGAGGAAGAGATCAGGGAAAAATCGTTAAAGGAAGGCGACAGGGTGCAGCTGAACCTCAAAGGTCATCCGTTTGCATACATTGACATAGAGGAGATATGGGACGTCGATTCCAAGGATCTGGCTGCACGCGCATTCGGAACACCTGAAAGAAATGGAGAAGTTCTCAGGAAGGCATTGGATCAGAAGCATCCAGGTTGGCAGATCTACAGGAACATGAAAAACAGAGCCATCGCCGGAAAGGTGAAGATAATCAACGAACCGAAGTTCAGAGATCCCTACAACAGGTTCTGGATAACACCGGCAGAGTCAAGAAGAATATTTAAGGAGAGAAATTGGAGGACGGTCATAGCACACCAGACGAGGAACGTTCCTCACCGTGGCCATGAGGAACTGATGAAGGAAGCATCATTCTGCGGCGATATAGAGCCATGTAACGCAATTCTTGTCAACGCAATAATTGGTTCCAAAAGGATGGGGGATTTCGTAGATGAAGCAATTCTAGAGGGTCATGAGGCGTTGGAGAAATATGGATACATATCACAGAAGAGACACATGGTCTCATTCACCCTATGGGATATGCGTTACGGAAGCCCATTGGAATCCCTTCTGCATGGTATAATAAGACAGAACATGGGGTGCACTCATCATATGTTCGGCAGAGATCACGCTTCGGTTGGAGACTATTTTGATCCGTATGCAACGCAAAAACTCTGGACAAAAGGACTTCCGAGTTACGGTTTTCCAGATTCCCCCCTGAACGTGGATAAGGGGCTCTCAATCAGACCAGTCAACGTTGGCGAATTCGTATACTGTCCGATATGTGGTGGAATGGTTTATGCAGATACTTGCGGCCATAAAGAGGCCGAGAAGTTTAGTGGCAGCTTCATAAGGGGCATAATAGCTGAAGGGATAACGCCGCCGGACGCTATATTCAGGAATGAGGTGTACGATGTTATCCTAAAATGGTGGGCAAAATACGACTATCCGTTTGTAAACAGGAGGTACCTGGAGAGAAAAGAAGAGGAACTGGAGGTATACTTTTGAGAAGAGGTGAGGGCAATGTCATACAGAATATTGATAATACTTGATGATAAGAGAATGGCTAGGATAAAAGGCACAAAGCTGGAAAGCTATGCAAAGGGGATATACGCGGGTTGCCTAAGGGGAATAGATATTGATGTGGACGATAAGAGGGCCGACTTCATACTAAAGATGTTTCCGAGATCAAGGATTGATTCCATGGGCTACATAGAGGAGCTTCCAGTGAGCTTTAAGCAGGAACTTTTCAACGCGCTAGCTGAGAGCGGAGATTTTTCAGAGGCTATCGATATGGTGCTCAAGCCGGACAGGTTGCAAATGATAAAAGAGAAAGCCGCTATGGAAGACGAAAAGCTTCCAGTACCTAACATAAAGTTGAAGTGAATGACCTTCTATGGAAAATAAACCTTTAGAATTTCAGACCGATCTCACCCAGGGGCTTTCAATAGATGAAGTTAATAAAAGGCTAAAGGAATACGGATATAACGAGGTTCCAGAACACAGGGAAAGCCTTGCAAAGAAGATCGCCAAGAAATTTTGGGGTCTGACGCCATGGATCCTTGAGGCAACAGCCATATTCACATACATTATAGGCAGATACCTGGATTGCTATATAATTGTGGCCCTACTCATAGTTAACGCTATCATAGCACTTGTTCAGGAGGAACGGGCATCTAGAGCAGTTGAGTTGCTGAAACAGAAGCTCCAGGTTCAGGCTAGGGTTCTCAGGGATGGCAATTGGACAGTAATTCCTGCAAGAGAGATAGTCCCAGGAGATATTGTGAGGATTCGCGCTGGAGACTTTGTCCCTGCAGACCTTAGGGTCGTGGATACCTCTGACATGGAAGTCGATCAGTCCGCTCTTACGGGAGAGTCAATGCCTGTGAAGAAGTCTAGAATGGATCTTGTTTATTCTGGTTCAATGATAAGAAGAGGAGAGGCAACCTGTTGTGTGGTTGCCACTGGCCTGAAGACATATTTTGGAAAAACTGTGGAGTTGGTACAGACCGCTCGACCTAAGCTTCACATGGAGGAGATTATAGGTAGGATAATACAGGTATTGCTTTACATTGTTATAACGCTGATAGCTGCTATGCTGATATTCACGTACCTCCGCGGGCTATCTATAATACCCATTATACCATTTGCACTTATGCTCATCGTATTTGCTGTACCTGTCGCTCTTCCAGCCATGTTCACCGTTAGTATGGCATATGGCTCTCTGGAGATGGCTAAAAACGGTGCACTTCTGACCCGCCTCAGTGCAATTGAAGACGTTGCTTCAATGGAAGTTCTGTGCGCGGACAAAACAGGTACATTGACGAGGAACAAGTTAGTAATTACGGAGGTCATACCTGTGGGTGAGCATACAGAGGAGGAGATACTCTTATGTGGTGCTCTGGCCTCGCAGGAAGCCAACCGTGACCCAATAGATCTGGCATTCATAGAGTCGGCGAAACGGAAGAGCATAGACCTGAGCAAGTTCAGCGTGCAGAAGTTCATTCCGTTCGATCCTTCAACTCGCAGGACTGAGGCCCACGCGATATGTGAGGGTGAACAAATAGTGGCGGTGAAAGGAGCAATAAACACCCTATGCTCTCTGTCTGGAACACTGCTAAATGAAACTATGAGATCTAAGATAGATGACCTTGCGAAGAAAGGATACAGGGCACTTGCAGTTGGAAGATCAGTGGATGGGAGGCCTTATGATCTTCTGGGTATAGTTGCTCTTTACGATGAGCCGAGACCTGATACCAAAGACCTGATAGAGAAACTCCGTGAATATGGCGTCAAGGTAAAGATGCTTACAGGAGATGCGATTCCCATTGCTAAGGAAATAGCAAAGCGTATTGGACTAGGGAACAGAATCATACCTGCTGGTGATGTGGCAAAAAGCTTTGAAACTTCACCTGAAGAGGCGGCAAAACTAGCTGAAGAGTCTGACGGATTTGCTGAAATTTACCCTGAACAGAAGTACGCCATAGTCAAGAGCCTTCAGGCGAAAAAGCACATAGTGGGAATGACTGGGGATGGAATAAACGATTCTCCAGCCCTTAAGCAGGCTGAGGTGGGTATAGCGGTCAGCGATGCAACCGATGTTGCGAAAGGCGCAGCTGGCGTGGTACTGACAAACGAGGGACTTGGTGCCATAGTGAATCTAGTGCTTACTGGAAGGAGTGTGTTTCAGAGGATAAACACATGGATTCTGAACAAGATAGTGAAGACAATAGAAATTGCCGTATTCTCAACACTGGCGTTTCTGATAACAAGCCATTACGTTCTATCTGCAATGGATGTGGTTCTCTTTCTGTTCCTAATAGACTTTGTGACGATATCGCTGTCAACAGACAACGAACGTGGGTCACAAACACCAGAGGTATGGAACATTTCCTCGCTGGTAAAGCTCAGTGTTTCTCTTGGAATATTCACGATACTGGAGCTCTTTGTGCTATACTTCATAGGAACTAAGTATTTCGGAATATCGCCAGGTTCACCTGCAATAACAACGTACTTCTTCACCGCAATAATGTTCTTCGGGCTACTGATACCTATATTGGTTAGAGAGAGATCTCATTTCTGGAGTTCCAGACCTAGCAATACCCTTCTCATGGCCATAATAGCCGACTTCGCTATAGTATCAGTGATCTCCTCGTTTGGGTTTGGACTAATACCTAGAATACCAATAGATATAGTTGGTTTCATAATAGCATATGCAGCATTCGTTATGCTTGTTATTAACGATGGCATAAAGGTTCTTCTGGGGAGGATTGGAATAAGAAGATAAATCATTTTTATGAGTTAAAGATGCAGGGGCTTGAAAATCAGGTCATCACATCTTCAAAAGCGACATCCTCTTCGTCAAAATATTTTTGAATGATATTTGTACCTGATGATAAAGATATAAATTGCGATAAGCAAACTTTTGATATCGTGGGCTTATCTCCTATGAATCATCTTGCTGGGAATTTTTCGCCAATACATCGTATATATATGCTGGCAAAGCATTTTCTGGCAAAAAACTAGCAAATTTAAACTCTGGACAGATCACAGAGATCAGTAGTACGTCTAGAGTACTTTAAGCGAGGCGCTATTTGAGACCATCTGAGCATGCATACCAATGTTGCGATAAGCATTCTTCACATTGGGCTGATAGAGGTTGCGTCATCGCAATCTGTTATATCCCATAGCATATCGCCGATCCATGTGGGTTATTTCACCACAGGTGGGCCAGATCTATGAAATAGCGAGGAGTCCTGGCAATCTTGCTCATGAGGATAGATCATTTTTCATCAAAACTGCAGAGGCCAGTAGAATCTTCCATCATCATGTATTCGATGTAATACTTGAAGATCTTTCTGGTCCCTCTCCTTATTATTTCTGACAATGACGCAGTCGATACCCCGGTCATCTTGCTGATCTCCGAAAGCTTCACGTTCCTATGATCATCGAAATACCCCAGATAATAGGCCATCTTTAGAATATCCCTTTCACGTTGTGTCAGATTTAGTGTACCACCGTTCGAAACGCTTTCAAGAGCCGGATCCAGACCCTCTTCATCGAGTTTTTTTATGATATCCCTGAGCCTGGGCATATTCTTAGTCATGATGGTCAGTTCCAGGGCATCCCTTCCTCCACTCTTCGATCCGAGTATCACGCTGTCACATAAGGAGAAGAACCTGCAAACAGCACAGCTTTTTGCTTCCACCCACAAGGAATTATTGGTGTCAACATATACCAGCATGCCCTTACCCGTTAGGTACTGGCGCACAGCTTGGAGCTTGTCCTTTGGTACTGTGACTCTGTGTATGGTCCTTTCTTGGCCGATCCGGAGACGCTCTATTATCGCTGATGGTTCGAAACCAGATAGCTCTTTCGTAAGAATACAGTCATCCCTTCGTAGCGATATCTTGGCCACAATCGGTCTATTGTGTTTCAGCCTCATGTCTCCCCTCTCCCACCCGCTCATGCATATCACTCTTCTCAATAATTCTGCTTATATAGATAAATGCATCTCTAAGGCTTCCGGTTTCTACGGTCTGCCAGAATTCATCATTATTTAGAATGGATTCGAATAGATCTTTCTTCTCTTCCTGTGTCATATCCAAGATACGTTTCCTGAATGCCCCGAGAACCTTGGCAGCTCTAGCATAGACATCTATATTTACCGATATCCTGCTAAGCACATAACTTGCTAGGGAAGGTGAGGCACCAGAGGTTGAAACTGAAATGACAAGATCATCCTTTTTTATGAACGCTGGAAAAATGATCGGGCTGTCTATTACGTCAACACGATTATATAGAATACGATTGCTACTACAATATGCCGCGATAGTCTCAGCTAAATTCCTGTCGTCAAGAGCGATCACAGTCATGCTAGATTCTGCAAAGAGATCCATTATATCTTCCGGACGCTCTATCTTTCTCTCGATAAGACGTGCATTCAGATGCCTGAAACCCTCAACAAACCTTTCAGATACAACCGTTATCTTGCATCCAGTTTCAAGCAGTTTTGTCGCCTTCCTGAGGCCGACGTTTCCTCCGCCGATTATGAGCACATAACGGTCATCGGTATTGAGCATCAGTGGAATGAATGCCGTACACTTCACCAGGATTGGTTATATTTTGAACCTTTTCGGCCATATCAACGACTTTGCCTATTATTATTGTCGTGGGACCATTTAGTTCTCTTTGAACCATTTCACATTCTGATAGCCTGCAGAATAAGACTCGTTGCATGGGCGTCGAACCATTGATTACCATGCATACAGGCATATCACCTGGCATACCGGCGTCGATGAGTGAATTTGAGACCCTCCCTATGGTGTCCGCGCTCATGAGAATTACGAGCGTCCCTCCAAGGTTCACAATGGATCTCCAGTCATAGTCATTATTTCCGGCCCTGTGTCCGCTTATTATAGTTAGGCTTGATGATATACCACGATGGGTCAATGGAACACCAACCATCTCGGCAAGGGATATTGCGCTCGTCAGACCCGGCACTATCTCGACGCTGATGCCATGGGATACTAGAAATGCGGCCTCTTCGCCACCTCTCCCGAATATCATTGGATCTCCGCATTTAAGCCTTGCAACAGTGTATCCCCGCAGCGCATAATCAAGCATCATCCAGTTTATCTCATTCTGCGCTATTTCAGGATTTTTGCCATGCTCCTTGCCAACTGGGATGAGTTCCTTGTTCCTAAGGAGATTCAAGATATCATTGCTAACGAGCCTATCATACATAACAATGTCTGAGATCGACAGAGCTTTCATCGCCTTAACAGTAAGCAGATCTGGATCTCCAGGACCTGCACCTATGAGATAGACATGTCCTTCAGGCATTTGTGTCATACCATCCCCCTCAGCATGCTTCCGAAGTATGTCTCAGTTGATCCATACTTTAAAAAATGGTCGGTTGAGCTTACGAAGTTTACTCGAGGAGGTTTCTGATGTGAATAGTATAGGGTCACTGCCTTTCCGAAACCCGTTTCAATTATGCATTCAACGAAACCATCGTATCTCTCATCAGAATAACAGCCATGGATCTCATCCGCTATCCTTCTTGAAAGATACTTTGCCTGAAGATGCCCTACTGATCCGGCTTTTGTCAGCGACAGGTTTGTTGCATCTCCTATGACAAACAGATCGTCGTAGTTGCGATAGTTGAGATATTGCTGATCGACATCAACATATCCGAATTCATCTGCAAGTCCAGATTCGGTCAGAAAAGCCTGTCCTCTGTGAGGTGGAACGAGTATGAGGAGATCAAACTTGACCTTGCTACCGTCGTATCCTATAAGCGTATTGTTTGTGTGATCTATAGACTCAATGTTGAAGTTTTCAATGTAATCAATGTTTTTTTCTCTGAACATTCCCTCAACCATCTTTGATAAAGTTTCAATGGAGAAAACTCCAGGTCCAGTGTAAAGGTACGTAATTTCAATATCCTTCCTGATTCCCATGGACCTGTAAAGATGGTCTAATAAGAGTGATATTTCTATGGGAGACGGTGGACACTGTATGGGCTCCATTGATCGGCCAACTACTATCCTACCTTTCTTGAACTTCATCAGCGTATCTCTTAATGACATTGCATGTTTGAGATCATAATAGTGCGCTACTCTATCATCGTAACCCGGGAGATCCTCCGGTGTATATCTATCACCCGTGGCAATAACGAGATAGTCGTAGGTGAATTCTCCACTCTTTTCGGTTAGAACGCTCCTGTTCTCTGGGTTGACCTTCACAACCGTATCCTTGACATAATTTATACCATAATTGAGGAGAAACTCCTCATTCTTCACCGCTATCGTGGGTTCCATCAGACCTGTGGCAATGAATATGCCGTCAGGTTTATAGTAGTGCAGCAGACTATTGCCAATGACCGTTATGTCAAGTTCGCTTCTCCTCGTCCATCTTCTTGCCATATTGGCCATTATGGTTCCAGCAGAACCATCACCCAGTATAATTAATCTCTTAGCACTCATTCCTCTCACCTCATATCTCAAGCGCCTTTCCCACAAGATCCATTAGGCCAGAGTTGTGCATTTTGACCTTATGATAATCAATGAGGAACGGGAACTGAGCCTTATCTATAGCGCATGGAGACACCATGTTCTCTGCGCCGGTCTTCCATGAATAATAGAGTGCAGGCCAACCGGCCCATGCCCTGAATTCGTTCCAGGTAGCCTCATCAGCCAGTAATCCTGCACCAGCTCCACAGCAGAAGGTTTTTTCCTTGGCATACTGAGCCTCAACAGTTTCTCTCACTACTGCCTTTAGTAGTTCCCTTGGCTCATTGACGAGATTTCCTCCTCGGGCGTAATTGCATGGATCATGGTATGTGTACAGATCATCGTTAGCATTCTTATCGAATCTGAGATCACCTCGTCTCATCGCGTTAAGCGTGTACTGGTGTATGTGTATCAGTTCAATGCCGTATTCTGCAAGCTTGAACCTGACATAATTATTCGCGGTCCTCCATCCATGGCCACATTCTCCCCATATTACCAGCTTTGAGCCGCGGCTGAGGGCCTCTTCAACGACGCGATCACCAAAATCTTTTAAATATCTCTCCGAAGCAAAAAGGCCAAAGTCAGCGGCTTCCGTTGTATGTGTAGATATGGTCCAATCCTTTTTTAGCGTGTCGAGAACCTTGGCATAACCCTTCAGCGTATCTATATTCACATAGAGATCAGCGGAGGATGGTATCATTAGGATATCCGCTTTAGGCTTATCTACGGGTATTTTGATATCCTTGCCGGTTTCCTCATTCATTTCGTCTTCTATGAATTCAACTACGGACTTTATCCCAGAAGGTGTAAGTCCAAGATTGTTGCCTGTTTTGACGACCTGCGCCATGGTTGATGCAAGATAGTCTGGCATTATGCCCATTTCTGTCATGATCTCACGAACATTCCTGGTTATCTCCGACTGATCTATACCTTGTGGGCAAAATACTGAACATCTCCTGCATTCTGTGCACTGATAATAGTAGGCGTATATTTTGTTCAGATCTACATCTGATGCAGAGAGGGAATTTCCCTTCTTGTACATCTTTCTCGAAATTTCCGCCCTGCCAACAGGAGAATTGTTGACATCGGCGGTCGAGATAAACATATGGCATTTGTCCAAGCAGATGCCACAATGGGTGCAGCTTTCCATGAAGTTTATCATAGCTCTGGACTTTGCAATCTCCTTGAATCCTTTCACAAATTTATCCCTGTCCTCAATCCTCCTTAATCCTATCTTCTCCAAGGTCTTGTCCTGTGCAGGCCTCTCTTTATATTCGTATGACCACTCTAGACCCTTCCTCTTGGATATCCAATCTTCCCCCTTCCCACTCGGGCTTTCAAGTATTATCTTCTTCATATCTTCATACATAACGGTTCACC
>NZ_VYIJ01000024.1 GCF_008709555.1 Thermoplasma sp.
GATCACGGTTCCGTAAGTCGACAGGAAGGTGCTGACCGCTATGAAAAATATTGCACCCGCCATCCCTGTGAAACGCCTTGCCACTATGAGGCCTGGTATGACAGCAGCGGAGAAACTACCTATATTGTTCAGGCCGAAGCCCACAACCATGGCGTATGATCCAAGTATGAATACTGATCCAGCTATGACCACTATGGCTATTATCGCATTCCTGATGGTCTTTCTGGGAGACCTCGCTTCTTCACCCATCGGTACCACGGACCCGTAGCCAGCAAACGCCAGATAGCCTCCAACTATGAACCCAAGGAAAACGCCGGTCCAGCCAGACCCAGCTGATGGCACGAATGTCTGCACACTGTTGTCATGGGCCGATGGAATGACTATGATGGACAGCGCTATGACGAAGGCTACTTGAATCGATCCAAGTATCAGCGCGAGTCTCAGTGAAGGTTTTGCTCCCCTCCTCATGAGGATATAGGATAACGCCATCATGGCCCCCATCCACAGTATTCCCGTCCATTCAGGGAGAGAGGTACCGAAGGCGTAGTCAAGCGATTTGGAGAATCCCCATATGACGATGAAGTATTCAAGCGCCAGGTTTGAGGTCTGATACAGGAGGTACTGGAGACCAGTGAACTTGCCAAGATGCTTTCCCAGGCCGTACTCAACATAGGAGTAATAGCCACCTGTATGGCTGATCATGCCGGAGAACTGGTATATGGTATTCGCAGCCAGGATCACGGCGATGAACGATATCATCATCGCCAGGGGCGCATTAATACCGGATAGTCCCACTATGCTAACGATGAGGCCTGAGAGGATGGTGATTGGGGTTATCTGGCCAAGGCCCTGGAAGACCAGATCCCACGTGCCTAGCGTTCTTATATCGGAAACGTTTGTATCGTTCATTGTGTGCAGAAAAACCCCTGGTACATAAATTTTGTTTTCGTAAAAAAACTACTAAAAACGTAATATTCGACGACGGCGGAGAAATCGATCGACAGGCCAACCTGCCGATCATTGTTCCAGGTTCAATTCCGTCTGATCTCCTGTTTCACTTGATTAGAAACAAGGCCCTTCGACTCAGGCTTGTTGATCGCGGAATAAAATGAGATCCGCTCACCGTATCACCGGCTCTCCTATTACCATTATGGATAGATCGGAGAATTCACATTGTACGAGATCTCTGATCGTTGAAACCGTCCTGCGCTCATCTCTGGAAGTTGCCTTCTCTATAACCGTTGCGGGAAGATCCCCAAACCCCTTGTCCATGAGGAATCTAGCTATATCACGTGGCATGAAATCATATGGCCGCGGTATCACTATGGCTCTTCCTTTCTCTGAAAGAATCCTGATTAGATCGGTTTTTCTGTCCTCTATATTCCCCGTAACATGGAAGGAGACCACCCCTGCCATTTCCAGCGCCATACCGGTGATGCTGCATGCGGCCTGCGCTGAGCTTATACCAGGTACAATTTCGAAGTTCTTGCATTTCTCAGTGAACCTTCTGATCAGCTCTGATTCTGTGAAGCAGGAATCGCCCGTGAAAAGATAAGCTATTCTGTATCCTCTGTTGTAGAGATCGATGACCTCATCGACATACCTCTGCTGATCCCTCCAGTGGAAGACAACTATGTGTTTATTCCATAAGATGTTCCGCGCTATATCAAGCGGCATCTGGTATCCAGCTATGACATCCGCGGATACGATTTCCTTTCTTGCCCTTACTGTCATCAGATCCGGATCGGAAGGGCCGACGCCTACAAACGATATATGCCCACCGAAGAGCTTTCTGCGTCTGGCCGCTGCAAGTGTAACGGATCCAGCGCACGCCCGGAATGGCTGAAATATCCTGGAACCTGGCCCGATTCCTACAACGTATATCTTTCCAGTCATCTCAGAAACCTCCCAAAACTATTTACTATGGATGCTGCTATCGGGCTTCCGCCACGATTCCCAATCACTGTTATGTAATCGATGCCGCTGGATATCAGCTCCTGCTTCACCCTGCTTGCGTTCACGAAGCCAACCGGTATGCCTATAACAGGAGTATCATAACCTCCCTCCTCCTTGATGATACGCATGGCTTCCTGCAGTGCAGTGGGCGCATTGCCGATCACAACCACCGTGTCTCTGTATCTCCGAAGGCCGATGCGAATGCCCGCAGCTGAACGGGTTATGCCCTCGCGCTGGGCCATCTCCCTGGTCTCTGCATCGTTCAGCAGGCAGACCGCGCGATTATTCTCCAGCACCCTGGGTTCGTATATACCAGCTCTCACCATCTCACTGTCGCATAATACGGTGCATCCCTCGCCGAGCCTCTGAACCATGGAAGGGAAAAAACCAGCGCTGTATCGTATCAGCTGTGCTATGGAGAAATCACCTGCAGCATGAACCGCCCTTATCACGATGTGCCTCATCGGATTGTCCATATCCCTTGGGATGATAGAATCGATGATGGAGAGGCTCTTCTGCTCTATGTTGCCTGCATCCTGTTCCTCGATGCCTGTGGCAATCTCGTTTGCTATCTGGGCAAATACCGCATCGAAGATTCTCCTCCTGATACCGTCAGGCATGAAGGTCCGACTCCCTGATGGTATGTATGCAACAGAATCGCCTGAACTTATCCGCACACCACCGTCTTCAAATTCAATTTCGTATTCGACTCTCATTCTCATTCACCACATCCATAATGGCGATCCTTCCAGCCACGATCAATGCCGGCATGCGCACATCCTCAGTTCTGATCTCCTGGGCATTTTGATATATGCTGATCCTCTGATCCGGTCTCGTACCGTTTTCTATAACAGCAACATATCCTTCATAATGCATTGACAGCAGGATATCCTTTATCTTGCCAAGATGCCTCGATCCCATGAGGATCACGACGGATCCAGAGGATGCGAGAGCTGATCGGATCTCTTTCTCGTTGAAATTCCCAGACGCATCGCTGGCGGAAACCACCGTGAACGATTCAGATCGGCCGCGACCCGTCAGAACTATGCCTGCAGCCTCCGGTACGGCTATGGCTGATGAGACTCCGGGAATGATCTCATAGTCTATGCTGCGATCTCTCAGCAGCCCGATCTCCTCGCTCAGATGTGAGAATACGGAGGGATCACCCTCCTTCAGATGGGATGCAACGGAGAATTCGGTGCTGTCCAGTATTGCCGATATCCTCTCAATTATACCGGAATGATCCCGCGATGCTCTGTGCCCAACGTGTACTATCCGTTTACCGCCGCAGAGAGATGCCAGCATATCCTCAGGGACGAGGCTGTCTGCAAGTATCAGATCGGATTCAGCTATTGCCCGTATCGCACGAACGGTGATCAGATCAGGATCTCCAGGGCCGGTACCTATTATATAATATTTCTTCGCTTTCATTTCTCCCCTATCAGCTTCTGAAGGATCATATCCGGATCTCCATCCCTCTCGCTGATCATGCGCCTTATATCGCGATTCACAGCGATGCTGTACATGACGATCCGCCTGCGCCTTCTGTCCCTGACCTTGGATATTATCCTTGATCTGTTCCTTGAGATGAAATCTATTACCTCTGCATCCTCATCCGTGATTATGGAATATTTTCGGATGTAGGCCATGAGTTTCTTCTTTATCATCACGGTCATGGCCGGACTTTTTCCTCTCGTGGATATGCCTATGGAGATGGGGCCATTGTGGATGATCGCACAGAGGTTTATGTCGCTGAGATTGACCCTGTCTGGAACGTACACCATCCTCGAATAAGGGGAAACCGCATTTGCTATTCGCCTGTCAAGATCCTCGTCCTCCGTGGAAACGAAGGTAACCATGGGCCTGACCTCCTTCACCTTGTCTATGCCTTCATCGTATCTTTCAGGACGTGGCAGAACGTTGGGCAGATCAAGATGCTCATCGGTGAATGCATATATGACGGAGGCTTCCTGCGAGAAACTCCTTATCTTCTCCATGAACTCACCGCCATGTCCGATGAAGACCAGGGGATGGCGTTCAAGCTTGAGATCGACGATCATATAATGAGTAATGATGAAGTCAATTTAAATTTTTTTAAATTAACTTCACCAATCAAAGAGGACCGTAGAATAGGGGCGCACTGATGCCAATGAATATATTGGTATGATGAAAGAGAGACATCGATGATTTCAACCGTATGCGTTCTCAGAATGTAATTGGGCTAAACGGTGGATCAGTAGGATGCAAGTGCAGAATAGGCCTTTATAGCGTCGTCTCTGTTAACCACTATCATAGTTTCATTTGAGCATGATATGAACTGAAGTATGTTCACGTTGGCTGCATATATCCTCTGAACCACATTCAATGCGAATCCTGGAGTTGACACGATCTCTGGAGGAGAGAATATGTGTATTAGGCTAACGTTTCTCTCGATGATGGCATCCTTTGGGATGTTTCTGACCCTCGTCTCATCCACTATGTAAACAACCGAGTCCGTAAGGAAGGTTACGGAGAGGAAATCTATATCCATCTTCCTTCTGGAAGTTATGACGGAAACCTTGTCCTGCAGCGTCACCTTGCTTCGCCTGAGAAGATCATCTGTGAATCTCCTGTAATCCGAAATCTCTCCGCTTCGTATTATCTTCTGTAGCACTGATCGTATTGAGAGCTGGTTCATCCCCTGATTCTCACGACTGATGAGTGCGGCCAGGCCGTTGAGGTTTACTATGCCAGTTCCCAGGGCCATGTATACCTCCGGTCTCTTTCTCAGATACTCCAGCGTCTTCTCTTCAACGTTCCCCCTGAATTTTCTATCCATGATATCAGATATTAATGATGAATATAATATTTTGCAAGATATTGAAACATATAACATAATTTATGGATAATTTTTAAATATCAATGAAAAATTGTTTATATGGAATATAAATCGATGCACATGGATAAGGCATTGCTTCTCTATTCTGGCGGTCTTGATACCTCTGTAATGATCAAATGGCTTCAGGAGAACCTGTCTCTTGCGGTGTCAACGTTGACGCTGAACGTCGGGAACAGCGATCTTGTCGCCATACAGGAAAAGGCAAGGACGCTTGGAGCCGATCCGGTCTTCGTTCATGACGCTATAGATGAGTTCGCGCAGGGATTCATAGCTAAATCAATAATGGCGAACGGAAGCTACGAAGGTTATCCACTATCTACCGCACTGGCCAGGCCGCTTATGGCCGAGAAGGCCGTGGAATATGCACATAGGATCGGCGCAAAGTATGTGGTTCATGGATCGACTGGAAGGGGGAATGACCAGGTCAGGTTCGAGGTTTCCATCAGGGCCATCGACCCGTCCATACAGGTTCTTGCACCCGTGCGAGAATGGAATATGATGAGGAAGGATGAAATAGATTACGCGAAAAAACATGGGATACCAGTGAAGCTGGATGGAAAATATTCCATAGACGAGAACATCTGGGGCAGATCGATTGAAGGGCCGGATATCGAGGATATAGGCAAGGGGATACCGGAGGACGTTTACGAATGGGTGACTCCACCATGGCAGGCGAAAAACGATCATATCGTGAAGATATCATTCGATGGGGGAATTCCAACCGAAATAGATGGAGAGAAGATGAAGCTCTCAGACATCATAACCTATCTGAACGCAGTGGCGGGATCCAGCGGGATAGGGCTCATCGATCATATGGAGAACAGGGTTGTCGGACTCAAGAGCCATGAGGTATATGAGTGTCCGGCGGCCACCGTCATCACGTATGCGCACAGGTATCTTGAATCACTGATCCTGAACAGGAACGAGACGGAGATGAAGATGTTCATGGACTGGCAGTTCTCCAAATTCGTCTATGGAGGGCTCTGGCATGACCCGGTCATGAACGCGATCAATGCAGCAGAAGCCGAATTCAACAGGGATATAAACGGTGAACTTAAGATCAGGATGTCTCATGGCCTGATGTACACCGAAGGCGCCTGGGGCAACAGCTTCCTCTACAGCACGGATCTTATAAACTACAGTTCAAACGCGTTCGACCAGAGATCATCGAAGGGGTTCATCGACATCTATGGCAACGCCACCATACATTCCCATAAGAGGGCTCTGAAGATGACCGGCAAAGTCGAGGGCACCTCACTGCAGTACTGAGATCGATACAGTATGAAGCTATGGGCGGGCGGCGTTCAGCCAGCAGATCGCAGGGATTCCACCGAAACATTCGTGAAACACGATATAGAGGTAGAAATATCACTTCTCAAGTATGAGATCCTATCGCTGATCGCCTACCATCTCGATCTGGCGCAGAGAGGGGTGATGGAGAAGGATGAATCGAAATGCGTAATAGAGGCGTTGATCAGGCTTCTAGAAGAAAGACCGGATATCGATATAGATCAGGAGGATGCCCATACCACCGTGGAAAATGCTGTAATCAAGAGATGCGGCAAGCTTGGTCACAATGTACGACTGTATCTCTCCAGAAACGAGCAGGTTCACAGCAACGTCCTCATGTTCACCATCGAGAGATGTTCCGGCATAATATCCAGGCTGATCGAATCCATCAGGACGATCCAAACCAGGGACGTGAAGGGACTGCTGCCAGGTACAACGCACTTCATGCCCGCCATGCCCCTGACAGCCGCCACCTATGCGAACTACATTCAGAATGTCCTTGCAATAAGCGTTAAGTCTCTGAATAGTGCGATCGATTCTGCTTCCATCCTACCATACGGCTATGGATCCGGTTATGGCAGCCCGAATTCCGGGAAATTGAAGGCCATGTCCGATCTCCTCGGTATAGGGCCCGTGCTTACAAATCCTGTCTTCGCGTCATCGCTGTATCCAATACTCATCACATCAGTCTCAAGCACTATTTCACAGATCTCCATAACGATCTCGAGGATAGCCATGGATCTGATCGAATACTACAGGGATGGCTATATATCACTCCCTTCTGAATTCACCACAGGAAGCTCACTGATGCCAAACAAGAGAAATCCGGACTACATAGAGCTTCTTCAGGGTATTGCTTCGCTGTCGTCATCCGTCAGCGTTTTGTCCATGATGACCTCAATGAATAAGACCTCCGGCTACCATCGTGACTTCCAGATGATGAAGGATTCATATGTCTGCATGGTCAATTACGTGTACGAAGCGATCTCATGGCTGCCCGATCTTTTCGGAAGTATAGAGTTCACAGTCAAGGATCCCGAGAAACTTCCTGAATCAATATTCGCAACAGGAAATGCTTGGGATGAGTTCAGCTCCACGCACGACTGGAAAGAGAGCTACATAGATACGGGTAGGAAACTGAGGGAAAACTCAGGCTTAAAACGCTACATGCCGGATGATTATATCGATCCGGTGGATCTGGGCTATCTTGAGATCATACGGAGCAGGTATGACGAAGTTGTCAAAAAATGGGTGGATATGATTGAAAAAGCAAAGAGGTATCTGGATGAATGATCAGGGAACATTGAATGTGAACGTCTTGGATCCCGCATAATCCGTATGCACAATGAATAGGCTTCCACCCATATCAGATGGGTTTCCGTTGGAGGCTGATGAGACGTAGAGATCGTGGAGACCGTCGCCAGCGAAGACGCATGAGGTTATGTTCTGCGCTGGGAATATTATTTCGTCTATCTTCTTCTGTTTCTCAGGGTCGTGCACCGTTATTCTGTTGCCCCCCCAGTGAGCAACCCAGAGGTTTCCATCGGCGTCGATGGTCATGCCATCTGGATTCCCTACCTCGTTTCTGAAGTCCACGGCGATGCCTATTCTCTCGATGTTCATCTTGCCATCGTATGAATATGCGTCAACCCTCCTCTTTGGTGTGTCTATGTGATAGAATACCCTCTTCTTTGTGTTCCAGGCTATGCCATTCGATATGGTCAGGTTGTCAAGTATACGCCTTATGGTCTTTCCAGTCAGTACATACAGGGAACCTATGGGTCTCTTCTCTTCCAGATCCATGGTTCCGGCCACGTAGTTCCCGAATGGATCTGCCTTGCCGTCGTTGAACCTCGTGGATTTCTGGTCCTTCTCCACCTCGGTCAGAAGGGTGTGTTTTCCTGAATCGTCTATGAGATATAGACCATGATCGATTGTAGCGGCGATCATATCCCTATCCGTCGGCACGACAGATGATATCATTCCGATGGAGGCAAATGTCCTCATTTCAGAACTGTCTATATTCATATAGTGAAACTTCTTTCCCCTTATATCAACCCAGTAGACGCGTCTTCTCCTCTCGTCGAACGTTGGGCCTTCACCCAGATCGTCTATCTTCCTGAAAAGGATCTCTGGCTCCATGCACAAGCATGTCTGTTTGATATAAATTAATGCGCATCCGTCTTCAGACAGAACATTATAAGAATTCCAGACCTTACGATCAGGGCGTGGAGGATCTGGGGAAGACGTACAGCGTATCGCCATCGTTGATCTTATAGTCGTCAGGAACCGGTCTCATGTTGACGTACATACCTATCTCTATGGGACGGATGAAATTGCTTAACTGTTCCATCAGAAGGGCCTTCACCTCCCCAAAGGTGATTCCGTCCCTGACATATAGGGAGGATTCATCAAAACCAAGAACGCCTGAGAAATGTGATAATATCCGGATACGTATCCTCATGATCCGGATAATCATTTAGCCTCAATGACCTTTTCGCCATCGTTGACGTTCATCCAGTCCAGCATTCTGTGAAATTCGACGAAATTCATATCACTGGGAAATGAACCAGCGAAATGCCTGTAATAGTATATTTTAGCAGCCATCTGCATACCCGTATTTCCTGTCTTTTCCGATACGGACAGCATGTAGGCAAGGGCCGATAGGTATCCGAACATGTTGAGTATATCCTTTGCGAAATATTCTATATTTTCGGAATTCCTGTATGAAACCATCTTTTCACGCACCGAGTCGAAGGCGGCCTTCAGCATCGCAGCGGTATCCGATGAAAGGTTCTCCATTATGTTCCATATCAATGTGAAGATCTTCTCGTCAATACCCTTCTTCTGCACGAGTTCCAGGAAATCAAGCGACTGAATGTTGCTCGTGCCTTCCCAGAGCGATGTGACGATGGAGTCTCTGTGAAACTTCTCTACCGGAAATTCCTTCAAGAAGCCCTTACCGCCGAACACCTCCATTGCGTACCTCGTCACGTAATCGCTAGACCAGGATGCAATGTTCTTTGCCATATGGGTGAAAGCCCTGGCCATATGGTACTGGTCATCGTATGGCGGCTTAAGATGCGATGCCCTTGCGAACATGTCTCCGGCTATCATCGAGAGTACCGTTGACGCCACAACCTCAGATTCCATCTCCACGAGATCCCTCATCATCAGCGGGTGTTCTATAATGGGCTTCCCGAAAGCAGTCCTTTTCCTTGCATAGAGATAGGCCTCCCAGAGAGCTTTACGTGCTATGCCAACTGCAGCTATGGCGTCATCGATCCTGGACACTTCAAGTATCTCCAGAGCTATGTAAATGCCATTCTTCTCATCTCCTATCATATATCCTTCGGAATCCTTTAGCACGACCTCCCCGGTCGGCACCATGATGGTTCCGAGTTTGTCCTTTATTCTCCTTATCTCGTAGTTGCGCGTACCATCGGATCTCAGCGTTGGTACGAAGAAGACCGATATGCCCTTTGCTCCCGCCCTCGCACCCTGTAGCCTTGCAGTGACGATAGCGCCATCTGCCAGGCCAGCGTTGCTTGCGAAGTACTTGTTTTCGCCGTTGAGTATGTACCTATCGCCAGACTTCACGGCGATCGTCTGGTTTGCACCTAGGTCGCTTCCACCCTGTATTTCGGTATAATATGTGGCTCCAAGCCAGTGATCTTCGTTTGAGTAATGCTTCAGGAAGCTTTCAAGATGGTTGCCGCCATACTTCTTGAGGCCGTATGCCGTCTGTCCTGTCAGAGTCAGAGTGCAGAAAAGGCCTGCATCTGATATCAGGTATCCAGAGATGAAGTGGTACATGAGATCGTTCTTCTCCACTATCCTGGATACCACACCCATATCAAGTAGCCTATCGATCATGTTCAGATGCGTTCTCGATATCCATATACCGTCGGTTCGATTGTCCAGAATTCCCCACATCTGCAGCACCGGTTCACCATAATGATCGATGAACACGGAATCCTCGATCATCTCGGTGCTGATGTATTTCCCCATCTCTGAAAGTTTTTCATCCGTTTCATATCCAAGATAGTTAAGCACGTCCTGAAGTACCAGATCATCGGAGAAATAGTTCACGCCCTTGCTAAGGAATATATTTGAAAAATCGAATCTCATAATGATAGATCCACTGAATGCATATAAATATTGTCAGAACACTACAATTTGATGCATGAAATGTGCTTCTTTTCTGATCCAAAGCATTCCTGTTCAATATCAAATAATGTAATCAAAGGTTCAATAATATATCGCATTATTACTCAAAGTAATATATGAGCAATGAAAGATTATATAATTGATAATTATTAACCTGTCTGGTATTATCATGGCAAAGACTCTCAGAAGGAATGTGCTGAATTTCAGAGAGGTAATGTTTCAGGGCGTTGCGGCCTCGGCGCCGGCAGGTGCTGCTGTTGCGACGATGACTGGTTCGGCGGCATTTGCCCTGGGATCGCTCCCGCTGGCAGCGGTTGTTGCCTTTGTTGTTGTCTTCCTGAACGCAGTGATCATCAGGAAGATATCAAACCATGTCGCAGGTCCTGGAGGCTACTACGACTACATCAAGAACGGTTTCGGTACAAGGGTTGGCGCATTCTCAGGCTGGGTATACATACTATACCAGATAGCTGCGCTTGCCTTCATATCTCTCTCCATAGCCGTGTTCGTGCCGGCTCTTCTGAGCTACATCTATGGAATAACGGTTCCTTCCTATCTATGGATACCGCTCCTGATAGCCTCAGCAGCTTTTGGTTACGTCGTATCATTCCTTGGAATAAAAGGATCCCTCAGATACGTTTCAGTCATGGGATCGCTTGAGATAGCCGTGGTGGTATTCATCGGCCTGTTCATAGTTCTTGGTCATCCGTCGATAAACACCGCAAGCGTTTTCACATTGAAATATGATTCATACGGCGTCAGCGGCATCGCTCTGGGTGTTCTCTTCATGTACACCGCCTTTTCCGGATTTGGCGGAATGACGCCACTCGGAGAAGAGGCAAAGGATGCCAAGAGGATGATAGGAAACGCCGTCGTTCTTTCCTCAATAGTTCTTGGAGTTTTCTTTGTCTTTGCAGCATACGCCTTTACGGTCGGATGGGGCCCTGCCAACATGGAGTCCTACGCGAACAACCTCGTTCCTGGGATCAAGCTTGCGCAGGTTGATATAGGCCTCTGGGCCGCCATTCTTATAACAATATTCTACGTGAACAGCATACTAACAGATAACGTCACCTTCACGAACAGCGTTGCCAGGATAACGCTGTCGATGAGTAGAGACGGCATACTGCCATCCTCGTTATCCAGAGTCCATGACTCAAGAAGAACCCCGCATCTGGCCGGCCTTGTGATGGTGTCTGCTGCCGTATTAACAGGATTTCTAAGCGTTGAATTCCTTGGTCCGTTTGGTGGCTTCCTGTTCACGGGAGTACTCTCAACTCTGGCTGCACTACTCGTTCACATGATAGCCAATCTCTCACTTCCAGCGATACTCAGAAAGAACAGACAGAGGATAGGTATATCGAATGTAGCACTGCCTGTCATAGTCACCGGCATACTCGTCTACGTCTTCTATGGTACCTTCATCTCAATATCGCTGCCTGTTATCGCAGCCTCAGTTTCATTCGCGGCGTGGGTGGTATTCTCTGCTGTATACTCCTACATAAGGGGGAAGTCGGCTAGAATCGCCGAACCGAGCCTGGAGGAGGAACATTTACAGGCAATCGAAGACTAAATCGATCACGTTCTCTGAAAGGATATGGGAACGACACAGGAAAATTTTTAAACCATTTTTGCGTAGGAAGTGATGATAAAATGGATGAAGGCTGCATAGAGAATTATGCAAAGATCAACGGCATATACATATACTATAAACTGTGCGAGGCGGCTAACGAAAAGGCCAAGCTGATGACCATGCATGGTGGCCCAGGCATGTCCCATGACTACCTGCTGTCCCTCAGGGATCTGGTAAGGAATGGAATAACTGTGCTTTTCTATGATCAGTTTGGATGTGGTAGATCCGAGGAACCGGATCAATCGAAGTTCACGATAGAATATGGCGTGGAGGAGGCTGAGGCCCTGAGATCCAAACTGTTCGGGGAAGAGAAGGTCTTCCTGATGGGATCATCCTATGGTGGTGCTCTGGCACTTGCTTATGCAGTCAGGTACCATGATCACCTTAAGGGTCTGATCGTATCAGGAGGACTCTCATCCGTCCCACTCACCGTGAAGGAGATGAACAGGCTCATAGACAATCTTCCAGCAAAGTACAGAGATGCAATAAGAAAGTACGGATCAGCTGGAATCTACGATAACCCAGAATACCAGGAAGCTGTAAACTTCTTCTATCACCAGCACCTGATCAGATCCGAAGACTGGCCGCCGGAAGTACTGAAATCACTGGAATACGCTGAAAGAAGGAATGTATACAGGGTCATGAACGGGCCCAACGAATTCACGATAACTGGAACGATCAAGGACTGGGATATAACGGATAAGATCTCGACAATAAGGATACCGACGCTTATAACCGTGGGTGAATATGATGAGGTGACTCCTAACGTGGCGAACGTTTTACACGAAAAGATTTCTGGGTCTGAGCTTCACGTATTCAAAGACTGCTCGCATCTGACCATGTGGGAGGATCGCGAAGGGTACAATAAACTGCTGTCAGATTTCATAATGAGGCATCTTTGAGGTATCAGAGTCCACATACCATGACGAATTTTTAAACCTGCAATAAAGAACTTTGATCTCATAACGCAGAGATATCTATGGTACTCCATTGAACAGATCGATATGTGAATGGTTTTCATGATACAGGCACCATGGAAGTATTGAGCATCATTCTTCAAAGTTTTCCGCGTATTTGGAACTTTCCCTGAAAAATTTTATAGCTTATTTTCGTGCTGCAGATATAATCAACGTTATTTATATGCATGGCTAAGATAATGTCAGAAGGATGCCTATCCCTCCAACAGCGTGGTGTTAGCTGATTATATTTCTGATGAAGTTCAACTTGCTGCCGGCTTTTATGGTCAATGGAGTCTTTCCTATCACCTCGCCATCTGCCTCCGCCAGATATCCCTCGCTTCTTATGGCTATATTCTTTATTCTGAAACTCCTTGCAAGTCCTCTATCAAGATATGATATATAATTCCAATAACTATTTAGACAACTAATGTGTTATGT
>NZ_VYIJ01000025.1:0-343 GCF_008709555.1 Thermoplasma sp.
AATCTGCCGTAGGAGTGCATACTTTTTTTTTGAGCTAAAGAAGAATATATAAAAATGTATGCAGGATACGAATAAGAACATAATGGAAGTTTTGAATAAGACAATGAAGTAATATGTATAAACTTTGATAAGAATGGAGATAAATGTACTCATGAGGGTACATGGAGGAATAATACGGATACCATGAGAGAAGCATGAGAACGGATTACGGTGACAGCAAGCATATCAGTACCCAGAGACAGTGAAGGGAAGTTCATAATGCAGTATTCGTTCCATATGAGAGATCCATAAGAATGATTCTACATCATATCAAAGGGGCAATATATGTCATATGCGAAAGTTA
>NZ_VYIJ01000025.1:353-12839 GCF_008709555.1 Thermoplasma sp.
CGTTTACTGTTCATACCAAACGAGATACTCAACCTTGATGATAAATAAGGGAGATATTCCCGAGAACCAACTTCAAGTTATGCACGATCCATACTTCAAGAGATTTAGAAGCGGAGGCGAAAGAACCAGATAGAGCCTCGATAGATAAACAGCTTAAGAGAATACTTATATCAGAAACAAGGGAAAAAGCGCCTGAGAGATTTAGGGAATTAAAATACTGCTAGAATGAGAAATATTCTAGGCAGATATACAATCTTGAAAGGAAGCTCAACTACCTCTTCATTTATTTAGAATATAGCAAGTCCATAGGAAAATCAGTACACAGCAACGAACTAATTTAAAGCATGAACAAAAATCAGAAGGTGCATCAAAATCATAGATCCATTATAGCAGAGAAATCAGCCATAAAGATCATATACCTTAGGGTGGCAGAACTGGATGGAACATGGTCTCATAGAGCCCTTAATAGCTAATATAGATTTAGGGATGATTTACAGGATATTTTCAGTGACAGGTATATTCAAATACACACAGAACTCTGGACAATATCTTTTCGACCATCTTTTACGATAGGGGTAAAATATCATATCGTACAACTTTATATAGATTGAACTATTATAAACGTTTTTATTTTGGCCCAAAAATCATAAAAAAGATAAATTGATAAGAAATTATCATTTTCGATCAATAGGAAAAAAATAATGGATATGATTTTTGTAAGATTACATATCTGGGTTCTGTGAAGATATGACAGGAACTGGGTCCTCCAGTTTCTGCCCTATCTCCTCCTCAGTGAGCTTCCTGCCTATGCTCCTCTCGTAGAAGGCGATGATCCTCTTCTTGTCCTCGAGGCTGTACTCCCTGAAGTATTTCTCCTTCTTGAGGCTCCTTCCGGTCTTCTCCTCATAAACCTTTGCAGGTATGGAGTACTTCCTCTGCGTCGAGTCCCTGTAGAGCTCAGGTATGACGTTGAATGCGCAGAATGGTATCACTCTGCCGTCCGGCATCGCATAGTGTATGTCGCATCTCTCCACACGATCTACATCGTATGTATACGGGTCCTGGAAGTGCATGAACCCTATGAACATCGACTTGTAGTGGAACGCCTTGAGACCGTGGTAGTCACCCTCTGTGAACGCGTTGTAAACCATATCCTTCAGCTTGAAGTCCTTGGGCGCCTTCTCGTAGTCGACGAATTTCTTGAGGTTGTAAAGCAGCTTTGCCGTGCTCTCCACCTTTCTCAGACTCTTGAAAGTCGAATCTCCAATCTCATCGGCGAGGCTCTGTATGTACTCAAACATTCCCTTGACATCCACGAATCTGGTCACAGGTATTACCTTCTCGTCATCCTTGAACAGGTATGTTCCCATGCCGCACGCATAGTGTATCGACAGCTTGTACGTCGGCCTTCCCTTCAGGGCGGCAACGAAGTTTGAAACGGAAGCGGTTGATGGAACGGTGAAGAAGTCCTCCCTTCCTATGAGGCCATCGGTCTGCTGCTCGATCTTCTTTATGGCTCCCGGTATCGTTATCCTCTGCTTTGCCCTTGCCCTGTCAGGCATCCTGCCGACCAGGCTCACAGGCTGGAAATTCACTGCCCTGACCACATCTATGTTCGATAGACCGAACCTTATGATGTCGCCGAGGTACATATCGTTGACTCCGCCTATAACGGTCGGAACGAGAACGACACCAAGGGGTGCCTTCTTATAGTTCTCCAGAGCTGCCGGGATCTCCCAGAAGTTCTTCGGATTCGATCTTGGAGTCGGACCGTCGAAGCTAGTGTATATTACGTTTGAACCCGCCTCTCTAACCCTCCTCACGAAGTCTGGATCGAACGCAGCACGGACACTGTTCGTGTTGAGCTGAACATGATCATAGCCTTCTTCCCTGGCTATCCTGACTATGTCTATGATGTCATCCCTCATGGTCGGCTCTCCGCCAGTTATCTGCACAGCGTTTGCTCCGACTGGTTTCTCGTTTTTCATGCGGCGCAGCATCATCCTTATCTGATCCTGCGTGGGCTCGTATATGGGCTCGTTCTCCTTTGCATAGAAGAAGCAGTACCAGCAGGAAAGATCACACCTGTTTGTGACGACGATATTGCCCAAGCCGGTGTGTGATTTGTGCTTTACGCATAGACCGCAGTGCGTCGGGCACACTATCTTCGAAGCGTAATAGGCAACGTTCGGATTCAATATCTTGACACCGGGATCCTGCCACTTCTTTGCCTCCTCGAACATCTCATAGTCTTCCCAGTATTTTTCAACGGTGACCCCATGCTCTGGGCATTCCTTTATGAGCTTCACCTCGCCTGCTTCCTCATAAACTATGGCGGGTATCCTCATCTGATCGAATTTCTCCTCATCAACGCAGCCAGGGCACAGGCTCTCTGTAACCCTCAGAACAAGCATGTCCTCATTTATAAGATGGCCCATTTCTCTAACGAACTCATCAACACTCTTGAATGGAGCATTTTCACTTATATCAAAGTCGCTGGCGAACCTTATGTTTGGATATTTTTCTTTCTCAACCGACAGCATCTTTTGAATTCACCAACACTATAAAAGTATAGGATATTAAAACTGTTTTGTTCCTGACTTGGCTAATAACGTAGTTTGGCGATTAGCATCATCAGATACAAATGTTATAGTCCTGCAGTATGCTATCCGCACGTATTTTGTAAAAAATTCTTTTATTGAACTACAAAATTTGTCGTTTTCACAAAAATAAAAATTGGTATTAATTGGTATATATTCTTTGTTGATTTCTATCCATGTCATTCGAAGTGAAGTGCTTCCGCGTAGTTACCCAGATCCAGAAGACCATGGCCAGAGAAGCTAACAAGAACGGTCTTTTTCTCGCCTTTATTCTTGTCCGCTATCTCCTTGAGTATCGGAAGGGCATGCGATGTCTCAGGAGCTGGGATGTAGCCCTCCGTTTCGGAGAATATCCTTGCCCACTTGAACGCCTCCTCCTGATCGTAGTCTCTCGCCGATACTATGCCCTTGTTCATGAGGAGGCTCAGCGTTGGAGCTACGGCATGATAGCGCAAGCCTCCAGCGTATACGGCAGGGGGTATGAAATCGTAGCCTATGGTGTACATCTTCAGGAGCGGCAGAACTTTTCCCGTGTCTGGATAATCGTACCTGTACTCGCCCTCGGTCATCTTCGGAACCTCCTTTGATCCAGATGCTATGTACGTCCTCCTTATCTTTCCAGATGAAAGCTCATCAGCGAGGAACGGGAAGGCGAGCGCAGCGTAATTCGATCCACCGCCAACAACTCCAACTATGTAGTCCGGATCTTCGCCGGCCATCTCCATCTGCTTCTTTGCCTCCATCCCCGCGATGGTCTTGAAGAGTATATCGGAATTTATAACGCTTCCAGCTATGTACTTTCCGCCGTTGTCCAGAGCGTAATGTATCGCCTCGCTTATGGCCAGGCCAAGCGATCCGGGTGTATCAGGCATCTTCTTCAGGACCTCCTTTCCATATTCCGTGAATTCAGATGGACTTGGATGAGGATGTGCACCGTACATGTACATCATGTATTTCCTGTATGGCTTGGCATAGAAACTCGTCCGTACCATGAATATGTGCGATTCCATCCTAAAGAGCGCCGATGCAAGGGCAACCGCTGATCCCCACTGTCCTGCTCCCGTCTCGGTTGAAACGAATTTTGCACCCTCTTCCCTCGCAAAATATACATGTGCCAGTGCGCTGTTTATCTTGTGCGAACCGGAATACGTGTATGACTCCATCTTCAGGAATATCTTCAGGTTTCCACCTAGAAGATCCTCCAGCTTCTTTGCCCTTATTATGGGCGTCGGCCTTCCAACCTGCATGTATCTCTCGAGTATCTCATCCGGTATCTTCGGATATCGTTCTCCCGAAAACTCATATTCGAGAACCTTGGCTGGAACGGCTTTCTTCAAAGTCTCGAACGCTTCCCCTGTCTCGTCTCTCGGAGTTGGCAGTTCTTCTGGCAAATCCGGTAAAATGTTATACCAGTGATCTGGCATCTCGTCCTGTTTAAGGTCTATTCTTATCATTGTTCAGAATATGAAAATCATGTATAAAATTTATGCGGTATGTAATTATTGTATGTATGAATATTTTATTATCCCGCTGTCTTCGATGGCCTTGACCATGCCAATGCGCTGCATATGCTTCAGATGCGATACCGTCTCGAGTATGGCGAAGTTCCTCTCCATGAAGTTCATGGTATCCATCTTCCTTCCCCTGCTCCATGAGATCTCCCTGGCAACATCGTATGCAGTCTTCGGCGTCTTCAGAACGGACAGCATTGCATGCATTCTTTCCTGGTGATGCCTTTCGATCTCATCTATGCGGATCGCCGGTTCCGTTATGACGTTGCCATGACCTGGGAATATCCTCTCGACCTTCATCGCCTTAACCTTCTTCAGGCTGTCGAGGTAGTTGCCCAGATCGTCCTCGTCTCCATAAACGGCTATGTTCGGCGTTATCCTGTCCAGTATGTGATCCCCAGCGAAGAGATCGTGACTCTCGTCAACATAGACGGCTGTCGATCCAGGGCTGTGGCCAGGAACGTCGATAAAACTTATGCCTGGCACGTTCAGTTTCCTGTGATCCTGAATGAAATCTATCTTCGAATAGTAATCGAAGTATCTTATCACTGGATGCATTGTTATTATCTCCTCAACCATTGACGGGGGAACGCCATTGATTCTGAAGATCTCTGAATGCCTCCTCATATATCCTTCACGATCCTCGTTGGCGCTCATTATAAGATCAAAGTCCAGATGGTTCATATATCCTGGAATACCGTATTTCTCATGCAGATAGAGGACACCGCCAAGATGATCTATATGAAGATGCGTTACAAAAACAAAATCTATCCTACCGAGATTTGGTTCGATGGCCCTTATGGATGCATCTGACATGCCTGAATCGATCAGAAAAGCAGAATCATCCGATTCAAGTCTGTATATGTTCGCGGTCTTCAGGGCCCTTATCTCTATCGGTACTGTGAATGTCTGAATGAGTGACTGCATACATGTAAATGAGCGTTTTATTGATAACACTTTTGACGCTAAATTATTCATATCTGTTGTTATTCAATTAATTGAATAGTATCAATATCATATCAATCTGGAAAACTTGATATAGAAAGTCATTTATCTATAGGTATGGCACATTCAAGGATCAACAATCAGGGACTGACACTGGATAAGGTTTTCCTGAAGACACTGCGTACTGAGGGTGCAGGAAAGATCACGGATGGAAAGGAAAGGGTGAGCTACTCGGAGTTCTATCATAGAATGATCAAGATAGCTGGCAGTCTCCACAGGGATATCGGTGAGAACAGGGTGGTGTCCGTCATGGACTGGAATTCAATCAACTTCGCATACCTTCTGTTTTCCGTGCCCCTGTCCGGAAACATCATTCACCCTGTTGACGTGAGGCAGCCACCTGCTCAGATCATATCATCCATGAGGGAAGCAGGAAGCACACACCTGCTCTATTCAAGAGACTTTGAGAAATTGGCAGCGGCAGTATCTAGCTCCGGGATCATCGATGACAACGGTATCAGGAGTATGGAGAAGGTGATGGATGAATACGGCGAATCCCGCGATGATGCGCTACCGCCACAGCTGGATGAAAATCGCATAGCGTCGGTGCTGTTTTCCAGCGGCACAACCGGAAAACCCAAGGGCGTTAGATATAGGCACAGGGACATTGTACTGACGACATGGGCCATGGAGACGAACCTATCGGCATTCCCCGGTCCTGCCAGGCTCACGTCATCCGATACAGTGTTCTCACTTATTCCGTTCTTCCATCTCTGGTCATGGGGGACGCTGTACATATCAACGCTCATCGGCGCTGGCTATGTGATCGGCGGAAGATTCGATCCGAAGACCACAACAGAGATGATAGGGAGCAATGGAGTGACATGGATGAGCATGGTTCCAACGATGTTCAATGCGCTTACCTCTTTTCAAGAGGAATCTCTTGATCGCATGAAGATACTTATAGGCGGCTCCGCCATACCATCCGGGATACTCAGATTTGCCTCAGATCATGCAATAGAACTCACCGGAATATATGGCTTCACCGACGGTCTTGCAGCAGGCATAGGAACATCAGACATAGCCGGAGATCTCGCGACTAGAAACGCAGATGCAGTGAACTCCATCACTCCACTTGTCTTTACTGATTTTGACATCGAGGGGGATAACGGGGAGCTTAAATTCAGGGCCCCATGGTTGCCGGACGGCTATTTCAACACGCCAGAGGAAAAGGCTTACAGGGATGGATGGTTCTATCCTGGTGATTCAGCGGAAATAACTCCTGACGGAAAGATCAAGATCAGGGATCGAATAAAGGATCTGATCAAGAGCGGAGGTGAGTTTATTCCAAGCGCGCTCCTGGAGTATTATATATCTGATGTCAGGGAAATCGGTGATATCGCTGTCATCGGTGTGAAGGATGATAGATGGGTTGAACGCCCAGTTGCGGTGTACAGAACCAAAGACGGAAGGCCTGTGCCAGAAGACATGATCAGATCACACCTCATGGGACTGGCATCCAGAGGCGTGATAAGGGAGTGGTGGATCCCTGATCGATTCATTCATGTCGAGAGCATGCCGATGACCGGTACAGGGAAGATAGATAAGAAGGCGCTCAGGACCATTATAGAGGATCGCATCCGAAATATCGGAGAAAAAACGTGAAACAAATTTATCACAATTGGGATGGGAAGAATGCAGGCAATCAGAATAAAGCGTGTCTACGAGGCGAATTCGGAAACGGACGGCTACCGTATATTCGTTGAGAGGCTTTGGCCAAGGGGGATGAGGAAGGAAGATCTGAAGATGGATCTCTGGGCGAGGGATCTGGCACCCAGCGACGATCTGAGGAGATGGTACTCCCATGACCCTGCCAGGTGGGAGGAATTCAGAAAGAGGTACAGACAGGAGCTGTGCCAGAAAAAGGAAGATCTTGAGAAGCTGAGAAACATGGATAATATTACACTGCTGGTGGCCTCACGAGGTGAACTTAACGGTGCGGTCGTCATCAAAGAAGTTCTTGAAAACTGGGATCAGTTCAGATCATTCTGTTCAGGCACCGATGACGTATCTCACGGTCAATGAAACATATATTGATATGATTCTGATTGATCACAAGGATTTATTACATGGTTCTGATGCCATCCCATATGAAGACAAGAACCGCAGAGGCAATGGCGGTGGTCATAGTGATCGCCATAATCGTCTACGGCATAGTGCCCCTGCTTGTATCCACCTCACCAGGAAGCATGAAATCTGGAAATACATATTATATTGAAGGCAGAATAGTTACTGAAACGGAATCAGCAAACGTATCTGTCTTCGTCCTTGACACAGGATCTGGAAACGTGAGCGTCTACTATCACGGTATAGCTCCGTCGGTTGGGTCATACGTCCTCGTTAAGGGAACGTACCGGAGCCTGCTGTTTATAGACGTATTCGATGCAAGCAACGTCTATTACTGGCTCTATATACTATGAAAATTTTACTTTTGAATCCATTCCGCAGATGAAACTACGATAATGTACGGAAGTCCATGGTATCATCTCATTTTTTCTCATCGCTTTGGATAAGAAAGGTAGCCGCAATCAATTTAAAATATGATCTAGGATTGATCATGGCATGCGCGATCAGACAGTGAATGATCTGCTCGACCTGAAGAACATAGAAGAGGTCAGGCTTTCGCCCAAGGGAAATATCATTGGATCAATAGTTGCAGATAATTTCAGGGAATATCGAAGGAAGGAGATCAAAAAGACCGTATACATATTCGATGAAGGATTCAACGTTCTGCATAAATATGATGGTTATGGCCTGCATTCGCTCACGTTTTCCCCGGCTGGCTATGCCGCATTTGCTGAAGGGAATGAGATAGTGTTAATGGGCGATGAAGGTATACCAGCAAAGTACGATACAGGCATGAAGGTCGAAACTATAGGCTTCATGTCCGGAAGGATCCTCTTCACCGGGCAACCTGAGGTCAAAAGGTCTGAGGATGACGCCTATTTCTTTGAGGAGGAAGACCAGTTCACCAACCTCTACATGATCGATGACCATGGCATAAGCAAGATCACGGACAAGATGCAGATATGGGAATTCGCAGCCGCTGGCGATAGCATATATGCCGTTGCGTCAGACTGCCCGCAGGAAAGCTGCTGGTACAGATCAAAGGTGTACAGAATAGTCCCGGGGAAGGAACCTGAGATGATTTATGATCCAGGGAAAAGGCAGATCGGCAAGATCACTGCGGACGGTGAGAGGACAGCGTTCCTGGAATCTGTCATGAGCGATCGGGGCGTTATCTCTGGTGATGTTATCCTCTACGACGAATCTATCCACAATCTGACAGCTGGATCCGACTTTAGCTATTCACATGTGATCCTAAAATCCGGATCAGTATACGCGCTTGAGAACGACAGGACGACATTCCGCATAAGGGATCTGGGAAATAATAAGCTCGTCTGGGCAGGAACTGGCATAGTATTGCCAGCGTATTCTCCTGCCTTCGATTATTCGTCCGGATCCTTTGCCTTTGCGTTCTCATCGCCGATGGAACCGCCTGAAATATATCTCCTGAAAAATGACCTCACGAAATCTGCGGTTAACTCTGGTCTGAAGGAGATTTCTGCCTATCCCTCTGAGATCGTGGAATGGAAGTCCAGAGATGGGACAGGCATATACGGAATACTTAGGGCAAAGAACCCCAACGATCCGCTGATCGTCTACGTGCATGGCGGCCCGACTTCCTTCTCCTATGGTTCATTCCTGGATCGCACATCAGTATACCTTGGATACGGGTTCAGCGTCTTCGCACCGAACTACAGGGGCAGCGTTGGAAAGGGCAGAGAATATGCGGAGCTCAACGTGGGTGATCTCGGAGGCATGGACTTTGAGGATATCATATCTGGCATACAACACCTTAATGATACGGGAAAGATAAAAACTGATAGGATATACATTACCGGAGGTTCATACGGAGGCTACATGTCAGCACTGGCTGTAATGAAGACTGATCTATTCAAAGCATCCGTCTCCCTGTTCGGAATATCAGACTGGGTATCATTCCATGGAACGAGCAATCTGTATCTCTGGGATAGACTGCACATGGACGACGATCCTTGGGCATTTGGAAAGTACGACGAATATTCACCCATAAGGATGAAGCATGATCCGAAGACACCGGTCCTGCTCATGCATGGAATCAGGGATCCATACGTACCGATAGGACAGTACTACGAATTCTACAGGTTCCTGAAGGAGAAGGGATGCGAGGTGCGCATGATTGTATTTCCACGGGAGGGGCACGGATTCAACGAAAAGGAGCACATCAGGAGGCAGTATATCGAAACGATCAAATTCATGAGGGAACATTGAACCCTCATGGGATAGATTTTTATCCATGCTGAAATTTCAATTCCCATGAAGTTTGAATTTGAGTACATGGAAACTCCAGAGGATCTGCTTATGTCCCTTTCTGCTGGCTTCGCCATGGCGATGAGGAACATCGCCACGGTCTATTCGTACAGGGGTTATCTATCATATTACACGCCGGCAATGAGCGATGCGGACGAACTCACCATGTTCGTGACGTTGACCAGGGGCGAACTCGCGCCTGGCCTGATCGACTTCGACTCGGAGAACAGAAGGATCGAACACGTGAAGAAGGCCACAAACCCGGAGGCCTATCATTTTCTAGTACTCAGGCCGCAGATATCCACCGTACTTGACAAGGCCATATATGATTTCGAGAAATCCAGAAGCCAGTCTTAACTTCCTTCATGGATCGTATTTCCTGCGACCATGGTGATCACTGGCTTCGCATTTTTCATCCTTTCGCCGTTGATGATATCCTGATCCCTGAAGATTGCGAAATCCGCAGAGTAGCCCGTTTCTATCCTTCCGATCCAGTTCTCTGTGCCAAGGAGGTATGATCCGGATTCGCTGTAGGAACGCACGGCTTCTTCAAAAGACACACGCTGCTGATCAAACTCGCTGTTCACAGCATAATATATTCCATACATCGGGCCAAGAGGCATGGAATCAGATCCGAAGGCAAGTTTCAGACCCCTGTCAAGTATATCTCTGTATGGATTGTTCCTGTACAGCCATGATTTCCCAAGTCTGTCCTCATACATGCCCCCATGGCCGGCCCATTCCAGAAAGTTCGGCTGTGCCGATATTATCGTGTTCTCATCGATCAAATCGATCACACCGTCCTCGACCAGTTCAAAGTGCTCGATGGAATTTCTGTGCCTACCGGCATGTCCGTGCATGGTATCAGCGGCTACCCTGACGGCAATTTCACCTATGGCATGTACAGCCACAGGCAGATTCTTCGACCATACTCCATTGCAGAAACTCTCGAATTCCTGCCTGTCCATCTTCAGGTTTTTCATGTCCCATCCTTCATGTGCTGCGGTTCTAGAACCAAGCGATCCGTCCAGAAACGTTTTAACACCCCAGTCATAGGGATGAGAACCGAAACCATGAAAGAGGTCATCAGAGTAGATCGCCTTGAATATCCTCACTCCGGTGCGTAGCTTACCGTAGGCATCATATGCAACTCGGTCGACCATGTCGCGGACTCCAGTTATTCCCAGCGAAGCCGCGGCCCTAACTGCGATCTGCAGGGCCTCGACCGCCTCGTTCTCATCAGGCTCCACGATCGGATCGAGCTTTTCCATATCCTTCTCCCTGAATATTCCGTCCGGCCTGTGATCGCCTATGATCCTCATGGCAGCTTCGTTCGCAACCGCCATGTGGCCATCGCGCCTGAATGCGACAACCGGCTTCTCTATCCTGCTCAGGTCCGATGACGTTATGTACGTCCTATCATCATCCCATTTTGATTCATCCCAACGGTAAGCGATCACCTTTTCATGGTTCTGTGCATATTTCTCAATGGCCATCACGGCCTCCTTCTTTCCCACCGAACCGAAGAGGTTCAACCTGGTTCCTTCGAGGCCTGTGCTCAGCAGGTGTGCATGAGAATCTATGAATCCGGGCAGCACGTAACCGCCGGAGAGATCCAAGGTCTTCGATGCGCTTATGCCATGATCCCTGCCAACATGCACGATCCTTCCCTTGTCGATGACTATGCAATCAGCATCATCGTGATCGAAGATCCTGGCGTTTGTCAGTACCGTATCGAAGGTCAGGGACATCATTCACCACCAACTTCAGCCACACTTGCTTCCCTTGATGCAAAGAAATCGATGCTGTAATATTTATCCTTTCTGAGATGGAGTATCAGGACTGATATGGCTATCCACGTCACAAATATGATCGGTGCGATCAAATACGGCATGGTCATTCCAGCGATGGAATAGTAATAGGCGATGGACATGAGGATCGTCGTGATCGTTGGCACGGCGATCCAGAATGTCACACTTCCCGTGCGTCTTCTGATATAGGACGCTGAAAGAGACGTGTTTGTGAGTATGTGTATGAGCAGTGTTGACAGCGTCGCCACAGTTCCAAAGATGACCCATGCATAGAAGAGGCCAACATAGAACCCATGTGTGTGATGATTTGGGGTGCATTTTGGTGGATATATTTCTCTTTTCTTATAAAATTGTCTGAATAAAAATAAAGTTTAAATAATATATTGACATATTTAAATTTGACGATATATGGGCGGACAGAAATCATGGCATGGTGTGGACAGGAGTCTGTTCAACTGGTACCCGATAATTGATGAATCAAAATGTGATAGTTGTGGAATGTGTTTGTTGACCTGTGGAAATGATGTGTTCAGGTGGGATGGATCGAGGAGTATACCACTTGTGGCAAATCCCGGAAAATGTGTGATAGGATGTACTACATGCGGAAAACTATGTCCAGAGGATGCGATAAGCTTTCCGGATGACCCAAAGAAATACGTGAAAGATGCTATCCTAAAATACAAGATATTTCCAAAGGTAAAACAGGAGCTGCAGGAAAGAATTGATAAATTCCCCGATCACTCGGTACATTTAGAGGCGATAAAAGATGACTGAGATCGAACAGCAGAATAAATTTGCAGTGTGGCATGGTATTTCCAGATCCGCAATTCACTGGGAGCCTGTCATCGACGAGAATAAATGTACCGGATGCGGCATGTGTGTTGTCACCTGTGGAGAAAAGAGAAATGTGTTCGGTTATGATTTCGACAGGCATAAAGCAGTGGTCATGTACCCTGAAAACTGTATGGTTGGCTGCAATAACTGTACCGTGTCCTGCTTATGGAACGCCATAACGCATCCAGATGTTTCAGGAATCAAAGAAGTGGTGAAAAGCCTTACGACAGAACAGCTACAGAAAGAACTGAAAAAAAAGCTCAGTGATAATCCTTCTTTGCTTGCATGAATTAATGAAGGCAAATATAAAGAAATCAGATCAAAAGCCGATCTGGCTTCAAATTTTATTTTGATTTCTGATTCTTCCTCTTC
>NZ_VYIJ01000026.1 GCF_008709555.1 Thermoplasma sp.
GGTCTGAAGATATTGCGTTCCTGATATTTCTCGCGATGGCCATCTCAAATGAAATGAGAAAATAAACGATAACATCGGAGAATACCAATTTTATCCTTCCTTTATCTCTTCCAGTTTTTTCGCATACTTCAGAAATGGATCCAGCAGATTGACAGCCCTTTCGTCTATCCTGTAGAATGTGAATTTCTTCCGTTCAGTTCTCGTAAGTATGCCGGCCCTGTAGAGCCTGTTGAGATGCGCAGTGACGGAGGGCTGCGATATGCTGAGCGCCTTCATCAACTGCTGGGTGCACACCTCACCGTATTTCCTTATGAGATATATGATCGAGAGCCTAACCCTGGATGCCATGGCAAGGTACATTCTGGCCATCCTTTCAAAATCATCAATCTCAAGGGGATCAAGCGAGATCGGTCTCTGATCTTCCCGAGCGTTCATATTTATATGAACATTATTTATATATTTAAGACTATCTAGCAAATACATAATCCGAACAGCTCACATTTGTCATAGGGTATAGGCTCAGCCACTGAAAAGCCAATTTATCCCTTGAAAATAAGTTTCTGCGACAACGGCGGATCACGATGTATGAAAGATGCAGCCGACCATGATCCTTTCAGGTTCTCATCTCACGCCTACCCAAGCTGTAAAAGGGCTATAAAAGATAAGGCGCAATTTTTGTATATAATTGTTAAGTATTTTTTCAATCTGCAACCCTTATGTCCGAAATAAGCAGACTAGTGAAGGTCAGAGATCATCTGGACAGATTTCTGGCCGTGTACGTTAGCATAGCCATAATCCTCGGACTTATTGCAGGATACTATGATTATCAGTGGGTTGCACTGAACAAGGGCCTGATAAAGACGTTGGAGCTTGCGGCCATAATAATAATGATATTCCCAATGATGGTCATGATGAACTTCAGGGGGCTAGGAAAGGCCCTGAAGAACTGGAAGCTTCTGCTTATCGTCTTGCTGATGAACTTTGCCTGGGGCCCTCTTATGGCAATACTGCTCGGCGATATCTTCGTGACGGATCCTCTTGTTAAACTTGGCCTCTTTCTTGCATGGCTAGTTCCCTGTTCATCCATGAGCGTAGGCTACGTTGGTCTCATGAAGGGAAACATAGAGGCTTCGACGGCTCTGGTGGCCATAACATTCCTCATAGGCATACCGCTTATACCTCTTTACGCCGGCGCCTACGGGGCAGCATATCACATACATGTATCTGTCATGCTGCTGGTAATAACAATACTGGAGATAATAGTGGCCCCGCTCATCGTCGGTATTCCTACGCACGAGGGCTTGATGAGAAAGCTCGGAAAACAAAGGTTCAGGGAGATAAGCCCTGTGTTTTCCTCCATAACGATGATCGGCATGTTCATGATCATATTTGTCATCTTCTTCGGCGATTCGAGGATGATAATATCGCATATACATGCAGTGCTGGGCGTATTCTATTCCGCCATTGCGTTCGGTACGATTTCTCTGGTATTCCTCACTCTACTCTTCAAGGCACTGAAATTCAACTACTGGGATTCCATGGCCGGTCTCTTCCCGAGCATAGGCAAGAATGAAGGCACAGCAGTGGCAATCGCCGCCACGGCCTTCTCTCCCCTGGTCGCCATAGCTCCAGGTACCCTCCCGATCTTCCAGGTCATCTTCCTGATAACATACATAAAGCTCAGACCCAGAATAGCGCACTTCTTCGGTATGAAGGGCAGGGATGCGGTGTCCCAGGAGGAGATCGAAGAGATTGCTGGATCTGTTGGAGGTGCTAGATAATGGTTAAAATATTGGTTCCGATAGATTTCTCTCCGGATTCTAAGGATTTTGTAGAATCCGGCCTGAGAGTTCTAACAGAAGTAGATGAGATAAACTTCGTGTATGTGATACCGCTTGGAATGAAGGAGCTCGAGGATTTCGTTGACGAGGATGGAATTGAATATGCTAGAAAGAAAGCTGAGGAGAAGATGAAGGATTTCATCAGGGACTTGAACGCCAGAGCTAGGAAGATAACGTATACAATCATGGATGGCGATCCGGCAAGCGTTCTCATAGACCTGGCGAACGGTGGGGAATATGACGCCTTGCTCATAGGCCATCGCGGTTATGCCTACATCTCAGATTTCTTTATCGGCAGTGTCACTCTCAAGCTGATATCCAAGGTCAGAATTCCTGTGATAGTTGTGAGGAAGAGCAAGAAGGCCGGAGAAGATGTATTCGAGGAAAGGTAAAAAATTCATTCAATTCTCCGATTTCAATGATGACATGATCATCACAACATTTTTTTATTTTGATCTGCCATATTATATTGCTGAGATCTGATGCGCGAATGATCTGCACATCTTGTCAATGCATTTATAACGAGAATCGACAATTATATTAAATGCAGCATAACGAGATTCCGGCTTGTGAAATCCATTCAAAAATGCATCACATAAATCTGAAAATATCCGAACTTATACTCAACCCTGAACGCTCTTGGGCCCACTATAGACAAAGATATGGATCTAGCTGAAGATCAGCCTCACTGGGACGTGAGCGTCTTCAGTACATCCAACCCATTTACGAAAGATCTGTTGCCAACCAGAAACCTCGTCGTTGCCAGTATGTCTTCGGCTTCGGATCTTGTTCCACCATTCTTTGCAAACTGCCCAAGGTATACTCTCTCACACTCACGATCCCGGATGGAGGAGCTCACCGCGAAGGCTATAGCATACATTTCCTTTGCTGTCAGCCTAATGGGTTTCAACATCGCTTTCTTCTCTCTGAGATGCTCCTTCACAAGCTGCGAGGAGAAATGGGAAGCCATGATGACCCTTTCTGGAACGGCATCAGCCTCTGATTTCACACCATCCAGCAGCAATTTTATGCCTTCTTCTTCCTCATCAGACCTCTTTTCATCTCCGAACTGATCGATAAGAATATCGATGCTATCTAGGGTGGATGACATAAGTGCCATCTTTGTGGCCCTCATCGCATCAACAATTTCAAGCGGATCTACGCCAAACCTTCTGGCAAGCTTGTAATGTATCATCGCTGATTCTTTTGGACCGTTCGCAAGTGCAACTGACATGGCTATCAATACTCTGGTCTTTATTGAAAGACTGGATCTCCCCAGATAAAGTGATTGATTCTGATCGAACTGTTCAATGGCCGAGTTTTCGTCAAGCTTGAAGAGCAGATCTATTACTTGGGGCATCTCTCCCAGGGATTGTTCTGCAAAGTTCCTTATTTCTTTATATCTTTTATCCATGAAGATTAATATGTGCCTTGTTGAAGAACTTTATACGCAATTTTTTGACCTCGCTGTGCATTTCGACCAACAAATTGTGATTTCAGCACACCATTATTTACAATATTCAATTCATCATTCGCCGCCTTTATGCCATGAAAGTATTATTATAAAAATAAAGAATCGGTTATTCCGATCCATGAAAATATCAGGAAATAGTCTTGGAAAAATCTTCTTGGAGGCCGTCACCCCGCTTGAAGGCTGCTATGGCCTTGGAATAGTACGGTATTATCCGCTTGAACACGAAACCATGATCCCTTATCAGATCGTGTAAAAGATAGCTGGGCCTGAGGTAGAAGCTGACATAGGCTTTTCCGAGCCATCTGAGTATTTCAGCGTCCGTGAAGTTTGCCAGAGCCATAACCGGGCTCAACGTCGTGTATTTCCTCCAGTCCATGGTCTTTATGAGCCCTCTTGATTTTGCAAGGTGCCATAGTCTGGTCCCTGGATATGGCGTTGCTATGGTGAACTGTGCAAGCATGACCTTCACCTTCTTCGCAAACCTTATCGTGTTGCGTACATCCTCCTTCGTGTCGTCGGGAAAACCAATTATGAAGGAACCCAGGGTGTTCAGGCCAGCCTCATTTCCCTTCCTGACGGAGTCCATGGCCTGCTGCAGCGTGATACCCTTTCCTATGAAATCAAGTGTCTTCTGGTTGCCAGATTCTATTCCAAAGTAAACGGTGTGGGCTCCGGAATCTTTCATTGCTTTTGCAATTTCAGCGCTGAATAGGTTCACTCTTGCCGATGCAGACCATCTGATGTCCAGCTTCTCCTCCTTTATTTTATGTGCGATCTCCATGGCTCTCTTCATGTTGAGCGTGAAGGTATCGTCCAGGAATTCTATCTCATGCAGGCCGTAGTCATATACCAGCCTGCGCAGTTCCGCCATTACCCTCTCCGTACTGTGCCCCCTCCACCTTTTCCCAAACTGGAGAGATGACGAACAGAATATGCAGTTGTAAGGGCAGCCTCGTGAAGTCATTATAGTTCCAAACCTCTTCCTGTCTGCGACATAACGGTCCATCGGAAGAAGATCCAGCGCTGGCATGGGTATGGAATCTATGTCCTTTATCAGCTCCTCCGGCGGCGAGATCACTATGCCTCCGGAATTTCTGTACGATATTCCCCTTACCTCCCTGAGATCCTTTTTTCCCTTCAGGTACTGCAGAAGATTCGAGAATACCGTTTCTCCCTCTCCGATAATCACGTAGTCTATATCAGGTGACTCGTTGAGTGTGGTGTCCGGAGTGAAGGTTACGTGCGGCCCACCTATGGCTATCTTAATATCGCTATTGTAGGTCTTTGCGAATCTGGCTATATTGTAGGCGTCTGGAATCATGGATGTCGTTGAGGTTATGCCTATCAGGTCCGGATCATAGGCCTTGATCAACCCCTTCACCTGGCCTTTTGTATAATCCATGGCTATCGAATCAATTATCCTCACATCGTCTCCTTGTTCCCTTGCCACCGAGGCAAGATAAGCCAGGCCAAGGGGCGGGCCGGTTGTCCCTATGACCGACTTTATTACGGAATCTGTCGGCGGAGAGAGCAGCAATATCTTCATGCTTTGACCGCTTCCTGGTTCAGTTTCAGAACCACCTCTTCATAAGCGCTCTGATTCAACAGGCATCCCGGATCTAATTGCATGTAATCGCCGTAATAGCCATAGGCCCTTGCCCGGCATCCACCGCATGAGTATTTGAATGGGCATGTTCCGCAGACGCCTTCGAGATGGTCCCTGTCCCTGAGATCCTTCAGTACCTTTGAGTTCTCCCATATATTCTGAAGGCCGTCCCTGAGTATGTTTCCAACCCGTATTGGAAGGAAGACGCATGGTTCGAGATCTCCGTTATCTTCAAGAGCCGCATAAACCCTGCCTGCACCGCATCCTCCTATGAATTCAGCCATGGCTATTCCGTTTGATCCTGTCTCCATGGTCGCAAAGTGCGTCGGCGAGTAGGTCTTTCCCGTGCCCTCAAGTATCTTGTTTATGCCGATCCTCGAATATTCAGGTGAGGTTGAATATATATCCGGCCCAACCTTCTGCTGCCACTTATCGTATAGAAAATTGAGAAGATCTTCCCTTTCTTTAGGCGTGAGATCCTCATCTATTATCTCTTTTCCCCTGCCTGTCGGTACAAAGTTGAAGACGATGAACTTCTTCACCTTAAGCTGAATTGCAAGGTCAAGCATCCTGTCCATCTGCCTGTAGTTGTACTTGGTTGCGGTTGTCGCTATCGCCGTGTCGAATACTCCCTTCTCCACTACGTTCTTTATGCCCTGAACCGTCCGTTCCCATGCCATCTGCTGTCCCCTGAACCTGTTATGCACCTCTGGATCTGGAGAATCGAGGCTTATTTCCACGTATTTTATGCCGACATCTGCCAGGCGATCCACAACGCCCTTTGTGAGCAGTGTTCCATTTGTGGCTATCGTTGTGTAGAATCCCTTGTTGGAAGCGTATTCAGCGATCTTCCAGAAATCCGGGCTTATGAGCGGTTCACCACCGGAGAATGCTATCATCGTCACCCCAGCTTCATCCATCATGTCTATTGCCCTGATTTTCTGATCCAGCGTCATCTCATCTGGATGTTTCGATCCTGCATTCGCATAGCAGTGAAGGCAGTTGAGGTTGCACTGTTTCGTTGTGTTCCAGACCACCATAAGCGGTGCATCGAATATCTGCGGCTTCGTTATTCCATATTTCGCCACGCTCCTTAGAGTGAGCGCAACACCTTTCCTCACGTATTTTTCCTTCAGAGCGTTTTTGATCGCACCCATGCTATCCACATGGAACGTTTTCATACCTCGCTTTAGCGCGGCCTCGATCATCCTGACCTCCGTTGATTCCCTTATGCCCTCAGGATCCTCAACGCCGGCAAACACACCCAGAAGATGCTCGAATTTCTTCTGGCTCGTCAGCCTTGTCATTATGAATCTTGCAAATCTGTGATCAACTATCTTCTGGAACTGCGCAATGAGCTCAGTGGAATCTGGCAGATTCTCGGATCCATAGAAATTTACCCCTGGACTGTTCTTTTCCTCCGTCATCAGATCTTCACCTCCGCGTCATCGAATATATATGCAATGGTCTGAGAAATATTTTTTTCCCTCATCAGATATTCACCTCCGAATGCTGTTCATCACGGCCTTCCGACCTAATCCGACCACCAAACAGCACGATCGGTATTCTCACAGAATCGAGCAACTTTGTCACGTCCATTATTGAACCGAGGCGATAACAGAAGTCCTTGGCCTCCATGGCGATCAGGTCGTATTTCCCATCATTCGACATGCCAGTTATCGTCTCGAAAAGGTCGCCTTCTGCAACCCTATAATTGTAAACCACGTTTTCGCGTTTTGGCAGCTTCTTTGTGAACCTATAGAGCTCCCTCTCCGCTATGGCCCTGTCATACATCGCTTCATCCATATTTTTCGGAAAACACATGTCCCCGTGTGAAGGTGGCAGTATGTTCAGGAAATCCACGCTTATTTTTCCACCGATCATGCCTAAGAACTCATGAATGGCCTCTATCGCGGAATCATTACATTTTGTTGGGAGCAAGACTCTGGTGGTCCTGGCTCCGTTGGTCGATTTGGATTCTTCTGAGTATTTGCTGCTGGAGTATAACTCCTGAGCCATATTTAATTATGTATGGAATATAATTAAGGATTTTTGACAAATATTGCAATTATTCTGCGCCATTCATCAATTGGTTGTCATAATTCAGTATTCCTTTATAATTTTGTTAAAAAATGAAGAGACAATAAAATTCTTAATATGGTATGCCATTAATTCTCCGTGAAGGATTTTAAAATAGACCGCCTGGATCAGGAGATACTCGCGCTTCTTGAGGAGGATTGCACCCTAACTTATTCAGATATAGCGAAAGATCTAAACGCAAACATGTGGACGGTGAGAGACAGGATCGAACTTCTGAAGAAGAGAGGCGTCATTACAGGTTGCAAGGCGATACTCGATTACTCAAAGATGGGGTATGGCTGCGAGGCAATGATATTTCTTGTGATCAATCCATCCAGGATGAACGAGTTTATCTCGTTTCTCAGATCCGAAACGAGAGTGAAGGAGGTAACGGTCATGACAGGCGACGAGAGAATAATGATAAATATAGTAGACAGGGCATGTTCTGACATTAAGGAGTTCATCCAGCAGAAACTCAATAGTTTCGAAATAGAAGTGAAGGAATTTAACATAGTACTGGAGCGTCCCATCAGATGATTGGGCCAATTTTTTGCCTAAGCGCATTATCCTCATCCTGGTTTAATATCCGGGCTTAAGCCTCTTCCTCAAAATAAACACTCTCAGCGCAAGGATCATCAGCACGATTGTTACTGGCGTTATGAGAAGCATGAGTAGTTTGAAACCAACCATATTCAGAAAAGTGCCTCCGATTACCGGCATGATCACCATCATGAGCATCATCGTTGAGGTGAAGTAGCTGTTAGCCACATTTCTCTCCTCAAACGTAAATGATCGCCCAATTGAAAACATGGCGATTGGCATGCCGAGTCCATGTGGTATTCCGAGAATGATGAACGCAGCTGCATAAACCATTATATTGCTGCTCAAAAAAATCATGACGAGTCCGAGGATCGAAATGGACATCATAAAAATAACATACGGGAATATGGCTCCAATTTGAAGAATAGAGAATAGTACCCTTGTTGTAAACGATGCCGTAAAGAAAACTGCGAAAAGGATCGCGATCAGAGAATAGGAAGCGCCATAGGCCTGCCTGGCAAATATTCCTCCAAATGAAAGTATCAGTGCTGTTGACATACTGTACACCAGGAACGTGTAGATTCCAACCTTAAAGCCAGGATGATCCCACACAGATGATCTTTTGCGTTGTTCTTCTCTTCAGGGAACCTTACTAGTGGGGAAAGAATTGCCACGATGATTCCAAGTGGCGAAAAGAACAAAAAAGCGATTCTAAGCGAATAATGATCGAGAATGACCGACTCCAGAGCCGGTCCTGCAATCAGGCTTACCGCCAGCGCAAGAGTGTAGATCGCAAGTATCCTTTCCCTGACATTTTGTCCTGAAACAACCCAGCGGAGGTCATTATGTTCGGGAAAATGAATCCATAGGATAAGCCACTGGCCAACACGAGGACCACTACTGAAACAGAAGAAGAAAAGAAAAATGAGAAGATTGTCATGGGATATGCAATTGAAGATCCTATGAACAGTTTTTTGCGGATCCCGACATGAATTCTGCTGTTCATAAGGGATGAAACAAGTGCGGAAGCTGAAAAGGCTGCAACAAGCATCCCCACAAGGAACTGGCTGTACGAAAGATCATACTTTGCCAGAAGTGGTATCGTTGTTTGAATCATATTGTTGCTGGCCCTTATGACAAAGGTCAGGGCAACAATGATCACGACGGTGTAGAGAGCTCCCGCAGTCAGCTCGATCCCATTCCGTGCTCTACCACCATCGCATCCTCACCTCATTCTGTTCTGATCCTGAAGGGTGTGAAGTTAATTGGAATATCATCCTCGTCCTCCTGAATAGGGATTGGAAGCGCAACCCCTGCCATGCTTTCATCTCACGCCTTCGCGTCCTTGTTTTCCTTCGGTACCGTAATTTTTACTGGTCTAAGGAGAAGTTCCCATACGAAGAGTATTCCAGTTATAGCAGCGAATATCCATAGCGTCGCTGTAAATCCCAAGTATTTGACAGAGAACATGTATCCCACCAGAGGCATGAGTGCGGACATGATCATCATTGACGAGCTGAAGAATGATGTTGATGTACCTATCTCTTCGGGCTTGAATGTTGTATTCGCTATCTGTATTCCAAGAGTCCATGCAATTCCGTCAGGTATGGCTGCTATCAGAAAGGCGAAGATGAAGAATACCACTGAAATGGAGCTAAGAGCAAGGGAAACGGAGGAAATCAACGCTATGGTTACAGCGAAGACCATGTATGGCCTCCTATTCTGTATGGGTGACTTTAGCCTTATTATGAATCTGGTAACAACATCACCAATGAACATCACGGCTAAGAGATAGAACACCGTTGTTGAGGAAAGCCCGAGGACGCTGCCATATATGACCCCGTATGAAAATATAATGTAGAATGGAATCGTATAGGCGAATGCTGCGATGACTGCCCAGTTGAACTGCCTGTTTTCGAAAAGTGAAGAGATACTGGCATTTCCCTTATGTCCCTTGGCCTCCATGTACTGTAATGCATATCTACCCCTGAGCGCAAAGACGAATGGTATTGCGACGAAGGCCATGACGGCAAATATAAGGAATATCTCCTTTATTCCGAGGTGAAGGAGGTACCCAGTGACAAATGGTGCAATGATGAGCGCCAGAGCCACCCAAAAAGAAAATGATGCCTGTTCCACCTGCCTCTTTGACTGATCCTTGGAGGCCATGCCTGCCATGGTCATGAACGAATCCATGACCAGCCCAGTTATGAAACCGTCAACGATCATAAGCCCATATACATCTGCATAACCTGACACAAATATATAGAGGGGCATCGTGATGCCTAAAAGGACGAGTGAGACTATTTCAACAGTTCTTAACTGGCTTGGTTTGAATGTACGCATCAAAAACGCAGAGGCAGCAAACGCAAGTGTGAATAGGGCAAAGCCTATGCCAACCTCAAAGGAGTTCATATGAAAAGCCAGTCCGAGAGATCCGATCGATGTCTGGTAGAACTGAAGGAGGAATCTCCCCATGAATGCTGCTATTATAATCAGCCATTCAGCGCCGCTTACGAGCCCGAAATCAAGCCCAACTTTTCTTAAGTTTTTATTCTGTGCTGTTGCCATGATTGACTGTATGGTCAAAAACTATATTAGTCTTTTTACTGACTGATCGATTTATGCTGACCAACCGATTAAGAGATATACAATAATTGCATTAACTATAATATGAATAAAGATGGCGATAAAGAAGAAAAGATCCTTAACGCTGCCATAAGGGTCTTTTCCAAGAAGGGCTATGATTCAGCAACGATCGATGAAATCGCATCAAAAGCCAAAGTTAGCAAGGGTATAATTTTCTTTTATTTCAAGAAGAAAGAGAATCTGGTTGAAAGAGTAGCACTGTTATCTGTGCCTGTGAAGGAGATTACCGATGTAAATAAAAGGGATCATCGTACTGCAAAGGATCTCATTATAGATTTCGGTTTATCATTTCTGAGGAAATACGAGAGTCCTGAACTCCGAAATCTCCTTCTGATGACCATGGCAAATAAGGGGAGGCACAAACGGATCGAACTCGCGCTCCGTGAAATGTGCTTTCAGGAAATGGACAAAATGTTCTCAAATCTAGAAGCGCTTACGGGAAATAAGGTACCCACACCTGTGAGAAGGGCCTTCTTTGGATCGCTCCTCTGCTATGTTGTCTGGTGGAACGACAATAATATGGATCCTGAAGAATATGTAGATATTCTGGCCGAAAATATTCTGAAGCTGATTGGAAATGCCCAGGATAATGTTGAAATAAAAAAATAGTCTCACACTGGTCGCTTTAGCTGCAAGGTGCGCGGCGATCTAAGGCTATGTTTTCCATTAACTCCGTTAATAGATCCATTTGTGAGCCACCCCTCAGATGAAGCATCGGAGCTTCCTTTCAACGAAGAGACATCTGCCTGTACGGATATATTC
>NZ_VYIJ01000027.1 GCF_008709555.1 Thermoplasma sp.
ACCGATGAACAGGCCGATCCATTCCCAGGCTGTCACACTTATCATTAGATCATCTCTGAACAACATGGATATTATTCATGGATATAAGAAATTTTCTCACGATTGTAATAAATAGTCATATTCATGAATTTAATAATAGAAAGCCACTAACCTGATAAAGATCAGAATACAATTACAGCATCGAATAAATAATATGAAGTTAATTTACTAAAACTAAAAATAACTTTATATTATTGGCATTCATTACTCTTTATGGAAGAGCATGTATCTAGAAATACGAAGATTTACCTCATAACGTATGGTTTATTGTTTCTTCTCACTGGCCTCATGTTTCACATGCTATCCTTGTATACAAGCATCATAGGTGGAAGAAGCATCAGTTCACCATACGTGACTGGCACTTTTTATTCTCTGGGTATTCTATCCTATTTCTTCGGAATAAGACACGGTTTTGACGCCGATCATTTAGCCGCCATAGATAACGCAACGCGAAAACTGATGCAGGAGGGGAAGAGATCAAGGTATACCGGAGTCCTTTTCTCGCTTGGGCATTCCACTGTGGTGATCCTGCTTTCACTGATGGTAATCGTGTCCATCAGGATCACAGAGAACACCATGCCCAGGCTTGAGCAGATCGGAACAGTAGTTGGAACACTCGTGAGCGCATTCTTTCTCTTTCTTCTTGGAACTCTTAACCTGTTTGTCCTCAGAGAGATCAGAAGGGCATACAGGCTCAGCGTCCAGAATGCCATGAACGATTCTGAACTTGAAAATATACTCTCCAAACGCGGTTTCATGAACAGGTACCTTGGAGGGCTGTTCAGAATTATAAAGAACGAATTCTACATGTATCCGATAGGGTTTCTGTTTGGCCTTGGATTCGACACCGCATCAGAGACGACGCTGCTTGCCATTTCCGCAGCCGCCTCCGGGGTATTCAACAGCGTACCCATATACACCATTCTGATATTCCCATTTCTGTTCACGACAGGAATGGTACTGACGGATTCAAGCGATGGGTTCTTCATGAACAGTGCATACGGCTGGGCCTTCACTGGAAGTCCGAAGAAGAAGGTGTGGTTCAACCTGACCATGACATCGATATCGATCACTGTAGCATATGTGATCGGTGGACTGGAGACATTGGGGCTTGCGCAGCAGGAATTCAACCTGAATGGTACGTTCTGGAGACCAATATATGTGATAAACGATCTGGCCTGGGGGAACGTTGGACTCGTCATAGTGATTATATTTGCACTCTCGTGGACAATTTCATATATCAAATATCTCAGCGCTCAGAGATCACGCCCATGCGCACAGGAGGATATGTGTCAATCCTGATCAATATTGCTAGAATATGAAACCATTTCTCCAAGATACCGGAAGGAAAAAAAGAATCTTAATATGTTTTCGATATACTTAAATTTTATATATAATATATTACGTATAAGTTGCAATTATCTTTAAAATAACGAACCTTTCTTAGAATATATCAAAATTTAAATTAGCCACAGATGAGAAATTTTATATATTTATATCTTCATATCCATTTATGGGAGAACAAGGTAGCATACCATCTGATACAAATATATCCTACGTTGAGAACCAGGACAAAAAACTGAGAAAGGCCCTCTCAACATGGGACCTCCTGATGCTAAGCGTTGGCGGGATAATCGGATCAGGATGGCTCTTTGCTGCATACGCAGCATCCATATTATCTGGTCCCGCCTCCATACTTGCATGGGTGCTCGGCGGCATAATCGTCATTTTCATAGCACTCGTTTATGCCGAACTCGGATCGATGATACCGAGATCTGGTGCGATAGTCCGATACGGCCATCTATCGCATGGAAGCTTCGCAGGTTTTCTCTTCGGATGGGCGTATTTCTTAAGCGCTGTGTCAGTTCCGGCCATAGAAGCTGAGGCTGTGGTCACGTATGCAGCCAGCTATGTTACGAAGCCCGCACTGATCGCCAACGGCATAATGACAGGCCTTGGAACCGTCATAGCTATGTTACTGATGATAGGCTTCTTCTTCCTGAATTATGCCGGCGTTCATATAATGGGTAAGACGAACCAGGGACTCACATGGGTCAAGGTCATAATACCTGTGATAACGATACTTGTGCTGATATTCGTTCACTTCAAGCCGTCAGAGATCATACCGAGCAATGGTTTCATGCCATATGGGTGGGCTCCTGTATTTGCGGCCATATCCAGTACGGGCATAGTATTCTCATACTTTGGCTTCAGGCAGGCCATAGACTATGGTGGCGAAGCAAGAAATCCACAGAGATCCATACCTATAGCAACGATCGGGTCAGTGCTAATAGGAGTGCTCATATATTCTCTGCTCCAGGTTGTATTCGTGGGTGGCATAGACTGGTCAAAGGTAGGCCTTGTACCGGGGCAGTGGCAGCAACTCTCAACTCTGGCCTCTGCATCAAATGCAGCCACTGCATACCCTTATGCGTATGACCTGATGAATGCCCCGTTCGCAACCGTTGCGCTTTCAGCCGGGCTGGTATGGCTCACATACACGCTCTATGCAAGCGCATACCTGGCGCCTTCTGGAACGCTGAACGTATATATGGGAACCTCTGCCAGGACGCTTTATGGAATGGCGGTCAACGGACATCTTCCCAAGACGTTCGCGAAGATAGAGGAGAGGAACAGGATACCCCTGATACCGCTTATAACCACCCTACTGGTTGGTTTCCTTTTCTTCCTGCCTTTCCCAAGCTGGTATAAGATGGTCGGATTCATCAGCGGTGCAACGGTGTTCACTTACATAGTCGGTGGAGCTGCGCTGATGAACCTGAGGAAGCAGGCTCCTGAACTGAAGAGGCCTTTCAGGCTTCCTGCTGCAAGCGTAATGGCGCCCATAGCTTTCATACTCGCATCTGAGGCTGTGTACTGGACAGGCTGGCCAACCACCCTCTATCTTGCCATAGGCATATTCGCGGGTTTGGTTCTTTATGGAGTTCTTGCAGCACTGCACAGGATAGACCAGAGTTTCAACAGCACAAACATAAAGGCGGGGCTGTGGGTACCCTTCTTCATAATCGTTCTCACGGTACTGTCATACCTCGGAGAATATGGCGGAATAGACGTTATAAAGTTTCCACTGGATCTGGTAGTTGTGGCAATAGTCAGCGCACTGTTCTACTTCTGGGCAATAAGAAGCGGAATAAAGACAGAGGAGATAGCAGCAATGGTTGCCAATGAGGACCAGTACGTTTAAAAAATATAAAAAATTTATATTTTTATATTGGAAAGATCCACTCCTCTTGTTTCTTTTGAAAGAACCGCGGATAGGAGTATGAATATCTCCCCTATTATCACGAAGACGCCCCACCACGCATAGAATGTTCTGGACGTGAATGTGACGATGAGAAGCAGGAATACCGTGCTCCAGTTGCCAAGGATAAATCCACCGTTGAAGCCTATACCTGTTCCTGTACTCCTCAACTCAGTGGGGAACTTCTCCGCGAGATATGATGGTATAACGCCATACACACCCGTGGTCACGAATGCTATTATGCTGGCAAATATCAGGGCTCCTGTGAACCCAAGGTAATGTCCCATGATCAGATACGTCAGCGGAAGTGCAAGCACTATGGCCATCGCTGAGAATACCATCATGGTGGGCCTCCTGCCGATGGCATCGCTAAGGTATCCAGACACCATGTATCCTGCGAGCGATACAAGTATGGCCGTTATGACCACGTATATGAAATACGGGAACTTCATGAATGCATGCACGGACAGCACCGTGGGAAAGAAGCCGAGCGTCAGGCCGTAGACCCAGGCTATACCTGTCATGGCCAGTGCACCAAGTATTACGTTGTACGCCATCCTGGCATTGAACGATCTCTTCTGCGTTCCCTTTTTCTTGACGCTCTCCTCCCATAGCACCGATTCTGGCATCCTCAGCCTTATTACAAGGCCGATAACAGCCGGTATCAGGCCTATCCAGAACATCCATCTCCAGCCCGTAACATCGAAGCTTGTCCCTGGAAATACATAATGAAGATAGAGGAATATGGAGGCTGCAAGCGTGTATCCTATTGGGTACCCACTCTGAACGGCCGCACCCCATATACCTCTGCGTTTTCCGGATATTGATTCCATTATGATGGATGATCCATTGCCGTACTCGCCACCGGCAAATATACCTGTTATTGCTCTGAACAGGAAGAGGAGAACTGGCGCTATTATGCCTATGGCTGCATACACTGGCAGGAAACCTGTGGCGAAGGTTATGAGGCCAAGACCAAGAAGCGTTATGAACATGGTGTTCTTTCTTCCTATCCTGTCACCAAGCCGCCCGAAAATGAAACCTCCTACAGGCCTGAATACAAAGGTAGTCGTGTATATGCTCCATGTTCCAACTATTGCCAGACCGTAATGAGCCGGGAAAAACAGATTGGCCAGAACCGGAACGAGGAGGAACATCATGCTCAGGTTGAAGGCATCCATGATCCACCCAACCAGAGCACCTGGATACACTGACCAGACATTTATCTTTCTTGTCATAGAAGAAGCGTACTCCATGAGTGCGGATTACCTGAGTGAAAATAAGATTGCCTCTAACATGTTACGATATTGTGAGATTTTCTTTTATTCATTATTACAAGATAATGAATATAAAGATATTTCTACCGAATTGCGATGAGCCACCATGGTCTGGAAAAAGACGGTTTCAGTGAAGGCACTTGAACATGCTGGCGGCCATATAGCCGTCAATGTTGATGGAAACGTGATCTTCATAGCAAAGGGCAAGGATGGTTTTCACGGCCTGAATGCCGTATGCTCACATGCAAAGTGCATACTAGGAATATACGAGGAGGACAGCATGACTGTTAGGTGCCCGTGCCACAGCGCAAGATTCGAGATAAACACTGGAAAGATGATCGAACCTCCGTCGGTTGCACCCAATGCTCCCATGGAAAAGCTTGGCCTGAAGGTCTACGGCGTCAGGGAGAATGGGGGGTTCCTGGAAGTGGATGTTGACTGATCCTCTATAAATTTATACTTTTTATTTTTTGTTCAAAGTTCAGCAATCCCTTATGTTTGTACCTATTGCTTCTCTCTGGATTCTTCAGGGAAAAGGTCCTTTGATATCTTTCTGGCCTTGATCGTGGACGATTCTATGGCCCTCATTATTGATGTCCTTATCTTTCCGTTCTCGAGTTCGTAGATGCCATCTATGGTCACACCGCCTGGAGTAATGACCTTTTCCTTTATCGCAGATGGATGATCTCCGCTCATGGCAAGGAGCTTTGCCGATCCCATAACTGTCTGGTAGGAGGCTTTCAGTGCTATGCTTCTCGGAAGACCTACCTTGAGGCCGCCATACATCATGGCTTCAATTATCGTGAGTATATACGCCGGGCCACTGCCACTCAGTGCTGTCAGAGCGTCCATATACTTCTCATCCACCTGCTCTGTTTCGCCGAAAACGCCAAGCACTCGCCTTACAAAGGAAATCTTTTCCTCATCCTCTTTCAGAACGCAGAATGGAGTATATCCGGCATTCACCTCAGCCGCTATGTTGGTCATGGATCTGACTATGAAGGAGTCCGGGAGGATCTCGTGTATGATCCGCATGGGAACTGCCGCAGCCATGGACACAACTATCTTTCCCCTCAGACTGTTGGACAGTTTTCTGATCTCTGAGACAAGATCCGCAGGTTTCAGCGTCAATATGACCATATCGGATGATGACACGGCGCCTGCATTGTCTGATGTTACCTCAATTCCGTACGACTTCAAGCCGGCGTTGAGATCCGGCCTTCTCCTCGTGGATATCACCCGGTAACCGGCCTTTGCAAGAGATATGGATATGGCGGATCCTATGGTCCCTGCACCTATCACAGATATTGTTTCCAAATATGATCCCGGTGGATCATTTTTCATCATATTATTAATTCTTTCTGAAGTATTCAGGCAATATGTCCAAAATACATGTTGTTTCAGATATTAGGATCATGCTGCATCTACCGTTATGTAGAAATCCCAAGGACTTGTCTTTGCCTCATCTTCTCTGACTGCAATCACGTGATCCTGCGGAAATGGCATCCTGTCATTCTTGGCAACGTGCACAGCCACAGATAGATCTGCTTTGATCTTTTTAACGACAAAGGATGATCCGTCTTCATTGACTGCGACAACGCCGGCTGAACCGAGATTGAGCCTTTCACGCAGGTTACCCATTTCTACGAAGAACTTGCGCATATCCTCGTCTATAGAACCCCATGGGAAACACCTCCTGTCGTCAGGATCCCTGCCTCCATCAAGACCAGCCTCATCTCCATAATACACTGTGGCAATACCGTCGATGATATAAAGAATCGAATACGCAAGCTTTACCTTCTTTCTATCTCCATGGAGCATCCTGAGTATCCTTGGGGTATCATGGGAGTCCAGGACATTCATCATGTTCTGCTGCTTCTCTATACCATTTACCATGATCATCCTCTGGATCCTATCGTAAAATTCACCCGCGGTTATTGTTCCCTTAACCATATCCAGGATGGCACTCCCAAGGAAGTAATTTGTGTAGCTCTGCCAGTCTGTTGCATTGACAAGATAGGTGGGAAGGCACCATGCCTCACCTATATGAAGCTTGTTCTTCCCTATCTCAGCCATAACCTCCTCGAAGAACTTACCGTAAATGGAGTGCGCCACGTCATAGCGGAATCCATCAATATTGAACTTTTCTATATAATACTTCAGCACATCCATGCAGTACCTTCTTACCTCAGGGTTTCTGTGATCCAGCTTTGGCATGCCTCCGTAACCCATGAACGTCTCGTATGGGGGATAACTGCCTCTCTTACCCCTCCCTCTGAAGACGATGAACTCATCCCTATGGAATATGTACCAGTGATAGTATGGAGAATTTCTGCCATTTTTCAGGACATCACGGAAGAACGGAAAATCCGTCGAGGTATGATTGAAGACCATATCGAGAATGACTTTCATTCCATGATCGTGCGCATCCGATACCAGATTCTTCAGATCCTGATCCGTACCTAACATTTCGTCTATGCTGTAATAGTCATCTACATCGTACCTGTGGTTTGACTTGCTCTTGAAGATTGGATTCAGGTATATATGATCGACATGCAGATCCCTGATGTAGGATAGTTTCTGCCTTATGCCTTCGAGGTTTCCTCCAAAGAACGAGTCTCGCTTCGGCCTCTCTCCCCATCTTTGCAGATCCGGGCTATCCGGACCTGAACGGAAGAAACGATCCGGGAATATGTGATACATTATCTTAGAACGGTGATCCGAGTTTATCTTCTTTACAGCCCTGTAGTAGCCTTCGGCAGGATACCTTCTATGGTCTATCTCGAAGGCATAGCCTGAAACTCCAGAAACCACAAACTCAACTAAATCGTAGGTGGCCTGTGAAGATCTCCTTGAATACAGAATTGATACATTCGATTCGGTAAGAATGTCAACCGAAACCGTACTCTTTGGCACCGCAACCCGTATGTCCATGATGCCATCGTCAAATATGCAGGAGAACTGGGAGCGATCCGGATCATGGTGCATGGCATCAAGCCAGATCGAAAGCCGGAATAGGCCTGATCTTGACTGCCCGCCCCTCACAAAACCATACTGATCCAGCGCAATCCTGAATTCATATTTATCTGGGACAAGACCTTCTATCTCATTTCTTCCGTTGTTTTTCTGCTGCAGAACTATGCTGCCTTCGCCATTGCAGTTGAATGAACCTTCAAGATATATCGTTTCAGCATCTATATCGGATAGAGTTACATTCATCTTCCTGAAAAAAGAATCGTTTACACTGATATCCGTACCGATCATAAATTCAGATACAACGTTCTGTAATATAATCATGGTGTTCGGTGATTTTGAATTGTGACTCGGCCTAATCCAGGCAACAGCCACATCATTCAGTGCATTTCCACATGAGATAGCTTACTTAGAATACCTCAGGATCGGGTTTTACAGGTTTCCCCAGACCCCAACCCTCATTAACGGAGAAATAATACCATCACAAATGGTATCTGAGGCCAAGAGTATCGCATTCCTAAGGCGTTTTCTCAAGGGCTCCGGCAACACGGAACAGAGAGTCATGGATCTATCGATAGGTGACGGGGCCCTGTGGTCGATCTACAGTTCGATAACGTCTCCGTACATAGTACCGCTGGCCATACTGCTGATAGGATCCTCTGCTCCAGTGGGCTTCATAACAGGCATTCCCGTCATCGCGGTTCCATTCTCTCAGATCGCAGCTTACAGGATACTCAGGAGATTTGACGATCTGAAGAGTATCACCATCGTTACCACTTTTCTCGATCGCTTACCGTGGCTTATCATCGCACTGCTCATATTTGTGCACACGCCCTATTTTTTCTATATTCTTCTTGCATTGCTTCTTATGAGGAGCTTTTTTTCCTCGTTTTCTGGTACAACATGGACGCTCTGGATCCCGGGTATGATAAGTGAAAGAAACAGGGATGGTTATTTCTCCACAAGGAACATGGTCATGAAGGCATTCGGGATAGTTGGATATCTCATAGCCATTTCTGTCTTCATAGCTGTGAACGGATACAGGTTGGACTACTTCATAATATTTGTGGTATCATTCATATTTTCTGCGCTCTCAATAAATATAATGAGAAATATTCCTGCGGCCAAGGTGAGGGATGTCTATTCCACTTCATCCACCGGGTCAACGGAGACTGAGTTCGTCCTTGCAGTGCTGCTCATATCTCTTATCGGTTTCGGATACTATTTCTCACAGCCTTACATAACGCTTTACCTGCTTGGGAAACCATACCTCAACCTTGGATCCACCATATACACTGCAGTGCTGATATTCAGCGGCATCATATATATTGGTTCGCAGAGACTTGGAAAGGTCCTGTCTTTGAAAGCCGGATACAAAATCACGATCGTGATCGCAGCCTTGCTCCTGATCGTCCTCTTCACAACACTCTATATAAGCCACGCTTCCGCTTCTGTTGTGCTGATAGTTATCCTGATGTCCATACCGGTTTCCATTTACTCACTGGCCTCATTCAATATGGCTGTGAGCAGATCCTCAGGCGAGAACAGGGTAAGAAGGACAAGCTATTACACCATATCAAACAGTATTGCACTCTCGGCAGGCCCCATAGCCGGAAACATCGTCTACAACACGATCCACAACCTGCATTTGATGTTTCTCATATCGGCCGTAATTCTATTGGCTACCGTGCCGGTTTCATTTTACATTGGAAGGTTCGATACGACCCGATCAATCCGATCTCCTTGAGTTTCTCCTTATGCTCTTCCAGGTGAATCCCTTGAACCGCTCCTCGTTTTCTACACGCCCAATCTCATGGTAACCATACTGTTCCCAGTATCCATCCCTGTAATCATCTATGAGTTCTATAAGTGTGAGCCACTTTGCACTCTTCCAGCCATAGAGATCTGGTATGAATGGCCTTGCTGGAAAACCGTTCTCCTTCTTCAGTGAGGCGCCGTTCACCCTTATAGCAACGAGTGCTTTATCAGAAAGTGCATACTCGAGAGGTACCGGCGTGGAATATCCATCCGCTGACCAGAACATAACCCATGACGCCTTCTGATCCGGAACGCTCCGTCCTATGAGTTCTGATAATGACGGACCTTCCCATACCACGTCCTTTATAGACCACTTCGTCACACAGTTGAAATCCGCGGTATATGTTATGTGCGGCATGCTTTCGAGATCATCAAAACTGTAACACCTCTTCTCCTTTACGAGGCCATCGACACAGAGCCTCCATCTATTCAAGTCTATCTCAGGTTCGCCCAGCGCATCATATATTATGAAATTAGATATGTATCTCTGGCCCGGATTTTTAACTTCTACTCTGTCCACGTATTCCCATAAACTACCCGTATATAGCATTGATCTCAGTCCATGCTGGACAATCTATATATATCGAGGCAGGATCGTATTACATGGAAAAGGATGTTAAAGGAGCTGGTTTCGTTCATCATTCCTCTGACGTTGAAGACCTGCCAATGGAAGGTGGGGCCACAATAAGATGGCTCATAACCCACAGAGATGGTGCGGAGAATTACTCTATGAGGCTTATTACGGTAAAAAAGGGAAAGTCGACACCGCATCACCATCATGACTATGAACATGAAATATTCATAATCTCAGGCAGGGTTAGGGTTGAACTTGATGGAAAGACGTATGTGGCGAAGGCTGATGACTTCATATTCATTCCTCCCAATGTGGAACATGGTATGGATGCAGAAGAGGATACAAGGATGATATGCGTTGTACCGGTAAAGGCTGCAAGAATGATACTTGGTGAATGAGAGCCCGATTTTAATTAGCTATGTCATCAACCAATCTAATAATTGACTTTTGATTAAGTTATGGTTGTTATCTCATAACGATATAGATTTGAAATTTTTAATTA
>NZ_VYIJ01000028.1:0-5197 GCF_008709555.1 Thermoplasma sp.
CTTATCTATTGTTCCAGAGGCCAGAACAATCGACATGGTCTTTGACATAAGTATCGTAACGTAATTATTGGAAGATTAATAAAACTTTGTCAATAATTTATAACGATAACGGAAATTAATTATGCGTCTAAAATTGAATGTTTTACAAATTGAGATGTAATGAATATATATTATGATGTACCGATTTCGTTGGAAGCAAACACACCATTCATCAATATGGGATGTAAACATTCAGGAAGGGCAAGGTGGACAACGCAGTCCGTCTGCAGCAGAATGCATGGCAATCAGCCCACGTGTCAACCTATAAATAGGTATTAAAAATATACCGCTATGCAGAGGGAGAGGATCGCGGAAAGCTCGCTCCGTGTCATTTCAAAGGAGAAAAATTCCATAACAGTGGAGATGATAAATTACGATAACACCCTTCTCAGGACGCTTGTTGAGGAGATACTGAAGGATGACCAGGTTGATGAGGCAAGATACTACATCAAGCATCCGGTCATAGACAACCCTCAGATATACGTGAGGGTAAAATCAGGAAAGCCCCAGTCAGCGATAAAGAGGGCAGTGAGGAAATTATCCAAGATGTACGAGGACCTCGGGACGCAGTTCCAGAAGGAGTTCCAGAGGTACGAAAGCGATCACATGATAAAAGCCGTGGAATGACCAGATATCTAGTGGAGTTCAGCCTGGAGAGGGACAGGGCCAGGACTGTTGAGATAGTCTCCATTCAGGAAACATACGGTTCATTCAGCATAGAATTCATTGATGATCGGATCGCTGTTATATCCGGATCATGGGAACCCATACGCAGATGCGCTTTCGTGAACTATATCGGGCAGATAGTCGGCGAGGCTGGCAGCCTGCAATCCTTCAGCGCTGATCTCCCGCCTGGCCGGTTCTATGTGAGGTATAGGGACATCGACGGAAACGCGCCGCTGAGCGAGGCGGCAATTGGCGATCTTCTCAACGCCAGAGGAAGGGTCTCCTTCGAGCATCCAGATTACGTCGTCAGGGTGGTTCACCACGGCATCTTCTACGTCACCGTTGTGGTTCATGAGAGGGACAAGAGGCAGTTCATGGAGAGGAAGGCCCCTCGCAGGCCCTTCTTTTCCCCAGTATCTATGGATCCCAAGTATGCAAGGTTTCTGGTGAACACCGCCCATGTAAGGGAGAACGAAGTGATCCTTGATCCATTCTGCGGCACGGGAGGCATACTGATTGAGGCCGCCCTTATGGGAATCAAAGTCATAGGAAACGACATATCCCTGTCAATGGCTGTTGGGGCAAGAACAAATCTGAAGCACTTCCATATAGACAGCTTTCAGGTCTACAGCATGGATATATCGCAGCTGCAGTTATCCCGCATCGATGGAATCGCCACTGACATGCCCTATGGAAGGAACTCCTACGCAAGCGAAGATCTTGAGACCCTTTATGAACGTTCTTTCAGGAAATTTCATGAAATGCTGAAACCCCATGGCTATGCAGCATTCGTTGTATCTGATTCATCCCTGATCGAACTTGCCAGACCGTATTTCAGGATAATCTATGATGTTCCGGTATACCAGCATAGATCCCTGACGAGGCATTTTATAACTGCGCTGCGGAACGACTGAATTAGAATGAACTGGCATCATCTTTCCTTAAATATATGCAGTGCATTGTCATCCAGATGAAGGACAAGGAGAGTTCCATAGACTTTTACGCATTCGTCAACATATACCGAGACAAGTTCATAGGATCCTTTGTGAAGAAGGTATATCAGATAGGCCCGGACGATTTTCTAATTCAGATATATCGATCCGACATAAAGAGAACGGATGTGCTCATATCCCTCAAACACGGCATCTTCTTCAGAACGGCTGAAACCCCGGAGACTGCCACGCAGACGGCCATGGTTCTCCGTAAGTCCATTTCTGACAGGAGGATCGTTGAAATTAGGCAGATAAACTTTGATCGCGTAGTTGAATTCACCTTTCATACAGGGCAGAAGCTCATACTTGAGTTATTTAGGGAAGGTAACCTCATAGCAACGGATGGGGATAAGATAACATTCGCGCTCAGACCGAGGAAATGGAAGAACAGGGATCTTGAGGTTGGCAGCACGTATCTGCCTCCCTCATCTTTTGATCCTTCAACTGCCACCGCTGAGGATATATCCAAGGTTATTTCCGCAAGCTCGGCCAACATTGTCCAGACGCTGGCGACCCGCCTGAACCTTGGCGGTGAACTGGCGGAGGAGATACTTTACCGGGCCGGAATAGACAAAGAGATACCGGCTAAATCCGCATCTGAAAGATCTGGCGACATCAGGCACATGCTAGATGAACTTCTGAAGGAATCGCTGAGCAACAGATCCTATTACTACGAGGATCAGGCATTGGTTTCGCCCTGTGAGATGAGGCATTTTGGCACTCCCAGTAAGATCTTTGAGGATCTGAACGAGGGACTTGTGTTTGCACTTGAAAATTCTAAGGGTGAAGAAGAGCTCGAAGATCCCATAACCAGGAGGATAAATTCTCAGAAGAAGAGCATAGAGGAGTTCGAAAGGTTATCGAATGAAAAACAGGAAACCGGCAAGGCTATCATGGCAAGGCTCCAGGAAATAGATAATGCAATAAGATCTGCAAGATCCGGAAATTATGCCGGAACCATTGATAGGGCCAGAAAGCTGATAACGGTGGATCTGGATGGAAGGCAAATCGAGATAGACTACACTGTATCGGCTGGAGAAAATGCGAGCAGATACTTCTCGCAGTCAAAGGAATACCGAAAGAAGATCGAAGGCGCGGTTAAGGCCATAGAAGAGGCTGAGAAGCAGCGCTTGATCGAGATGCAGAAGGCGGAGAAGAAAAAACGCAGGAGGGTATTCTGGTTTGAAACATATCATTGGTTCATATCAAGCGAAGGTTACCTTGTGATAGCCGGGAGAGATGCCAAGTCCAATGAGAAGATCGTGAAGAAGCATCTGCAGGAAGGCGATATATACGTCCATGCTGATATGTACGGTGCTCCGAGCACCATAATCAAATCCTCTGGAAAAAATCCGCCTGGGGATACCACCATAAGGGAAGCTGGTGCCTTTGCAGTTTCCTTCTCCAGAGCATGGGCTGCAGGAATAGCTTCAGGAACGGCATACTGGGTCTATCCTAGCCAGGTCAGCAAGACGCCCGAATCTGGAGAATACGTGACGACCGGATCATGGATCATCAGGGGAAAGAGGAATTACATAACCGATCTGAAATTAGAGCTCTGCATTGGAATGCGTGATGTGGAAGGCATACAGATACCGATGATAGGACCATCATCTACCTTCACTTCAGGTGAGAAATGCGTCAAGATAGTTCCTGGAGACCACAAGCATTCAGAGATTGCAAAGAGAATTGCAGAAATGCTAAGTACAGACAGGGAAGAGATAGAAAAAATACTCCCACCTGGAGGATCCATGATCGTAGAATAGGATATTTACTATGAAGTACAAAACTTCCTATAACTCTTTGAAACTATCTAGATAGTTTCCATATAACTCCTGAATTTTCTATAAAAATCCCCGGATAGTTCTTCATTCAAATTATGCATCTCATCACCAAAGATCAGCAGATCTAAAGCTTAACTCATAATTCTGGCATAACCTATAATAGGAATGCTTCGATCACATTTCATGGAATTTCGTGAGGAGCTGAAGACTCTGAAAGACCAGGTTAAATTTGGTGAGTCTTTCAAGGTTGATAGGTTCAGCAATATAGTTATAGCTGGCATGGGGGGATCAGGCATAGCTGGAAGGATCTTCTCAGAGATGTATTCCGATAAGCCAGTATTCGTCTCAGATGACTACAGTATTCCAAATTTCGTGGATGAGAACACTGAATTCATAGCCGTAAGCTATTCCGGCAACACTGAGGAAACGCTGAGCGCCCTTGAGATGGCAATGAAGAAGGGGGCAAAGGTGCATGCCATTACGTCTGGGGGGAAACTTGGTGAATTAGGTATAGATACGATAAAGATCCCTTCTGGCCTGCAACCAAGATCCGCCGTGGGCTACCTGACCATGCCGATAATAAATACGTTTATTAAACCATCCCCAGACGATGTGGATGAGGCCTCAAGGATCTTAGCTGATCTTGATGCGAACAACACCGTCCAGGAGAACATCGCCACTGAGATATTTGCTGGAAGAAGGATACCTGTTATCTACGGTGCAAGCCCATTCAGATCCATAGCCTACAGATGGAAGACGCAGTTCAATGAGAATGCCAAGGTGCTTGCATATTCAAGCTACTTCTCAGAACTGAATCACAACGATACCATGCCGCTGAGGGATACCTATCGCAAAGATGAGTTCTACTTCATGGCATTCGATTCCCAGGATGAGAGGATAAGGAAGCGCATAGAAGTGACACAGAAGATAACTGGTACGCAGTTCAAGAAGATAGATGTAAGAGGAACGTCGGTGTTCGCTAGATCGTTTTACCTCATACACGTGGGCGACTACATAACGTACCATCTGGCAAGGCTCAGGGGCATAGATCCGCAGGATGTATCCACAATAGAGGAGCTCAAGAAGAGGATAGCCTGAACTGGCGTTCAGGTCTCATTTTTCACTGCCTGATTCTGAGGCGAAGGCCATCCCGAAGTATTTCGCCACATAGTAGTAGCGCACCTTCATTCTTCTGCCTGTTACCTCCAGCATTTTCTTCAGCATTATCATGTTCTGGTAGCTGTCCGGCTTCGCTTCATCAATGACTGCCTGCTGCATCCTGTAAAGCGCTGCGAAATCCCCTGAATCTATGCTTTTTATAACCGTTTCATCATAGTATTCCGCCATATCTGAATATCCATATGGCCCATCCGGACTGTGGGTATGCGCCTGATCCGCACTTATTATGATGCTTATATTTCCAGAATATTTATCGGAAACCGCGACAAGATGCTCGGCAAATGACTCTATTCTTTCCTTGGAGAGCAGTCTTGGCTCGCCAATGGCCACAATGCGCCCCGGTTTGAAGAACGTGAGCGGTATCATGGACCCGAAATCAAGAGCGCAGGGATAATTTCCGGACAGCGTTATGCAGCGGAGCCTCTGTACGGCCTCGTGCCCCGCGATCAGATCGACGAGGTCCATGGCGTTCTCGTACCTCTTCCGCAGAACGTGCCTCTTCGTCCTGTAGTATCCTGTTATTGTCCTGGAGTACGT
>NZ_VYIJ01000028.1:5207-9515 GCF_008709555.1 Thermoplasma sp.
ATAGCTGTCCAGCACGATTCCGTGGGGGCTCACCACGACGAAGGTGTCCGAATCGTCTCCGGCCGTGTACCTCGCTATGGCATCGTACATGGCCTGGTCCTCCCGCGTCTCCCTATCAATTATCTCATCGCCGTGTGGGATAACATAGATCCTGTTCAGCATGGTTCAGACATGCGCGGTCGTTTAAAAAATATTTCATCGGATCGATCTTCGACCCTACTCAGCCGTTCAGATATCCCTGCTCTGCCGAGTGTTCACGGAGGCACGCGACTGCCTAGATCGGACCTGGTATTTCTATCAGAACAAACTTTTTTTATACCATATGGGCGTATCATTGATTAGAACGGTTATGGCGAGAGTCGGAAGGGCGGTAAGATGGGCTGCGATAGCCGTTGTCATTGTTCTGGCTGCAGCTGGTTCGCTCTACGCTCTCTACAGATCGCAGGAATCTGTTATGAGGTTTGACGGTGTTTACCATTTTGCATCCATGGAGATCATGGAGAAAGGCTTCAATGTTTCCGGCTATTTTGGCTGCTTCCATGTGATCGAACATTCCAGCATAATCGCCACATCCGATTTCGCAATCGTGATAATTTCATATAGCCATGCGGGCCTGTTTTTATCCGAACTTAGGGAGAATTTCACAACTGGAAACGTGCAGCTAATCGCGATGAACAACAGCTACGGTCTAAGAGCTCTCATAATGGTCGCTCCAAACCATCTGCTCTCCCCGAAGATCCTGGTGTATGGAGGCCACATATCCTCCGGCGAATATACAGTACTGTTGATCAATCCTCCGGGCTCGAACAACACGGTAACGATGGACATAGCCATATATTACTGATCCTGAGTTTTCGAGGCTGCTGCATCGATATATGCCTCTGGCATCAAGTATATCTTCCTGCCAAGACACCCAGATGCCCTTAAATATCAAGAATAAATTGATGAGCGATGAAGCCAAATATAGATTTCAACCGCCTGAAAACGTACGTGCAGGCAAACGGATCCTATTCACTGGTCGTGAAGGGGGACGAGGTTGAGGTTCACTTTTCACCAAACTTTCCCGAGGCCATACCCCACCTGCCGGATAACCTTCCCGTGGAGCATATAATGTACGGGAAGCTTGATGACGGGGTTGTTTACTTTTACAGGTTCGAGACCATAAGCAGCTTCGGTACAACCTACAACGATCTGACGGACGACGACCCAATAATGGAGTGGCTGAAGTACATCTGATCTAGGAGAAGGCGCTCATCAGTTCGTCGTTCGGAAAATGAATTGTCCGTGCTGCCTTTCCCTTCTTCGTTGTCATAACCTCTGCGGCATCCATCTCTGCGATGCCAACGGCCATGAAGTAGCCCTTTGAGCTCTTCACAAATACCATGTCGCCCTTTTTTATCCCGCCGTCCATTGAAACGATGCCTGGCGCGAAGAGATCGCTTCCGTTGAGTATGTGGGGCTCCGCACCTTCGTCAATGGCCACTACGTTCCTCGTCGGGTTCCTGTAGTTGAGAAGATAGACGCTGGGGATGAGGATGCCACCTGAATCGAAAACCATTGGCTTTCCTCCGATGTAATAGGCGGATGCCTGCTTCTGAACGGCCACCTCAAGGCTTTCCCCAGATATTTCTATTCCATATTGTGCCATTGCTTCCCATATCCTCTTCGCTTCCTTCTTTGTTATGAAATGCTTCGATGTCATGGTATATACGCCCTTATTTTCTTCAGGTTCTCCTCAACATTCTCAGACCTGGCTATTGCGCCCACATAGCCGGATATCTCTGTTCCAAGCTTCCTGTCATCCTCATCGAATATGTAGCCAACTGATGTGCCACCGACGCCTGCTGTGAATGCATAGAGTATTGATCTCTGAACGTGGTTCTTGGCCCTGTCCCTCATGCTTAGGACGGCGGACTGCACTCCACCAGATCGGTAGGCCTTTATGAGATCAGCCAGGAACTGCGAATCCTCGGACCACGCTTCGAACCCGATGCTGACCCCATTTTCAAGCTGGGATCTCGCGGAGATCATCTCGGAGAACGTCTTCGCATATCTGCCTATCTTTGCCTGCGATATGTCCTGGCCAAGGACAGGCCATACTATCTCCATGACCTTCACGAGGGACGGAGATTCCAGATATATCCCAGAACCGTATCTCCTTATGAATTCTGAGTACTCGCCTGACCCGTCTATAGCCGAAAGGAATGAATCTAAGCTGTCGTAGCATGCTGATCCTATGGCGTATTTCCCGGATTTAACCACCCTGGTCTTCCTGCCTGAGGTTATCAGATCGATCGCATGCCTGTCATCGATCTCACCCGCGAGGTACCTGTTCTTTATGGATGCATCGTCAGGCCCTGCGCATCTGAGGAAATCAGAATCCATACCGATGTCCTGATCGGGGGCCTTCATGAGCATGTGCTTCAGCAGGGAGAATCCTGTTCTGTACTTTGAATCTGAATGTACATCTATGGTTACAGAAGACATCACCGTTATGCGGATGGATGGATCCTGCACCCCCACCCTGATCTTTGAGCCTTCCCTTTCGAACCTTATGCCTTCCTCGTTCAGCACGTCCTCGATGAATTCTACTGGTGGAGGCGTGTTCCTGCATGAGGCGAGGTAATGGTTCCTGGATGAAAATATCCGTATGTTCCTGGACATGACAAGGTTGTAGAAGGCGAGCATCCTCCAGGTGTCGTTGTCCCAGTTCTGAACGCCTGCGAGGACTCGATCGTCGATGTTTCCACGCTTCACGTAGCTGAGGCTCCCATAAGGCGTCTTGAGGATACCCATCATTGGAATGTCGGATTCCATCGCTCGGTAGGTTTCTGATACCGCGGAGAGAAAGCTGTCCGAACCTGAGTATGAAAAATCGCCTTTTTCTGCCATCTTCCTGATCTTCTTCCTGTAGGATTCGATCGGACAGAAAAAGGAGGAATCAAGCAGATCTGGGACGAGATTATCCGGATGTTCAAAGAGATCCTGAAACCTCTTCTTTATCCTCGACTGTTCATCCCTTGACAGGCTCTTGATCTTCATTTCATTTTAGCTGCCTTATGGATTCGGCCTTGACCGTGACAGGTATGGGCACCATGCTCTCGACCAGCTGAACAGTTACCTCTTCCTTCACGGAATCTATGGATATTATCTTGGCCTTCTCTCCCTTGAATGGGCCCTCCACAAGTTCAACAAGGGATCCGAGCTCCAGACCGGATACTGCTGGCTTAGGCGTGAGATAATGCGCTATCTCTTCCAGGTCTATCTTGCCGGAAACCATGCCCTTGTATCCCCTGATATCCCTTGCCAGATATGATATCCGATCTGGATGCATGGTCTCCACGAATATGTAACCCTTGATCTCGTAAGGGGCCATTATGGCATAGACCTCGCTGGGGAGCTTCTTCCCATCTCCGGATCTGTCCTCCCTGTCCTTTTCTGCCCTGTTGTTCAGATCCACAGCAACCTGGATCTCTGAACCTACCGTTGTCTTCAGGGCCACGATCACGGGCTTTAGAACGATATCGATGGTCTTCGTGAACCTGTGCACACCGTCCTCCGAATCTATGGAGATGGTCATCGTCATCCTGTCGTCAGGAAACGCTCCCTTCGGTGCATTAATCGTTATGTCAACATTCTTCGACTTCAGCGGATCGATGTCCAGATCATCCTCGAACTTTCCCTGCCCGAGCAGCGAAACCTCGTTCTTCTTGCCTATGTTGAAGACGGACTTCCAGTCAACGGTGCTGTCGCTTTCCTCTATCCGGTAACCTATGGCGACCCTGAATTTTCTCTTCACGTTCTGTATATTCTTTATGCTGAATCTAAGGTTTATTGCCTCTCCAGCACCCGCAACTATATGATCGGGAACATCGAAAGATATCCATTCATATTCCTTGGCATTTTCCATGGATTTCACCTTAAGGTATCTTGAAGTATACGTCCATAAGCAGGTATATTATGAAGCCAACGCCTCCTATGATCAGGAGGCCAACGGCCGTTATGACCAGCACCTTTATGTATTCGTCCCTCGTTGGCTTTCTGGCCATGCGAAGGATCCTCGCATATTTTCCCTTCCCGATGCTGGAAAACCTTCTCTCCAGATTCTGCTGAATTTCCTCAGCCTTATCTTCAATCGACACCGAATCACCGAAACAAAACATTATAAAAAAAGGAAATTTAAAGGTATGGTCTGGGCAGATGCCAGCCAGTGTTCTAACTTGGAGGTGATCCATCCGCAGGTTCCCCTACGGATACCTTGTTACGACTTAACCCTCCTCACTGACATCAGATTCGAATCCATCCAGA
>NZ_VYIJ01000029.1 GCF_008709555.1 Thermoplasma sp.
GCCTTGTCGTGATAGAACAGCAGTTCTTGTTATGGATTTTATAGATCAAAGCCCGTTTCCTGACGCATCAAAAACATTTTTAACATAACGCGCTATACTCACGAAAATGCAGATAGAAACGGAAGACCCTCGTGAAACCATAAACAACTACAAGCTGCGCATAGATGAGAGGATATCAAGGTTCTTTGACAGGAAGGAGACCGAGACCAAGGATGACCTCTCAAGAAGGGTCATAAGGATGATAAGGGAATACACCGAAGGTGGCGGCAAGAGGCTTCGCCCAATATTCCTGGTTCTGGGATATAGACTGTTTGCCGACGAGAACCAGGCTATTTTCGATGCATCAATCTCAATAGAACTCGCACAGTCATACCTGCTCATACATGATGACGTTATCGATGACAGCGATCTAAGGAGAGGAAGGCCGAGCATGCACATAAGGCTCTGGAGATCCTTCTTCTCCGGATCTGAGAGGGGAAAGAGGATGGGTGAAGGCCTGGCGATAGTTGCCGGGGATCTGGCGGAAACATACGCGCACGAGAGCCTCATAACCTCTGGCTTCGATCCTGGCCTTCTCCTAATGGCGGATCTCGAGCTGACAAAGACAATTGAGATGACGGGCTACGGTCAGTTCCTGGATGTTGTTTCCGGAACTCTTGACGACTTCAGGGAAAACGACCTGATAAGACTGCACCTCTGGAAGACTGCCAGGTACACGCTTGAGGGGCCACTTGCAATGGGCGCGCTGCTCAGTGGAAGGCATGACCAGATAATGGACCTCAGGCTCTTCGGACGCACGCTGGGCATAGCATTCCAGCTCAAGGACGATATACTTGGTCTTTTTGGTGATGAGGCAACCACCGGGAAATCGATATACAGCGATGTTAACGAGGGGAAAAGAACTCTGCTTATGATCAAGGCCATGGAGTTCTCTGACAGGAAGGATGCGGAGTTCATAGACCACATACTGCGCAGGGGCAATGTTACAAGAGAAGAGTTCGAAAGGATAAAGAGCATCGTGATGAACAGCGGATCCTATGATTATTCTGTAAGGTTGATGGATAGTCTCGTAGTCAAGTCAAAGGAGTATCTGGACAGGATAAAGGGAAACAGCTGCGCAAAAAACTATCTGGCCTGGCTTTCAGATTATCTTGTGTCAAGGGATCACTAATACCTTGGCCTGTGCTGCGTGTACATCTCCCTTAACGCTGAATCGTTGAGGTGTGTGTATATTTGGGTTGTGGCCACACTTGCATGACCTAGGATCTGCTGTATGAACCTTATGTCTCCCCCGTTCCTGAGTACAGACGTTGCGAACGTATGTCTGAGAACATGCGGAGTTACATTCTTCTGTATGCCGGCCTTTCTACCGAGATCCCTTATCATGCGCTCTATCGTTGAAGTATCGAATTTGACATGCCTGCTGCTCACGAAGAGATAGTCATTGTCGCTTTCTATGGAAAGCCTGACATCCATATATGATGCCAGGGCCTTAACACACTCCTCAGACATTATAACTATCCTGTCCTTGTCTCCCTTCCCAGATCGCACGTTTATTATGGCCTCCTGAAGGTCAACATCGCTTATCCTCAGATTGCAGAGCTCACCGACCCTCATGCCGGTGTATGCCAGGACAGAAACGATGGCATGGGCGCGCACATCTGATCTGGAAGCCTCTATCAGACGCCTTGCCTCATCCTCGGAGAGATACACTGGGATGTGGGATGGCCTCTTTGGCGGGGTCAGGTTCACAGGTACTCTGATTTCCAGCGACTTGTAGAACAGCTTGACGGCCTTTATGGCAAGATACTGGCTCGTCTTTGAGTATTTCATCTTTACGGCCAGGAAATTCTTGTATCTTTCAATGTCCATTGGCGTGATCTCCTCGGGTCTCTTATTCATGAAGGAAAGAAACTGCCCAACGAGGAATCTGTATTCCTTTATCGTGTATCTGCTCTTTCTCTCTCCGGTCATATAATCAACAAATCTCTTGAGATACAACTCTGGCTCCGTCTGCATCTAACTTTAATATGCAGTGTGTGTATTAAAAACTATCTGGCATCTCAGCAATGGTAATGATGCCTATTTCAGGATTCTCGTTAATTTATTCAGTTTCTCGCTGCCTGATCTCTCCTCTTCATGGAACTGCATATGTTTTGCTGAGCCCAGCGAATACCCAACATTTTTATAACCTCTTAAAATAGCGTTTCGATGCTCGTTTCTCCGTCTATAGTCGCAGCTTCACTGTTAAAGATACAGGACCAGGTCAGAGAGTGCGAGAACGCCGGATCCACATCCTTCCATCTTGACGTCATGGATGGAAACTTCGTGCCTAACATAACGGTAGGTCCTGATTATTACGACTTCCTCAGATCAATTTCGAGGATAAGGATAGAGAGCCATCTAATGGTAATGCGCCCAGATCTGTACTACAGCAAATTTGCAAAGCCCGGCGATCTCGTCTTCATTCACTATGAGAGCCCTATAAACACTCTGGGTCTTCTCAAGAGGATGAGGGATGAGGGCGTGGATGCCGGCATTGTCATAAATCCCGACACGCCGTTCAGCAAGGTCTCCGATCTACTTGAATATGCCCAGATCCTGCTGATAATGTCGGTATATCCTGGATTTTCAGGGCAGAAATTCATAGATGTTTCCGACAAAATACATGAAGCGTCCACCTTCATCAGGAAGAACGGTCTGAAAACGAAGATAGAGGTTGATGGCGGCATAAACGATAATACGGCCCGCATTGTAAAAAATGCCGGAGCTGATATCGTGGTTTCAGCATCCTACATATTCAGCGGAAACATATCTGATAGGATCAGGATACTCTCATCGATATGAGTATCCTGCCTTCGTGATCCTCGTTGTAGAATTTCAGAGCTTCGTGGATCTCGTTAAGCTTGAATTCCCTCGATATCTTCACCCGCAGGTCATGCGTCTTCATGAATTCAAGCAGATCCCTGAGATCCGACCTGGTACCTCCAGTCGATCCAAGTATTCTTCTCTCGCCCGTATAGAGTTCTGCGATGTCCAAGGATCCTTCCCTTCCAGTGAAAACCCCGAATGTGACCAGAGAACCACGTATACTGAGATGCTTCAGCGATTCCTTCCAGAACATGGTTCCGAGTGGATTAACTATTATATCGAACCTCATGCTCTCAGGTATCTTGTCGGCCTCGAACACCTCAGTTGCGCCGAATTCCTCGACCCAATCCTTCCTTGAAACAGCATAGACATCGCACCCAATCATAGAAGCCATCTGAACTGCGAACATGCCTGTGTTTCCGGATGCACCGAATACCAGAACCGATTTCCCCGGAGCACAGCCAGCTACCCTCAATGCCCTGAATGATGTAAGCGCTGCAACGCCGATGCTGGCCGCAAGCTCATCGCTGACGCTATTCGGCAGCCTGAAAACGTTCTTCTGCGGAACAGCAACCTTCTGTGCATAGCCCCCATTTGATACCACTCCCCATATTCCGCCGCTGGTGCAGAGGTGCTCGTTTCCGGATATGCACTGATCGCATGTTCCATCGAATACCCTGTTGTAAACGACGACACGTTCTCCCTTTTTGAAGCCGCCTCCGTCCTGAGCCACGACCCCATAGACTTCAGTTCCTGGGATATGCGGAAGCGGGCTCAGCTTGTAGACTAACCTGCCATTGATTGTGTTGTAATCGACAGGGTTCAGACCAGCCTTTTTCACCTCTATGAGAACCTGGCCATCTGCAATCTTCGGGTCTTCCACGTCCTCGATCTTCAAATTTTCGTTTCCGAGCGGCTCATAAACCACGGCAGCCTTCATGTCAGATCTCTTATTGCATGCGGAGATTGTGAATAATCTTTTTGTCACGTCCGTGAGTCACCGATCTCACTCAATGCGGTATCATTGTGCATAGTCAGGAGATATACGCTCTCTCCGAGGATCATGCCAGCGCTGAAGGAGAGTATGGAATCTATGATCAGATTGATCTCTGGATTTGTCTTTATGAAGAATTCAAGAAATATTCTCGCAAAGAAGGAGCAGAGCCATACGATGAATATAACGGGCGATCTAGTGAAGTAAAGAACGTTCGATCTGTAGAAGAACTTTGCCTGGGTGCCGAAACGAGTCCCTACCATATAGCCAGCCGGTATAAGCAGAAGCACTGAATAATAGATGTATTTACCGGCAAAATCGATCAGCAACAGAGCGACAGAGAGTATTATGTATAATGCTGGTAGCCTTATCAGCCTTGCCATGGAATATCTCCTTCCACGAAATGCCCTTATGGAGGCCCTTATAACTATCAGGGCGATTATGACAAGTACGATTACTGCTTGTGCTGGAATCACCGTACATCATATATCCAGAATTAATATAATTTCGCCCGCGTGCAAATATTGAACCTCCCAAAGGATCGGTATCATGGGTCAATGTGTATCGCTGGATGACCTGATCAAGCGCTGGAAAGATTATTTCAAGAAGAGGGAAGCTCAGGATAAGGTTTAAGTAAATAGTTGAAATTGGGCAGGGAAGTTGAAATCAGGCTCAACCTCTGCATCGCTCCCAGCAAGATCGCCATCGCATAAAATGCGATCTGCATGATATCAAAGGATTTGGGTTGCGATGCGGTGATAAATAAAAGGTGAACTCAATGGCATTTCCAGAAGCGGTTGAACGCCGTCTCAATAAGAAGATATGCATGCGTTGCTACGCCAGGAACTCGATACGAGCCACAAGATGCAGGAAGTGTGGATACACCGGACTGAGGCTCAAGAAGAAGGAGAGGGCAGCGGGCAAGTAATGATATGAATATCCCAAAGGTTGGAATCCTCCTGATGGAGGGCACAAATAACGAAACAGAAGTATATTTTTCTGTAAAGCGGAGTGGTGGTCATCCAGATTATCTGCATGTCAGTGACATATCATCTGGTAGGAAGAACGTTTCAGATTATGATGCGCTCATCGTTCCTGGTGGCTTCTCGGCTGGGGATTACATAAGGGCAGGGGTTATATTCGCTGCAAGGCTCTCCGCAGTGGCTGGAAGAGAGATAGGCGATTTTGTGGATTCTGGAAAGCCATTCATAGGGATATGCAACGGATTCCAGGTAATAATGGAGATGGGGTTAATCTGGAACAGAGAAGAGATCACCTTGACAAACAACGAATCCGGAAGATTCGAATGCCGCTATACCTATATGACAATGACATCTAACAACCCGATCTTCAGGGACGCATTCAGGGATAAGGGCCCATTTCAGGTACCCGTAGCGCATGCGGAGGGCAGAATCGCCGTTTCCGACAGATCTGTGCTGAAGAAGCTGTATGAAAACGATCAGGTGCTTTTCAAGTATTCGGATCCGAACGGTATTACGGACGATTATCCATGGAATCCAAATGGATCCGTAGACTCCATAGCATCGCTGACAAATGAGTACGGAAACGTGATAGGACTCATGCCACATCCAGAGCGGATATACTATCCATATCAGGCCATGTATGATGATTCCAGGAAAGATCAGGCAACTGGGAAGCTTTTCTATGATAGCCTGATATCCTATCTTAGTGGTGTACATGGATAGGGCCATATGTGGCAACTTTTACTATAACGGAAAATTCGATTATCTCGAGGTCATAGTATCCAATGGAAAGATCGCTGATATAAGGAAGGACGCAGGCAACATACCAAAGACAAGATACGATGGGGCCATACTTCCCGCCTCCACAGATATACATGTGCACTTCAGGACGCCTGGTGAAACTGAAAAGGAGGATTTTGGCAGTGGTTCGCTGTCGGCCATATATGGTGGAACAACATATGTACTGGACATGCCCAATAACAGATTTCCCATAACGGATTACAATGCCTTCAGTGATAAGCTCGGCGTCATTGATTCAACGTCATACGCTGATTTCTCACTTTACTCCATGGAAACAGGAAAAAACGCCTTTCTAATCGACAGAAGGAGCATAGGGTTGAAAGTTTACCTGGGAGGATCTACAAATTCTACCGGTACCGAGGCCATCACGGATGACGATATCAGAACTATAAATGAGAAGAGATATCCAGTTGTATTCCATGGAGAATCAGAAAAATGCCTAAAGGCGCATAGGTTTGAGGAGAAGAACCTGAGGGATCACAACCTAGCAAGGCCGGTTGAATGCGAGATTGAAGCTGCGAAATACGTTAGCGGCCTTGATATAAAGACCAAGATCATGGCCCACATAACCTCTCCAGATGTTAATGGCAACTTTTTGAGGGAGGTCACACCGCATCACCTACTGCTTAACGATGAGATGCCCCTCGGCGCAGTCGGAAAGGTCAACCCACCGCTTAGAGATAGCGGAACACAGAGGAGGCTCCTGGATGATTACATAAATGGAAAGTTCGATATACTCTCATCAGACCATGCGCCGCATACCGAGGACGATAAGAGGGAATTCGAATTCGCAAAATCCGGCATCATTGGTGTCGAGACAAGGGTGCCGCTGTTCTTGGCTCTAGTTCAGAAGAAGGTTATGCCCCTGGACGTCCTCTACAAGACTGCAATAGAGAATCCGCCCTCAATATTCGGCATAAAGAAAGGAAAAATAGAGATTGGGTACGATGCTGATTTCATGGTCATCGACTTCACAAGCATGAAAAGGATCGATGACAACAGGCTTCATTCGAAGTTTCCGGTAAGCCCATTCAACGGCATGGATGCCGTATTTCCAGCATATGTGATAATGAGAGGCAACGTCGTAATAGACCGCTATGAGGACATATCAGATCCAACCGGGATCTTCATACCAAAACCTCAGAACGAATGATTCCTGACGCCAAAAATAACCGCGTCTATCCTAGCACGATCTGATGTGTGGTGTCTGTAGATCCTTGGAATCGTTATATATACGTTCTCCTCCCTGAATATCTCTCCCCTCGCTGATAATTCCTTTCTAAGAAAATTTCTCGCCTTTGCGTTGCCTATACTGTATATCCATCTGGAGGTTTCGAAAGCCTTATCGATAAAAGATCTATCCGAATGTTTCACGACTGAACCGAATGGTGGATTCATTATCCAGGTATCGTATTCGCCGGTTATATCTGAAACATCGGAAACCATGAAATTTACACCATCGCAGTTCTTCTTTGCTATCTCTATGGCATCTGGATCGATATCGAATGCTGTGACCGATCTTGCGCCAAGAAGATACGAACCGCAGGCCAGTATACCATTACCTGTTCCTGCATCGATAACCGATCTTCCCTCAATATTTCCGTCGTTGTAAATTTCGATCAGAAAATATGCTGCAGTGGACGCATCCGTTGGATACTGCTCCAGATGGTTCTTAAAATTTTCCTGCTGTTGAAGTTTCTGGAGCCTGATCTCCAGATCATTCTTGACGCCCATCAGTATTCTGGTGTACCTATAACAAGATCAATTATTTCCTTTGCTATCCTGGCAGAGTTCTCCTTGCTTTCTCCCCTATCCATCAGTAGCTTCTCTATCTTGCGTGTAGCCCTCTGCCTCTTCCAAGTACCGTTTTCGTGAGCTGCAAGTACGATGTATTTAGCTATCTCCCTGTCAACGTTTATGCCAAATCTTTCCCTGATCTTTATCTGCCACACAGGAACAAGTACCGTAGGAAGGTCCCGGAGTTCACGTCTCTTCTCCGATACGATACTATTTATGTCCTTCCTTCGGGGTAAGACCATGTTCTAACATTCTCTTGTCCATCTTAAAGTTTTCTCTGACCTATCTGGGACTATATATCTATTTTTTATATCTCGCCAATAAAATGTATACCGCAATAACCACAGAAAGCACAACTACTGAAGCAAATATGAACCATATCCTGTAGGCCAAGTATGGTGAATGGGTATATCCTGGGGAGTGGCTCAACGGTTCCAATATGGTAATTGTACCGGAGTTGGTGTTTGCAATGAAGACGATGCCATTGAAAGGATCCACACAATCTCTAAATGGGTAAACCCCTACTTGGATCACGGCTTCCAAGCTAACAGATGTCGCATTGATCACGTAAACGCTGTTCGCCCCGGAATTGGAAATATACAAACTGTTATCGTATTCGTCATAGCATATACCCTCTGGACCTTTACCTGTAGCCAATGTCCCTATTACCCTTTCTTCGCTATTTATAATAGAAACACTATCTGAATTGAAATTTAGCACATAGATTTCTCCATTCTGCGGATCGTATGTCAGATCCTGTGGCCCGGAACCAACCGGAATCGACGAGATTACCTTTTCATCAACCGGATCTATTATCGAAACGTTGTTAGAACCAAAATTACCAATGTATATGAGATTATTGGACTGATCGTATACCCCGTTGAAAGGGCTTGAGCCTGTGTTTATCGAATGTATAACAGAATTGTCGGACGGATCTATTACGGAAATGTTATCTGAAAGCTGATTTACTGAATAGACATAGCCGTTTGAAGGATCGACAACAATTCCAGCTGGCCCTTTCCCTACTTTTATGTTCCACAGAACGGTTTCCGTCTGTGGGTTTATCACAGAAACATTATCCGTATCATAATTTGCAACGTATACATAGTCATTGTATGGATCATAGGCTATTCCCGATGGCCCCCAGCCCACGTAAATCTTTGCTGATACCCTATAATTCTTATCCAGGACATATACAAAATTTGAATAGGCATTTGTCACGTACAACTCCGAATTATCTGGATCAAAGCATATTCCCTGAGGGCCGGATCCGATAGTTATACTCTGGAGGACTCTATCCGTGGAGGTGTTAATTAATGTTATATTATTGGTATATTCATTTGCAACCAGTATTGTCCTATTCTCTTTTCCACAGAATATACCGTATGGATTGAGGCCCACGCTCATGTTTGCAACAACGCTGAGACTGGATGCAGAGATAGCTGATACAGTATCAGAATCGAAGTTTGAAACGTAAACCTGTTCACTTTGTACATCATAGATCACCTGGAGCGGATCAGAACGGACTGGAATAATTTTGATTAATGAACCGGTGAAATTAAGTACAGTTACGGTGTTTGCTTCCTGATTGCTCACGAATATATTTCCATTTTTTGGGTCTATAGCAAGGCCCGATGGAGTTTTCCCCGCAGGAAAAACTTTGACTATGGTGTAATTGTATGGGTTGATCATGGCCATAGTACCCATGCTGTACTGGGAAACGTATATATTCCCAGTATATTCGCTATAGGCTATGCTGGAGGCTCCCGCAACAGGTATATTTGCGATGACATCGTGGAGTCCGGATATAACCGACACTGATCCAGAATATGCA